>NZ_JBICMM010000012.1:0-615443 GCF_043106425.1 Pseudomonas sp. FYR_2
ATCAGAAGCCATGTTCACGCAGCAGCCGGGCATAACTGCCATCCGCCTTCATCGCCACAACCGCCCGTTCGAACCGCTCGACAATCCGCGCATGCTCCGGATGCTTCAGGCTAACCAGTATATGCAAGGTGTTCTCCCCCAGCGGCGGCTCCACCAGCATCACCCCATCGCGCACCTCCTGCGGTTCACGCTGCAAGTTGTAACGCGCCACATACTCGTCCTCCACCGCCAGGTTCACCCGCCCGGCCGCCAGCATGCGCACCGCCGACGAAAAGTTGCGCACCGCCACCTTGTTCAACCGGGTATCGCCGTCGAACTCAGGTGAGTAGGCGTAATCACGCACCACAGCAATGCTGTAAGGGTACAAGTCCGATTGACGCTGATAGCGGAACTCATCGCCCGTGCGTTGTAGCAAGCGAATGCGGTTAGTCAGGTAGGCGCTGGAGAACTGCCCGATGCGGGCGCGCGAATCGCTCTGCCAGGCATTGATCAGCACGTCGTAACGCCCTTCGCTTATCCCCAGCAACGCCCGGGCCCATGGTGCCTCTTCGACTGCACTGGCATAACCGGCTCGGGTTAGCGCCGTAGTGACGATACTGGTCGCCAAGCCACCACCCGGCATGCTGGCATCAGTGAACGGTGGCCAGTTGTCGGCCACCAGGCGTAGCTTGGCGTGACCCGGTACGGGTGTTGCCAGCATCATTGCCAGTAAACCCAGAACACAAAGCAGTGGCCGCATGCTCACGTCCTTTCGCAATGGGGGGACACACTGGCGATGAGATTACACAAACCTGTTGCCGGGAGCAGCGGCCAATAGTGTCAATTTGCCTCTATTTTGGCCGTTCAGGGATACCCGAGCACTTCCCGGATCTGCCGCAGATGCTGGATGATCCACTGCTTGTCGATGGCGCCCCAGTCATGAATGCGGTAATGCCCGGCGTGGTTGCGTGCGCCCTCTTGCTGTTCGAACTCGCAGACGATGTCCAGGTCGGCCAGGGCGGCGATGGTGTCCTGGGCCGTGCGCCGTGGCATCCCGGTGGCCTCCATCAACGCGGGTACGCTGGTCGCGGTCTGGCTGTCGATCAGCCAGGCCACGTACAAACGGCGGTAGAAGCTGCTCTTGGTCTTGCTCACTTCCATGCTGCGTGGTCCTTAAACGTTGCCCGGCAGCTCCCGATAAGTCAGGTAGACGCGCAGGTCGAATTCCAGTTGGTGGTAGTCCGGCTCCATGTGCTGGCAGAGCTGGTAGAACGCCTTGTTGTGATCGCGCTCGCGCAGGTGCGCCAGTTCGTGCACCACGATCATGCGCAAGAACTGTGGCGCGGCCTCCTTGAACAACGAGGCAATGCGGATTTCCTTTTTCGCCTTGAGCTTGCCGCCCTGCACCCGCGACACCGCCGTATTGAGGCCCAAGGCCCGATGGGTCAGGTCGAGGCGGTTGTCGAACAATACCTTGTCCAGGCCCGGCGCGGTGCGCAGGTACTGCTGGCGCAGGTCCTGGGCATAGCCGTACAGCGCCTTGTCGCTTTGCACGTCATGGCGGTCGGGGTAGCGTCGCTGCAGGTACTCGCCCAGGCGGCCGCTGTCGATCATCTGCCGCACCTGCGCTTGCAGGTGCGGGGGATAGGCTTGCAAGTAACGTAATACGGTCATGGCGCTGCATTCGGCGTAACGAATGCCGATTCTAGCCAATCATGGCCCAGGCCACGAGAAAATTGCCGGAAAGCCGCTGGCGTCCGCTGCGATCATTGGGTAAGCCACCAGGAAGCCCTGCACATATTCACAACCATTGGCCTTGAGCCAGGCCGCCTGAGCCGGGGTCTCCACCCCTTCGGCAATCACCGTGATGCGGTAGTCGGCACACAGGCCAATCACACTGCGGACCAAGGCCGCATCCACCGCCGAGTCGGGCAGGCGTGCCACCAGGTGGCGGTCAAGCTTGAGGGTGTCGATTGGCAGGTCGCGCAGCATGCGCAATGAACAGTCACCCGCCCCAAAGTCATCCAGCGCTACCCGCACCCCCAACTCGCGGAGGCGGTGTATCTGTTTCACGGCCGCATCGATGTTGTACATCAACGAGGTTTCCGCCACTTCCACCTCCAGCTGCGCCGGGTCCAGTTGGTAAAGCTGGATGACCCGCTGCAACTCTTCAACCAGGCTGGGCATGACGAACTGCGCACGGCTCAAACTGATGCCGAGTACCAGGTCTGCGGGGAAGCGTTCATACCAGGCCTGGCGCTGAGCGGCCCCCTGCCGATAAATCCAGCTGGCCAGCCGGTTGATCAGCCGTGCTTCCTCCAGCAACGGAATGAACAGCCCCGGCGGCACATCGCCAACGCTAGGGTGCTGCCAGCGCAACAATGCTTCGAAACCACGCAGACGGCCATCGATGAACGACACCTGCGGCTGATAGACCAAGGTGAAGTCCTGCTGCTCGATGGCGGCGCGCACGCTGTCTTCAAGCATCAGGCGCGAACGTGCCCGGCCGTTGAGTTCCTGGTCATAGAAGCGGTACTGCTGGCGCCCGGCCTGCTTCGCGGCGTACATCGCCGCATCGGCTGCACGCAACAGGCCTTCCACATTGGCGCCGCAGTCCGGGTAGGTGGCGATGCCGATGCTCACCCCAAGGCTCACATCGAGCCCTTCGATCTGGTGACTGATCGAAATACGCTCAAGCAGTTTCTCGGCGTAACGGCCCGCCTGCTCGGGGTAAGGCAGGCTATCAAACAGCGCGGTAAATTCATCACCGCCCATCCGCGCCAGCAACGCCTCGCTACCCAGGCAGTCCTTGAGTTGCTCGCCTACCCAGCGCAGCACGCGATCACCGGTTTCGTGGCCCAGCGAGTCGTTGATGCGCTTGAAGCCATCCAGGTCCATGTACATCAGCGCCTGCGCCTTGTCCGAGCGCTCGTTACGCAGCAGCGCACCTTCGGCGGCCTGGTAGAAACCCCGCCGGTTGAGCAACCCGGTGAGCGGGTCGGTAACCGCCTGGTACTCCAGCTGCTGGTGCAGGTTGCGCACCACCGACATGTCCAGCACCGTCACCACCATGGCCTGCTGGTCGGCCGGCAGCGGTGCACAGGACAGCGCCACCGGCACCAGCTCGCCCCCCAAAGTGCGCAACTGGGCATCGTGTACGCGGAAAATGCGCCGCCCCAGGTAGGCCTGGTAGAAGTCGGACTCACCCCACAGGCTGGCATTGGCCAGTTGCACCAGGTCAAGCAGGTGAGCGCCCTGCAATTGCTGCACCGGTGCCGCCAGCAAGCGCGAAATGGCCGGGTTGGCAAAACTGATGACACCTTGGGCATCTACCACCAGGATGCCCTCGGCAGCATTCTCCAGGATCGATGCGTTGAATGCCCGCGCGGCTTCCAGCTCTCGGCTCAGACGTTGCAGCATGCGCCGGTTGCGCTGCTGTTCGAGCAAGGCCTGAACCTTGGGCTTGAGGATTTGCGGGTCGAACGGCTTGAACATGTAGTCGACGGCGCCGCTGGCGTAGCCTTTGAGTACGGCGGCTTCGGACTGTTCGTTGGCGGTGAGGAAAATAATCGGGGTCAGCCGGGTGCGTTGGCTGCCACGCATTAACCGGGCGACTTCGAAACCGTCCATTTCCGGCATTTGCACATCCAGCAGGACCAGGTCGACATCGTGCTCGAGCAACGCGCTCAAGGCTTCCATCCCTGAGCTTGCCGTCAACACTTGCCAATCCTGCCGGGCCAGCAAGGCCCGCATGCTGATGAGGTTCTCGGGGTAGTCGTCTACCACCAGAAGAACCGAGCTGCCATCCAGTGGCTGCGGTTGAGCTTGAGCTTGAGCGCCATCCATGCTGCTTCTCTGTTATGTGACCGACTTCAAAATACGGTTGGATCCATTAATACTCTAGACCCAAGGCCGTAACGCGCAATGCAATCAGAACGCTATCAGTGGCTCAACTGTACCGTAGCCGACTAACGGTAAGTCTGCCGGGATTATGTGCAGGTTCTGTCGCCCATAAAAAAACCCGCATCGCTGCGGGTTTTCATGCTGCCGGTCGATCAGTTGACCTTGGCGGCCAGCTCACCTTTCAGGTAGCGCTGGTACATGCCTTCCAGGGAGATCGGCTTGATCTTGGAGGCATTGCCGGCGGTGCCGAAGGCTTCGTAACGGGCGATGCACACGTCGCGCATGGCCTTGACGGTTTCACCGAAGAACTTGCGTGGGTCGAACTCGCTCGGGTTGGTCGCCATCAGGCGGCGCATGGCACCGGTAGAGGCCAGACGCAGGTCGGTGTCGATGTTGACCTTGCGTACGCCGTACTTGATGCCTTCGACGATCTCTTCAACCGGTACACCGTAGGTTTCCTTGATGTCGCCGCCGTACTGATTGATGATCGCCAGCCACTCTTGCGGTACCGAGGAAGAACCGTGCATCACCAGGTGGGTGTTGGGGATGCGCTTGTGGATTTCCTTGATACGGTCGATGGCCAGCACGTCACCGGTAGGTGGCTTGGTGAACTTGTAGGCACCGTGGCTGGTACCGATGGCAATCGCCAGGGCGTCGACCTGGGTCTTCTTGACGAAGTCGGCAGCCTCTTCCGGGTCGGTCAGCATCTGGCTGTGGTCCAGCACGCCTTCGGCGCCGATGCCGTCTTCTTCACCGGCCATGCCGGTTTCCAGCGAACCCAGGCAGCCCAGCTCGCCTTCTACCGAAACGCCACAGGCGTGTGCCATAGCAACGGTCTGCTGGGTAACGCGGACGTTGTACTCGTAGTCGGTCGGGGTCTTGCCGTCTTCACCCAGCGAGCCGTCCATCATCACCGAGCTGAAGCCCAGCTGGATCGAGCGCTGGCAGACGTCAGGGCTGGTGCCGTGGTCCTGGTGCATGCACACCGGGATGTGCGGGAATTCTTCGATGGCCGCCAGAATCAGGTGGCGCAGGAACGGGGCGCCAGCGTATTTGCGGGCACCGGCCGAAGCCTGGACGATCACCGGGGAGTCGGTCTTGTCGGCCGCTTCCATGATGGCGCGCATCTGCTCGAGGTTGTTGACGTTGAAAGCTGGTACGCCGTAACCGAACTCGGCGGCGTGGTCCAGCATCTGGCGCATGCTAATGAGTGCCATTGTGTATCTCTCTCCCGACAAGCGTCGTTTGTTTCGTGCAAGCCTGCCGCAGGGGCGGTTGCTGTTCAAGTAGTGTGGGCCACCGTCGCGGCCCGGCCAGTCACGGTGCCTTGCAGCCCCGCCCAATCAGATCGTTGGTTGCCACCCAGTACACCAAGCCTTCTTCGCCCTTGGTGTGGAAGGCCAGCATGCCATCGCTGTACAGCGCACCCGAGGCACCCGGCTCGGACTTGAGCCGGTAGACCTGGTCGCCGCCACCCAGGCGCACGTCGACCTGGTCGCGTTGTGCATCGGCGAAGCGCCACAGCACTTCGGCCTGGGTGTCGCAGACCCAACGGGTCCAGTTGTCTGCCGGGGCGGGTTGCGCCGGCTGCAGCAGTGAGCATCCTGCCAGTGTCGCCAGGGCCGTAGCGGCCAAAAGCGCTTTCATTACATATCCTCTAGATGACCACACAGCGGTCGCTTGGTTGCCTGAGCCGACGAAACGCCGGGCTCAAGGGCAACCCAGCGCCTTGCGCTGGTGGTCTTCGTCGTACTTTTCCAGGCCTTCCGGGCCCACGCGCTTGCTGATGACCGGCACGGTTTCGGCCTGCCATTCGGACTGATAGCAGCCGCCCTTGGGCGAATGCGCCGGATCGGCATCGGAAGCCGGGCTGCCAGAGCAGGCGCTCAGCAGGCCGGCCAGCATCATCACAGGCAATTGCTTGACCATCAGGCCACTCCCTTTGCCAAGCGCCGACGTCATCAGGCCTTGGCCCGCTCTTCCAGGATTGCCACGGCGGGCAGGACCTTGCCCTCGACGAACTCGAGGAAGGCACCACCACCGGTAGAAATGTAGGAGATATCCTTGCTGACGCCATATTTGTCGATGGCTGCCAGGGTGTCACCGCCACCGGCGATGGAGAATGCAGCGCTGTCGGCGATGGCCTTGGCCAGTACCTGGGTGCCGTTGCCGAACTGGTCGAACTCGAACACGCCGACCGGGCCGTTCCACAGGATGGTCTTCGACGACTTCAGCAGCTCGGCGAAGTTGGCCGCGGTTTGCGGGCCGATGTCCAGGATCATGTCATCGGCTGCCACGTCGGCAATGGCCTTGACGGTAGCTTCGGCCGTTTCAGCGAATTCCTTGGCAACCACCACGTCCACCGGCAGTGGCACGCTGACCTTGGCGGCGATGGCCTTGGCGGTGTCGACCAGGTCAGGCTCGTACAGCGACTTGCCCACCGGGTGGCCAGCAGCAGCCAGGAAGGTGTTGGCGATGCCGCCACCGACGATCAGCTGGTCGCACACGGCGCTCAGGCTGTTCAGCACGTCCAGTTTGGTGGACACCTTAGAACCGGCAACGATGGCCGCCATCGGCTTGGCAGGCGCCTTCAGGGCTTTGCCCAGCGCGTCCAGCTCGGCAGCCAGCAGCGGGCCGGCAGCAGCGACCTTGGCGAACTTGGCCACACCATGGGTCGAACCTTCGGCGCGGTGAGCAGTGCCGAATGCGTCCATGACGAACACGTCGCACAGGGCAGCGTACTTCTGCGCCAGTTCGTCAGCGTTCTTTTTCTCGCCTTTGTTGAAGCGCACGTTCTCGAACAGCACCAGGTCACCGGCCTGTACCGCGACACCGTCCAGGTAGTCGCCAACCAGCGGCACGTCGCGGCCCAGGGCCTTGCTCAGGTAGTCGGCAACCGGCTTGAGGCTGTTCTCGGCAGAGAACTCGCCTTCGGTCGGGCGGCCCAGGTGCGAGCAGACCATTACCGCTGCGCCTTTCTCCAGGGCCAGCTTGATGGTCGGCAGCGCTGCCAGGATACGCGCATCGCTGGCTACCACACCGTCCTTCACAGGTACGTTGAGGTCTTCGCGGATCAGTACGCGCTTACCTTGCAGGTCGAGGTCGGTCATCTTCAACACGGTCATGAATGCAGTCCTTCAGGGCTGTTTGTTGCGGGTTGGGTGAACGACGTGCAGAAAGTGTTCGGCAACGTCGAGCATTCGGTTGGCAAAACCCCACTCGTTGTCGAACCAGGCCAGCAGGTTCACCAGGCGGGGGCCGGAAACGCGGGTCTGGCTGGCATCGACGATCGCCGAATGCGGGTCATGATTGAAATCACAGCTGGCGTGCGGCAGCTCGGTGTAGGCCAGCAAGCCTTTGAGCGGCCCTTCCAGTGCCGCCTCGCGCAGTACCCGGTTGACCTCGGCCGCGCTGGTGTCGCGGGCGGTCTGCAGGGTGATGTCCAGGCACGAGACGTTGACGGTGGGCACACGTACCGCTTTGGCCTGGATTCGCCCGGCAAGTTCCGGCAGCAGGCGCTCGATGCCACGCGCCAGACCAGTGGACACCGGGATCACCGACTGGAAGGCCGAACGCGTGCGGCGTAGGTCTTCGTGGTGGTAGGCGTCGATCACCGGCTGGTCGTTCATCGCCGAGTGAATGGTGGTGATCTGCACGTATTCGATGCCGAACGCCTGGTCCAGCACACGCAGCAGCGGCACACCGCAGTTGGTGGTGCACGAGGCGTTGGACACCAGGCGTTCGCTACCCGTCAGGCAGGCCTGGTTGATGCCGTAGACCACCGTGGCGTCAACGTCGGCTTCGCTGGCCATGGGCTGCGAGAACAGTACCCGGGGCGCACCGGCGTCGAGGAAACGCTGGCCATCGGCGCGGGTGTTGTAGGCGCCGGAGCATTCCAGCACCAGGTCGATGCCAAGCGCTGCCCAGTCGATGCCTTCAGGGGTAGCACTGCGCATGACTTTCACGCAATCGCCATTGATATGCAGACAATCGCCATCGACCTTCACCTCACCGGGGAAACGCCCGTGGGTGGAGTCGAAGCGTGTCAGGTATTCCAGGCTGGCCTGGTCGGCCAGGTCGTTCAGCGCGACGATCTCGAAACCGGCCTTTGCCCCCCGCTCGAACAGCGCGCGCAGGACACAGCGGCCGATACGGCCATAACCGTTGAGTGCAACTTTGTAGGGACGCAGGTGGGGCATTCGGGGCTCACGAGACAATATTATTTTCGTCAGCCTGCGGGAATTGCTGTGTGGCATTCGCGGGCAAGCCCGCTCCCACAGGGGTCGCATGTAACCCTGTGGGAGCGGGCTTGCCCGCGAATGCAGGCGACACCGCCCGCAGATCTTTACATCAGTCTTCCAACAGCTCTTCGGCAGTACCCAGGATGTTTTCCAGGGTGAAGCCGAATTCTTCGAAGAGTGCCGAAGCCGGCGCCGACTCACCGTAGGTGGTCATGCCAATGATACGGCCTTCCAGGCCGACGTACTTGTACCAGAAGTCGGCGTGGGCCGCTTCGATGGCGATACGCGCACCCACTTCCAGCGGCAGCACCGACTGCTTGTAGGCAGCGTCCTGGGCATCGAACACGCTGGTGCACGGCATGGAAACCACACGCACCTTGCGGCCTTGCTCGGTCAGCTTGTCGAACGCCTGAACGGCCAGGCCCACTTCGGAACCGGTGGCGATCAGGATCAGCTCCGGCTCGCCAGCGCAGTCCTTGAGCACGTAGCCACCACGGCTGATGTCGGCGATCTGCTGAGCGTCGCGTGCCTGGTGCTGCAGGTTCTGGCGCGAGAAGATCAGCGCCGAAGGGCCGTCCTTGCGCTCCAGGGCGTGTTTCCAGGACACGGCGGATTCCACCGCGTCGGCCGGGCGCCAAGTGTCCAGGTTCGGCGTGCTGCGCAGGCTGGTCAGTTGCTCGATTGGCTGGTGAGTCGGGCCGTCTTCACCCAGGCCGATGGAGTCGTGGGTGTAGACGTGGATCACACGCTGCTTCATCAGTGCCGACATGCGCACGGCGTTGCGGGCGTATTCCATGAACATCAGGAAGGTCGCGCCGTAAGGCACCAGGCCACCGTGCAGGGCAACGCCGTTCATGATGGCGGTCATGCCGAACTCGCGCACGCCGTAGAACACGTAGTTGCCGCTGGCGTCATTGGCTTCGACGCCCTTGCAGCCCTTCCACAGGGTCAGGTTGGAGCCTGCCAGGTCAGCCGAACCACCCAGGAACTCGGGCAGCAGTGGGCCAAAGGCGTTCAGGGCGTTCTGGCTGGCCTTGCGGCTGGCAATGGTTTCGCCCTTGGCGGCCACTTCGTTGATGTAGGCCTGGGCCTTCTCGCTGAAGTCGGCCGGCAGCTCGCCGCTGTCACGGCGCTTGAATTCGGCAGCCAGTTCCGGGAAGGCCTTGGCGTAGGCGTCGAAACGCTGGTTCCAGTCGGCTTCGGCCTTGGCACCGGCGGCCTTGGCGTCCCACTCGGAATAGATGTCGGCCGGGATTTCGAACGGGCCGTGGTTCCAGTTCAGTTCCTTGCGGGCCAGGGCGATTTCGTCGTTGCCCAGCGGGGCACCGTGGCAATCTTCCTTGCCCTGCTTGTTCGGCGAACCGAAACCGATGATGGTCTTGCAGCAGATCAGGGTCGGGCGGTCGCTCTTGCGCGCCGTCTCGATGGCCATCTTGATTTCTTCGGCATCGTGGCCGTCGACGTTGCGAATCACCTGCCAGTTGTACGCTTCGAAGCGCGCCGGGGTGTTGTCGGTGAACCAGCCGTGCACTTCACCGTCGATGGAGATGCCGTTGTCGTCGTAGAAGGCGATCAGCTTGTTCAGGCCCAGGGTGCCGGCCAGCGAGGCGACTTCGTGGGAGATACCTTCCATCATGCAGCCATCGCCCAGGAACACGTAGGTGTTGTGGTCGACGATGGTGTGGCCTTCACGGTTGAACTGGGCAGCCAGTACTTTTTCGGCCAGGGCGAAGCCCACGGCGTTGGCGATACCCTGGCCCAGTGGGCCGGTGGTGGTCTCGACGCCTGGGGTGTAGCCGTATTCCGGGTGGCCCGGGGTGCGGCTGTGCAGCTGGCGGAAGCCTTTGATGTCATCGAGGGTGACGTCGTAGCCGGTCAGGTGCAGCAGCGAGTAGATCAGCATCGAGCCGTGGCCGTTGGACAGCACGAAGCGGTCACGGTCGGCGAAGCTCGGGTTGCTCGGGTTGTGCTTCAGATAGTCGCGCCAAAGCACTTCGGCGATATCCGCCATGCCCATAGGGGCACCTGGGTGGCCGCTGTTGGCCTTTTGCACGGCATCCATGCTGAGGGCACGAATGGCGTTGGCACGTTCACGACGGCTGGGCATCGCTGATCTCCTGGGGGGCTTGAATAGGTGGTGTCACGAAAAAAGGCGGCCATTTTCGCCCACTGGGGGGGCTTGGGGCAATGACGTATGGTCGCAGTCGGGGGATTTTCCTGTGATTGGCCTTCAATTCGGGGCAAAACCGGGATAACCGCCCCGCCCATCACTCAATATCAAAACTTTTTGATATTGGCCTTGCTAGGGCATTGATGCCTGTCTAGACTGCCGCCCCATGAACCTCCGTGCGCAATCGATCACCGAGCAACGCGAAGCATTGGCCGCCCTGTGCAAGGCCAGTGGCGACGCGCTGCGCCTGAACGTATTGCGCGCCCTGGCCAACGACTCGTTCGGTGTGCTGGAACTGGCGCAGATCTTCGACATCGGCCAGTCGGGCATGAGCCACCACCTGAAGGTGCTGGCCCAGGCCGAGCTGGTGGCAACCCGTCGCGAAGGCAACGCCATCTTCTACCGCCGCGCCCTGCCCGACGGGCTGCGCCTGGGTGGCCGGCTGCACGCGGCGTTGCTTGAAGAAGTGGATGACATGGCCCTGCCGCCTGATGTGCAAGCGCGGATCGCCCAGGTGCAACAGCGCCGCGCGGCCACCAGCCAGGACTTCTTCCTGCGTGTGGAAGAGAAATTCCGCGCCCAGCAAGACCTGATCGCCGGCCTGCCGCAATACCGCGAAAGCCTGCTGACACTGCTCGACAAACTCAATTTCGACCCGGCCGCCAGCGCCTTGGAGGTTGGCCCCGGCGACGGCGGCTTCCTGCCAGACCTGGCCCGGCGCTTTGCCCAGGTCACCGCCCTGGACAACAGCCCGACCATGCTTGAGCTGGCGCGCCAGGTGTGCCAGCGCGAAGGGCTTCACAACGTCAACCTGCAGTTGGCCGATGCACTGGGTGCAACGGATGTGGCCGCCGACTGCGTAGTGCTGAACATGGTGCTGCACCATTTCAGCGACCCGGCCCTGGCCTTGCGCCAGCTGGCCAAACGGGTAAAGGCAGGCGGCAGCCTGCTGGTCACCGAACTGTGCAGCCATGACCAGGGGTGGGCGCGCGAAGCCTGCGGCGACCTGTGGCTTGGCTTCGAGCAGGACGACCTGGCCCGCTGGGCCAACGCTGCCGGGCTGGCCCACGGGGACAGCCTGTACGTAGGCTTGCGTAACGGTTTCCAGATCCAGGTCCGCCATTTCCAGCGGACGGCTGGCGACATACACCATCGGTAAATTTCAGGAACCTTCGAGATGAGCGAATACTCCCTTTTCACCTCCGAGTCCGTGTCCGAAGGGCATCCGGACAAGATCGCCGACCAGATTTCGGACGCAGTCCTCGATGCCATCATCGCCCAGGACAAATACGCCCGCGTAGCTTGCGAAACCCTGGTCAAGACCGGTGTTGCCATCATCGCCGGCGAAGTCACCACTTCGGCCTGGGTCGACCTGGAAGACCTGGTGCGTAAAGTCATCATCGACATCGGCTACAACAGCTCCGATGTTGGCTTCGACGGCGCCACCTGCGCCGTGATGAACATCATCGGCAAGCAGTCGGTGGACATCGCCCAAGGCGTGGACCGCTCCAAGCCTGAAGACCAGGGCGCCGGTGACCAAGGCCTGATGTTCGGCTACGCCAGCAACGAAACCGAAGTGCTGATGCCGGCACCGATCTGCTTCTCGCACCGCCTGGTCGAGCGCCAGGCCGAAGCGCGCAAATCCGGCCTGCTGCCATGGCTGCGCCCGGACGCCAAGTCGCAAGTCACCTGCCGCTATGAAGACGGCAAGGTGGTCGGTATCGACGCCGTGGTGCTGTCGACCCAGCACAACCCTGAGGTTTCGCAGAAAGACCTGCAAGAAGCCGTGATGGAACTGATCGTCAAGCACACCCTGCCTGCCGAGCTGCTGCACAAGGGCACCCAGTACCACATCAACCCGACCGGCAACTTCATCATCGGTGGCCCGGTGGGTGACTGCGGCCTGACCGGCCGCAAGATCATCGTCGACTCCTACGGCGGCATGGCCCGCCACGGTGGTGGCGCGTTCTCCGGCAAGGACCCGTCCAAGGTCGACCGCTCCGCTGCCTACGCTGGCCGCTACGTGGCCAAGAACATCGTTGCCGCCGGCCTGGCCGAGCGTTGCGAGATCCAGGTGTCGTACGCCATTGGCGTGGCCCAGCCGACCTCCATCTCGATCAACACCTTCGGTACCGGCAAGGTTTCCGACGACAAGATCATCCAGCTGGTGCGCGAGTGCTTCGACCTGCGTCCGTACGCCATCACCACCATGCTCGACCTGCTGCACCCGATGTACCAGGAAACCGCGGCCTACGGCCATTTCGGTCGCACCCCGCAGCAGAAGACTGTCGGCGACGACACCTTCACCACCTTCACCTGGGAGCGCACCGACCGCGCCCAGTCGCTGCGTGACGCTGCCGGCCTGTAAGTTTCCTACAGAGGCTGGCGAAAGCCCCTGCCGAGTGATCGGCAGGGGCTTTTTTGTGACATATCGGCTGACAATCGCGCTGCGGCAAGCACCAGTGAACCCGCCTAGGCTGGGGGCTCCTACACGCCACGCAAGGATGCTGGCCATGCGTTACCCTCTGTTGCTTACCCTGCTGCTGTTGCTGCAGGCCCCATTGGCCCGGGCCGAGCAGTGCCCCGACTGGTCTGCACAACACGTCGACGCCGAAGTAGCGCAACTGCGGGCCACACTTGCCCGCTGGGACGATCACTACCACCGACAAGGCGTTGCGCTGGTGGCCGACGCGCTTTACGACCAGAGCCGCCAACGCCTGGAGCATTTGCAGCAATGCTTTGGCCTGGCTACCGCTTCATCCCCCCTGGCCAGCGCGCGAGGCCCAATCCCCCACGCGGTACCGCACACCGGCATCGACAAGCTGGCCGACCGCCAGGCCGTCGCACGTTGGCTGGTCGGCAAAACCGGTGTATGGGTGCAGCCCAAGATCGACGGTGTTGCCGTCTCGCTCACCTATCGGCAAGGCCAGCTGGTGCAGTTGGTCAGTCGCGGAGACGGCGTGCAGGGGCACGACTGGAGCCGGCACATTCCCCAGCTGGGCACCCTCACCCGGCAGTTGCCTCAGGCAATCGACCTGCAATTGCAGGGTGAGCTGTATCTGCGCCTGGACCAGCATGTGCAAGCCCGGGCAGGCAGCGCCAACGCCCGGGGCACCGTGGCCGGGCTGCTCGCACGCAAACAGCTGACAACTGAACAAGGCGCCGGCATCGGCCTGTTCGTCTGGGACTGGCCGCACGGCCCCAGCCAGCAGGCTGAGCGCCTCAAGCAACTGGCGCAACTGGGCTTTCCGGAAAGCCTGCGCTACAGCATTGCCATTCGCACCACGGACGAGGCAGCCCATTGGCGCGACCACTGGTACCGCTCTGCCCTGCCCTTCGCCACCGATGGTGTGGTGCTGCGCCAGGGCAGTCGGCCGCCCGCAGCGCGCTGGCAGGCCAAGGCGCCTTACTGGATTGCGGCCTGGAAATACCCCTACGCGCAGGCCTTGGCCGAAGTGCGTGACGTACGCTTCCGGGTCGGTCGCACCGGCAAGGTCACGCCAGTTTTGCAATTGCTACCGGTTACCCTGGACGACCGGCGCATTACCCAGGTGAGCCTGGGCTCGCTGGCGCGCTGGCACAGCCTCGACATCCGCCCCGGTGACCAAGTGGCCATCAGCCTGGCCGGGTTGACCATTCCGCGTCTGGAGCAGGTGGTGCATCGCGCAGTCGAACGCCAGGCGGTCAGCGCACCGGCGCCCGACCGTTACCACGCCCACAGTTGCTGGCAGGCCAGCGAGGGCTGCGAGGAGCAATTCATTGCCCGCCTGACGTGGCTCAGCGGCAAACACGGGCTGGCCCTGCCACGCACGGGGCCTGGCACCTGGCGCCGGCTGGTGGACGCCGGGCTAGTGACATCGATGGCCGACTGGTTGTACCTGGATGCCGAGCGCCTGGGCCAGGTGGCAGGCATCAGTGATGCGACATCTGCGCAGTTGGCGAGCAGCTTCGATGCGGCCCGCTCAAGGCCTTTTGCCCAATGGTTGCGCGGGCTGGGTACACCCCTACCGTCGAGCCTGCAGCTGGCAGACGACTGGCCGGGGCTGGAAAAGCGCAGCAGCCGTGAATGGCAAGCCTTGGCCGGGATTGGCGAAAAGCGTGGGCAGCAACTGGCGGCGTTTATTGCTGCCGATGAGGTCAAAGCCCTTGCCGCAGAGCTGGCCCTGGCAGGGATCAACGGGTTCCAGAACGGCAGCGAACCCATCGAGCAATGATTTTTTACCAATTTACTTGCAGGGAAACCCTGAGATCGCACCAGAAAAGACCGACAAGGGTTTCTAAATGGGCAAAACCAAGGCAGGATTTCCACCAACTTTTGCTGCCCCGCCCCGTCCAGGAGGCTTTTCATGAAACGTATTTCGACCCTTTTGCTGCTTGCGACACTTGGCCTGGCCGCAGGCACCGCACAGGCTGCCCAGCCGGATGCCGGCCTGACCGGCTGCGCCGCCAAGCGCAGTGCCATCGAAAACCAGCTGAAAATTGCCCGTGACCATGGCAACAGCGACCAGGTTGCCGGACTGGAAGAAGCCCTGCGCGGGGTGGACAACTGCACCGACGCCAGTCTGCGCAAGGAACGTGAGCAGAAGGTGCTCGACGCCCGCCATGAAGTGGCGCAGCGGGAAAAAGACTTGAAGAAGGCCGAGAAAAAAGGCGACGCCGAGAAGATCAACAAGCGTAAAGACAAGCTGGCCGAGTCGCGTAAAGAATTGCAGGAAGCCGTGGACGACCTGGATCGCTGATAAGACGAACATAGCTTGATCAAGCACCGCTCCCACAGGGTTCCTGCCAGATCAGACGGTTATGCGCTGGTATGTAAAAGCGATGCAGTGTTCAGTGATTGCGGAATTCGGTATGACAGGCCTTGCACGCCGCTTCGACCTTGTCCATCGGCGCCTTCAACTGCGCGGCATCCAGCGGTTGGCTGCGGGTGACGCCGACCAGTTCGCCGGTAACGCCCTCCAGCTGCCGGGCCAGGTCATGAAAACGCGCCTGGCGCTCCCATACTTCGGCGCGGGCGGCGCTGTCGCCGCCATCGCGTACCTGTGGAAAATGCTGCCAGGGCTGATGTGCAAGGCTGTCCAGCTTCAGCGCACCGTCAGCAAACTTGATCCCGTCGAACGGCAACCGGCCACGCAGCATGCCACCCAGGTCCTCGCTGGTCTTGAGCATGTCCTTGAAAATCACTTTGCGCTTGCCCAGTGGCGAGTTCGGGTCAACCCCGTCACACCCCCCCAGGGCCAGTGCTGCCAGCAGAACAATGGTCAATCGCTTCAACATCACGGTCACTTCGGCCTACGCAAATGGGTGGCCAGTATCGCTGCCAACAGGCCAAAGACCAATAGCCACATAAAATACAGGGGCGAATATTCATGTTCGCCCATGACAGGAATGCACTCATGAACTCTGCCCTGCGCCACCTGGCCTGGACACTCCCTGTACTGGCGTTGTTGGCCGGCTGCAATGGCGGCGAGAACGCCAAGCCCGAGCCCCACGCCATCGCCACCTATGCCCCGGCCACCTGGAAAGACCTGCCGGCGGTCAGCGATGAAGACCTGCTGGCCGGTTTCTACGCCTGGCGCAGTGGCTGCGAGAAGCTCAAGCGCGACCCGGTTTGGGCCGCCACCTGCGAAGCAGCCGGAAGCGCCACGGCAAGCGCCGCGCAAGTGCGCACCTTTCTGGAGCAGAACCTGGAGGTGTACGGCCTGCGCTCTGCCGAGAACAACCCCAACGGCCTGATCACCGGCTACTACGAGCCGGTCTACCCCGGTAGCCTGAAGCAGTCGTCGACCAACCATGTGGCGGTTTATGGCATTCCTGAAGACATGATCGTGGTCGACCTGGCCAGCGTGTACCCCGAGCTGAAGGGCAAACGCCTGCGCGGTCGCCTCGATGGCCGGGTGCTCAAGCCTTACGACACTGCCGAGGTGATCAACCGTGACGGCGTCAAGGCGCCGGTGCTGGCCTGGCTGACCGACCCGATGGACCTGCAATTCCTGCAGATCCAGGGCTCTGGCCGCGTCCAGCTGGAGGACGGCCGGCAACTGCGCCTGGGCTACGCCGACCAGAACGGCCACCCCTACCGGCCAATCGGCCGCTGGCTGGTGGAACAGGGCCAGCTGAAAAAAGAAGAGGTGAGCATGGGCGCCATTCATGCCTGGGCCCAGGCCAACCCGCAGCGCGTGCCGGAACTGCTGGCCAGCAACCCCAGCTACGTGTTCTTCAGCACCCGCCCGGACAGCAACGAAGGCCCGCGCGGGTCGCTAAACGTGCCACTGACTGCCGGCTACAGCGTGGCCATCGACCGCAAGGTGATACCGCTGGGCAGCTTGTTGTGGCTGTCCACGACTCGCCCGGATGGCTCGCCAGTGGTGCGCCCGGTGGGAGCGCAAGACACTGGCGGGGCGATTGCTGGTGAAGTGCGTGCGGACCTGTTCTGGGGTACCGGGCCGCAAGCCGGTGAGCTGGCCGGGAACATGAAGCAGCAAGGGCAGATCTGGATGCTGTGGCCTAAGGGGCAACCACTGCCAGAAGTCCCTAAGGTGCCTTGATCGGCGCTGGGTTCTTCGCGGGCTCGCCCGCTCCCACAGGTACACCAAAGTATTCAAGGGCTGTGTTGTACATGTGGGAGCGGGCAAGCCCGCGAAGAAGGCAACCCGGTCTCAGATGGAAACCACAAAGAACGCCACAATCAGCGCCAACCCGGCAAACCACACCAGCGACCTTAAGGCAGCCCAATCCGCCAGATAGCAGATGATGTAAAGCAGGCGGCTGGTGATATACATCACCCCCAGCACATCCTGCGTCACCTGCTCGGCATTGCCGACGATATCCGCCACCAGGACCGCTGCGGCAAACGCCGGAAACGCCTCGTAGCCATTCTGCTGCGCAGCATGGGCACGCCGTGGCAAGCCCGACAAGGTATCGAGGAAGGCGCGCGGGTCATGGTTGTCCTTGAGACCAAAGCGGCCACTGCTCACCTTGGCGATCAAGGCACACAGCGGATTCAACAGCAGCGCGATCAAAATGCACCAGAGGGCAACGGTCATGCTCAGGACTCCTTGTTCGAAAATGGGTTAGAGCTTCATCACCAGCATGCCTGCCAGGACCAGCCCGCAAGCTAGGAGTCTTGGCCCACCAAAAGGTTCTTTGAGGTAGCGCATGCCCAGCAGCACCACCAGGATCACGCTTAACTCCCGCAACGCAGCTGCCTCGGCCACCGACCCCAGATGCATGGCCCAGAGCACCAGGGCGTAGCTGAACAATACACAAAAGCCCACCGCCAGCCCCAGGCGCCATTGTGTTCGCCAGAACAGCATGAACGGTGCGCGCCGAGCCACGCTGGCCAGCAGCGGAAATTGCCAGGCGCTGAGCAGGGTCAACCACACCAGGTAGTCCCAAGGCTTGCCCCATAAGCGCACGGCCTGGCCATCGAACCAGGTATAGCAGCCGATGCACAGGCCAATCAGGGCAACCACCGGCAGCATCGACCAAGGCAGCCGGTCGCCGCCACCGCCCTGCCACAACAGGCAGGCCATGCCACACGGGATCAACAGGATGCCGATGATTTGCTGCTGGCTCAGCGATTCCCCGGCGAAGGCCAGGGTCAGCCCCAGCACCACCAATGGTGACAACCCGCGCATCAGAGGATAGACCAGCCCCAGGTCGCCCACGCGATACGCCTGGATCAGCAAGTAGCGGTACAACTGCTCGGCGAGTGCCGAAGCGATCAACCAAGGCCAGATTTCAGCAGGCGGCACATCGACGAACGCCACGGCCAGCACCGCGAAAGCGAGTGCAACCGTGTCCATGCTGGCGATTACCAGCAGGCGCTCGCCGCTGAATTTGATCAGGGTGTTCCAGGTCGCATGCAGCAGGGCGGCGACCAGCACCAGGGATGTTGCCAACACGCCTTCTTATCCTTGCAGGGTTGTAAGGCGTCGAATATAGGGCATTCCGGGGGCCGCTGCGCCCCCGGCATGGGAACGATTTCAGGGAATCCGGTCAAACCCTGTGTCCCGAACCCCGCGCCAGGTCATCAAAGAACTGCCCGAGCTATTCGGGTAACGACTTGGAAGCCACTGTTACAGGATTCGGGATGCTTGAATTAGTTGCCGCGTTTATCTGCCTCACCACCCTTCTTACCTACGTCAATTACCGCTTCATCGGCCTGCCCCCCGCCATCGGCGTGATGGTCACGGCATTGCTGTTCTCCCTGATGCTGCAGGGCCTGAGCCTGATCGGCTTCCCTGGCCTGGAAGAACGCGTCGAAGGCTTGATGAACCAGATCGATTTCAACGACCTGCTGATGCACTGGATGCTGGCCTTCCTGCTGTTTGCCGGCGCACTGCACGTCAACCTCAGCGACCTGCGCAGTTACCGTTGGCCCATTGGCCTGCTGGCGACATTGGGCGTGCTGATCGCCACCGTGGTTATCGGCTACTTGTCGCACTGGGTATTCGCCCTGTTCGGCTGGCAGGTGCCGTTGATTTACTGCCTGCTGTTCGGTGCGCTGATTTCGCCCACCGACCCGATTGCCGTGCTGGGCGCGCTGCGCACCGCCAACGCCTCCAAACCGCTGAAAACCACTATCGTTGGCGAGTCGCTGTTCAACGATGGCACGGCGGTAGTGGTGTTCACCGTGCTGCTGGGCATCATCCAGCTGGGTGAAACACCGAGCATGACCGACACCGCCATCCTGTTCGCCCGGGAGGCCATCGGCGGCGTGGTGTTTGGCGGCCTGATCGGCTACGCCACCTACCGCATGATCAAAAGTGTCGAGCAGTACCAGGTCGAGGTCATGCTGACCCTGGCACTGGTCATTGGTGGCTCGGCCATGTGCTACGAGCTGCACGTCTCGGCGCCGATCGCCATGGTGGTGGCCGGCCTGATCATCGGTAACCTGGGCCGCAACCTGGCGATGAATGACATGACCCGTCGCTACATGGACGGTTTCTGGGAGTTGATCGATGACATGCTCAACGCCTTGTTGTTCGCGTTGATCGGCCTGGAGTTGTTGCTGCTGCCGTTCAACTGGATGCACCTGGCGGCCGGCGGCGTGCTGGCGCTGGCGGTGCTGCTGTCGCGGTTGCTGACCGTGGCCCCGGCCATTGTGCTGCTGCGGCGCTGGCGCCCGGTGCCGAAAGGCACGGTGCGGGTGCTGACCTGGGGTGGCTTGCGGGGTGGGGTGTCGGTGGCCCTGGCGCTGTCATTGCCGCTGGGCGAGGAGCGTGACCTGCTGCTGTCGATCACCTACATCGTGGTGCTGTCGTCGATTCTGGTGCAGGGGTTGAGCATCGGGCGGGTGGTGCGCAAGGTCAGCGCCCAGCCTCAGTAGCTACAAGCTACAAGCGAACCGCGTGCGGTCTGCTTTTTCTTGTAGCTTGCAGCTTAAGGCTTGCGGCGTCTATTTACTCCACCGCAGAATCCGGGAACTGGTCCTGGATGTACTTGATCTCGGTGCGCCCATGCGGCGCCGGCAGGCCGTCTTCACCCAGGTTGACGAAGACCATCTTGTCGACCGTGAGGATGGCCTTGCGGCTGATCTTGTTGCGCACTTCGCACTTGAGGGTGATCGAGGTGCGACCAAACTCGGTGGCGGTGATGCCCAGCTCGATGATGTCGCCCTGGCGCGAAGCGCTGACGAAGTTGATTTCCGAAATGTACTTGGTCACCACGCGCTGGTTGCCCAGCTGGACGATGGCGTAGATCGCCGCCTCTTCATCGATCCAGCGCAACAGGCTGCCACCGAACAGGGTGCCATTGGGGTTGAGGTCTTCGGGTTTAACCCACTTGCGGGTGTGAAAGTTCATCTGTACTCCTGACCTGCTTGGCTAACGTAGAGCAATGATGGCAGAGCGGCCGCCATCGCTCCATTGAACATCGACTATCGTCGCGATTAATCGACAGAAAACCTTGGGCAAGCGGGCGGGGGCGGCTATAATCTGCGCCGCTTCACATGGTTGCCCACAGCGGTGCCATGCCCGCCACCTGTCCGAGGGGCGCTGCAGCAGGCTAGGCCTGTCAGGCTCGGATGGGGCGTTGCTCGCGCTTGCGGGCGCTTAACGCACAACGGCGCCCATTCGCACACTACGAATGGAGGCTCTCATGAGCGCTGCAAACATGCCTGCTGGTTTTACCGATTACAAAGTCGCCGACATCTCCCTGGCCGCCTGGGGCCGTCGCGAAACCATCATTGCCGAATCGGAAATGCCTGCGCTGATGGGCCTGCGTCGCAAGTACCTGGCCGAGCAGCCGCTCAAGGGTGCGAAGATCCTGGGCTGCATCCACATGACCATCCAGACCGCCGTGCTGATCGAAACCCTGGTAGCCCTGGGTGCCGAAGTGCGCTGGTCGTCCTGCAACATCTTCTCCACTCAAGACCAGGCCGCCGCATCCATCGCCGCCGCCGGTATTCCGGTATTCGCCTGGAAAGGTGAAACCGAAGAAGAGTACGAGTGGTGCCTGGAGCAGACCATCCTGAAAGATGGCCAGCCTTGGGACGCCAACATGGTCCTCGACGACGGCGGCGACCTGACCGAGCTGCTGCACAAGAAGTACCCGCAGGTACTGGACCGCGTGCACGGTGTGACCGAAGAGACCACCACCGGCGTACACCGCCTGCTGGACATGCTGGCCAAGGGCGAGCTGAAAGTGCCGGCCATCAACGTCAACGACTCGGTCACCAAGAGCAAGAACGACAACAAGTACGGCTGCCGTCACAGCCTGAGCGACGCCATCAAGCGCGGCACCGACCACCTGCTGTCGGGCAAGCAAGCCCTGGTGATCGGCTACGGTGACGTGGGCAAGGGCTCGGCCCAATCCCTGCGTCAGGAAGGCATGATCGTCAAGGTCACCGAAGTTGACCCGATCTGCGCCATGCAGGCCTGCATGGACGGCTTCGAGCTGGTCTCGCCGTTCATCGACGGTATCAACAATGGCACCGAAGCCAGCATCGACAAGGCCCTGCTGGGCAAGATCGACCTGATCGTGACCACCACCGGTAACGTCAACGTCTGCGACGCCAACATGCTCAAGGCCCTGAAGAAGCGTGCGGTGGTCTGCAACATCGGCCACTTCGACAACGAGATCGACACTGCCTTCATGCGCAAGAACTGGGCCTGGGAAGAGGTCAAGCCGCAGGTGCACAAGATTCACCGTACCGGCGCTGGCAGCTTCGACCCACAGAACGACGACTACCTGATCCTGCTGGCCGAAGGCCGCCTGGTCAACCTGGGTAACGCCACCGGCCACCCAAGCCGCATCATGGACGGTTCGTTCGCCAACCAGGTTCTGGCCCAGATCTTCCTGTTCGAGCAGAAGTTCGCCGACCTGTCGGCCGAGAAGAAAGCCGAGCGCCTGACCGTTGAAGTGCTGCCGAAGAAACTCGACGAAGAAGTGGCCCTGGAAATGGTCCGCGGCTTCGGCGGCGTGGTTACCCAGCTGACCAAGCAACAAGCCGACTACATCGGTGTGACCGTCGAAGGCCCGTTCAAGCCGCACGCCTACCGCTACTAAGCGGCAAGCTTGAAGCTTCAAGCGGCAAGCAAAAGCAGCGCGTGCCGTTGCCGCTTGCAGCTCTCGCTTCAAGGATCTTGAATGATGCCCAAGCCAGATCGGCCAACACCGATCTGGCTTTTACTTGCAGCTTGCCGCTAGAAGCTCGCTGCTTGAGGAACGAGTGATGTCACAAGAACGCCGCTACAGTTTCGAGTTCTTCCCAACCAAGACCGACGCCGGTCACGAAAAGCTGATGGGCGTTGCCCGCCAGCTGGCCACCTACAACCCGGACTTCTTCTCCTGCACCTACGGTGCCGGCGGCTCCACCCGCGACCGCACGCTGAACACCGTGCTGCAGCTGGAAAGCGAAGTGAAGGTACCTGCCGCGCCGCACCTGTCGTGCGTGGGCGACTCCAAGGATGACCTGCGCGCCCTGCTGGCCGAGTACAAGGCCGCCGGCATCAAACGCATCGTCGCCCTGCGTGGCGACCTGCCGTCGGGCATGGGCATGGCCAGTGGCGAACTGCGCTACGCCAGCGACCTGGTCGAGTTCATCCGCCAGGAAACCGCCGATCACTTCCACCTGGAAGTGGCCGCCTACCCTGAGATGCACCCACAGGCGCGCAACTTCGAGGCCGACCTGGCCAACTTCGTGCACAAGGTCAAGGCCGGTGCCGACAGCGCCATTACCCAGTACTTCTTCAACGCCGACAGCTACTTCTACTTCGTCGAGCGTGCACAGAAGCTGGGCGTGGACATCCCGGTGGTGCCTGGCATCATGCCAATCACCAACTACAGCAAGCTGGCCCGCTTCTCCGACGCCTGTGGCGCCGAGATCCCGCGCTGGATCCGCAAGCAGCTGGAAGCCTATGCCGACGACACCGCCAGCATCCAGGCCTTCGGCGAAGAAGTGATCACCCGCATGTGCGAACAGCTGCTGCAAGGCGGCGCACCGGGCCTGCACTTCTACACCTTGAACCAGGCCGAACCGAGCCTGGCGATCTGGAACAACCTCAAGCTGCCGCGCTGAAATCTTTTGGCAAAGTCTGCTTAAGAAATGATTAAGGCTTTGGTCATAGACTAAAGCCTTATTCATTTTCGGGTTACACAGGTCTTGCCTGCCATGCAGCATCCCCAGCCACCGCGTCCACAGCTTGTCTACCTGGCTTTTGGCCCGGCAACCTATCACCAGGAAGCCTGCTTCAGCATCGTCAGCGCCCTTGCCCACCTGGGTACGGCACGTGAAGCCATGGACATCCAGGTGTACACCGACAACCCGCAGCCCTATGCCGAACTGCCTGTCAGCATCCAACTGCTGGACGAAGCCACGCGCCAGGCATGGAACGCCCCCCACGGTTATCACTTTCGCAGCAAGCACGTGCTGTTGCGCCAGGTGCTGCAGCAACACCCGCTGGCGGTGCTGATCGACACCGACACCTTTTTCCGGGCCTCGCCACTGCAGCTGTTCGCCCGCGTGGCACCGGGCAAGCTGCTGTGCAATGCCATCGGCCCGCGCTACGGCGCGAACCAGAAGTGCCTGCTGTACAAGAACCTGCTGACCATTTTGCAAGGCCGGGGCCTGGCCGACTGCCAGATGCCACTGATCAACTCCGGCGTGATCGGCCTTACGGCCGAGGACGCCAGCACACTCGACAGTTCCATCGCCATGATGGACGAGTTCTACCCGCTGGCGCGCGAGGCCTACACGCTAGAAGAGTTCTGCCTGGCGGTGGCGGCATACCGTAGGATGGCGGTGGCCGAGTGCACCGATGTCATCCACCACTACTGGAGCCGCAAGGCGCAATTCCGTGCCAAGATCCAGGCCTGGCTGCGCAAGCACGGCCACGACCCGCTGAGCCAGGCGGCGCTGGCTGACGTCAAGCTGGTCAACGACCAGCTACCCCGGCCACCCGCGCTGCACCGCCTGGGCTACAAGGCGTTGAGCATGACCCTGCCCAGGCACGAGCGCCAGTTCGCCCGCGAGTTGCTCTATGGCTGCTACCCCTACCCCAATGAGTTCGACCGTGCTTGCGCGCCGGCCTGGTGGGACAAGGCCCTGGAAAACCTCAACGCCCGCTACGGCCGGCTGCAGCCCGAGCAACTGCGCCAGTGCTTGCGCCACCCAGGGCTGCGGCTGTCGCTGGGTGAGCGGCGCAAGGAAATCGAGACACATTTGCTGAGGTCCTCCCACATTTGAGTGGGCCGGCACAGGAGAACGCCAGCCCCCTCTGGCCTAGAACAGGCCGAGCGCGTAATCTCCGGCCATGCCTCTCGTCGCCCGCCTGTTCTGCACCCTGCTGCTCGCCTGCCTGAGCCCGTCGGCCTTGGGCGAGCGTCTGCGCCTGGTGTCCGATGACTGGGCACCCTACATCTACCAGCAGAATGGCCAACCCCACGGCATCGACTACGAAGTCACCACCGAGGTGTTCAAACGCCTCGGCGTCCAGGTGGAATGGCAGTTCCTTCCATGGAAGCGCTGCCTGGCAATGATCGAGCAAGGCCTGGCTGACGGGATTATGGACATCTTCCAGACCGAAGCCCGGCGCCCCTACCTGGTCTATGCCCCCGAGCCCTTGTCGCAAGTCGAATTCGTGTTGTTCCAGGCGCGCGCACGCCGCCACCCTGTGACCGGCCCAGACGACCTCGCGGGCCTCACCATCGGCACCTCGCCCGGCTATGCCTACGGCGCCGCGTTCAACGAGGCTACAGATTTCCGTCGGGAAGCCGCCCCCACCCAGGAAGCCAACTTCGGCAAGCTGCTGCTGGGCCGTATCGACCTGGCAATCACCGATCGCACGGTTGGTCATTACCTGCTCCGGCAACTGGGCCTGGAACAGCAAGTCGAGGCGCTGCCGCTGGTGATCAACCGCCAGGCCCAGTACCTGGGGCTGGTACGCAAACCCGGGCGTGAGGCATTGGCCCAGGCCTTTGCCGAAGCACTGCAGCGCTTCAAACAGGAACCGGCCTTCGCCGCCATCAACCAGCGCTACACCGGCGACATCGGAAACATTCTCAACGCCGTTGAGCAGCAGGAAAGCAGCACAGCGCGTTAGCTCTGTTATACTCGGGCCTTCCCGCCCGGCTCACGCCCGGACGCTCGGCCTCGCAACAGGCATCCCGATCGGCACCGACGCCCCTTCGCGTCCACCCTCCGTTTCCCGGATGTGCAGTGAAAGCCCAGCTGGACCGGACGCGATCGCATCCCGCCGATGCCCGTCGCGCCAGGCAGAACATCCCAACGGGCCCAGCCCACACGAGAACAGGATCGCCCATGTCCTTTGCTTCCCTCGGTCTCTCCGAGGCTCTTGTCCGCGCTATCGAGGCTGCGGGCTATACCCAGCCGACCCCCGTGCAACAGCGGGCCATTCCCGCCGTGTTGCAAGGCCGTGACCTGATGGTTGCCGCACAGACAGGTACTGGTAAAACCGGCGGTTTCGCCCTGCCGATTCTCGAGCGCCTGTTCCCGGCCGGCCACCCCGACAAGTCGCAACGTCACGGCCCGCGCCAGCCACGCGTGCTGGTCCTGACCCCGACCCGCGAACTGGCAGCCCAGGTGCACGACAGCTTCAAGGTGTATGCCCGCGACCTGCCACTGGTCAGCGCCTGCATCTTCGGCGGCGTTGGCATGAACCCGCAGATCCAGGCCATCGCCAAAGGCGTTGACGTGCTGGTTGCCTGCCCGGGCCGCCTGCTCGACCTGGCCGGCCAAGGCAAGGTCGACCTGGCCCACGTGGAAATCCTGGTGCTCGACGAAGCCGACCGCATGCTCGACATGGGCTTCATCCACGACGTCAAGAAAGTACTGGCCCGCCTGCCGGCCAAGCGCCAGAACCTGCTGTTCTCGGCCACCTTCTCCAAGGACATCACCGACCTCGCCGACAAGCTTCTGCATAACCCGGAGCGTATCGAGGTCACCCCGCCGAACACCACGGTCGAGCGTATCGAGCAACGCGTCTACCGCCTGCCTGCCAGCCACAAGCGCGCGCTGCTGGCACACCTGATTACCCTGGGTGCCTGGGAACAGGTGCTGGTGTTCACCCGTACCAAGCACGGCGCCAACCGCCTGGCCGAGTACCTGGAAAAGCACGGCCTGACCGCCGCTGCGATCCACGGCAACAAGAGCCAGAACGCCCGCACCAAGGCGCTGGCCGACTTCAAGGCCAACAGCGTGCGCGTGCTGGTCGCCACCGACATCGCCGCTCGCGGTCTGGACATCGACCAACTGCCTCATGTGGTCAACTTCGAGCTGCCCAATGTCGAGGAAGATTACGTTCACCGCATTGGCCGTACCGGCCGTGCCGGTCGTTCGGGCGAGGCAATTTCCATGGTCGCGCCAGATGAAGAGAAGCTGCTCAAGAGCATCGAACGGGTGACCAAGCAGCGCATCCCGGATGGCGACCTGATGGGCTTTGACGCCAGCCAGGTAGAAGCCGAAAAGCCTGAAGTGCGCGAGCGCCCGCAAAACAACGGACGCGGTGGTCGTAACCAGCAGGCCCGTGGCGAAGGCGGCAAAGACGCCAACGGCGGCCGCAAGGACAAAGGCAAGGATAAAGGCAAGGCCAAGCAGCAGGCTGCGGACAAGCCGGCTGACAAGGAAAAGAGCGGCGACAAGCAACAGCAGCCGCGCAAGCCGCGTGACAAGAAGCCGCGCCAGCAGCAACAGCAGCAGGCCAGCAACAGCAGCGTGCCGAAAGCGCCAGCCGACCGTGACCCAGAAGAGTTCTTGGACGACGATATCGACAACTTCGGTAACCGCGCTGACTACGTCAGCCCCTACCAGGGCAAGAACCAGGGCCGCAACCGCCGCCCAGGTGGTGCCGGTCAGGGCCAGGGCAATGGCCAGCGCAGCAATGCCGGTGGCCAGGGCCAGGCCCGCAGTGGTGGCCAACAGCGCAGTGGCGGCGGCGGCGAAAAACGCCCACCTCGCGCCAACAACGGTGGCGGTGCCCGTCGCGATGGCGGCGGCGCAGGCCGTGGCCGCCCTGCCCGTGACGATGCCGCCCGGCAAGAGCCGGCCGTGCGCAACCCGCGCCAGCCGGAAAAACAGCCGGTGATCATCCGCAAGGAATCCAAGCTCGACCGTTACCCAACGCCTGAGCAGCTGGATGACCTGCCAAGCCGCCCGCGCGGTGAACGCCCAGCCTTGTTGACCCGAAAAGGCTAAGAAACGAAAACGCCGCCCAAAGGGCGGCGTTTTTTATTGCCGAAGCATCACTTACTTCTGCTTCACGCCTTCAACACTGATGTCCAGGTCCAGGGTCTGCGAAGTCGGGCCTGGGCCCTTGATGCCGAAGTCGTTCAGGTTCAGCGTGGTGGTGGCGTTAAAGCCAGCACGCTCGCCGCCCCATGGGTCCTTGCCTTCGCCATTGAAGGTAGCCTTGAAGGTGACCGGCTTGGTCACGCCGTGCATGGTCAGGTCGCCAGTCACGTCAGCCGTCTTGTCGCCAGTCGACTTGACGCTGGTGGAGACGAACTTGGCTTCCGGGTACTTCTTCACGTCGAGGAAATCGGCACTGGCGATGTGCTTGTCACGCTCGGCGTGGTTCGACCACAGGCTGGCGGTTTTCAGGTCGACGTTGATCTTGCTGGCTTCAGGCTTGGCGCTGTCCCAAGTGAAGTTACCGTCGAAGTCCTTGAAGGTACCGTGGATGAAGCTGTAGCCCAGGTGGCTGATTTTCCAGTCAACGAACGCGTGCTGGCCTTCCTTGTCGATCTTGTACTCGGCGGCCATGGCCTGGCCAGCGGAGAGCAGTGCGGTACCGAGCGCCAGAGCGGCAAAAGTCTTTTTCAACATCCTGTTCCTTCCTATGCAATTGAGGTTGAGGGTCAAGCTTTGCGGCCCAGCATGCGGGTCAGGGTCGCATCACGGTCGATGAAATGGTGCTTGAGCGCTGCCAAGGCATGCAGCACGGCAAAAATGACCAGGCCCCAGGCCAGCCACAGGTGAATCACACCCGCCACGTCTGCCTGATCGGGCAAGTCGCTGATCAATGCCGGCACTTCGAACAGGCCGAACACCGGAATGCCGACCCCGTCGGCGGTGGAAATCAGATAACCGGCCGCCATCACCGCAAACAGCCCAAGGTACAGGGCCAGGTGCCCCAGCTTGGCCGCCAGGCGGGTGAAGGCGCCATGGTTGGCCGGCGCCGGAGGTGGCGGGCTGACGAAGCGCCAGACTACGCGCAGCAACATCACCGCCAACAGCACCAGGCCGATGCTCTTGTGCAGGTCCGGGCCGGCTTTGCGCCAAGGGCTGTAATAGTCGAGGCCGACCATCCACAAGCCCAGGCCAAACAGGCCGAAGACTGCCAGCGCCACACCCCAGTGCAAGATGATGCTGACCACGCCGTAGCGAGAAGATGAATTGCGCAGTTGCATGTTGGCGTGTTTCCCCGTGAAAGCTGTACACAGACTAACGCGAAATGTATCGAATAAAAGCGGAAAAAATTGCTTCGGATTATCGAGAAATCCGATAGTTATTCTGTAACCTTCCCATTAAGGAAACATTAACGATAGCCGGAGAGTTCAGGGTTGCCAGTGCCGGCCCTTTCGCGGGTAAACCCGCTCCCACAAGGATCGCGCTGCTCTTGAAAACTATGCCGGACCTGTGGGAGCGGGTTTACCCGCGAAAGGGCCGGCACTGTCGATCAGTCAGCCAGCCTTGGCCTGGGTATTGGCCACAGGTTTCTTGGTCGGTTCGGACTTGGCAGTCGCCTTCTTGGTCTCGGCAGGCTTGTGCGCCGGCGCATGCTTGGCCGGGGCCGCCTTGGTCGCTGCTGGCTTGGCAGCCGCCTCCTTGACCACAGGTGCAGGCGCAACCGGGGCCGGCGCGGCTTGTGGAGCTGGCGCGGGTGCCGGCGCCACTTCCTCAGCCTTGGCGATCGGCTCGGCCTTCACTTGCGGCTTGTCCGCCCCGCCAAACAGGCGCTTGAAGAAGCCCGGTTTGTCCTGCTTGGCCTCTTCGACCTTTTTCGGCTCCTCTTTCACTGGCGCCTTGTCAGCCTTGTCGGACGAACCACCGAACAGATTGGAGAAGAAACCGCCCTTGCTTTCCTTGGCGGCCACCGCACCGGCTGCCGCTGCCGCCGCAACCGGCGCCACTTTGGCCGGGTCGAACGACTTGCCGGCCAACAGGTCCTGCACTTGGCTGGCCGCACGCTGGCCGCTGCGCAGGGCACCTTCCAGGGTGCCAGGGTACAGGGCATCGGTATGCTCACCGGCAAAGGTGATGCGTTGCACCGGGCGCTCCCACAAGCGCCAGTACTTGCTGATCTGCCCCGGGCCATAAGCCAGGTAGGCGCCACCGGTGCCGGCGTCGGTGCTGTAGCGCTTGAGCTCGTAACCGGTAAACGCACCACGGGCCTGTGGGTAGAACGCATGCAGGCGGATCAGCACCTGGTCGACCATCTGCTTGTCGCCAAATGCCTGCAGCAAGCGGGCGTTGTCGCCGGACAGGTTGATCACCACATTGGCGCCGCCCTTGAGCGCAGGCTCGATCCACAGCATGCCGAGGCCGGCGTTACTGAAGATTTCGCCCGACATGCGTGCGCGGCTTTCCCACACCGGCTTCTTGAACTTGAGCATCAGCTGGTCGCGCCAGCCATAGTTGGTGCCCTTCAACGCTGCCAGGTGCTGGTTGTCCAGGCCCGGGGTCATCTGGATCTTGGCCAGGGCGCGCAGCGGCACGGCCATGACCAGGTAATCGGCCTGGTAGCCGACGCTGCCGACTTTTACCGTTACCCCGTCCTTGTCCTGGACGATGGCGGTAACCGGCGAGCTGGTCTTGATGGTTTTCAGCTGTTTGACGAACGCCTGGGCCAGCACCGGGCTGCCACCTGGCAGGCGTGCGGCACGCAGGTCGCGGTCGCTGACGCCACGGTACACGCGGTTCTGCTGGGCGAAGTACAGCAGCGACAGGCGCGACGGCTCATCGTAGCGGGTACGGATCTGCTGGTTGACCAGCTGACGGGCCGTGGCCGGCAGCTGCAACTTGTCGAGCCAGGTAGAGACGTTGATCTGGTCGAGGGCAAACAATGTGCTGGTTGCCTGCGGGTTCAGCGGGTCGTCGATGGAGCGGGCCAGGTCGTCGAGGGTTTTCTCGTAGCGCTTGAGTGCTTCGGCGGTAGCCGGCTGCTTGGTGGCCAGGTCGGTGGCGCTGAAATACTCGCCGTCGATCAGGTAACCGGGGGTACGCACGAACTCCGGCGCCGGCAGTGTTTCAAGCTTGAAACGGTCCAGGTACTGATTAAGCACCGGCTGCGCCTTGGCGTTGCCGATCCATTCACTGGTGGCCAGGCCCGAACGCCCGCCCATGCCCGATTTGGCTTCCAGCAGGGTCACCTGCCAGCCTTTGTTCTGCAGCTCGTAGGCTGCCGTCAGGCCTGCCAGGCCGCCACCCACCACGATTGCCGTAGGCGTCTTGTCCTTTGCCAGCGCGGCGCCGCTGGACACACCAATCAATACCAACGCGCACAGGCGCACCCAAGCAGCAGCCATGTCGGCGAACTCCGAGTCAGAGGTTACAGATACGGGAAGAGGCAGGAATGCCCCGAGAAATGCGTTAAGAATACGTCACCTCCGCCAACCCTGCCAGCGCAGTGACATCAAGTGCTTTTGGCAACTGACATTTTTGCCAGTAGTCATGTCACACGGCCGCAGGCGAAGCTGGCGAAGATGGCCAAAAGCCCCGCCAGGAGGGCATGCGCATGATCTTCGAGGAGCATTTCCAGCACGTCGAACGGCAGTTTCTGTGGCACAAGCAGACGCTTCATATGGCCTCCGGCCTGAGCATCCGCTCGAATAGCACCTCGTGGACCGGCTTTCATGAAGCGTTCAAGGGTGAAGATGGCACCGAGCTGGTGATCGGTGAGCACAGCGATGTGGAAATCGTCTTCGCCCAGGAAGTCGAGTGCCTGCGGCTGGAATACTATGTGGTCAGCGACTTTCTTTGCGACGACCTGCACATGTTGTTCAATACTGAAAGCGTTGACTACGACCTGATTGCCCCGATCCCACGCAACTTCTACTGGCTCACCGTGGAAGGCAGCGGCTTACGCGACTTGCGCCCCGGCCCCATTGCCACGCATCCCTACCATCAGGTGATCGACGGCCCGTTCCGCCGCCTGACCATCTCTACCTCCCAGGCCGGCACCGTACACATCCGGCGCCTCGAATGGACCGGCACTCACCGCCATTGAAAGGCAGCGGTTGTCCTGCCCTGCGGCTTTGCTTAGGCTTACGCGGTCGAACCACGCCGCAAAGCCAGGAGAAGCGCCCATGGGCCTCAATGATCAGTGGATGCAACGTGACCTCAAGGTCCTGTGGCACCCCTGCACCCAGATGAAAGACCACGAGCAGCTGCCGCTGATCCCGATCAAGCGCGGCGAAGGTGTGTGGCTGGAGGACTTCGAAGGCAAGCGCTACCTGGACGCGGTGAGCAGCTGGTGGGTCAACGTGTTCGGCCATGCCAACCCGCGCATCAACCAGCGCATCAAGGACCAGGTCGACCAGCTGGAACATGTGATTCTGGCCGGTTTCAGCCACCAGCCTGTGATCGAGCTGTCCGAGCGCCTGGTGGCCATGACGCCGGCCGGACTCGACCGGGTGTTCTATGCCGACAATGGCTCGTCGTGCATCGAAGTGGCGCTGAAGATGAGCTTCCACTACTGGCAAAACGTCGGCAAGCCAGGCAAGAAGCGCTTCGTTACCCTGACCAACAGCTACCACGGCGAAACCATTGCCGCCATGTCGGTGGGCGATGTGCCGCTGTTCACCGAAACCTACAAGGCGCTGCTGCTGGATACCCTCAAGGTGCCCAGCCCCGACTGCTACCTGCGCCCCGAGGGCATGAGCTGGGAAGAGCACTCGCGCAACATGTTCCATGCCATGGAACAGACCCTGGCCGAGCACCACGCCTCCATCAGCGCCGTGATCGTCGAGCCGCTGATCCAGGGCGCTGGCGGCATGCGCATGTACCACCCGGTGTACCTCAAGCTGCTGCGTGAGGCCTGCGACCGCTACGACGTGCACCTGATCCACGACGAGATCGCCGTGGGCTTTGGCCGCACCGGCACGATGTTCGCGTGTGAACAGGCGGGCATCCGCCCAGACTTCCTGTGCCTGTCCAAGGCCCTGACCGGTGGTTACCTGCCGTTGGCCGCCTGCCTGACTACCGACAAGGTGTACCAGGCGTTCTACGACGACTACCCGACCCTGCGCGCATTCCTGCACTCGCACAGCTACACCGGCAACCCGCTGGCATGTGCTGCAGCGCTGGCCACCCTGGACATCTTTGAGCAGGACAACGTGATCGAGGCCAACAAGGCCTTGGCTACGCGCATGGCCAGCGCCACCGCGCACCTGGCCGATCATGCTCATGTTGCCGAAATTCGCCAGACCGGCATGGCCCTGGCCATCGAGATGGTCAAGGACAAGGCTGGCAAGGTTGCCTACCCTTGGCAGGAGCGGCGTGGCCTGAAGGTGTTCGAGCATGCCCTGACCCGCGGCGCACTGCTGCGCCCTCTGGGCAGCGTGGTGTACTTCCTGCCGCCTTACGTGATCACACCCGAGCAGATCGACTTCCTGGCGGAAGTGGCCAGTGAAGGCATCGACATTGCTACCCGGGAAAGCGTCAGCGTTGCCGTGCCGGCCAACTTCCACCCCGACTTCCGCGACCCGGGCTAGGTCCGGCGGCCAACCACCAAACCCTGTGGGAGCGAGTTCACCCGCGAATGCGATAGTGGATCCAGCATCGCATTCGCGGGTAAACCCGCTCCCACAGGGTCACATGATCCTTTTTCGTTCGAGCTGATCCATGAGACTGTCCCGCTTCTTCATCGACGCCCCCCTGAGCCTTGGCGAGCACGACCTGCCCGAAGCCCAAGCCCACTACATCGGCCGGGTACTGCGCATGGCCCCCGGCGATGCCGTGCAGCTGTTCGACGGCAGCGGCCAGGAATACCTCGGCCAGTTGCTTGAAGTGGGCAAGAAAACCGTACGCGTCAGCCTCGACCGGGCCCTGCCCGGCCAGGCCGACTCGCCACTGCACGTGCACCTCGGCCAGGGCCTCTCCCGTGGCGAGCGTATGGACTGGGCGATCCAGAAGGCCACCGAACTGGGTGCCAACGAGATCACCCCGATCGTCAGCGAACGCTGCGAAGTGCGCCTGAAAGACGAACGCGCCGACAAGCGACTGGCCCACTGGCGCCAGGTGGCGATCAGCGCTTGCGAACAATGCGGCCGGTCGACCTTGCCCGTCATCCACCCACCGATCACGCTGGCCGAATGGCTGAACAGCACCAAAGCCGAGCTGAGACTGGTATTGCACCCGGTGGCCGAGCCGCTCACCAGCCACGAAAAGCCTGCGACCCTGGCCTTCCTGATCGGCCCCGAAGGCGGCCTGAGCGAGGCCGAAGTCGAACAGGCCAAGGCATCCGGCTTCCATGCCGCACGCCTCGGCCCAAGGGTACTGCGTACCGAAACTGCGCCCGTGGTGGCGCTGTCGGTGGCACAGCAACTGTGGGGCGATTTTTAATTAGCGTACGTAGAACGACACCGCCACGAAGTGCATGAGGCTGCCGGCGATCACGAACAAGTGCCAGATGCCGTGCCCGTGGCGCAAGCGGCTGTCCAAGGCGAAGAAGATGATGCCGACGGTGTAGAACACCCCGCCGGCAGCCAGCCAGGCAAAACCGGCAGTGCCCAGCGAGTGGAGCAAGGGATTGACCGCCACCAGCACGATCCAGCCCATCACCGCGTAGATGATGATCGACAGAATCCGCGCCTCGGAGCGCGGTTTGATCTCTTGCAGCATGCCGATCACCGCCAGCCCCCAAACCACGCCAAACAAGCTCCAACCCCAGGGGCCGCGCAGGCTGACCAGGCAGAAGGGTGTGTAGCTTCCGGCGATCAGCAGGTAGATCGACAGGTGATCGAGCTTGCGCATGATCACCTTCGCCCGCCCACGGGTGCTGTGGTACAAGGTGGAGATGCTGTACAGCAACAACAGCGTGCTGCCGTAGATGGAGAAACTGACGATCTTCCAAGGGTCGCCTTGCAGGCCTGCGACCACGATCAGCCAGATGGCACCGATACAGGCCAGGACAGCACCCACCAGGTGGGTCCAGGCGTTGAAGCGTTCACCGTAATACATGCAAACACAGACCTCCCCCAACAGCTGTAAGTTTCAAGCGGCAAGCAGCAAGTGAATCGCGATAGCATTGATGTCATCGCTCTGGCTTGCAACTTTCCGCTGCAGCTTACAGCGCTCCTGGTTGCAGTTCCGCGTCACGCACCAGCCTTTCCAGCCCGGCCAGGTCCGGCACCCGCGCCACTTGCTCCCCCACCTGCACCGCCGCCAGTTCCAGGCGCCCCAGCGCCACATCCACATAATTCAGCTGGCTGTCGAGCTTGCACGAACGCGGAATGTCCTGCAGCAACAGCGCCAAATAACGCAGCCCGGTGTCGCCCAGGGCGTTGAGCACCACAACCCGCGCCCGCTCGCCGCACGGCGTCTCACCACCACACGCCGCTTCGAACCCGATCAGCGGCAGGCGCTGCTGTCGCCAGTCGATCCAGCCCAGGTGCCAGGCCGGCTCACCGCGCTGGCACACCAAATTGCGCTGACCGCTCAACTCGGCCACCGCAACGTTAGGCAACACCAAAGTACGGTCGCCCAAGGGCAGCAACAGCCCGGTCAGGCTGCTGCGCTGCCCGGCAATCAGTTCAAGCATGGGGCTGGCTCCAGTGTGCAATGCTCTGCAGCAACAACGACTCCTGATACGGCTTGCCCAGGTATTCGTTGACGCCGATGGCCATGGCGCGGTCGCGGTGCTTCTGCCCGGTACGCGAGGTGATCATGATGATCGGTAGGTCTTTCAGCCGCGCGTCACGGCGAATGCGGGTGGCCACCTCGAAGCCGTCCATGCGCGGCATCTCGATATCCAGCAGCAACACGTCGGGGCGGTGCTCTTCCAGCAAGGCCATGGCATCGACCCCGTCCTTGGCCGTCAGCACGCTCATGCCGTGGCGTTCCAGCAAGCGGCTGGTGACCTTGCGCACAGTCACCGAGTCGTCCACTACCATCACCAACAATGCGCGGCGCGGCACCGGGCCGAGCAACTGGCGCGGGGTGCCGCCACCGGGCAAACGGGCCAGGCGCCGCTGCTGGCCGCGCAGTTGGCCAAGCAGGTCGAGAATCAGCACGACCCGGCCATCGCCCAGCAGCGTCGCCCCCGACAGCCCGGCAACCGCAGCAAACTGCGGCCCCAGGCTCTTCACCACGATCTCGCGGCTGGGCGACAGGCTATCGGCCTGAATGGCGAACGATTGCTCCTTGGCGTGCACCAGCAGCACCGGCAACGGCACACTCTGCCCCAGCAAGGCGGGGCGCGGCAGGCCTTGCAGCAACTCGCCCAGATAACGCAGCTCATATTCATGGCCGGCATACACATAGCGGGGCGGGTCCAGCTGATAACACGCCGCCAGCTCTGCCGGCGGCACACGGACGATGCCCTCGATGGTATTCAGCGGGATCGCGTACTGCTCTTCGCCCAAATGCACCATCAGCGCACGGTTGATCGATACGGTGAACGGCAGGCGGATCAAGAAGCGTGCGCCCTTGCCCTGGGCCGACTCGATGCTCATCGAGCCCCCCAACTGCTTGACCTCTTCGTGCACCACGTCCATGCCCAGGCCACGCCCCGAAATCTGGGTGATCTTTTCAGCGGTGGAAAAGCCCGGGCGCAGGATGAACTGCAAGATCTCGTGATCGCTCAACTGTGCCTGCGGGTCCAGCAGGCCACGCTTGATCGCCTTGCGCCGCACGGCTTCAAGAGGCACACCGGCACCATCGTCGGTCATTTCGATGACGATATCGGCGCCTTCGTGCAGCAGGTTCAGGTGGATGGTGCCCTGCTCCGGCTTGCCGGCAGCCAGGCGCGCTTCGCGGCTTTCCAGGCCATGGTCCACAGCATTGCGCAGCATGTGCTCCAGCGGCGCCACCATGCGCTCCAGCACGCTGCGGTCAAGTTCGCCTTGGGCGTTGCCGACCACCAGTTCTACCTGCTTGCCCAGCTCGCTGGCCACCTGCCGCACCACGCGCTGCAAGCGCGGCACAAGGCGCTCGAACGGCACCATCAAGGTCGCGGTCAGGCCTTCCTGCAACTGGCTGTTCACCCGCGCCTGCTGCTGCAGCAGGCTGTAAGCCTCCTGGGCACGCTGAGCCAGGGTTTCCTTCAGGTCGAGCAAGTCCGAGGCGGACTCGAACAAGGCCCGCGACAACTGTTGCAACTGTGAATGGCGGTCCATTTCCAGCGGATCGAAATCGTCATAGGCATCGCCTTCGAACTGCTGACGACTGGAGATTCGCCCTTGGGTCTCGATGTCCAGGCGCAGCAGCTGGTCGCGCATGCGCTCAAGGGTGGTCTCCATCTCGTTGAGGGTGAACTGTGCATCGTTGACTTGCTGCTCGATGCGCCCACGAATGATCGAATGCTCACCCGCCAGGTTACCCAGGTCGTCGAGCAACTCGGCATCGACCTTGACCATGTCGCCTGGCGCCCGCTCTGGCGCTGCTGTCGGCACCTCGCTGGCGGCGGCTTCGACCGGCCCTTGGCCGGCAGCACTGTCGGTCAGGGCCGCGCTGCTGAAGTTACGGATATAGTCGATCAGCGCCGTGGCGGCATGCAGTGGCTGCCCCAGGCGCACGGCATCGAGCATGTGCGCCAGGCGGTCGTGGCAGTTCTGCAACAGCGCGAACAAAGGCGCGCTCGGCGGCAAGCGGCCGGCAGCCAGCAGTTCGTACAGAAACTCCAGTTCGTGAGCCAGGTCACCGATGGGGGCAATTTCGACCATGCGCGCCACACCCTTGAGGGTGTGCAGGTCGCGCATCAGGTTGTCTACCTCGACGCTGCTGCGCGGGTCGGCCTGCCAGCGCGCCAGGGCTGCGGCGGCGCTTTCGACGATGTCCGAGCTTTCTTCGAGGAACACTTCCAGCAGCTCTTCGCCTGGGCTTTCAGGCTCCTCAACCAGAGGCTCGGTCATGTCAGGCAGCTGCGGCTGATGGGGCAGCCCCAGGCCCAGGGTATCGGCCACGTCCATGTCCGGGTGCAACGGCGTGACCGTGTCGATGCCCACCAGGCCAGTGGCCTCTGGCGCCAACGCTTGGTCCAGCAGATTGCGCAGGCCGTCGACCGTTTCGGACCGCGGCGCGATGTCCTGCCCGGCCGCCACTTCATCGAGCATGTCCAGCAGGGCTTCCTGGGCGCGCTGGGCGTGGGCGAAGAAGCGCGCATTGGCAGGCAGGCTGCCCTCTTCCACGGCGCCATACAGGTCCAGTAAGGCCTCGCACACCTCATCCATCTGCCACAAGTCGGCCAGGTGCGCGGCGTGGCCGAGGGTGGTCAGCTGGTCGAGCAGGGTGTCCAGCGCATCACGTTGCCCAGGCTGTTGCTGCCAGCGCGACAGCAACGACTCGGCATCGAGCAGGATATCCATCGCCTGGGCCAGGAAACTGGCGACCAACTGCGGGTCGCGCTTGCCGCGCCGGACATGCTGCGGGTCGTCATGCAAGCTGGCCAGGCGCGCGTCTACGGCCTGGCCAACCTGTTCGATCAGCTCCGCAGCACCAGGGATGGCGGCCAACGGCGTGCTGTCGAGTTGCGCCAGGCCCAGGTGGAACAGCGAGCGTGCGGCTTCCAGCCATTCGATCTCGGCCATTTGCAAAGGCAGTTGGTGGCCCTTGTATTCCCGGACCAGGCGGTCGAAGGCGGTGGCCAGCTCTGCGACCGGCATCACCCCGGCCATGGCAGCGCTGCCCTTGAGCGTATGCAGGGCGCGCTGCAGGCCATCGCTGACCGGCGTATCGTGGCCGTCTGCGCCCTGCAGAAACACATCGAGGCTGGCCAGGTGGCCTTGCGCCTCAGTGCGGAAAATATCCAGCAGCAACGGGTCGAGGCCATCGATATCGGCAGCACCCGGTACGTCGTTTTCTGCCAGGGCATGCAGGTGCCCAGCCAACTGTTCGATTTCGGTCAGTTGCGGCAACTGGCCAGCCGCAAAGTCGGCCAGCAAATCGGGTAGGTGGACGAACACTTGCTGCAGGGCCACCACGCCCTCCGGGCTCAGCACGCTACGGCCCTCCAGCACCCGGTTCAGCAGGTGCTCGGCGCCCCAGGCCAGCTCGGCCACCGCTTCGGCATGCACCATGCGACCGCTGCCCTTGAGCGTATGCAGCGCACGGCGTACTTCCCCCAGCGCCTCGCGCTGCTGGTTGTCGGCACGCCAGCGCAGCCAGTGCCGCTCGATCTCCGGCAGCAACTCACCGGCTTCATCGAGAAACACCCCGCGCAGCTCGTCATCAATGCCGTCGCCATTGGCATCCTGGCCTGCACGGGTGTCGGCCTGCGCACAATACACGCCCAGCGCTGCCAGGCTTGCACGGGCCATGTCGATGAACGGCTGGGCATCCGCCAGCGGGTCGGCCACCCGCCATTGCAGGTAGCATTCGGCGGCACTCATGGCTTCACCCAGGTGGGCCAGCTCATCGGCGGGCGGCTCGACATCCAGGTGCTGCAACCAGCGCTGCACATAGCTGACGCAGCCGGCGAACAGCTCGGCTACGGCGGGCAGCATCAACATGGCCAGCGCGCCGCGAATCTGCTGCAGCAGCCCCGGCAATGGTTGCAGACGTTGGCGCGGCCAGTCGGACTCCAGGTAGTCGCCGATCAGGTCCTTGGCCTGCTGCAGTACGTTCAGCGATTCGTTCAGCACCAGCTGACGTATCTCGGCCAAGTCCGAGCCCGGCAGCCCGCCCTGCCCGTTTTCTTCCAGCGGGCCGACCATGCCGTTCAGCGAAGCCTCCACGTACAGCAAGGCGCCCGCCACATCCATCAGTACCGCGTCGTCCACCACGCGCTCGCCCTGGGCCAGGGCCTGCAGCGCCAGCACCTGGTCGATGATGACCCGCCGTGGTTGCTGGAAGCCCAGCACAGCCAGGGTATCGGCCACATGACGCAGCGGCGCCAGCAGGGCATCGAGCTGCTCGCTGTGCTGGCGGTCGCTGCGCACGAACTGGTCCAGGCGCTCCTTGATGCGCATCAGGTCGTCGCACAGTGCGGTCACCACCGAGCGCAGGGCATCGCGGCCCGGCCCGGCCTGCAGTTGTTCACGCCAATTGCCCAGCGACAGGTCAAGGTTGGCCAGGTCGTCAGACCCGGCAAAACGCTGTGCTGCACCGCTGATCAGGCTGGCTTGGGCCAAGGGCTCGATACCTCGGCAGGCACGTAACTGATTGAGCAGCGGCAGCATCACCAAGGGCAGGTCGTGGCGGGCACCGCGCAAGCGCTCAAGGTACGAGGGCAATTGCTCCAGGCCACGAAACAGCGCCCCCAGGCAATCGCCCCGTGGGCTGACCTGGCCGTCGGCCAGCGCCTTGGCGAACAGTTCCAGCTCTTCGGCCAGGCGCGTCGCACCGCGCAGCTCAAGCATGCGCAGGCAACCCTGTACCTGATGCAGGTTGTCGACCACAAAGGCCAGCATCGACAGGTCGCCCGGTTCGCCGGCAAAACGCTCCAGCGCCTGGCGCGCCTGGCCCAGGCAGTCGAGGATGGCAGCCTTGGTCCAGGCCAGCGCTACCGTGTCGTGGCGCTCGGGACTTACAGCAGCAGAAGCCATGGGCACTCCTCAGCGCGGCGCATCGGTGGGGCTTTGCGCAGGTGGCGGCAGGGTGAAACCGGACACCGAACGGCGCATCTCGCTGGCCATGCGGGCCAAGTGGCGGATGCTGTCGGCGGTGGCACCGGAGCCGGCGGAGGTTTGCGCGGTAATCTGCTGGATCACCGCCATGGTGTGGGAAATCTGCCCGGCCGACGAGGTCTGCAACTGGGCGGCGTCAGAGATGCTGTGGATAAGATCGGCCAGGTTCTGCGATACCCCTTCGATCTCGGCCAGCGCCACCCCGGCATCCTGCGCCAGGCGAGCGCCACGCACCACTTCGGCGGTGGTCTGCTCCATGGAGATGACTGCCTCGTTGGTGTCGGCCTGAATGGTACGCACCAGCGCCTCGATCTGCCGGGTGGCCGACGACGAGCGCTCTGCCAGGCGCTGCACTTCGTCGGCAACCACGGCAAAACCACGGCCAGCCTCGCCGGCCAGCGAGGCCTGGATGGCCGCGTTGAGTGCAAGGATGTTGGTCTGATCGGCAATGTCGTCGATCAGGCTGACGATGTCGCCGATTTCCTGGGAAGACTCGCCCAGGCGTTTGATCCGCTTGGCGGTGTCCTGGATCTGCTCGCGAATGTTGTCCATGCCGTTGATGGTGTTATGCACCACCTCGTTACCCTTGTTGGCGATGGCCACCGAGCGCTCGGCCACCTTGGCCGACTCGTAGGCATGCGCCGAAACCCGGTCGATCGACTCGACCATGTCGCCGACCGCCTCGGAGGCCTCGCTGATCTGCTCGGCCTGGTGCTCGGAAGCCTTGGCCAGCTGGCGGGCGGTGTTCTGGGTGTCCTGTACGGCAGCGGCAACCTGCACGGCGCTGTGGTTGATGGTGGCGACCAGGTCGCGCAGCTGGTCCACGGAATAGTTGATCGAATCGGCAATGGCGCCGGTGAAGTCTTCGGTCACCGATACGGTCACGGTCAGATCGCCATCGGCGAGCTCTTCGATTTCATCCAGCAGACGCATGATTGCCTGCTGGTTGCGTTCGTTCTTTTCTGCCGTTTCGCGCAGCTGGCGGTTGGTGGTGCGCACCATGACCAAGCCGATGAGGATGATCGAGGCCAGCGCCAGCAGGCCCAAGGCATAGCCGCCAACGGTATCGAGGGTGCGTCCACCGGCCAGGTTCTCGAAACCGTTGGCCAGGTGTGACGCCTCGTCCAGCAGGGTTTGCGACAGGCTGAAGATGTTGCCCGCGGCCTCACGCACGCGGAACAGTTCGGGCGAGGTTTCGAGAATTTCGTCGACCGAGCCCGCGACGAACTGGAACAGCTCGGCGATTTCGGCCAGGCGTGCACGGGCATCGGCGTCCTCTACACGGGTTACCTGGATGGCCGCGTTACCACTGAGCATCCCCTCCAGCACCTGGCCAAAGCGCCCGGCATCGCGGCCAAAGGCATCCGCCGCCTGAGCGGCGGTATCGTCACCCGCCAGCACGGTGTTGACCGAGCCGAGGATGCGCTCGGCCAGCAACAGTTGGCGCTGCGCCACCGCCACCTGGTTGGCCGGAGCGCCGCTTTGCAGCAGGATCTCGACCACTTTTTCGTATTCCACCTGCAACTGCGGCACGGTTTCGGCCAGCGTGGCCGCTACCTGGTGCAGCGACAGCACGGTCTGCTCACTGGCCAGGATGGTGTCGGTATTCTTGCGCAGGTTTTCCCAGTCGCGGCGTACCGCTTCCATCTCGTCTCGCACCGTAGGCGGCGCAGCCGGCAACCCGGTGGACTTGTCACCCTGGCGCAGGTAGCCCCAGCGCCGCTCGAAGTCGTTGCGTGCATCCGACAGCAGCTTGAAGGCCAGGGCCTTGCCCGCGGCGGCTTCGGTGGCGTTCTTGGCAATGCGCTGAGACAGCACCCGCAGCTCGCCGGCATGGCCGATGTACTGCTTGTCGTAGTTGGACTGGGTGTTCAGGTAGGCAAAGTTGGCGAACAGCAGGATGATCGACAGGATCAGGATCAGAAACAGCACGGTGATCTGCGCGATGCTGCGGGTACGTGGGGTCACGGTGGTGGCAGTGACGGGGGTGGCAGGCTTGTTCACGTTCGCAGGTCCTATAACGCCACATCAAGAAAGCCCGGCGCCTGGGCCAAGGCGAAGGGGCTGAAAATTGCCCAGTTGCGTTCACGCGGGAAGTGCCCCTGCACGAAACGTGCAGCGGCGCGGATCAATGGCTGCGGCGGCGACAGTTGCAGGCTGTCGAGGGCGAAGTGTTGCAGGCCAAGTACCTCGTCCACCAGCAAACCAACGAACAGGTCGTCGTGGTCCAGCACCAGCACCCGCCGCTGCTTGCCCGGCGCGGCGTGGCCCAGGCCGAAGAAGCTGCTCAGGTCCATCACCGGCAACAGCCGGCCACGCAGGTTGGCCACCCCGCACACCCACGGTTGCACACCCGGGACGCGGCTGCTGCGCGGTTCGCGCAGTACCTCGGCCACCTCCCCCATGGGCGCGACGAACCACTGCCCGGCAATGCGAAAGCCGATACCGCTCCACTGTTGCAGGCGGTTGTCCTGCGGGGGCTGGTCGGCGACCAGCAGGCGGCAGCGCCGGTCGATGTCCAGCAACAACTCGAAGGCGGTCAGCGACGCGCCTTGCGGGCGGGTGGTCAAGCCCCCAGCACTTCTTTGAGCTTGGCGATCAGCGCGTCTTCTTCCACCGGTTTGGTCAGGAAGTCACGGGCGCCCTGGCGCGTGGCCCAGATGCGGTCGGTTTCCTGGTCCTTGGTGGTGACCACGATCACGGGGATGGCGGCGGTTTCCGGGTCCTTGCTGAGCTGGCGGGTGGCCTGAAAGCCGTTCATGCCGGGCATGACGATGTCCATCAGCACCGCGTCGGGCTTGTCCTGCCGGGCCAGCGCCACGCCATCGGCACCGTTGCTGGCCTTGAGCACCTGGTAGCCGTGCTTTTCCAGCCACTCGGTCAAGCGGTACATCTCTGTCGGCGAGTCGTCGACAATCAGAACTCGGGCCATGCTGTTTCCCCATCAGAAAAGTAAGGCCGTGCCATGGCGGGGCACGGTCAGGGTGCGGGTTGTTGGGTTGCGGCAAAACCGGGCACGTGGGCGCGGATCGCATCGAGCAGTTCTTCTTTGCTGAACGGCTTGGTCAGAAACTGATCAGAACCGACCACCCGGCCGCGGGCTTTGTCGAACAGGCCGTCGCGCGACGACAGCAGGATGACCGGCGTGTCCTTGAAAGCACTGTTGTGCTTGATCACGGCGCAGGTCTGGTAGCCGTCCAGGCGCGGCATCAGCACATCGACGAAGATGATGCCGGGCTGGTGGTCGACGATCTTGGCCAGGGCATCGAAGCCATCGCTGGCGGTGATCACCTCGCAGCCCGCTTCACCGAGCAACATCTGTGCAGTGCGGCGGATCGTGCGGGAATCGTCGATCACCATCACCTTCAGGGGTTGTTCCATAGACGCCTACCAATGGAAATTAGCTGCATTTTTAGCACACTCCGGGTGGCCATTCCATCTGCGCCGCCCCTTGACCGGCGGCGTTTGCGGCGCCACCCTGAGCCACTTTTCTTTCGAGCCATCGCGGCACCTGCCGCCAAGAGGAACCACCCCATGAGCGTACGCCTCGGCATTGTCATGGACCCCATCGCGTCCATCTCCTACAAGAAGGACAGCTCGCTGGCCATGCTGCTGGCCGCCCAGGCACGCGGCTGGAGCCTGTTCTACATGGAACAACAAGACCTGTACCAGGGCGAAAGCAAGGCCCGCGCCCGCATGCGCCCGCTGAAGGTGTTTGCCGACCCGGCGCACTGGTTCGAACTGGGCGAAGAGCAGGACAGCCCCCTGGCCGAACTGGACGTGATCCTGATGCGCAAGGACCCGCCGTTCGACATGGAATTCGTCTACAGCACCTACTTGCTGGAACAGGCCGAAAATGATGGCGTGCTGGTGGTCAACCGCCCGCAGAGCCTGCGCGACTGCAATGAGAAGATGTTCGCCACGCTGTTCCCGCAGTGCACCACGCCGACCCTGGTCAGCCGCCGCCCGGACATCATTCGTGAATTCGCGGCCAAGCATGCCGATGTGATCCTCAAGCCGCTGGACGGCATGGGCGGTACATCGATCTTCCGCCACCGGGCTGGCGACCCCAACCTGTCGGTGATCCTGGAAACCCTGACCGCGCTGGGCACCCAGCAGATCATGGCCCAGGCCTACCTGCCGGCGATCAAAGACGGTGACAAGCGGATCCTGATGATCGACGGCGAGCCCGTGGACTATTGCCTGGCGCGCATCCCGGCCAGCGGCGAAACCCGCGGCAACCTGGCCGCCGGCGGCCGTGGCGAGGCCCGCCCGTTGACCGACCGCGACCGCTGGATTGCCGCCCAGGTGGGCCCGACCCTGCGCGAAAAGGGCCTGCTGTTCGTGGGCCTGGACGTGATCGGCGATTACCTCACCGAAATCAACGTCACCAGCCCTACCTGCATCCGCGAAATCGATGCCGCCTACAACACCGATATCGGTGGCAAGTTGATGGATGCCATTGATCGCAAGCTGAAGGCGCGCTGACAGCCAACGCGAAGCAAAACCGCAGAGTGGGGTATGATGCCGGTCCTATTCGACTGAGCTGCTGCCCCGCCCTGCGGTTGCTGGATACCTGATGACGCTGCCCGCTGACATCCCCGCCACCCTGCTGTCTCCCCGTGTTCGCCCGGTGGACCGGCTTGGCTTTACCCTGTTCCTGGCTGCCCTGGTGCACCTGGCGCTGATCCTTGGCGTCGGCTTCAGCGTGGTCAAGCCTGCCGAAATCCGCCACACCATGGACATCACCCTGGCCACCTTCAAGAGCGAGAAACCGCCCGAGAAGGCCGATTTCCAGGCCCAGGACAACCAGCAGGGCAGCGGCACCCTGGACAAGAAAGCGGTGCCCACAACCACTGAATTGGCACCGTTCCAGGACAGCAAGATCAACAAGATCACCCCGCCGCCTGCCGCCAAGCCCGAGGTGGTGCCGCCCCCTACCCCACAAAAGTCGGCGGTAGTGACCACAGCGCCCAAGCCGCAGAAGGTTGAGCCCAAACCCAAGGAAAGCAAGCCACAGCCCAAGCCGGCGGCGCCAGCGCCAGACTTCGACAGCTCGCAGCTGTCCAGCCAGATCGCCAGCCTGGAAGCGGAGCTGTCCAACGAACAGCAGATGTACGCCAAGCGGCCGAAGATTCACCGGCTGAATGCTGCATCGACCATGCGCGACAAGGGCGCCTGGTACAAGGAAGAGTGGCGCAAGAAGGTCGAGCGGGTGGGTAACCTGAACTACCCCGACGAAGCGCGCCGGCAACAGATTTACGGCAATTTGCGGATGATGGTGTCGATCAACCGCGATGGTTCGTTGTATGAGGTGCTGGTGCTGGAATCGTCGGGGCAGCCGGTGCTGGACCAGGCGGCGCAACGTATTGTGCGACTGGCGGCGCCTTTTGCGCCGTTTACCGGGGATCTGGCCGAGTTTGACCGGCTGGAGATCATTCGTACCTGGCGGTTTGCCCGTGGGGACCGTTTGTCCAGTAATTGAATGCAGGCTTGGGCGTTGGGCTTGAGATGTGTGGTGGCGCGGAGATCGAGCGCCGCCCGCGCGGCGCATCGCGAGCTGCGCTCGCTCCTACGTTTGTTTCCGGCCAGTAACGCCTGTGACAGCCGCGCGCGACCGCCTTGTATGTACGACGCAATATTGCGCCATGCGCCAAAGCGTACGCGCGCAAATCCCGCAGGAATAATTGGCCCGAAACAAACGTAGGAGCGAGCGCAGCTCGCGATGCGCCGCGCGGGCGGCGCTCGATCTCAAAGGCGCCAAAAACCTAAAGGCAGGCGTCAACCAAACGACACAAATCCGCACCTTGTCAGCCTCGCCACCTGGCGCCACACTATCCCCCATGAAAACCCTCGCCCCGAGCTACCTCAAGCATCAGTTCCTGATCGCCATGCCGCACATGGCCGATCCGAACTTCGCCCAGACCCTCACGTACATCGTCGAGCACAACGAGCATGGCGCCATGGGGCTGGTGGTCAACCGGCCGCAGGAGCTGAACCTGGCCGACATCCTCGAGCAGCTGCGCCCGGATGAAACACCACCGGCCAGCACCTTGCAGGTGCCGATCTACCAGGGTGGTCCGGTGCAGACTGACCGCGGCTTCGTGTTGCACAGCACCGAGTGCAGCTTCCAGGCCACCGTGGCGCTGGAAGGGCTGGCGCTGACCACGTCGCAGGACATCTTGCTGGCCATCGCTGCCGGGGTAGGCCCGAAACAAAGCCTGATCACCCTGGGTTATGCCGGCTGGGAAGCCGGACAGCTGGAAGCAGAGCTGGCCGACAACGCCTGGCTCAACTGCCCGTTCGACCCGGAAATCATCTTTGGCCTGGCCAGCGACCTGCGCCTGGACGCCGCCGCCGCCAGCCTGGGGATCAACCTGAACCTGCTGACCAGCCAGGCGGGCCACGCCTGATGGCCGAACTACGCCTGCTGCTGGGTTTTGACTACGGCAGCAAACAGATCGGTGTGGCCGTTGGCCAGGTCATTACCGGCCAGGCCCGCGAGCTGTGCACCCTGAAGGCGCAGAACGGCGTACCGGACTGGGCTCAGGTGGAAAAGCTCATCAATGAGTGGAAACCCGACGCCATCGTCGTCGGCCTGCCGCTGAACATGGACGGCACGCCCAGCGAAATGAGCGCCCGCGCCGAAAAATTCGCCCGCCGCCTGAATGGCCGCTTCAACCTGCCCGTGCACACCCACGACGAGCGCCTGACCACCTTCGAGGCCAAAGGCGAGCGCATGGCCCGTGGCGGCCAGCGCGGCAGCTACCGCGACAACCCGGTCGATGCCATCGCCGCCGCCTTGTTGCTACAAGGCTGGCTGGAGGCCAATACCTGATCATCTTTGCCGCCGGGCCCGCCCGGCGCACCCTTCCGAGGAGCCCGCAATGAGCCTACCCAATCCCGCCGAGCTGATCCGGCAGATGGCTGTCGACCTTCGCGTCCACCTGGCCCGCCGCAACATCAGCGAGCCACGTTACATCGGCATCCGCACCGGCGGTGTCTGGGTTGCCCAGGCCCTGCAGGAAGCCATGGGTGATACCAGCCCCATGGGCACCCTGGACGTTTCGTTCTACCGCGACGACTTCAGCCAGAACGGCCTGCACCCGCAAGTGCGCCCGTCCGAGTTGCCGTTCGAAGTGGAAGGCCAGCACCTGGTGCTGGTGGATGACGTGCTGATGAGCGGCCGCACCGTGCGCGCTGCGCTCAACGAACTGTTCGATTATGGCCGCCCGGCCAGCGTCACCCTGGTCTGCCTGCTGGACCTGGATGCCGGCGAACTGCCGATCCGCCCGAATGTGCTGGGTGCCACCCTGTCGCTGGCCGCCCATGAACGGGTAAAATTGACCGGACCCGCACCGCTCGCCCTCGAGCGCCAGGACCTCGCCTCCGCTTCCGCCCTTTAAGAGTCCCCCGCGATGACGCCATTCGACGCCAAGCGCCCGCTGCAGCTCAATGATCAGGGCCAGCTGCGCCACTTCCTCTCGCTGGACGGTTTGCCCCGCGAACTGCTCACCGAAATTCTCGACACCGCCGACTCCTTCCTGGAAGTTGGTGCCCGGGCAGTGAAAAAAGTCCCGTTGCTGCGCGGCAAGACCGTGTGCAACGTGTTCTTCGAGAACTCCACCCGTACCCGTACCACCTTCGAGCTGGCAGCCCAGCGCCTGTCGGCCGACGTGATCAGCTTGAACGTGTCGACCTCCTCGACCAGCAAGGGCGAGACCTTGTTCGACACCCTGCGCAACCTCGAAGCCATGGCCGCCGACATGTTCGTCGTGCGCCACTCCGACTCCGGCGCCGCACACTTCATCGCCGAGCACGTGTGCCCGGACGTTGCCGTGATCAACGGCGGTGACGGCCGCCATGCGCACCCGACCCAGGGCATGCTCGACATGCTCACCATCCGCCGCCACAAGGGCAGCTTCGAGAACCTGTCGGTGGCCATCGTCGGCGACATCCTGCACTCGCGCGTGGCCCGCTCCGACATGCTGGCGCTCAAGGCGCTGGGTTGCCCGGATATCCGCGTGATCGGCCCGAAAACCCTGATTCCGATTGGCATCGAGCAGTATGGCGTGAAGGTGTACACCGACCTCGCCGAAGGCCTGAAAGACGTCGATGTGGTGATCATGCTGCGCCTGCAACGCGAGCGCATGGCAGGTGGTTTGCTGCCCAGCGAAGGCGAGTTCTACCGCCTGTTCGGCCTGACCACCGCACGCCTGGCCGGGGCCAAGCCCGACGCCATCGTCATGCACCCGGGCCCGATCAACCGGGGCGTGGAAATCGAGTCGGCGGTGGCCGACGGCAAGCACTCGGTGATCCTCAACCAGGTCACCTACGGCATCGCCGTGCGCATGGCCGTGCTGTCCATGGCCATGAGCGGGCAGAACGCGCAACGTCAATTCGACCAGGAGAACGCCCAGTGACCCTCAGTATTCTCGGCGCCCGGGTCATCGACCCCAAGACAGGCCTGGATCAGGTGACCGACCTGCACCTGGACGGCGGCCGCATTGCCGCCATCGGCACTGCCCCGGCCGGCTTCAGCGCCAGCCGCACGATCCAGGCCGATGGCCTGGTTGCCGCGCCCGGCCTGGTCGACCTTGGCGTGTCCCTGCGCGAGCCGGGCTACAGCCGCAAAGGCAACATCGCCAGTGAAACCCGCGCGGCCGTGGCGGGTGGTGTCACCAGCCTGTGCTGCCCGCCGCAAACCAAGCCGGTACTGGACACCTCGGCCGTGGCCGAGTTGATCCTGGACCGCGCCCGCGAAGCCGCCAACAGCAAGGTCTACCCGATCGGCGCCCTGACCAAAGGCCTGGAAGGCGAACAACTGGCCGAGCTGGTAGCCCTGCGCGACACCGGTTGCGTGGCCTTTGGCAACGGCCTGAAGGAAATCCCCAACAACCGTACCCTGGCCCGCGCCCTGGAATACGCCGCCACCTTCGACCTGACCGTGGTGTTCCACTCCCAGGACCGCGACCTGTCCCAGGGCGGCCTGGCCCATGAAGGGGCCATGGCCAGCTTCCTCGGCCTGCCGGGCATTCCGGAAACCGCCGAGACCGTGGCCCTGGCGCGCAATCTGCTGCTGGTGGAACAGACCGGCGTGCGTGCTCACTTCACCCAGATCACCAGCGCCCGTGGCGCGCGGCTGATCGAGCAGGCCCAGCAGCTTGGCCTGCCGGTGACCGCCGATGTGGCGCTGTACCAACTGATCCTTACCGACGAGTCGCTGCGTGAGTTCTCCAGCCTGTACCACGTGCAGCCACCGCTGCGCACCGCCGCCGACCGTGACGGCCTGCGTGCGGCGGTGAAGTCGGGCGTGATCCAGGCGATCTCCAGCCACCACCAGCCGCACGAACGCGATGCCAAGCTGGCACCGTTCGGCGCCACCGAGCCGGGTATCAGCAGCGTCGAGTTGCTGCTGCCACTGGCCATGACGCTGGTGCAGGACGGCCTGCTCGACCTGCCGACCCTGCTCGCCCGCCTGAGCAGCGGCCCGGCGGCTGCACTGCGCCTGCCGGCCGGTGAGCTGAAAGTGGGTGGCGCGGCCGACCTGGTGCTGTTCGACCCTCAAGCCTCCACCGTTGCCGGCGAGCAGTGGTTCTCGCGTGGCGAGAACTGCCCGTTCATCGGCCACTGCCTGCCGGGTGCCGTGCGTTATACCTTGGTCGATGGGCATGTTTGCCACGAGGCCTGAGTAACCTTCTTCGCGGGCACGCCCGCTCCCACAGGATCACCACTAACCCAAGGCATGTGGTAACCCTGTGGGAGCGGGCATGCCCGCGAATGCCCTCGCACGGTTCCCCCTGCCAAGCGCGACCATTCATCCCCCACGGTTGAAATCCTCCCCCCCACCCCCATATGAGTCTGCATCAGGCACTTTCGCCCCGCTGCGTGGAGACTCTCCCCTTGACCACCATCGTTTCTGTCCGCCGTAACGGCAAAGTCGTCATGGGTGGCGACGGCCAGGTATCCCTCGGCAACACCGTGATGAAAGGCAACGCCAAGAAAGTGCGCCGCCTGTACCACGGCCAGGTCATTGCGGGCTTCGCCGGTGCCACCGCCGACGCCTTCACCCTGTTTGAACGCTTTGAAGGCCAACTGGAAAAACACCAGGGCCACCTGGTCCGCGCCGCCGTCGAGCTGGCCAAGGAATGGCGTACCGACCGCTCCCTGAGCCGCCTGGAAGCCATGCTGGCTGTGGCCAACAAGGACGCGTCCCTGATCATCACCGGTAACGGCGACGTGGTCGAACCCGAAGACGGCCTGATCGCCATGGGTTCCGGTGGCGCCTACGCCCAGGCCGCAGCCCGCGCCCTGCTGAACAAGACCGACCTCTCGGCCCGTGAAATCGCCGAAACCGCCTTGAACATCGCCGGTGACATCTGCGTGTTCACCAACCACAACCTGACCATCGAGGAGCAGGACCTGGCCGACTGATTCAGCTGTTCTGGCGCCCCTTCCCAGTGACGGGGCTTTTCCACGCTGATTCATCTGCCCAAGGACCGTATTGACCATGTCCATGACCCCCCGCGAGATCGTCCACGAACTCAACCGCCACATCATCGGCCAGGACGACGCCAAACGCGCCGTGGCCATTGCCCTGCGCAACCGCTGGCGCCGGATGCAGCTGCCTGCCGAGCTGCGTGCCGAAGTCACCCCGAAGAACATCCTGATGATCGGCCCTACCGGCGTCGGCAAAACCGAAATCGCCCGTCGCCTGGCCAAACTGGCCAATGCGCCGTTCCTCAAGGTCGAAGCCACCAAGTTCACCGAAGTGGGCTACGTGGGCCGTGACGTCGAGTCGATCATCCGTGACCTGGCCGATGCCGCGCTGAAGATGCTGCGCGAGCAGGAGATCATCCGCGTGCGCCACCGCGCCGAAGATGCCGCCGAAGACCGCATCCTCGATGCCCTGCTGCCACAGGCACGGGTGAGCAGCTTCGCCGAAGAAGCCGCACAGACCAGCACCGATTCCAACACCCGCCAGCTGTTCCGCAAGCGCCTGCGTGAAGGCCAGCTGGACGACAAGGAAATCGAAATCGAAGTGGCCGATGCCGTGGGCGTCGAAATTGCCGCGCCACCCGGCATGGAAGAAATGACCAACCAGCTGCAAAGCCTGTTTGCCAACATGGGCAAAGGCAAGCGCAAGGCGCGCAAGCTGAAGGTGAAAGAAGCGCTGAAGATGGTGCGCGATGAAGAAGCGAGCCGCCTGGTCAACGAGGAAGAGCTCAAGGCCAAGGCCCTGGAAGCGGTCGAGCAGCATGGCATCGTGTTCATCGACGAAATCGACAAGGTTGCCAAGCGCGGCAACGTTGGCGGTGCTGACGTGTCCCGTGAAGGCGTACAGCGCGACCTGCTGCCGTTGATCGAAGGCTGCACCGTCAACACCAAGCTGGGCATGGTCAAGACCGACCACATTCTGTTCATTGCCTCGGGTGCATTCCACCTGAGCAAGCCAAGCGACCTGGTGCCCGAGCTGCAAGGCCGTCTGCCGATTCGCGTGGAACTGAAGGCACTGACCCCGGAAGACTTCGAACGCATCCTGCAAGAGCCGCATGCCTCGCTGACCGAGCAGTACCAGGCCCTGTTGAAAACCGAAGGCCTGAACATCGCGTTCCAGGCTGACGGCATCAAGCGCCTGGCCGAGATTGCCTACCAGGTGAACGAGAAGACCGAGAACATCGGTGCACGTCGCCTGCACACCCTGCTTGAGCGTTTGCTCGAAGAGGTGTCGTTCAGTGCTGGCGACCTGGCCAGCACCCACGACGAAACGCCGATCCAGATCGACGCTGCCTATGTGAACAGCCACCTGGGTGAGCTGGCGCAGAACGAAGACTTGTCGCGTTACATCCTGTAAGTCCGCACGGGGCCGCTTTGCGGCCCCTTGCACATTCCTCCAAATCTCCAGAAGCTGTACTTCATCAGCTCCCGAGAGATTCCCCCATGGCCCGTCTACCTACCGCCATCAACCTGCACAAAGCCTCGAAAACCCTCACCCTCACCTACGCCCCCGGCGAGGTGTACACCCTGCCCGCCGAATTCCTGCGCGTGCATTCCCCCTCCGCCGAGGTCCAGGGCCACGGCAACCCCATCCTGCAATTTGGCAAGATCAACGTCGGCCTCGTCGGCCTGGAACCTGCCGGCCAATATGCACTGAAAATGACCTTCGACGACGGCCATGACAGCGGCCTGTTCACCTGGGAGTACCTTGAACAGCTGTGCCTGCGCCAGGAACAGTTGTGGGCCGAGTACCTCGACGAACTGCACAAGGCCGGGAAATCCCGCGATCCGGCCGAATCGGTCGTGAAACTCATGCTCTAGCGCAAGGGCTGCAGGGTTTAGAGCGCATTTTCTAAATTCATCTGTTTGAATGACTTACAGACAGCCCAGTGAAGGGCTGTCTTGCGCATTACATGAAAGTCGGGTAACCAATGGGTGTGGCAAGTTCCCTGCATCATTTTGCAGGCAGTCAGAACCCCCGCAGCACCGCTGTTCCTTATCACTGGTCACCCGAGTAGCAGTACCGGGCTCAGGGCTGTGCTCCTGTCACAGCAACCGGTACTCGTCTCAGGACAACGGAGCGTCGTAGATGAGTAACAAGAACAACGATGAGCTGCAGCGGCAGGCCTCGGACAATACCCTGGGGCTGAACCCGGTCATCGGCATTCGCCGCAAGGACCTGTTGAGCTCGGCACGTACCGTGCTGCGCCAGGCCGTGCGCCAACCGCTGCACAGCGCCAAACATGTGGCCCACTTTGGCCTGGAGCTGAAGAACGTGCTGCTGGGCAAATCCAGCCTGGCCCCGGAAAGCGACGACCGTCGCTTCAATGACCCGGCCTGGAGCAACAACCCGCTGTACCGCCGCTACCTGCAAACCTACCTGGCCTGGCGCAAGGAGCTGCAGGACTGGATTGGCAGCAGCGACCTGTCACCGCAAGACATCAGCCGCGGCCAGTTCGTCATCAACCTGATGACCGAAGCCATGGCACCGACCAATACCCTGTCCAACCCGGCAGCGGTCAAACGCTTCTTCGAAACCGGTGGCAAGAGCCTGCTCGACGGCCTGTCTAACCTGGCCAAGGACATGGTCAACAACGGCGGCATGCCCAGCCAGGTAAACATGGACGCCTTCGAAGTGGGTAAGAACCTGGGCACCAGTGAAGGTGCCGTCGTGTACCGCAACGATGTACTGGAGCTGATCCAGTACAGCCCGATCACCGAACAGGTGTATGCCCGCCCGCTGCTGGTGGTGCCGCCGCAGATCAACAAGTTCTATGTGTTCGACCTGAGCCCGGAGAAGAGCCTGGCGCGCTACTGCCTGCGCTCGCAGCAGCAAACCTTCATCATCAGCTGGCGCAACCCGACCAAGGCCCAGCGCGAGTGGGGCCTGTCCACTTACATCGATGCGCTCAAGGAAGCGGTCGATGCCGTGCTGGCCATTACCGGCAGCAAGGACCTGAATATGCTCGGTGCCTGCTCCGGCGGCATCACCTGCACCGCACTGGTAGGCCACTATGCCGCCCTCGGTGAGAACAAGGTTAATGCCCTGACCCTGCTGGTCAGCGTGCTGGACACCACCATGGATACCCAGGTTGCGCTGTTCGTCGACGAGCAGACCCTGGAGTCTGCCAAGCGCCATTCCTACCAGGCCGGCGTACTGGAGGGCAGCGACATGGCCAAGGTGTTCGCCTGGATGCGCCCCAACGACCTGATCTGGAACTACTGGGTCAACAACTACCTGCTCGGCAACGAGCCGCCCGTGTTCGACATCCTGTTCTGGAACAACGACACCACACGCCTGCCGGCCGCCTTCCACGGCGACCTGATCGAAATGTTCAAGAGCAACCCGCTGACCCGCGCGGACGCCCTGGAAGTGTGCGGCACCCCGATCGACCTGAAGAAAGTGCAGTGCGACATCTTCAGCGTTGCCGGCACCGCCGACCACATCACCCCGTGGCAGTCGTGCTACCGCTCGGCGCACCTGTTTGGCGGCAAGATCGAGTTCGTGCTTTCCAACAGTGGCCATATCCAGAGCATCCTCAACCCGCCAGGCAACCCCAAGGCACGCTTCATGACCGGCGCCGATCGCCCAGGTGACCCGGTGGCCTGGCAGGAAAACGCCACCAAGCATGCCGACTCCTGGTGGCTGTACTGGCAGAGTTGGTTGAGCGAACGTGCCGGGGAGCTTAAAAAGGCGCCGACCCGCTTGGGCAACCGCGCCTATGCCGCTGGCGAAGCCTCACCGGGTACCTACGTTCACGAGCGTTGAGTGGCCTTGCCGTGGCCGCCACCGGCGCGCCACGGTGCTTTTTTCACCGAAGAGTCGAATGCATGCCGGAACCCTACATCTTCAGGACCGTCGAACTGGACGACCAATCCATTCGCACCGCCGTCCGCCCGGGCAAGCCGCACCTGACACCGTTGCTGATTTTCAACGGCATCGGCGCCAACCTGGAGCTGGTGTTCCCGTTCATCGAGGCGCTGGACCCGGACCTTGAGGTCATCGCCTTCGATGTGCCCGGGGTGGGTGGTTCGTCCACACCGCGTCATCCCTATCGCTTTCCGGGGCTGGCCAAGCTGACCGCGCGCATGCTCGATTACCTGGACTACGGCCAGGTCAGCGCCATCGGCGTGTCCTGGGGCGGCGCCCTGGCCCAGCAGTTCGCCCATGACTACCCGGAGCGCTGCAAGAAGCTGGTGCTGGCTGCCACTGCCGCCGGTGCCGTCATGGTGCCGGGCAAGCCCAAAGTGTTGTGGATGATGGCCAGCCCCAGGCGCTACGTGCAGCCCTCCCATGTCATCCGCATCGCGCCAATGATCTACGGCGGTACCTTCCGCCGCGACCCGGACCTGGCCCTGCACCATGCGTCCAAGGTCCGCTCTGGCGGCAAGCTGGGCTACTACTGGCAGCTGTTCGCCGGCCTGGGCTGGACCAGCATCCACTGGCTGCACAAGATCCACCAGCCGACCTTGGTGCTGGCCGGTGACGACGACCCGCTTATTCCGCTGATCAACATGCGCCTGCTGGCCTGGCGGATTCCCAACGCCCAGCTACACATAATCGACGATGGCCACCTGTTCCTGATTACCCGGGCCGAGGCGGTCGCACCGATCATCATGAAGTTTCTCCAGGAAGAACGTCAGCGCGCGGTCATGCATCCGCGCCCCGCCTCCGGCGGTTGATTGTCGCTGCCCGGAAAGCGGGTAAGACGAGGGAGTGTTGCCATGACAGACAAACCGGCCAAAGGAACGAAAACGCTCCCCGCCACCAGCATGAACGTACAGAACGCCATACTCGGCCTGCGCGGGCGCGACCTGGTGTCGACCCTGCGCAGAGTGGGCCGCCACGGCTTGACCAACCCGCTGCATACGGCGCGCCACCTGCTGGCACTCGGCGGCCAGCTGGGCCGCGTGATGCTGGGCGACTCGCCCTACCAGCCCAACCCCCGCGACGCCCGCTTCAGCGACCCGACCTGGAGCCAGAACCCGTTTTACCGCCGTGGCCTGCAGGCCTACCTGGCCTGGCAGAAGCAGACCCGCCAATGGATCGACGAAAGCCACCTGGACGACGATGACCGGGCCCGCGCGCACTTTCTGTTTGGCTTGATCAATGACGCCCTGGCGCCGAGCAACTCGCTGCTCAACCCGCTGGCGGTAAAGGAACTGCTCAATACCGGCGGGCAAAGCCTGGTGCGTGGCGTGGCCCACCTGCTCGACGACCTGCGCCATAACGACGGCCTGCCGCGCCAGGTGGACGAGCGCGCCTTCGAGGTGGGGGGCAACCTGGCGGCAACACCCGGCGCAGTGGTGTTTCGCAATGAGCTGCTGGAGCTGATCCAGTACAAGCCGATGAGTGAAAAGCAACACGCCCGGCCCTTGCTGGTGGTGCCGCCACAAATCAACAAGTTCTATATCTTCGACTTGCAGGCACACAACAGCTTCGTCCAGTACATGCTCAAGAACGGCCTGCAGGTGTTCATGGTCAGCTGGCGCAACCCCGACCCGCGCCACCGCGAGTGGGGGCTGTCCTCGTATGTGCAGGCCCTGGAGGAAGCGCTCAACGCCTGCCGCAGCATCAGTGGCAACCGCGATCCCAACCTGATGGGCGCCTGCGCAGGCGGGCTGACCATGGCCGCGCTGCAGGGGCATCTGCAGGCCAAGCGCCAACTGCGCCGGGTACGTAGCGCCACGTACCTGGTCAGCCTGCTGGACAGCAAGTTCGACAGCCCGGCCAGCCTGTTCGCCGACGAGCAGACCGTCGAGGCCGCCAAACGGCGCTCGTATCAACGGGGGGTGCTGGATGGCGGCGAGGTGGCCAGGATTTTCGCCTGGATGCGCCCCAACGACCTGATCTGGAATTACTGGGTCAACAACTACCTGCTGGGCAAGGCGCCGCCCGCGTTCGACATCCTCTACTGGAACGCCGACAACACGCGCCTGCCGGCAGCCCTGCACGGCGACTTGCTGGACTTCTTCAAGCACAACCCCCTGACCCACCCCGCTGGCCTTGAAGTGTGCGGCACGCCCATCGACCTCAAGCAGGTCGACCTGGACAGTTTCACCGTGGCCGGCAGCAACGATCACATCACCCCGTGGGATGCCGTGTATCGCTCGGCCTTGCTGCTCGGTGGCGACCGGCGCTTCGTGCTGGCCAATAGCGGGCACATCCAGAGCATCATCAACCCGCCGGGCAACCCTAAGGCTTACTACCTGGAAAACCCTAAGCTTTCGGGCGACCCGCGCGCCTGGTTCTACGAAGCCAAACGCAGCGACGGCAGCTGGTGGCCCCTGTGGCTGGAATGGATCACGCCACGTTCGGGCCCGCTCAAGGCACCCCGTACCGAACTGGGCAACAGCACGTATCCACCGCTCGGCCCGGCGCCAGGCACCTATGTCCTGACCCGATGAGCCCGACAACTGGATGAAGACCCGCGACCGTATCCTCGAATGCGCCCTGCAACTGTTCAACCAGCAGGGCGAACCGAACGTTTCCACCTTGGAGATTGCCAACGAACTGGGTATCAGCCCTGGCAACCTGTACTACCACTTCCACGGCAAGGAGCCGTTGGTGCTGGGCTTGTTCGAGCGCTTTGAAGAAGCGCTGATGCCTTTGCTCGACCCGCCCCTGGAAGTACGCCTGGACGCCGAGGATTACTGGCTGTTCCTGCACCTGATCGTCGAGCACATGGCCCAGTACCGCTTCCTGTTCCAGGACCTGTCCAACCTGACCGGGCGCCTACCCAAGCTGGCGCGGGGCATGCGTAGCCTGATCAACGCGCTCAAGCGTACGTTGGCGGCGCTGCTGGCCAGCCTCAAAGGCCAGGGGCTGGTGGAGAGTGAGACCCAGGCGTTGGGGCAGTTGGTGGAGCAGATCACCCTGACGTTAATGTTCTCGCTGGATTACCAGCGGGTGCTGGGGCGCGAGGGGGATGTGGGGATTGTGGTGTATCAGGTGATGATGCTGGTGGCGCCGCATTTGCAGGCGCAGGCGCGGGCGGCGGCGGAGCAGTTGGCGGTGCGGTATCTGGAGGGGTAGGCCTGTTGTTTAGGCGCTAAGGCCTTCGCGGGCAAGCCCGCCCCCACAGGTAGATCACTGCTCTCAAGGGCTGTGATGTACCTGTGGGAGCGGGCTTGCCCGCGACGCAGGCGACGCGGTATTAGATCAGGGTACCGGTACCCGCTGGTGCCGACGGCGTGCTGCTGACCGGGGCAGCGGCAGGTGCCGGAGCTGCGGTAGCGGCCGGGGCGGCGCTGGCTGCTGGGGCTGCTGCCGGTTTGGCCGGAGCCTTTTTCACCGCAGGCTTCTTCGCCGCAGCAGGCTTGGCCGCTGCCGGTTTGGCTGCAGGCTTGGCCGCCGCCACCTTGGCTGCAGGCTTGGCAGCAGGTTTCGCCGCTGCCGTTTTAGCTGCCGGCTTGGCCGCTGCGGTTTTTGCCGCAGGCTTGGCTGCCGCTTTGGCCAGTGGCTTGGCCGCCTTGCTCGCAGCCGGTTTGGCAGCAGCGGTGCGCGACGAAACCGGCGTAACCGAAGCACCGGTCAGCTTCTCGATCTGCTTGGTCAGGCTATCCACCTGCTGGTGCAGGGCCTTGATCTCGTTGCGGCTCGGCACACCCAGGCGCGAAATGGCGCTGTTCAGGCGCTTGTCGAACGCCTCTTCGAGTTCGCTCCATTTGCCCAATGCACGGTCCTTCACGCCAGACACGCGCGAAGTGGTGGAGGACTTGGCGGTTTCGGCCACGTCTTCAGCGGTTTTCTTCGCCTGCTTCTCGGCCTTCTCGCCATCCTTCACCAGCGAGTCGAACAGCTTCGGGCCGTCCTGGTCGATCTTCGAATAGATACCCAGCCCCGCCAGCCAGATCTTGCGGGAGTATTTCTCGATCCCGCCGACCCAGGAGCTGCCTTCTTTTTCGGTGTTCTTCTTGCCAGCCATCCTGCTCTCCTTATGGTTTGTGCGCGACGCGCTCAAGCAGCTCGTGCAACTGTTCAAGCTTGATCGACAGCGCCTCAACGTCATGTTTAGACGGAATGCCGAGGCGATTCAAGGCGCGCCCTACCCGTGCGTCGAAAGCTTTTTCGATCTTGTCGAGTTGAATTTCTACCTTGCCACGTACGCGACTGACCTCTTCAGCCGCCTCGTCGATCTGGTTGTTGGCAGCATCGAGCTCTTTGTCGATACGTTTCTTGCCACGTTTCTCGACGCCTTCGCCGGCCTTGACCAGCTCCTGGAAGTAGTCTGAGCCCTCTTGGCCAACACGGGCGTAAGCGCCAATACCCGCCAGCCAGATCTTGCGTGCGTAGCCGCGAACTTCGCCCAGGGTGCCTTGGGCATCGTCCTTCTTCTTCACATTCACTTTGGCCATGCTCTGTACCTCATGTTCATGAGTGGAGGGATGAACCGCCCATGGAGGTTGGGCTTGAGCATAAGGTAGGAGGATGAATTAGAAACTTCACCCTAAGATCGCCGCACAGATGTATCTACCGCAGCTGCATCACGCTGGCATTTCAGCATTCGCTCCTCTTTGACCGGAGCCTCATGCCATGCCCCAATCGCCCACCACACCGTCCCTATCGTTCAGGCAATGGGTTGCGACGTACTTCGCCAACCGCCCCAGCTTACGAGAGGTCGTTGCCACCATAGGCTTCGACGCACTCGTAGCACGCTACCCATGGACCCGTGAGCAACACCCGCAACTGCACTCCATCAAAGGTTTCAGCATCCTGCATGACACAGATGATGAACCATCGACACAGCCAGACAACCTTGTCGACACGTTGCTTGAACATTTCCTCAGCGGCCGGCAAATGGCACTCAAGCCCACCGATCGGCTCAGCCTGAACCCACCTGCAATCTTCCGACCCAAAGCGCAAGCCCCAACCATCGACATTCGCATGGCCGACCTGAACATTGCCTACGACGATATGCTTGCAACCCTCTGCGAAGCATTCCAGCAGGCACAGGTCAGTTTCTGGAACGGCTGCGAAGGGGACTCGGACGTAACCCGTTTGCGCTGGATGCAGCAGGTGCTCAAGGCCGCATTGCTCGGCACGCTCGAGCGTCAGGGCCTGGACAGCGACCAGAAAGCTTTGCTGTACGCAGTGCTCGCTCAGGCAAAAACCTCGGCAACCGTACAAGGTGTGCAGGTTTCGTTGAGGGCACCAGGCAATACCGTCCACGAGGTCTTGCCGGACCTGCTCATCACCGGCAAGAAAAACGCTTGCGACCTGGTCTTGTGGTGCAAGCCCTCCGGCACTGTACGCGGTTTCAGCGGGCTCGCTGCATTCGCCACCGCCCTGCGCGACGAACTTTCCGAAAGCCATGCATTCGACACGATGTCGTGGGCCTGCACGGCCCTGGACGAAGACCCGTTCGGCTACCAGGCCCGGCAGCTGCTCAACAGCCTGCTGCAAAAAATTGACCGCGTTCAGCTTGGCGCTATCGAACACGTCAGTGATCTGGAGGACGAATTCAGTCAGCTGAGCGACCCCTCATCAATATTCCCTGCGTGCTTTCGTCTTGAGCAAACCACGCCCGCCATCACGCGGCCTGACTGGCTCGACAAAGCCACGGTCACCGACCGCTTCCAGTACCACATCGCACTGCTGGAGCTGTCGGCAAGGCAAATGTTGGAGCAGGGCGAAGGCTCGCTGGATGGAATCGAAGACTTGCAGCAATACACCGTTCGCCGCCTGCGCGAGCAAATACGCGATGACCATCCTGCCCAAGTGCCTCTCAACCCTGATCAGGTTGAGATCACGATTTCGCAGGTGGTGCAGACGTCTTCCGTGGGTCCGGCAACCCTTAAGTACCTGAGAACGATCAGCCTGACCGAACTGGCTATCTCTCGCCTGCCGTTGGGCAGCGACCAGGTTGCCTCGGCCATTCAACTCTCCGGGCAACAAGCGTCTGACACCTGGATGGATCTCGACTATGTCCATGCACTGGTCGCTGCAGTGGATGTGGGTGGTCAGTATCCGCAATATGTCCATGACCAACTCAAGACTGACCCCGACAAACGTCACCAACGCTTTGCCGAAGAATGGCGTGGTGCCCTGCTGCTGAGCGCGCTGCAGGCCAAGATTGCCGGGCATTTGAACGAGCGCAACTGGCAGGTCGTCGCTGATTTCTGTCGCCGTAAAGCCCACGCCGGCGCATCGCTGAAACTGGCGCCACTGTCGTTCAATAGCGTGCCAGACGGTCCGGTCGCCAACCGGGTGCATGGCATGTTCGTCATCGAGCTACCCGCAACGGGGGCCTGGCTACTCTACTGCCCCATGAATACCACGCAGCCCATCAGGCAGTTCGACAGCCACCTCCAGTTGATGAGCAGCATACGGACCGAACAATCCCTGCAGCAGGGCATCCTCCCGTGGCTGGATGACGACGCCCGCTCCATCTATGCCGACGATGGCTTCAACCACCCGCACCTGCATGCCGGCCTCATGGAACTGGCGCACCTGCTGGGGCCCGTTTCCGGGCTGGCCGCCGATGCCATCGAGCGCCTGAGGGCCCCGGTCACCCTGGCGTTCACGCCATGGCCCGATGCAGTTGACGAGAAAATGTTCGAAGCCAGGGCCGACTTGCTCCTGTTGCTGGCCTCCTGGCAGAGTGTTTCGAACGCACAGCAACGCTGGGCACTGGTCGTACGGTCCGCCTGGCTGGCATTCAATACGGTCACACCACTGCTGCGCGGCCCTTTGGGTGTGCTGGCCTGGCTGGTGGCCGCCCTGCTCAGCATCAAGGATGACCTGACGGCATTGACCCAGGGCAGCACCGAAGAAAAGTTGCTCGCTGGCACCGACATCCTGCTGAACCTGGCCATGCTGCTGGCCCATGGCCCGGCCGCTTCCGGGCCTGAACCTGAACGGCCGTTGCCACCCAGGCCGCGCCGTATATCGCGCAACACGGCAGCGCAGCCACCCGAACAAAGCGCTTGGCAAGCGCCGATTGAGCAATCCCGCGCAACGCTTAACGTCAGCCAATGGGGCCATGACCAGCGGCTCGGCAACCTGCCTCGTGAGGCCCGCGCAGCCCTGGACACCTTGCGCACCAACGTTAGCCTGAACGGGCTCAGTGCGCTGGCCAGTGGCCGTATGCGCGGCCTGTACAAGGTCAACGCGCGGTACTACGTAAAGCTGCAGGATGTCGCCTATGAAGTCGAAGAGCGCTATGGCGGCATGCGCATCATTGGCCCGGACGTCAGCCAAAGTGAATGGTCGCAGACCTGGGGCGCAGAGCCCGACGGCTACTACATCGTCGGCCGCGAACGCAGCCGCGGGCCTTGGCTGACGCGCTGGAACGGCGAATGGATGCTCGACCTGCACATGTCGGGTGGCATGCCGAGAACGGCCAAGGCACTGGTCGACGAAAAAAAGGAAACCTTCAAGAAAATGCTGGAAAGCCGAACGGAGAATGACAAGAAACTCACCAGCACCGAGACCTTCATTGATGGCTATCTGGAGCGGGTAAAAGCCTATGATCAGGCGCTCCTGGCATTCGAGAAGGCCGTGGATGGCCACCCTGGCGCTACCCTCGATAACCTGCCGCCCGCTTTGCGGCAACAGCGACAAGCTCTGCGGGCCCTGCGCAACGAGGGGCGTGCAAACTTCGATGTGCTGGCACTCACCTACGAAAAGCAGGCGAGGCTGATAAGGGAGCAGGCACAACTGTATGCAGACATGAGCGACCCGAAATACGCCAGGTTCGACCCCAAGGCCGCAGCCTCGTTTGCCCGTGGTCAATGGTGGGAACAGTTGCTGACCTCGGACCTGCAGCAGTTCCGCCGCCTGCTCGACATGAATGACTATGAAGCACTCAAGGAGCAGTCGCACAGGCTTGTGCAATTGCCTGCAGGCCAGGAGCAAGCGGCACTCTACCTTGACTACAGCAAGCGCGTCGAAGCCGCCCTGGCGACTCATCGACGCATTTTCAACGTCAGCCAGCGCCTTGACCAGAACCTCGGCGAAGCGCTGACAGATGACAAGATCCAGTTCTCGGGCAAGCGCAAGAAACTCGACACCATCATCCAGAAGAGGCGTTATTCGACCCTGATCACCCGCGCACAGATCCTTAGCGACCTGTATCAGTTGATCGTGAGGCGAGACCTGCTCACCGTAGAAAACTTCGAAAGCACCCTGCTTTCGCAGAAAACCTTGCGCAGCAAACATTTGCACGAAGCGCTGCTGAGCCACGACAGCCTGGCCGCTGCCCATCTGACAGCCGAAGAACAGAAAGCACCGCTGGAAAGCGCTCTGGGCGAATACAAACTGACACTGGGTAATGCCGAGTACCTGCTTTCGCGCAACTTGCCGGCGGTGGACAGCCGCAAGCTCAATGAGTACATCGCTGAACTGCATGCACTGATAGACCTGACCGAAAATGACCTTGCCTACGTTTCTGCTGCGGCCGACACGCAGGATGCAATGCCCGACCAGCCCCTGACCCACAGGGTACGTCCCATCAGGCGCAAGGTGATCCGTACCAACCGGGGCAGATCCCTGGTCGTCGAGCAGGCGGATGAGGACAGCGAAGCCGTGCAAATCGACCCGATGAGCGAGCAGACGATTGCGCGCTACCAGCAACAAGGTGATCACTGGGAAGCCGTGCCGAAAGCTGCGCCAGCGCCTGACTATGCTCGCCTGCGTCGCAGCGGCAATGACCTGCTGGCCCAGAAAACTGCCAGAATCGCCCACGCCTCTCGCCACCTGGACGGCCCCAACAGCCTGGCGGACCTACTCGACTTCTATATTCAGGACATGGCGGACATCGCCGCCCCTTTGCGTGCCGGCCCGGATCAAGGGCATTCACTGGCCGCCAGGCTGGAACAGGCAATAACCGAGGTACAGGCAGAAAAGAAGCGCCTGTTGACCACTGCTTACCTGAACACCCAACACCCGGACAGCAAAGCGCTGCGCTTTCTGGTAGAGGCCGGCGAAGTCGAGGTCAGGCTGACCAGAAGCCGCAAGAAACTCAAGGCCAACGACTTTCTGGATGTGTATGACATTTATCGGCTGCAGCCCAGAGCCAAGCTCTGGGAAGCGCATTTTCATTACACCAGCGCCACTGCCAATGCCCGGCGGTTCGTCAAAGGGCATTTGAAGTTCCCGGACGCCATGAGCCGTGACGAGCGATTGCAACGGGCACTGGCGCCCACGGAGCGCTATCAGATCTATCGGGGTGACTTGCGTCTGGAGCAGATCGAGGACCTTGTCCCGTTTCCCGACAACTGAGCGCAGCGGGCGTCAGGCCAGCGCCTTGTCCAGCGCCCGCTCTATTTCACCCTTGATGGTGCCGCTCATCATCGACAGCATCATGCCCAGCTTCAGCTCCACACGGATACTGTCCTCGCCAATGTGCACGCTGCCGTTGGCACCGCTGCGCGCCACATCGACCCAGTCACCGTTCCAGGTGGCCTTCAGGTCGTATTCGCGGCTGAGCTTGTCGACCAGGGCTTCGGCCTTGGCACGGGCGGCATCGCGGCCGAGGGAGTGTTTGCGTTCGACGCTGATCTGGGTCATGCGGGTGTTCCTGAAGATGTAGACATAATCGGCATTATGCCCGCCCCTGCCCACTGGCACACCCCGCCAAGACAAATCCGCCCGTTCGCCCTAGAATGGCGGTAATTTTTTCCGGTGAAGCGATATGAACGACCAGCGCAAAGGCGAACACGCCGAACCCACCACCCATTTCGGCTACCAGGACGTCCCTGAAAGCCAGAAGGCGAAGAAAGTCGCCGAAGTGTTCCACTCGGTGGCCGCCAAGTACGACCTGATGAACGACGTGCTGTCCGGCGGCATGCACCGCCTGTGGAAGCGCTTTACCATCGAGCTGTCGGGCGTGCGCAGCGGCAACCGCGTGCTGGATATCGCCGGCGGTACCGGCGACCTGGCCGCCAAGTTCTCGCGCCTTGTAGGCCCGACCGGCCAGGTGGTGCTGGCCGACATCAATGATTCGATGCTCAAGGTCGGCCGTGACCGCCTGCTCGACCGTGGTGTGGCCGGCAACATCGAGTTCGTCCAGGCCGACGCTGAAAAGCTGCCGTTCCCGGACAACCACTTCGACTGCGTGACCATCGCTTTCGGCCTGCGCAACGTCACCCATAAGGACGAAGCCATCCGTTCGATGCTGCGCGTGCTCAAGCCGGGCGGCCGCCTGTTGATCCTGGAGTTCTCCAAGCCGACCAACAAGCTGATGTCCAAGGCCTACGACGCCTACTCGTTCGCCTTCATGCCGCTGGCCGGCAAGCTGATCACAAACGACTCGGAAAGCTACCGTTACCTGGCCGAATCGATCCGCATGCACCCGGACCAGGAAACCCTGAAGAGCATGATGGTCGAGGCCGGTTTCGACCGCGTCACCTACCACAACATGACCAGCGGCATCGTTGCCGTGCACCGGGGGATCAAACCCTGATGCTGCTGGCCGGGCTGCTCGCCAGCGTCGAACATGGCCTGAACCGCATCCTGCGCATGGACAGCACGGCCCTGCCGCGCCTGGCCGCGCTGGAAGGCAAGGTCATCGAGATCGACTGCCGCCAACCGGCCCTGCAGGTGTTCATCCTGCCCGATGAAGAAGGCATGATGCTCGCCGCACACTGGCAGGGCGACGTCGACTGCAGCCTGCGCGCCCCGGCTGGCAGCCTGGCGCAACTGGCCCTGGCCAGGGACAAGACCGCCGTGCTGCACAGCCCGCAGGTCGAACTGCATGGCGACAGCGCCGTGCTGCTCGACCTGTTTGGCGTGCTGCAGGATCTGGAGCTGGACTGGGAGCACGAGCTGCAACGCTGGCTCGGCCCGGTTGCCACGGCCATGCTGGCCGGCCATATCCGCCTGCGTGCACGCTGGACCCGCCAGGGCCTGGCGCGCTTCAGCCAGAACCTGTCCGAGTACCTGGCCGAAGAGTCCCGCACCCTGGTGGGCAAACGCGAAGCCGAAGCCGCCTTCAGCGAACTCGATGCCCTGAAACTCGACACAGAACGCCTTGAGGCCCGCCTCAAGCGCCTCTCCCGATCCCTTGATACCAGCGATAACGCATGAAGCTGCTCGCCGTCCGCCGTCTTTTTCGCATCCAGCGTGTGGTGATCCGCTACCGTCTCGATGACCTGCTGTTCGACCTGCCGCTGCCCTGGTGGCTGATGAGCCTGCGCCTGCTGATGCCGTGGCGCTGGCTGCCGCGCAAGCCGTCCGAGCTGAGCCGTGGCGCGCGCCTGCGCCTGGCATTGCAGGACCTGGGGCCAATCTTCATCAAGTTCGGCCAGTTGCTGTCCACCCGTCGCGACCTGCTGCCCAACGACATCGCCGATGAGCTGATGCTGTTGCAGGACCGTGTGCCGCCGTTCGACCCCAAGCAGGCCGTGGCCTTGATCGAGGCACAGCTGGGCGCCCCGGTGGCGCAGCTGTTCAGCCGCTTCGACGTGGAGCCACTGGCCTCGGCCTCGGTGGCCCAGGTGCATGCTGCACGTCTCAAGACCGGCGAAGAAGTGGTGGTCAAGGTGGTGCGCCCGGGCCTGAAGCCGGTCATTGCCCAGGACTTGGCCTGGCTGTTCCTGATCGCCAAGGCCGCCGAGCGCGCCTCCGCCGATGCCCGCCGCCTTCACCCGGTGGAAATCGTTGGCGACTACGAAAAAACCATTTACGACGAGCTCGACCTGCTGCGCGAAGCGGCCAACGCCAGCCAGCTGCGGCGCAACTTCGAAGGCTCCGAGCTGATGTACGTGCCCCAGGTGTACTGGGACCTGTGCCGCCCCAAGGTGCTGGTGATGGAGCGCATCTACGGCGTGCCGGTGACCGACATGGCCACCCTGGCCGACCAGCGCACCGACATGAAACTGCTGGCCGAGCGTGGCGTGGAAGTGTTCTTCACCCAGGTGTTCCGCGACAGTTTCTTCCATGCCGACATGCACCCCGGCAACATCTTCGTCAGCACCGTTAAGCCGTGGAGCCCGCAGTACATCGCTATCGACTGTGGCATTGTCGGTAGCCTTACCGCCGAGGACCAGGACTACCTGGCGCGTAACCTGATTGCCTTCTTCAAGCGTGACTACCGCCGCGTCGCCCAGCTGCACATCGACTCGGGCTGGGTACCAGCGCACACCAAGGTCAACGAATTCGAAGCAGCGATCCGCACCGTGTGCGAGCCGATCTTCGAAAAACCGTTAAAGGATATTTCCTTCGGCCAGGTGCTGATGCGCCTGTTCCAAACCGCACGGCGCTTCAACATGGAAGTGCAGCCGCAGTTGGTGCTGCTGCAAAAGACCCTGCTCAACATCGAAGGCCTGGGCCGCCAGCTGTACCCCGACCTGGACCTGTGGAGCACTGCCAAGCCGTACCTGGAACGCTGGATGCGCGACCGTTACAGCCCCAAGGCGATGTTCGGCAACATCCACAGCCAGGTCGAGCAACTGCCGCACCTGGCCGACATGGCCCGCGACCTGCTCGAACGCCTGTCACAGCCGCACCTGCACGACCCGCAACTGCCGGAACGGCGCCGCCAGGGCGACCGCTGGGCACTGCGCCTGCTGGGCGCCGGCCTGCTCGGTGGAGGTGCGGTACTGGCCGCTGGCGCCGCCGAAGCCGCCAGCCTGGCCGCCCCGGCTGCGTGGCCGGCCTGGCTGATGCTGGCCGCAGGCCTTTACCTGATCGTACGCCAATAGCCAGCCGCGCCCGTGGCTGGCACACTAGCGCAAAGGGCCCGGTACAGGAGCGGGCCCGTTTTGGAGTCGACGATGAAAGACTGGCTGGACGAGATCAAGTGGAACAGCGATGGCCTGGTACCGGCAATCGCCCAGGACCACAAGACCGGACGCGTGCTGATGATGGCCTGGATGAACCGCGAATCGCTGGCACTTACCGCCGCCGAGCAACGCGCCATCTACTGGTCGCGTTCGCGTGGCAAGCTGTGGCGCAAGGGCGAGGAATCCGGGCATGTGCAAAAGCTGCATGAGCTGCGCCTGGACTGCGACGCCGACGTGATCATCCTGATGGTCGAGCAACTGGGTCATATCGCCTGCCATACCGGCCGTGAAAGCTGCTTCTACCGCGTGTACGAAGACGGCCAGTGGAAAATCGTCGACCCGGTCCTGAAGGACCCCGATGCCATCTACAGCGCAGGACACTGACATGAGCGACACCCTCAACCGCCTGGCCCAAGTGCTTGAAGAACGCAAGCAAGCGGCGCCTGACAGCTCCTACGTGGCCAGCCTGTACCACAAGGGCCTGAACAAGATCCTCGAAAAGCTCGGCGAAGAATCGGTCGAGACCATCATCGCGGCCAAAGATGCCGCCGTGAGCAAGGATTACAGCGATGTCATCTACGAAACCGCCGACCTGTGGTTTCATAGCCTGGTGATGCTCAGCGCGCTGGGACAGCACCCACAGGCCGTGCTCGATGAGCTGGAGCGCCGTTTCGGGCTGTCCGGGCACGATGAAAAGGCCGCGCGACAGCCTTCGGCTTGAGCACAACGCATTCTAGGAGAGCACCATGGGTATTTTTGACTGGAAACACTGGATCGTCCTGCTGGTCGTCGTGGTCCTGGTGTTCGGCACCAAAAAGCTGAAAAACTTCGGCAGCGACCTGGGCGAGTCGATCAAGGGCTTCCGCAAGGCCATGAACGACGAAGAGAACAAGCCGGCCGAGCCAACACCGCCGCCTGCCCAACCTGTTCCGCCGGTGCAGAACACTGCGCAGCAGACCCAAGGCCACACCATCGAAGGCCAGGCCCAGCCGGTCCAAGAGCCACAGCGGAAAGACTGACCCATGTTCGGCATCAGTTTCAGCGAGCTGCTGCTCGTCGGCTTGGTCGCTCTGCTGGTGCTCGGGCCCGAGCGCCTGCCGGGTGCCGCGCGCACGGCAGGCCTGTGGATCGGCCGCCTCAAGCGCAGCTTCAACAGCATCAAGATGGAAGTGGAGCGCGAGATCGGCGCCGACGACATCCGCCGCCAGCTGCACAACGAACACATCCTGCAGATGGAAGAAGAAGCCAAGCGCATCCTCAACCCGATGACGCCACCCGCACAGCCGCCGGTAACCACGGCCAGCGTGCAGCCACCTGCCGGGCTGGAAGCCAGGCCGGTCGAGCCGCCTGCCGCCCCGGCCACACCTTCTGAACCGCCTCAACCGCCGCGAGCCCCATGAGCGAGATCCCGGAACACGACCAGCCGATGCCGCTGGTTTCGCACCTGACCGAACTGCGCACCCGCCTGCTGCGGTGCGTTGCCGTTATTTTCCTGATCTTTGCCGGGCTGTTCTCCTTCGCCCAGCAGATCTACACACTGGTCTCGGCGCCGCTGCGCGAGCACTTGCCGGCCAATGCGACGATGATCGCCACCGACGTGGCCTCGCCGTTCCTCACGCCGTTCAAGCTGACCATGATCGTGTCGCTGTTCCTGGCGATTCCGTTCATCCTGCAGCAGATCTGGGGCTTTATCGCACCCGGGCTGTACCGCCATGAAAAGCGCATCGCCATTCCGCTGCTGGTGTCGAGCATCTTCCTGTTCTATGCCGGCATGGCGTTCGCCTATTTCCTGGTGTTCCCGCTGATCTTCGGCTTCTTCGCCAGCGCCACGCCGGAAGGCGTGTCGATGATGACCGACATCGCCAGCTACCTCGACTTCGTGATGACGCTGTTCTTCGCCTTTGGCGTGGCCTTCGAAATCCCGGTAGCAGTGGTGCTGCTGGTATGGATCGGCGTGGTCGACGTGAAGTACCTGAAGAAGATCCGCCCCTACGTGATCATCGGCTGCTTCGTGGTCGGCATGGTGCTCACCCCGCCGGATATCTTCTCCCAGACCCTGCTGGCCGTGCCCATGTGGCTGCTGTTCGAGGTGGGTGTGCTGTGCGGCAGCATGATTCGCAAACGCAGCGCCCATGACGAAACCGCCGACGACCATAACGACCAGCCACCTGCGACCCAACCGTGAACCTGCTGCTTCTTGAAGAGGCCGACTTTGTTTCGGCCGACCGCGTCGTTCTTGCTGACCGGCGCTTCACCCACATGCAGGACATCCACCGCGTGGCGGTGGGCGACAACCTGCGCGTGGGCCGTATCAACGGCCTAATGGGCAAGGGCACGGTGCTACGCCTGGAAAAGCACGAAGCCGAGCTGGAAGTTGCGTTTGACCAACCCCCACCGGCCAAGCTGCCGCTGACCCTGGTGCTGGCGGTGCCGCGGCCGAAAATGCTACGTCGGCTGTTCCAGACCGTGGCCACCCTGGGCGTGCCACGCCTGATCCTGGTGAACAGCTACAAGGTCGAGAAAAGCTTCTGGCAAACGCCCTTCCTGCAGCCCGAGAGCATTCGCGAAAACCTGATCCTTGGCCTGGAACAGGCGCGCGACACCGTGCTGCCCGAAGTCATCATCGAAAAGCGCTTCAAGCCCTTCGTCGAAGACCGCCTGCCCGCCATCGCGGCTGGTACCCTGGGCCTGGTCGGCCACCCCGGCCCCTACCCCGCCTGCCCCCGTGCCGTGGAGCAAGCCGTTACCCTGGCCATCGGCCCCGAAGGCGGCTGGATCCCCTACGAAGTCGACCTGCTAGGCAAGGCCGGGCTGGCGCCGGTGCAACTCGGTGACCGTATCTTGCGGGTCGAGACCGCGGTAACAGCGCTGCTTTCGCGTATTTTCTGACGCAAACGCCGTTTTTTCGCCCATCAAGTTTCCCTCTCCCAGGCCGATGCCTTGGCAATACAACAACTATTTGTACTGCCAAGTCGCCAGGGAGTCGTACATGTATCAATGGTTAGCCCAATCGCTGGGCAATGTGAGCGTCAATCGCAAACTGGGGCTGGGCTTCGGCCTGGTGCTGCTGTTGACCCTGGCTATCACCCTGACCGGCTGGCACGGCATGGACAGCATCATCGACCATGGCGACAAGCTGGGAAACATCTCGGTCATCCAGCAGTACACCCAGGAACTGCGCATTGCTCGACAGCACTACGAGCGCCGGCGTGACGATGCCTCGGTGGCAGAACTGGAAAAGGCCTTGGCCAACCTCGACCGCCAGGTACAGCTGATGCTCGGGTTGATCGAGCACCCCGCCGATCGCCAACGCCTGGAGCAGCAGCGCGAAGCCGTGCGCACCTACCAGCAGGCATTCAACGAACTGAAACAGGCTGGCCAGCGCCGCGAAGCCAGCCGTGACGTGCTCGGCGACAGCGCCGACAAGGCAGCGGAACTGATCGGCCGCGTGCAGCGAGGCCTGCAGCAAGGTGGCGATATCAACCAGTACCAGCATGCGGTGGATGTGAGCGCCCTGCTGCAGCAGGCACGTTTTCAGGTGCGCGGCTACACCTACAGCGGCAACGCCGACTTCCAGCAAACGGCGTTGAAGGCCATCGACCAGGCACTGGCCGAGTTGCGTGCGCTGCCGTCCAAGGTGCCTGCCGAACATGCCGCCAGCCTGGACGATGCCGCCACAGCCATGGGTGGCTACCGTGATGCGGTCATCCAGTTCGGCAATGCCCAGACCGCCAGCGAGCAGGCCCTGCAACGCATGGCCGAACAAGGCACGGTACTGCTGCAGACCAGCCAGGCGATGACCACGTCCCAAACCGAAGTGCGCGACGCCGCTGCAGCCCAGGCCAAAACCCTGCTCGCGCTTGCAACCGTGCTGGCCCTCGCCTTTGGCCTGGTGGCCGCCTGGGCCATTACCCGGCAGATCATCATCCCGTTGCGCCAGACCCTGCGCGCCGCCGAGCGGGTGGCCAATGGCGACCTGACCCAGAACCTGCCCGTACAACGCCGCGACGAGCTGGGCCAGTTGCAGGCCAGCATGCAGCGCATGACCCAAGGCCTGCGCGAGTTGATCGGCGGCATTGGCGACGGGGTAACGCAGATCGCCAGCGCCGCCGAACAGCTCTCTGCCGTCACCGAGCAAACCAGCGCCGGGGTGAACAACCAAAAGGTCGAGACGGATCAAGTGGCGACCGCCATGAACCAGATGACCGCCACTGTGCATGAAGTGGCGCGCAACGCCGAGCAGGCCTCGGAAGCCGCCCTGATGGCCGACCAGCAAGCCCGCGAAGGGGACCGTGTGGTGGGCGAGGCCGTGGCGCAGATCGAGCGCCTGGCGGGCGAAGTGGTCAACTCCAGCGAAGCGATGAACCAGCTCAAGGCCGAGAGCGACAAAATCGGCAGCGTGCTCGATGTGATCAAGTCGGTGGCTCAACAGACCAACCTGTTGGCCCTGAACGCCGCCATCGAAGCCGCCCGCGCCGGCGAGGCCGGGCGTGGCTTTGCCGTGGTGGCCGACGAAGTGCGCAGCCTGGCCCAGCGCACCCAGCAGTCGACCGAAGAGATCGAAGAGCTGATTGCCGGCCTGCAAAGCGGCACCCAACGGGTGGCCACTGTGATGGACAACAGCCGCCAGCTGACCGACAGCAGCGTCGAGCTGACCCGCCGCGCCGGCAGTTCGCTGGAAACCATCACCCGTACCGTGTCGTCGATCCAGGCGATGAACCAGCAGATTGCCACAGCTGCAGAAGAACAGACGGCCGTGGCCGAAGAGATCAACCGCAGCGTGATGAATGTGCGGGACATTTCCGACCAGACCTCGGCAGCCAGTGAAGAGACAGCCAGTTCCAGCGTGGAGCTGGCGCGGCTGGGCACCCACCTGCAGGGGTTGGTGGGGCGGTTCAGGCTCTAAACCGAGGAGCCAGAGAACCTTCCTACATACAGCAGTGAAATTTCCTACCTGATTATCAGGTCAAGTCCTACAGCTCCGCTGCCGATTGGCAGAGGTGTCATGCCGGTAATACGCCTGCATGCCCTCCCCCAATCGCACGGAGACTTCCCATGCTCGGCTACCTCAACCGCAAGCTCGGCAACCTCAATGTCGCCGCCAAGCTGGCCCTCGGCTTCGCCGTGGTCCTGCTGCTCACCCTGGCCACCACCATCAGCGGCTGGCGTGCTCTGGATGGCGCCATCAACCGCTCGCAACAGCTCAGTGAAATTGGCCAGATTAACGATCTGGTCAAAGACCTGCGTGCCGAGCGCATCACCTTCCGCGTACTCAGCGACGACACCAGCAAGGCACGCATCCAGCAGGCCATCGAGCAACTGGAGCGCATGCTGACCACGTTGCAGCAGCGCAGCAGCGTTGACGAGTCCCGTCAGATGCTGACGCAGAAACTGCAATTGCTGCAACAGCTGCGCGAAGACTTCACCGAGCTGCAAAGCACCGTCGCCAGCCGTACGACACTGCGCCAGGCCATGCAAGCGCAAGCGCTCAAACTGGACGATGTCATCGACGACTTGCAGACCCAAGCCTTGCTGACGATGTCTGAGAGCCAACAAGGCAGCGCGCTGGGCCTGATGGAAAGCCTCAGTCGCCATGTCGAAGGCGCCAACCAGCAAAGCCTTGTACCGGCCTACACCTTCTCGCCCGTCGAGGCGTTCACCAAGGTCGGCGACGATGCACTGGACGCCGCCGACAAGAGCCTTGAGCAACTGCTAATGGCTCTGGCGCCGCTGAGCTTGCCACGATCACTGACCGAGCAGCCCGGCGTCGAGTTGGCCAAATACCGGGCCAGCCTGGATCAGTACCGCCGCGCAGCGGTGCGCGCCGAGCAGTTGCAGGACAGCATGGAAAAAATGGGCGACGAACTGGGCGTGGCGAGTGTAGAACTGGCCGGGCGCAAAGTTGAACAACGGGACAGCGAAGCCCTGGCCGCCCGCTCGCTGCTCACCAGCGTGGCGCTGCTGGCGCTGTTGCTTGGGGTGGTAGCCGCCTGGCTGATTACCCTGCAGATCACGCAGCCACTACGTCAGACACTGGCCGTGGCCGCGCGCATCGCCAAGGGTGACCTGAGCCAGGTTGACACCGTGCAACGCCGCGACGAAATGGGTCAGCTGCAAACCAGCATGCGCGAAATGACCTTGAGCCTGCGCGAGCTGATCGGGGGCATCGACCAGGGTGTTGGTCAGCTGTCGCAGGCTGCCACACAGCTGGCGACCAGCAGCGAGGACACCAAGCTGCGCATCAACCAGCAGCGTGAGGAAACGGACCAGGTGGCCACCGCCATGAACCAGATGAGCGCCACCGTGCAGGAAGTGGCACAGAACGCCGAGCAGGCCTCGCTGGCCGCGACCAACGCCGACCAGCAGGCGCAACTGGGTGACCAGGTGGTAGCCGAAGCCATCGGCCGTATCGAGCAACTGGCCGGGCAGATGGACCATTGCCTAACGGCCATGCAGCACCTGGCGGGCGAAAGCCAGCGGATTGGCAGCATCCTCGATGTGATCAAGTCGGTGTCCGAACAGACCAACCTGCTGGCCCTGAACGCGGCGATCGAAGCCGCCCGCGCAGGGGAAGCAGGCCGTGGTTTTGCCGTGGTGGCCGATGAAGTGCGCGGCCTGGCGCAACGCACCTCGACCGCCACCGAAGAAATCAGCCAACTGATCAGCAGCCTGCACAACGGTACCGACGAGGTCACCCACCTGCTGGACAACAGCAAACGCCTGACCGAGCAGAGCGTCGAGCTCAGCCGCAAAGCCGGTGATGCACTGGGCCAGATCACCCACACGGTGTCGAGCATCCAGAGCATGAACCAGCAGATTGCCACCGCCAGCGAGGAGCAGAGCGTGGTGGCCGAGCAGATCAACCGAAGCGTGCTGAATGTGCGGGATGTGTCTGACCAGACCAGTGCGGCCAGTGAACAGACTGCCGCGTCAAGTGGCGAGCTGGAGCAGCTGGGGCAGCAACTGCGGGGCATGGTGGGGCGATTCAGTATCTGAAGGGACCCTAATCAAGAGGCCAGATGTACCTGATGATCAGCCCCTCATGGGACTGTCAGATTTTTTGTGTGCGGGCCGGTAGCGGCCTGCCGTCAGGCAGGCCCTGATTTTCACCAGGTTGGCCTGATGAACCGATCTCCGTACAGAATCGCAAATTGATTCATCGCGCTTTTCCAGTCATGGGCCGGTTTTCCCCAATTGGCTGTTATGTTGCGCAATCCCAGCCAAATCAGTTTGGTCGCTGCGTCATCATTCGGGAAATGCCCGCGAGTCTTGATGACCTTGCGTAGCTGGGCGTTGATGCTCTCGATGGCGTTGGTGGTGTAGATCACCTTCCGAATGGCTGGCGGGAAAACAAAGAACGGAATCACACGATCCCAAGCCCGTCTTCAAGCCGTCACAACCGTCGGATATTTCTCACCCCACGGCCCGTTTTCGAACTCATCGAGAGCCTGCTCAGCCGCTTCGGCGTTGATGGCCTGGTAGATCGGCTTGAGCTCCTTGGCCAGTGCCCGCCGCTTGTCCCAGGCCGCGAAGTCGAGGCTGTTGCGGATCAGGTGCACGATGCACGTCTGCAGCGTCGTCTCTGGAAACACGGCGCTGAGGGCCTCTGGCATGCCTTTGAGGCCATCGGTCACGGCAATCAGTACATCTTCGACACCACGCGTCTTGAGGTCATTGAAGACCTTCATCCAGAACTTGGCGCCCTCGGTGTTCTCGATCCAGATGCCCAGGATATCGCGGGTTCCGTCGGGTTGAACGCCCAGCGCCAAGTAAATGGCCTTGTTGCGCACCAAGCCTTCTTCGCGAATCTTCACCCGCAGTGCATCGAAGAAAATGACCGGGTACATCGGCTCCAGTGGCCGCTGCTGCCACGCGCCAATTTCTTCCATGACCTCGTCTGTCACAGAGCTGATGAAATCGGGTGAAACGTCCGTCCCATACTGCTCGGACAGAAAGGCTCGGATCTCTCTGACCGTCATGCCACGGGCGTACATGGCGATGATCTTGTCATCGAAACCGGTGTACCGCCGCTCATGCTTGGGGATGAGAATGGGCGCAAAACTGCCGTCTCGGTCACGAGGAATTTCCAGCCGCAGCGGGCCATCACCGGTCAAAACCGTCTTGCCACTCTTGCCGTTACGCTGGTTGGTTTCATCCTCTGGGCGCTGCGCGCCCGGCGGATAACCCAGGTGGTAGCCAAGTTCGGCATGCAGAGCGCGTTCGATCAAGGCCTTCTTGAACGCCGCAGAGGCATCCTCGATAGCCTCTGCGGTCATCAGGCCCTCACCGAACTGCTCCAGCAGCTCTTTGGGGATTTTGGGCAGGTCACGCAGGGGTTTCTTTTTGGTTGGCATACATGCACCTCTTACTCATGTTATGCCCGAACACAAAATTTATGACACCCCCCCTCATGGGCTGCCTTGCAGCCCACTGACACGCGTGGCGTAACGCGAGAGCACCTGACAAAAATGCCAGTTGTCGTTAATTTCCAGCGCCAGTAGCGTATCCGCGACACTCATCCAGATCGAGGCGTAGCCATGACGAGTACAAAGGTTAAAACGCAAATGTTCTACCAGAACAATCACGTATTCAACACCTTGCATAAAGATTCTACTTCTTTATTCCTCCGGTGCCGCACTGGCCCTCTTGCTGTGCTCAGCAGCGCACGCCCATCACCGACGCTACTTGCCCACGATCAAAACCACTCGATCTTGACAACACACAGCACACTCGAAACCCGCAACATCAACTATGCGCCGTTTGGGTATACCAAAAGCAGTGAAAGGGGAATTCCCGCATACGCGGGAGAACTACCCGACCCGCTGTGTGAAAGCTATTTACTTGGCAAAGGCTTCCGCGCTTTTTCGCCTGAGATCAATCGCTTCAAATCGAGTGATACCGTACCACCCTTTGAAATCTTGAACTATTATGCCTACTGCGAAGATGATCCTATCAATGCCGTCGACCCATCAGGTCATTATAAAACTTTTAGGCCAGGTTCAAGTTTCGACCGCATCCGGCTCCGATATATCCAAACATCTTACAGCGAAACCAACTATACCCCCAGTCTTCTAAATAACTCACGCACCCAAAAATCTGCCAAAACAAGCCTTGTATTGATGGAAGAAATCAAAAGACAAAAGGGTTTATACGATTATGAGTTCTCACGTAGGGAGCAAGCTTTAAGACAAATAAATGAAGGAAAGTGGGGATTGAGAACCATCGACGATTACGGCGGCGGCTACTACGCTACACGAAAAGACCTGAAACTTAAAATACAAGTTGGAAAATCGGAATTAAAAGAGTTAAAAAAAAGAGATACAAACGGAGAACTAAGAAAAATAAAAAGCACTATTGAAGATCTTCTCGGGCACCTCAACTACCACACCTCTCAGCTCAATTTAGCTACCCTTCCGATAGGGAAACAATCTCAAGTTCTAGAACACATATCAATAGTGTCAGCCCAAATCAGAGCTAGTGCTAATACAACCGAAGTCATTAGCCGCAACATGGGTCACACATTTGTATATTAGGCTCTGTATGAAATCCCAAGAACCCCAATCGCTGCCCTTTGAGCACTGAGATTTTGTAGAGTCCCCGCCATCGACGGAAAGGAATTCTGTGATGGCAAAGCGGCATGAACTCTCGCACGAGGCCTGGGATGTCGTGAAGCACATGGACATCATGCTGCCCGGCAAACGGCCACTCGTGGCCCTCAGCGCTGTTGTGCAAGGTCGCCAGCGATTGGGTAGCGAAGCGGTACGTGAAGTTTTTACCCTCACCCAGCAACGATGGCACGAAGAGGCCAAACACCCGCAATGGTTGGGGCTGACGCTGCTTGGCGTGGACGGGGTTGTTTGGAACACCCCTGACACGGCAGAAAACCGCGCGTTCTACGGTGGTGCGACCAACCTGCATGGGGACGGCGGTTTTCCTCAAGTTCGAATGGTCTGTCAGATGGAGTTGACTAGCCATTTGCTGATCAGCAGCACTTTTGAAAGTTACCACAGCAGTGAAATGAAGCTGGCTAAACAGCTGATCGCCACGACGCCTAACCAGTCATTGACCCCTTTTCGATAAAGGTTTCTACTCGTTGGGCTTGCTACATCACTGGCAATCGCAAGGCGATCAGCGCCACTGGCTGATCCCCTTGAAAAAGGGCATTCAGTATGAGGTTGAGCACAAGCTTGGGCGTAATGATGCCCTGGTCGTTTTGCGCACATCGCCCCAGGCCCGCAAGCAGTGGCCGGGCTTACCGCTCAAGATTCGAGCGCGACTATTGAGCAAAACGATCAAAGGAAAGGTTGTGAGTGTCTTGACCTCGATGACCGATCCGCTGCGCTTCCCGGGCGATGAGATCGTCGATCTTTACAGCCAGCGCTGGGAAATCGAATTGGGTTACCGGGAGATCAAGCAAGGCTCTTGGGCGGCGAATACACAATGAGAAGCAAGACGCCAGAAATGATTGCGCAAGAGTTGTGGGGCGTGCTGCTGGGCTACAACTTGTTGCGTTATCAGATGGTTCAGATGTCGAAGCAGTGCCCGGGCGTCTACCCCTGCGAAATGAGCTTTACCGCTTGCAGCTGGGCAATCTTGGGCTTGTTGCATGGCACGTCACTGAATCATCCCGGTAACCTGCCAGCATTTCTGACGGATCTGCAGGCATCAGCGGCGCAGTATGTCTTGCCTCATCGACGACCTGATCGTTGGTTCCCGAGAGTGGTGAAGCAACGACCAGCAAAATATCCGACCCGAAAATGAAAATGCCAGTCAGCTTAACTGACTGGCATTAGCCTGACGAGCCTGCCGGTCACGCTCTAGGCCGAAATCGTAAAGAGCCTAACCAGCCAAAAATCTGCTTACAGGAGGGACGCAATGCGCCCTCCTCCACTCACAGCACCTGCCGCAAAAACGCCTGCGCCCGCCCATCCTCCGGCGCCTCGAAGAACTGTGCCGGCGCGGCATCTTCCAGCAGCTTGCCGTGATCGAAGAACAGCACCCGGTCCGCCACTTCCCGGGCAAAGCCCATTTCATGGGTGACGCAGACCATGGTCATGCCTTCCTGGGCCAGGGTCTTCATCACATCCAGCACCTCGCCGACCATTTCCGGGTCCAGCGCCGAGGTGGGCTCGTCAAACAGCATCACCTTCGGGTCCATGGCCAGGGCGCGGGCAATGGCCACCCGCTGCTGCTGACCACCGGACAGGCGTGACGGGTATTCGTTGGCCTTCTGGGCAATGCCCACCTTCTCCAGCAACGCACGCGCCTTGGCCTCGCGCTCGGCCTTGCTGCGCTTGCGCACCACCTTCTGCGCCAGGCACAGGTTTTCCAGCACGGTCATGTGCGGGAACAGGTTGAAGTGCTGGAACACCATGCCCACTTCACGGCGGTACGCGTTGATGTCGGTCTTGGGGTCGGCCAGCTGCAGGCCATCGATGGCCACATGGCCCTCGTCGAAATGCTCCAGGCCGTTCAGGCAGCGCAGGAAGGTCGACTTGCCCGAGCCCGATGGGCCGAGCACCACTACCACCTCGCCCTTGGCGACATGGGTGGTGACGTTATCCACAGCCCGTACCACTTGGCCACGGGTGTCGAAGACTTTCAGCAGGTCACGGACTTCAATCACTTTGCGCAAGCCTCCGCTCGAGCCGGCTGGCAATGTGCGACAGCGGCAGGTTGATCAGCAGGTACAGGCCTGCCACGCAGAACCAGATCTCGAACGTCGAGAACGAGGTGGTGATGGCCTCACGGCCGCTCTTGGTCAGTTCGGTAATGGCGATCACCGAAACCAACGAGGTGTCTTTGACCAGGCTGATGAACTGGCCGGCCAGCGGCGGCAGCACGCGTTTGAATGCCTGCGGCAAGATGACGTGCCGCATCGACTGGCCGGCGTTCAGGCCCAGCGAGCGGGCCGCTTCGTTCTGGCCCTTGGCAATGGACTGCACCCCGGCACGGACGATTTCGGCCACATAGGCGCCAGTGAACAGCGCCAGTGCCGCCACCCCGGCAAACTCCCGGGACAGGTTGAGCACGGTGCCGATGAAGAAGTAGAAGATGAAGATCTGTACCAGCAGCGGCGTGCCGCGCACCAGTTCGACATAAACGGTCGACAGGTCGCGCAGGGTCGGGTTGTTCGACAAACGGCACAAACCGGCGAACAGGCCGATTACCAGGCCCAGGGCGCCGGACACTACCGAGATCCACAGCGTGGTCCACAGGCCCCATGCCAGCGGGCCAGCCGCCCAATGACGGGTGACGCCAATCTGGTCGCCTTCGGCCACATCGTCGCCACGACTCAGTTGCAGGCTGTCCTTGGCCACATCAAGTACTTGTTCGGCGCCGCTTTCATCTTTCAGCGTGACGCGGGCGTTATCGCCGGAGATGACGATGTCCTGCACGGTGCCGTAATTGGCAGCGCGCTGTGTTTCCTCGGCCTTGTAGGCGAAGTATTGCGGTACACGGTTCCAGCGCCACTCGTAGGAAATCATCGAGGTGGCCATGTACAGGCTGATCGCCAGGCCTACCAGCACCAGGGCGGTCAGCCCGTGCCAGGGCCACTGGGCTTTCTTGTGTTTGATCACGTGGGGTACTTCCGTAAATGCGAACGCGCAGGGTTTGCCTGCGCGTCGGGGTCATAAAGCCGAGCTTGTGGCCTGGGCCTTATTCCATTTCCTTCAGCCAGTCCTTGTTCTTGAACCACTTGTCGTGAATACGATCGTAGGTCCCGTCATGCTTGATCTGGTGCAGGAAGTTGTTGATGAAGTTGATGCTGTCGTAGTCGCCTTTCTTCAGGCCGAAGGCCAGCGGCTCGTAGGTGAAGGGTTCTTCGAGGAACAGCAGCTTGCCAGCGCCGGCCTTCTCAACGGCCACCACGTTGTACGGTGCGTCGTAGACGAAGGCATCAGCCTTGCCGTTGACAACATCCATCACCGCTTCCTGCTCGTTGTCGTAGCCGTGGTACTTGGCTTTGCCGATCAGCTTCTTGGCGACCATTTCACCGGTGGTGCCCAACTTGGACGTCAGGCGGTACTTCTCGTTGTTGAGGTCTTTGTACGACTTGATCTCGCCCGCCAGTTCCTTGCGAATCAGCAGGGTCTGACCCACCACGATGAAGGGTTCGCTGAAGTTCAGGCGCAGGTTGCGTTCCTGGGTCAGGGTCATGCCGCTGCCGATCATGTCGAACTTGTCGGTCAGCAGGGCCGGGATGATGCCGTCATAGGCGGTGGATACAGCTTCGAACTTGACGCCCATGGACTTGGCCATGGCTTTGAGGATATCGACTTCGAAGCCGATGATTTCGCCACGCTTGTTGGTCATCTGGAACGGCATGTAGGTCGGGTCCATGCCCACCCGCAGGGTGCCGCGCTTGACTGCATCATCGATGGCGCCGGCCTGGGCCGCTGTCACGGCGACCAGGGCGGTAACACCGACCAGCAGTCGCGAAAGGTATTTCTTGATCATCACCAAGTCCCCTAGCAAGAAAAGTAGCGAATCTTATTGTATTGGCACGGCCGTACTGGCCGAGGCGTCGTTTCGGAATGGGATGCTAACGCATGGCGGCTCGGGGACCTAGAGCCGGGGGGGACTTTGTTGGCCAAAATCGGATTGTGGCCGAAGAATCGAGCGCCGCTTGCGCGGCGCATCGCGAGCTACGCTCGCTCCTACGGGTATTCATCGTAGGAGCGAGCGTAGCTCGCGATTGCGATCAATCAGGCGCCGACGAGTGCCGGTTGGCCTTCGTTCTCCGGATGCAGCGGCAACAGCGGCGAATGTGGGTCGTTCTTGATCGACGCACGCCACACATCGATCCACGCCGCATTGGGCTCGGCCCACACCTGCTCGTGCAGGCGGCTCAAGGCCACCGGGTCGCTGAGCAGGGCCAGGCGGGTATTGAGGTCCAGCCCTTTCGGCCCAACCTCCATGGCCTTGGCCACACGCTCAGCACGCAGCGCTTCGATCGGCGCCGCCTGACCATGACGGGCAGTGGCCATGGCACAAGCCAGGGCGTTCTGGCGTGGGTCGACCACGGCCCGCACGAAGCCGTCATGCAGGGCATGCCAGCGGTTCTCGTGGGTGTACCGGTCGGTGGCCAGCAACTCTTGCGGGGTAGCGTATTCCTCGGGAATGAGGAACAGCTTCTCGTCTTTGGCTGCCAGGCCCAGGCGCGTACGGCTGGAAATCACCGAAACCGGGATCGACAGCACCAGCGAGCCAACGATAGGCGCCAGCCACCACAGGAAGCTCGGGTTCAGCCACGCCACCAGCCCAGCCCAGGCAATACCCAGCAGGGTTTGCGGACCATGGCGGCGCACAGCCTCGCCCCACGGAGTGGAGTCGTCGTCACGTTGCGGCGAATTCCAGGTCGCGGCCCAGCCGAGGAACGCGGCCAGCACGAAGCGGGTGTGGAAGATCATGCGCACCGGTGCCAACAGCATGGAGAACAGCATCTCCATCAGCATCGACAAGGTGACCTTGACGCGCCCGCCGAACTCGACGGCACCTTTGGCCCAGATCAGGATGACACTGAGCAGCTTGGGCAGGAACAGCAGCACGATGGTGGTGGAGAACAGCGCCACGGCCTTCTCCGGGTGCCACTGCGGCCACAGCGGGTACAACTGGTACGGCTCGATGAAGTACTGAGGCTCCATCAGGGTGTTGGTCGCCAGCAGCGCAGTCGACAGCACCAGGAACAGGAACCACAGCGGCGCCGACAGGTACGACATCACCCCGGTGAGGAACACCGCACGGTGCACCGGGTGCATGCCCTTGACCAGGAACAGGCGGAAGTTCATCAGGTTGCCGTGGCACCAGCGGCGGTCCCGCTTGAGCTCGTCCAGCAGGTTTGGCGGCAGCTCTTCATAGCTACCCGGTAGGTCGTAGGCGATCCACACGCCCCAGCCGGCACGGCGCATCAGCGCGGCTTCGACGAAGTCGTGAGAAAGGATTGCACCGGCGAACGCGCCCTTGCCCGGCAACGGCGCCAGGGCGCAGTGCTCGATGAACGGCTTCATACGGATGATCGCGTTATGGCCCCAGTAGTGCGACTCGCCCAGCTGCCAGAAGTGCAGGCCGGCGGTGAACAGCGGGCCGTACACGCGGGTGGCGAACTGCTGCATACGTGCATACAGGGTATCCATGCCCGAGGCTTTCGGCCCGGTCTGGATGATGCCGGCGTCCGGGTTGGCCTCCATCAGGCGCACCAGGCTGCTCAGGCACTCGCCGCTCATGACGCTGTCGGCGTCGAGCACGACCATGTACTTGTACTCGCCACCCCAACGACGGCAGAAGTCGTCGAGGTTGCCGCTCTTGCGCTTCACCCGGCGCCGACGGCGGCGGTAGAAGATGCGGCCAAAGCCTTTGGTTTCGCGGCACACGTCCAGCCAGGCCTGTTGCTCGGCCACGGCAATGTCGGTGTCGTTGGTGTCGCTGAGCACGAAGAAGTCGAAACGGTCGAGGTTGCCGCTGGCGGCCACCGACTCGAACGTTGCACGCAGGCCGGCGAACACGCGCGGCACGTCTTCGTTACAGATCGGCATTACCAGTGCGGTACGCGCCTCGGGTGCAATCGGCTCGTTGCCGGCGCTGCTGCCCGAAATCTTGTACTTGTCGCGCCCGGTGAGCAGCTCGAGGAAGCCCATGAGCGCAGTCCAGAAGCCCGCCGACACCCAGCAGAACAGGATGCCGAAGAGAATCAGGATGGAGGTTTGCAAGGCATACGGCCACACCTGCACCACCGTATCCCACAGCGACTGGTTGAGGATTTCGTCGAGGTCGACGAACGACCAGCCTTGGTAGGGCAGGATGCCCTTCATGTACCAGCCGGCGACGATGGTCTGGCCGATCATCAGGGCCAGCAAGATGTAGCGGCGGATCGAGCCGACCGTGCGCCAGCGCGCCGGCGGCAGCTCGCGCTTGGGTGGCTGCGGGGCATTGGTGCGGCCGGTCATGCGCCGCCACATGCGGATCAGCACGTTGGTGCGCCAAGGCTCTGGCACCACTTTGGTGCGTTTGATCGGCGGGGCGATTTTCAGGCACAGGCGGCCGCTGCCGTCGACACCGAGCATTTCGGCGTCTTCCAGCTCGGCGGCGCTGCCCACGGTCAGGCGCGGGCCCACCGAGGCCTGCACGGCCTCGGCAGCGTCGGCGGCCGGTTTGGCCGCCAAACGTTGGTGCAGCTCACTGAACGACGTGCAATTGGCGAGCTCCGCCCGTTGCTCGTCACTCAGTGGTAGGTGAGCCAGGTACTCGCCAAGCGATACTGGCCTTGCGCTTGAGTTACTCATCGGCAGGCAACTGATAGCTCCAGGTCTCGGTCAGCACCTTCTCGGTGGTGGCCGGGGCCCCGTTGGTGGGCGCCGCATCGGCGGCAGGTTGTTCGGCCTTGGCAGTTTGCTCAGCCTTGACGGCTTTCTCGGCCTTGGCATGTTTGGCTGCGGCCTTGTCCTGCTTGGCGTCCTGCGCAGGCTTGGCGGGTTCGACCGGCACATCGCGCACCAGCGCGGCACGCATTTCGGTCGATTTGTTGGCTTCCTTGACCTTCAAGCGCAGGGTCAGGCGCCAGCCCTTGATCTCAGGGTTATAGCGCAGATTGTTCTCGACCACCTCGGCGTTGTCGCCCACGCTGATCTGGCTGCGCACGGCGGTGTCTTCCGGCAGTGCGGCCAGGGCCGGGCCGGCGAAGTCGACCAGGAAGGCCACGCTGCCGTCTGGCTGGCGAATCAGGTTGGACTGCTTCACGTCACCGGTGGAACGCAGGGTCTGCTTGACCGAGCCCAACTCAGGCGCCTGGAACTTCGCCTCGTTGATGGTCCAGTGCAGGCGGTAGGCGTACTCGAACGGCTTGCCTGGCTCCGGCAGCTTTTCCGGGCTCCAGAAGGCAACGATGTTGTCGTTGGTCTCGTCGGCAGTCGGGATTTCGACCAGGTCGACGGTACCTTTGCCCCAATCACCCTTCGGCTCGATCCAGGCGCTTGGGCGCTTCTGGTAGTTGTCGTCGAGGTCTTCGTAGTCGCTGAAGGCGCGCTGACGCTGCATCAGGCCGAAACCACGCGGATTCTCGACACTGAAGTTGCTCACGGCCAGGTGTTTCGGGTTGTTCAGCGGGCGCCAGATCCACTCGCCATTGCCGGCGTGGATCGACAGGCCTTCGGAGTCGTGCAGGGCCGGGCGGTAGTTGAGCACCTTGGACGGCTGGTTAGGGCCGAACAGGTACATGCTGGTCAGCGGGGCTATGCCCAGGCGGCTGACCTGGTCACGCAGGAAGACCTGGGACTGTACGTCGACCACGGTATCGTTGCCCGGGCGCAGGGTCAGCTTGTAGGCACCGGTGGAGCGTGGCGAATCCAGCAGGGCGTAGATCACCAGGTGCTTGTCGGCCGGTTTGGGTTTTTCGACCCAGAACTCGGTGAAGCGCGGGAATTCCTCGCCCGATGGCAGCGCGGTGTCGATGGCCAGGCCACGGGCCGACAGGCCGTACACGTGGCCCTTGCCGACCACACGGAAATAGCTGGCGCCAAGCAGGGTCATGATCTCATCCTGCTTGTCGGCCTTGTTGATCGGGTACAGCACGCGGAAGCCGGCGTAACCCAGATTTTTGGTGGTTTCCGGGTCGTGTGGCACGTCACCGAACTCGAAGCGGCTCGGGTCGTACTTGATTTCCTCGACCTTGGTGGCGGTGACCTCGTTGATTTTTACCGGGGTATCGAAGTGCATGCCCTGGTGATAGAACGACAGCTTGAACGGGGTCTTGTCCTTGGCCCACTCGGCCTTTTCCTGCAGGAAATGAATTTTCTGATAGTCCGCAAACTTCATGTCGCGGAATACGGCCGGCAGGTTGCTTTTGGGTGCTTCGTACTTCTGGCCGGCCAGATCCTTTGCCTTGGCTGCAACATCGTCAAGATTGAATGCCCACAGCTGGCCCGCGCTCATCAGGCCGACCAGTGCCACACTGGCCATCAAAGCCTTGCGCAGCCCGGTTCCGGGGATTCTTGATGCTTTTTGGGGACTAACAATCACGAGCAACCCTCGCCGAAAACAGATCATGAAACCAACGGCCAGCGACAAATGCCGGGTTGGCGAGCACTGTTCGGACCCCGTGAGGGCGTAATGATTCCCCAAACGGATCCAGACAATGCTCGAGTCAGAGTGAAACGAACCTGCGAACGCAGGTCCATGCAGCGCGCGATTATCCAGCAGGTCGCGTGACAACGCATCAGGCTGGAACAACTATTTATCGTACAAAACCCCTTGTTTTCCCATAAACAAAGGGTTTTTTGAGTTCACATTTGTAACATAAATGTTACGGGGCCATCATTGACCAGGTGCACCTGCATATCCGCACCGAAGCGGCCACTGGCCACGTCGGTGTGCTGCGCGTTTGCCTGCTGCAAAAGATAGTCGAACAACTCGGCGCCGAGGGCCGGTGGCGCTGCCGTCGAGAAGCTCGGGCGCATGCCGTTGCGGGTGTCCGCCGCCAAGGTGAACTGCGACACCAGCAACAAACCGCCACCGACATCCTTGAGCGACAGGTTCATCTTGCCCTGCTCGTCGCTGAACACACGGTAGTTCAACAGCTTGTGCAACAGCTTATCGGCCTGTTCACGGGAATCTTCAGGCTCGACGGCCACCAGCACCAGCAAACCCTGGTCGATGGCGCCGACCACCTCGCCCGCCACTTCAACCCGCGCACCCCGCACGCGCTGGAGCAGGCCCCTCATGCTTCTTCCAGCGGCAGGTCGAGCAGGCGCCGGGCCATCTGGTCGGCCGCACGCACCAGGGCATCGGTAATACCCGGCTCGGAAGCCGCGTGGCCGGCGTCGCGGATGACTTTCAGCTCGCTGTTCGGCCAGGCCTGGTGCAGTGCCCAGGCGTTGTCCAGCGGGCAGATCACGTCGTAGCGGCCGTGCACGATAACCGCCGGCAGGTGGGCGATTTTCGGCAGGTCGCGGATCAGCTGGTCCGGCTCGAGGAAGGCATTGTTCATGAAGTAGTGGCATTCGATGCGGGCGATCGACAGCGCACGTTGCGGCTCGGAGAAGCGATCGACCACCAGCGGGTTGGGGCGCAGGGTGGCCGTGCGGCCTTCCCAGGTGGACCAGGCCTTGGCGGCGTGCATCTGGGCAATCTGGTCATTGCCGGTCAGGCGCTTGTGGAAAGCCTTGACCAGATCGCCGCGCTCTTCCGGCGGAATTGGCGCGATGTAGTCCTGCCAGTAGTCCGGGAACATTCGGCTGGCGCCTTCCTGGTAGAACCACTCGATCTCCTGCGGCCGGCACAGGAAGATGCCGCGCAGGATCAACCCATGCACGCGCTCGGGGTGGGTCTGGGCATAGGCCAGGGCCAGGGTGGAGCCCCAGGAACCGCCGAACAGCACCCACTTGTCGATACCCAGGTGCTCACGAATGCGCTCCAGGTCCTCGACCAGGTGCCAGGTGGTGTTGTTCTCCAGGCTCGCGTGTGGCGTGGAGCGGCCACAGCCGCGCTGGTCGAAGGTGATGATGCGGTACAGCGTGGGGTCGAAGTAGCAACGGCTCTGGGCGTCGCAACCGGCGCCCGGGCCGCCGTGGATGAACACCACCGGCAGACCTTCGGGCGAGCCGCTTTCGTCGACATACAGCACATGCGGCGCTTCCACGGCCAGATCGTGCCGGGCGTAGGGTTTGATCTGCGGGTAGAGGGTCTGCATTGCGCACTCCGTGTGAGGATATTGACTGCCGTTGGGCATCATAAACCTGAATTGCGCTTTGAGCACCGTCCTCTAGGATCCGGCCACGAACCGGGCACACATATTTACCTCCAGCAGGCCAGGCAGCCCCGCGATAGTCCCTTGTCCCATACCTAGCAAGGGCCCACCATGCCAACCTCAGCCACCACGTCGCCTAGTGTTCATTACACCACCATCGAGCGCAAGATCCCCAACTGGCTCAGGCACGCCCCGCCAGAGGTTCACCGCGCCATGCGCAACGGGCAGCAGGCTCCAGCCTGGCTGGCCACAGCGATCCAGCGGCTACCGAAAATCGCCAAGGCGTGGCAGGAAGAACATGCCCGTCACCGCGAACACCAGGCACAGGTGCAGAAACTGTTCGAACAGCTACCTGACCTGCAAGCCTACGCCGCCCAGGCCCTGACTGAAGCCATCAAGCAGCGATTCGGCCTCGACCTGGATGTGCACAACACGTACCTGGTCGATGCCCGCCTGATCGACTCGACCAACGCAAGCGACGCGCGCATGGCCGTAAACCAGGCCACCCGCTCTCTGCTGCAAAGCGCCCTACACAACTTTGACCAGGACGCCGCTGCCGAGCAAGGCATGGACGCGCCCAAGGCGCTGCTGAAGAAGTCCGTCATCCTCGATCATCGGCGCTTCATGGGCACCGTCCCGATCCGCAATGCAGTGGATATCAACGCCGAAGCCTTCGCCGACCTGTGCCGCACGCTGGACATCGGTGGCAAGTTCCATGACCTGGTGCATGCGATCTATTACCCTCCGGGCGCGCAGCGCAGCGCGGATGAAGCCAGGCAGTCCGTTTACCAGACCCTGGAGCAAGCAGAGGTTTCGGCCTTCCGGCAGTCTTTGCATTTCGCCCGCCTCAAAGGCGATATCAGCGAGGCGCTGTACACCGCAGCCCTTGCAGTCCCCGTAGACCAGCCGCTATCGGCATCCTCGCCCGTAACGTTCAGCTTTCTCGACTTGTGGGAAGCGGAGCTGACCGGGGTTGTGCTGATCACCATGCGCGCCGCAGGTCATCAGGCCGTGGCACTGTACATCCCGGAGGACAGCGCAGAGCCCCTCAAGGAATTTACAACCCTGGAGGCTTTGCAGGCCGACTTGCGCGACAGGCTTCAGGCCAACATCAGTTACCTGGACAAGCACATCGCCGACCGCGACAAGGCATCGACGATCACTCGTCTCAAGGACCGTCTCACGCCCATCGCGTGGAGCGTTCGCGGGGTACGTGAGCGTGTCCCCGACCCGCATGCCGCCCTGTATCCGGTTAAAAAGCCATTCAGCCACGCGTTCCAGGGCGTCATGGCCTTCCAGAAAGCCGAACGGCATGAAAAGGATGTTCTGTTCCACGCAACTCCAACCGAAATCGTCGACCGGCGCACCGCCCAGGCTCACCGGGAGCTGATCGCCAGTCGTGTGCTGACGGGCCTGAACATCGCCGGTTTCTTCGTGCCTGGACTGGGCGAGTTGATGCTTGCCGTCTGCGTGACCCAACTCGCTTACGAGGTATACGAAGGCATCGAGGCCTGGAAGAACGACGAACGCGACATGGCGTTCACCTACATGGTCGATGTCATTGAGAACGTGGCAATCATGGCCGCTTTGGCCGCAGCAGCCAAAGCAGCTGGAAGCCTGTCAGGTAGTGAAGGTGCCGGTGCGCTGGAAGGGCCGGAGGTAGAAAATGTTGCGGTGACGACACCCTCCTTCATCGAAGAGCTGGTGGAAGTCGAGCTACCGGATGGCAGCACACGCCTGTGGAACCAGGACCTGACCCCCTTCGAACAAGACGTCACGCTCCCATCAAACGCCAGCCCCGATGGGCTTGGGCTGTACCGTCAGGATGGCAAGATCTGGCTACGCCTCGAAGGCAAGACATTTTCACTCAAATGGAATGCCGACACCGGCACCTACAGCATTGAGCACCCCGCCAAGGCAGGCGGGTACGAGCCACCACTGCGGCACAATGGCGCCGGGGCGTGGCTGCAGGTAACGGACAAGCCGCTGAGCTGGTCGGGCATCGCACTGCTGCGCCGCATCGGTCACTTGAATGCCCAATTCGACGAACCGACGTTGCAACGAGTAATTGCGGTGAGCGACACCCACGAAGACGTACTGCGTCGGGCTTTGGCCGAGAACCAGCGGCTGCCGGCCTTGCTGGAAGACACGCTGCAACGCTTCAAGCTGGACGAAACGATCCGCCGGTCGCCGGACGCAAGCAGCTGGCCAGCCGAGTTTTCCCGGGCTTACGCCCGCGTATCGAGCGAACTGCCGCCGGAAGCTGAGACCATCCGGCGGGTATATCCGAACCTGCCAGTCGCCATAATCGCTGAGCTGGAGCGCGGCGCCAACGCCAGCGAACGGCAAATGCTCGGCAGCGGCAAAGTTCCCATGCGCCTTGGCGAGGAGATCCGCGTCTACCAGCAACACATCCGCCTTGCACGCGCCCGCGAAGGGATATACCTGTCGTGTGTGCCAAACTGGGACAGCGACCGACTGATCATGCACACGCTTGAGCGCCTGCCAGGCTGGCCCGCGGAAACAAAACTGCAGATGCTCCAGCGCATGTCCTGGCCTGCCCAGGAGCAGCGTATCGGCCCGCAGGACACGCGGCCCTACCCGACCATCACCCATGCAGGGGCAGGCTACATCGTGCACGATGAAAGCCGCCCCAATGCAGCGGTAACAGCATACCCAGACCTTTATGCCGCGTTGTACCAGGCGCTGCCTGAGGCCATGACGCAGTTGGGCCTCGCAGATCAGCTAGCGCTGAAGCGCCTGGTACAGGAAAGCCCCCTACTGCCCCGTTCGACCATGAGGACGATACTGGGCATGCAACCGGTTCGTCCCGGCTACCGTTCGCCCATGCGCTTGGCCGATGGGCGCCTGGGCTATCCGCTGAGTGGGGGCCGCCAGGCAACACAAGGCGTTACCCGCCAGCGCCTGATCGACGCGGTCGAAGCAACAGGACTCGTTGAACATACCGGGCTATCGGCGGACCAGATACTGCTTTCGCTTGCCAGTGGTGGCCGCACGCAAGTACAGATTCTCGAGCATCTGCAGGTGCTGCTGGAGCAGCGCAATGAACTGCAAAGCAGGCTGGCGGACTGGAGCGAGGGCATTTCACCCGAGACAGCGCAGGCTGCACGCGACCACAACGGCCTGCACGAGTCGATCATGCAACACTGGTATGACACCGCCCTGGCGGATGACACCCAGCACACGGCCGAGCTGCGTGTTACCCGCGTCCCCTTGGCCGATATCCCTCTCACCCTGCCCGATTTCTTCACCAATCGCGTGCGCAGCCTGAGCCTGCTCGATCTACCGTCAGGCAGCCTCTCCGGCTGGGCACAGCACGAACGCTTGCTACAACGCCTGCTCAGGCAGATGCCGCAGCTCGAATCACTGGAAATCAGCCGGCCCTATAACCCCAGGTCTACACCTTCTTTCTTTCTGCTCAGTGTCCCTTCCATCACCCAGATCCTGCCCGAGCTGCAACGGCTGGTGCTCACCAACCAGAACCTGCCGTTCTCCGAAAATGAACTCAACCTGTTGGCGGGGCTTCGCCAGTTGAGGTACCTGGACCTGAGTGGCAATCGCCTGGCCCCGAACAACAGCTCAAGCTTCCATGAACTGTCCCTGGATTTTCTGGGCCTGGATCACATGCAACTGGCACAGTGGCCGATCGGGATTGGCAGTGATGCCCTGGGGCGTATCGCCCGCCTGTCCATGCGCAACAACAACCTCAGGTCATTGCCATCATTCCTGCTCAATGAAGCCGACGCACTGCCCAACCCGACGGTGATCGCACTCGAAGGCAACCCTGTCAACGAAACCCATTTACAGCGTTTGCTGCTGAACGAGCGGGCCGAGACAGCCGGTATTACCGTGGATGTGCCTGCAGAGTTGACAGGCCGGCTTGCACGCATTCGCGATGAGCGCCAGCAGATGCGCGACGCGATCGAAGGCTGGGCCCAGGCGTCCAGTTCCAGCAACCCGCTGACCCAGGCCGCGCTGGCGGACAGGCAGCGCATTCAGGCAGCGATCAGCCAGTTCTGGGAGCAACAGGAGCAGGGCCAGCGATACCTGCGCCTGCAACTGGAGGACGTGGCTGTCGATCAGTTCCCCAGGCGGCTTCCAGCATTCTTTGATGAGCGGGTTCAGGCACTCGTCCTGACCCGCACCATCGGCACCGCGTCGCAACTCGAAGACCTGCTCAGCCGCTTCCCCAATGTCACCCGGCTGACCATCGATGCACATCAGGCGGCCACTTCCTCACTGGCCTCTGCCTTGGCGCGCCTTCCCCAACTCAACTATCTGGAGTTTCGCAACATGGGGCTGGCCGTCGACCAGGCCATGCTGGAAGTCTTTGCGGGCCTGGAACACCTGACGTCACTGGACTTGTCCGGTAACCACGTCGGTACCATCAGCCAAGTACCCGCACGGCTGTCCAGCAACCTGCAATCACTTGCGCTGACCAACATGAACCTGCAAGCCTGGCCCAGCTGGTGCGACAGCTTGCTGCCGCTGGAACTGCTGGACTTGAGTAACAACCGCATTACCCAATTGCCCGAGCACATTCTCTCGAACCTGAACAATCCCATGCCGATTTCGTCGATCTCGCTGTTCGACAATCCATTGCCCCTTGAGACCATCATGCGTGTCCGCGCATTCTCGGACAGCCAGCACAGTTTTTCCTTTGCGCTGGACATCCCGGACAACCTGTTGCTTGTCAATTCTTCGAGCGAAGGATCACTCGACCATCCTCACTTCCCTCTGATGAGCGACGATACGCCCAGGCTCGAAGACTGGATGCTGGGTAACGAGGCCCAGAACGAGGCCTTGCGCGACTGCTGGGAAATGCTCGAAGGCAGTGATCTGCTGCGCCTGGCAGGCCGTTTGCGCAATGCTGCGCCCTATATGGACCCGACCTCGCAAGCCAGCTTCTGCGAGCGGGTGCGCATGGTGCTGGTTGTGGCCGCCAGCAACGAAGCTGAGCGCCCGTTGATGGAGAGTATCGCCGCGGCCGCATTGCCTCACCCGGAAACCGGCTCGCAGACTTGCCACGATGGTGCCCTGCAGGAGTTCAACAATATCGAGTTGTACCTGATGGGACAGCGCCTGATGATCGAGGCTGGCGATACCCTGCAAACGTTGCGCAGGCGCCTGTTGCAGCTGTTCAGGGTCGAGCAGCTGGAACTACTGGCCCAGCAGCGATCCGGCTCGGGCGACAGGGTTTCGGTGCGACTGGCCTACCGCCGCGAACTGGCCAGGGAGCTCGACCTTCCACTGGCCGACAGCATGCGTTTTCGAAGTGCCGCAAACCTGGCGCCGGATGAACTGTCGCAGGTGCTGGAAAAGGTGCGCAAAAGTGAACTGGGCGATCCCCTGGTCGACTACATGCTGGCGAACACGGACTGGGTTGCACGCCTGAGAGCCGAGCATGCCGACCGCTTTGCACAAGTAGAGGCACGCTTCCGCCAGCTTGTGCTTGAACTGGCCAGCAAGGACCACTCACTTGAGGAGGAATTGAGCCTGCAGCAGAGATTGCAAAACGATAAAAATCTGGAGGAGCAGGAACTGTTGCGTGAGCTCACGATAGCGCAGATTAACAGCTGATCACTCCCTGCAACTGGCGACGCGCATTGCCCGCAGCGCGTCGCCACCTTCACGGGCGAACTTCAACGCCCATACTGCGCCTTGCCCCAATCCAGCAGTGCCTGCAAAAGCTGCGTCAATACCTGCTGAGTCGGTTGCGCCAGGTCTTCGCGGTAGGCAAATGGCTCGGTCTCATTCATGTAGGTGCACTGCGCCAGCTCCAGTTGGACGGCATGGATGTGGTTGGCCGGGTCGCCGTAATACCGGGTGATGTGCCCACCCTTGAAGCGGCCATTGAGTACATGGCTGTAGTTTTGGGCTTCGGCACATACGCCCTTCAACCGCTCGGCCAGCAGCGGATCGCAGCTGGCGCCATTGAAGGTACCTAGGTTGAAGTCCGGTAACTTGCCATCGAACAGGTGCGGGATGCGCGAGCGGATCGAGTGGGCATCCCACAGCAGTGCATAACCAAACTGTTCGCGCAAGCGGTCCAGTTCACGGCGAAGCGTGCCGTGATACGGGCGCCAGATCTGCTCCAGGTAGCGCTTGCGTTCTTCGCCAGACGGCGCCAGCCCCTCTTTGAACAGCGGTTCGCCTTCAAACAACGTGGCCGGGTACAGGCCAGTGGTGGCGCCGACGTACAGCGGCTTGTCGTCATCCGGGCGGTTCAGGTCGATGACGAAGCGCGAGTACTCTGCAGCTACCACGCTGGCGCCCATGTCGCGGGCGAAGTCGTACAGCTGCGGGATGTGCCAGTCGGTGTCCGGCAAGCTGCGCGCCTCATCGACCAGGCCATCGCGCACGGCGTCGCTCAGGCGCAGGCCGGCATGCGGCATGCTGATCAGCAGCGGCAGGTGGCCTTGATGAAAACTCAGTACCTTGTCCATCGTGCCTCGCTTAGTGGGAAATTTCGTGGCCCTTGCGCACCACGCGCTTGAGCAGGTCGCCACCCAGCCAGTAGGCCAGGTCGGCGGGGCGTTCGATTTGCCAGGCGACGAAGTCGGCTACCTTGCCCACTTCCAGCGAGCCGTGGCTGTCGCCAAGGCCCAGCGCCGTGGCGGCATGCACGGTGACGCCAGCCAAGGCTTCTTCTGGCGTCATGCGGAAACAGGTGCAGCCCATGTTCAACATCAGCCGCAGCGACAACCCTGGCGAAGTGCCGGGGTTGAGGTCGCTGGCCAGGGCAATCTTCACCCCGTGGCGGCGCAAGACCTCCATCGGTGGCAGCTGGGTTTCACGCAGGAAATAGAAGGCGCCCGGCAGCAGCACGGCGACGGTGCCGGCTGCGGCCATGGCAATGGCGTCTTCCTCGGTCATGAACTCCAGGTGGTCGGCCGACAGTGCCTGGTAACGCGCTGCCAGGCTGGAGCCGTGCAGCGACGACAATTGTTCGGCGTGCAGCTTGACCGGCAGGCCCAGTTCGCGTGCCTTGATGAACAGCCGCTCGACCTGGGCCGGGGAAAACGCCAGGTGTTCGCAGAATGCATCCACGGCGTCCACCAGGCCCTCGGCAGCCAGGGCCGGCAGCATCTCGTCACAGATGTGCGCGATGTAGTCGTCGGGCCGGCCGGCGTATTCCGGCGGCAAGGCGTGCGCGGCCAGACAGGTGGCGCGCACCGCCAGCGGCAGTTCGTCGGCCAGGCGCCGGGCCACGCGCAGCATCTTGCGTTCGTTGGCCAGGTCCAGGCCGTAGCCGGACTTGACCTCGATCATGGTCACGCCATCGCGCATCAGCGCCTGAACCCGCTGGCGAGCACTGGCGAACAGCTCGTCTTCGCTGGCGGCACGGGTAGCCCGCACGGTGCTGGCGATACCGCCGCCCTGGGCAGCGATTTCGGCATAGCTCACGCCCTGCAGGCGCTGCTCGAACTCACCGCTGCGGTTACCACCGAACACCGCGTGGGTGTGGCAGTCGATCAGCCCCGGGGTGACCCAGGCGCCGTCCAGGTCCACCGTGCGGTCAGCATCGACCGGCGCCAGTTCGGCGCGCGGGCCGATCCACTCGATCAGCCCGGCACAGGTGACGATGGCCGCGTCCTCGATGGCCGAATAACGGCCCTCGGCCATGGTTGCCACATGGCAATGCTGCCAGAGGGTTCTCATGCATAATCTCCTTTACTAACGGTGCAGCTCGACGGGCTCTGCTGCCGGCTTGCCCTGCCCTGCACGCGGCTTGCACCACAGCAGGTAGGACGCCACCAGGAACACCACCCAGACCACGCCGACGATCAAAGCCGCCTGGGTGTCCGGGAAGTAGCCGAGCACACCAAAGATGAACACCATGAACGCGATGGCGATGGCCGGGCCGTAGGGCCAGAACGGTACCGGGAACTTGAGTTGGGCCACTTCCTCACGGCTCATGCTGCGGCGCATGGCCACCTGGGTAAGCAGGATCATCAGCCACACCCATACAGTGGCAAAGGTGGCAATGGACGCGATGAGCAGGAACACGTTTTCCGGGATCAGGTAGTTGAGCAGCACGCCGATCAGCAGTGCAGCGCCCATCACCACCACGGTCATCCACGGCACGCCATGTTTCGACAGTTTGCCGAAGCTGCGTGGCGCATGGCCTTGATGGGCCAGGCCATACATCATGCGGCCGGCGCCAAAGATGTCGCTGTTGATGGCCGAGATGGCTGCAGAAATCACCACGATGTTCAGCACGGCGGCGGCAGAGCCAATGCCCAGGTTGCTGAAGATCTGCACGAACGGGCTACCTTGGCTGCCGATCTGCGGCCATGGGTACAGGCACATCAGCACGAACAGGGTGAGTACGTAGAACAGCAGAATGCGCAGCGGCACGGCGTTGATCGCCTTGGGAATGACGCGCTGCGGGTCCTTGGCCTCACCAGCGGTGACGCCAATGATCTCGATGCCGCCGAAGGCGAACATCACCACGGCAAACGACGCGATCAGGCCACCCACACCGTTAGGCATGAAGCCGCCGTGGTCGAACAAGTTGCTGACGCCGACGGCATGCCCGGTACCCACCTGGCTGAAGCCGAAAGCCATGATGCCGAGGCCGGCCAGGATCATCGCCACGATGGCGCCGACCTTGAGCAGCGACAGCCAGAATTCCATCTCGCCAAATACCTTGACGTTGCACAGGTTGAGGCCGCCGATCAGGAAGACGATGCCCAGCACCCAGATCCAGCGTGCCACTTCCGGGAACCAGAAGCCCATGTAGATACCGAAGGCGGTGACGTCGGCGATGGCGACGATGACCATTTCGAAGGCGTAGGTCCAGCCGAGGATGAAGCCGGCCATGGGGCCGAGGTAGGTGCTGGCGTAGTGGCCGAAAGAGCCAGCCACCGGGTTGTGCACGGCCATTTCGCCGAGGGCGCGCATGACCATGAATACGGCAGCGCCGCCGATCAGGTAGGCCAGCAGCACGGCCGGGCCGGCCATCTGGATGGCTGAGGCGGAACCGTAGAACAGCCCGGTGCCGATGGCAGAACCGAGGGCCATGAAACGGATGTGGCGGGCACTCAGCCCGCGCTTGAGACCTTGAGCTTGTTGCATGTCACGTCCTTAAATTGTTTTTGTGGTCGTGAGATCGAAGGGGGCTGCCTTGCAGCCCAATCGCCGGCAAGCCGGCTCCCACAGAGACGGTGTGTCGCATCTGCAACTGTGGGAGCCGGCTTGCCGGCGATGGGCCGCACAGCGGCCCCTGGGGGCATTACAGGCTTGGCAGCACACCCGCCGGCAGCAAACCGGTCAGGCTCCCCTTGGCCAACAGTTCCACGGCCTTTTCGATGTCTGGCGCGAAGAAACGGTCACGGTCATAGTGCGGCACTTCGCTGCGCAGCGCCTTGCGCGCCTGCTCCAGCTTCGTGGAAGTCTTCAGGCCTTTGCGCAGGTCCAGGCCCTGGCAGGCGCCCAGCCATTCGATGGCCAGCACGCCACGGGTGTTTTCAGCCATTTCCCACAGGCGCTTGCCGGCAGCCGGGGCCATCGACACGTGGTCTTCCTGGTTGGCCGAAGTCGGCAGGCTGTCGACGCTGTGCGGGTGCGACAGGGCCTTGTTTTCGCTGGCCAGGGCGGCAGCGGTCACCTGGGCAATCATGAAACCGGAGTTGACCCCGCCGTTTTCCACCAGGAACGGCGGCAGCTGGGACATGTGCTTGTCCATCATCAGCGAGATGCGGCGCTCGCTGAGCGAGCCGATTTCGGCGATGGCCAGGGCAATGTTGTCAGCAGCCATGGCCACCGGCTCAGCGTGGAAGTTACCACCGGAAATCACATCACCTTCGGCGGCGAACACCAGCGGGTTGTCGGACACGGCGTTGGCTTCGATGCCCAGCACTTCGGCAGCCTGGCGCAGCTGGGTGAGGCAGGCGCCCATGACCTGCGGCTGGCAGCGCAAGGAGTAAGGGTCCTGGACCTTGTCGCAGTTCTTGTGCGACAGCGACACTTCACTGGAATCGCCCAGCAGGTCGCGGAAGCAGGCGGCGGTGTCGATCTGGCCGCGCTGGCCACGCACTTCGTGGATACGCGCATCGAACGGCGAACGCGAGCCCAATGCCGCTTCGACGCTCAGGCCACCGCAGGCGATGGCAGCAGCGTACAGGTCTTCACCCTGGAACAGACCGCGCAGGGCGTAGGCAGTGGAGGCCTGGGTACCGTTGAGCAGGGCCAGGCCCTCTTTGGCGGCCAGGGTCAGTGGTTCGAGGCCGGCAACCGCCAGGGCTTCGGTGGCCGACAGCCACTGGCCTTTGTAGCGGGCCTTGCCTTCGCCCAGCAGCACCAGCGACATGTGCGCCAGCGGCGCCAGGTCACCGGATGCGCCCACCGAGCCTTTCAGCGGGATGTGCGGGTAGACTTCGGCGTTGACCAGGGCGATCAGCGCGTCGATGACCTTGCGGCGAATGCCGGAGAAACCACGGCTGAGGCTGTTGATCTTCAGCACCATGATCAGGCGCACCAGGTCGTCATCCAGCGGCGCGCCAACACCGGCGGCGTGCGACAGCACCAGCGAGCGCTGCAGGTTTTCCAGGTCGTGGCTGGCGATGCGGGTCGAGGCCAGCAGGCCGAAACCGGTGTTGATGCCGTAGGCGGTACGGTCTTCGGCAATGATCTGCTCGACACAGGCAACGCTGGCGTCGATGGCCGGCGCGGCGCTGGCATCCAGTTGCAGGCGCACGGGCGCGGCGTGGATCGCGCGCAGCTGGGCCAGGGTCAGGGTGCCAGGCTTGAGGGTGAGTTCGGTCACGTTGCTACTCCAAATCGCGTGGAGCCGCAGGCCCGTTTTTCGGTGCCTGCGCGCTCCTTCTTGTTGTTCAGTATCACCCCTTGTGGGGTGTGATCCAAAGCGTGGCGATCACCCAGTGATCATCGGCAGGTCCAGGCCCTGCTCCTTGGCACAGTCGATGGCGATGTCGTAACCGGCATCGGCGTGGCGCATCACGCCAGTCCCCGGGTCGTTGGTCAGCACGCGGGCGATACGCTCGGCGGCTTCGTCGGTACCGTCGCAGACGATGACCATGCCCGAGTGCTGCGAGAAGCCCATGCCCACGCCACCGCCGTGGTGCAGCGACACCCAGGTGGCGCCGCCTGCGGTGTTCAGCAGGGCGTTGAGCAGCGGCCAGTCGGAAACAGCGTCCGAGCCATCACGCATGGCTTCGGTTTCGCGGTTAGGGCTGGAGACCGAACCCGAGTCCAGGTGGTCACGGCCGATCACCACCGGTGCCGACAGCTCGCCGCTGCGGACCATTTCGTTGAACGCCAGGCCCAGCTTGGCGCGCAGGCCCAGGCCAACCCAGCAGATACGTGCCGGCAGGCCCTGGAAGCTGATGCGCTCGCGGGCCATGTCCAGCCAGCGGTGCAGGTGGGCGTCGTCGGGGATCAGTTCCTTGACCTTGGCGTCGGTCTTGTAGATGTCCTCGGCATCGCCAGACAGCGCCGCCCAGCGGAACGGGCCGATACCACGGCAGAACAGCGGGCGGATGTAGGCTGGCACGAAGCCCGGGAAGTCGAAGGCGTTGGCCACGCCCTCTTCCTTGGCCATCTGGCGGATGTTGTTGCCGTAGTCGAAGGTCGGGATGCCTTGTTTCTGGAAGTCCAGCATGGCTTGTACGTGCACGGCCATCGACTGCTTGGCGGCTTTGACCACGGCAGCCGGCTCGGTCTGCGCACGGTCGCGGTACTGTTCCCAGGTCCAGCCGGCTGGCAGGTAGCCGTTCAGTGGGTCGTGGGCGCTGGTCTGGTCGGTGACCATGTCCGGGCGCACGCCACGCTTGACCAGCTCTGGCAGGATTTCGGCAGCGTTGCCGTGCAGGGCGATGGAGATGGCCTTGCCTTCGGCGGTGTACTTGGCGATGCGCGCCAGGGCGTCGTCGAGGTCGGTGGCCTGCTCGTCGACGTAGCGGGTTTCCAGGCGGAAGTCGATGCGGCTCTGCTGGCATTCGATGTTCAGCGAGCAGGCGCCGGCCAGGGTAGCGGCCAGTGGCTGGGCGCCGCCCATGCCGCCCAGGCCTGCGGTGAGTACCCACTTGCCTTTCAGGCTGCCGCCGTAGTGCTGGCGACCGGCTTCGACGAAGGTTTCATAGGTGCCCTGGACGATGCCCTGGCTGCCGATGTAGATCCAGCTGCCGGCGGTCATCTGGCCGTACATGGCCAGGCCTTTGGCGTCCAGTTCGTTGAAGTGTTCCCAGTTGGCCCAGTGTGGCACCAGGTTGGAGTTGGCGATCAGCACGCGCGGGGCGTTGCTGTGGGTCTTGAACACGCCGACCGGCTTGCCCGACTGCACCAGCAGGGTTTCGTCGTCTTCCAGGCGGGTGAGGGTTTCGACGATCTTGTCGTAGCATTCCCAGTTACGGGCGGCGCGGCCGATACCACCGTACACCACCAGTTCTTTCGGGTTTTCCGCGACCTGCGGGTCGAGGTTGTTCATCAGCATGCGCAGTGGCGCTTCGGTCAGCCAGCTTTTGGCGGTCAGCTTGTTGCCACGTGGGGCACGGATTTCAACGTCACGGTATTTGTTGTTGTCGGTCACGGGAAAGGTCCTCTGCGGTCGTCCGCGGGCGGGTATGTCGTGGTCAATATACAAACACACCTTTACTTGTATGTACAAGCACGGACAACCAAAATAATTGGACCTTGCCGTTCCTGACTTGAGTGTGTGGTGGTGCGTAGATCGAGCGCCGCCCGCGCGGCGCATCGCGAGCTACGCTCGCTCCTACGTTTGTTTCTGGCCAATTATTCCTGTGGGATTTGCGCGCGTACGCCTTGGCGCAAGGCGCAATATCGCGTCTTACAAACCAGGCGGTCGCGCGCGCCTGTGACAAGCGTTACTGGCCCGAAACAAACGTAGGAGCGAGCGTAGCTCGCGATGCGCCGCGCGGGCGGCGCTCGATCTCACAGGCGCCAAAAATCTACTGGCGAACCCTCAGCGCCCAACCAACTCGATCAGGCAGAACCGCCCCTGAACCTCCAGCCCAAGCAATTCGTCATTGCCCTCCAGCCGCAGGCAGTCATGCAACCCCAACCGCTGCACCTCATGCCCTGCCATGGTCACCTCAACCTGGCTACTGGCCGCAAACAACAACACCGTCGAAGCCGAGCTGTACAACCGGCTGGTGCCATCGAACCACTGCAACCGCGCCCGATACCGCTGCGGTGCATAGATCAGGTTGAAATCGCGAATCGGCCCGCCCAATAGCTTGCAGCTGACCTGGCTTTCGCCGCTGAAGGCAAAGGCATCCAACGGCAACAACGGTCGGCTGGCCTGGCCATCGACCAGCAGTCGCATGCCATCGCCCTGCAGCACAGTGATGATCCGCTGGTAGCCGGCGAACGTGGAAAAGCCACCCGACTCCTCGATATCGGCAATCGACAGGCGCCAGCCAAAACCGTCCAGCCCTTCACCGCTGTCGCGGGTAATTTCTTCGGTGAAACCGCCACCGTTCTTCCACGGCATGCGGGGGTAATCCTGCGCACGCAACAACTGCAGTTGGCTCATTTACTGAAACGTCCTTCCAGGCGATGACGGGAACCGGGGTGTATCAACCGTGCAGCGGTCACCGGCTGGCGGCCGGACCAGGTGCGGCGACGAATCAGCAGGCAAGGCTCGCCCCGCTCGATCTGCAACAGGGTGCATTCGTCCGGTTCGGCCAGGATGGCCTCGACCACGTGCTCGCCCTCGGTCAGCGGCGCCACTTGGGATAGGTAGGCGTAAGGCGTCTGCCGGGTGAAGTCCTGCTTGAGGTAGTCAGGGGCAATGGCCGCGTTGACGTAGCGGTCCTCGATCTGCACCGGCACGCCGTTTTCAAAATGCACGATCAGCGAGTGGAACACCCGCTGGCCTTCACGCATGTCCAAGGCCAGGGCCCGTTCGGAGCCGGCGGCCTCTTCGGCAAGGGTAATGACCTGGCAGCTATGCTGATGGCCGCGCGCGGCAATTTCGTCGGCAATGTTGTTGACCTCGAACAACGCCGATCGGCCCTTGGGCTCAGCCACGAAGGTACCCACGCCTTGCATGCGCACCAGCAGGCCTTCAGCCGTCAGCTCGCGCAGGGCGCGGTTGATGGTCATGCGGCTGAAACCCAGCTCGCTGACCAGTTCGCTCTCGGAGGGAACCCGGTGGTGTGGCGGCCAGCTGCCGTTGTCGATCTGCTGGACGATCATTTGTTTGACCCGGGCATACAGCGGCGCCGGGCCCTCGCCCATCTGGGCAACCAGCGCGGAGACAGGAGGTGTCGGCACGGCGTTGAGTCCTTTGCAATGGAATGAGCGGTAGCTTGCCGCAGTTTACCCGGCAGGCAAACGCCTGTATATGTATATACAAGTTAACAATAACAGGATTTCACCGATGTCCGCCTACTTCGCCGAACGCGCCCTGCTGCCAACGGGCTGGGCCAGCCATGTCCGTATCGAGGTCGCCAGCGATGGCCATGTAGCCAGCATCGAGCCGGGCGCTTCGGCCGAAGGGGCTGAACGCCTGGCCGGTCCGTTGCTGCCCGGCATGCCCAACCTGCACTCGCATGCCTTCCAGCGCGCCATGGCAGGCCTGGCGGAAGTCGCCGGCAACCCCAACGACAGTTTCTGGACATGGCGCGACCTGATGTACCGCCTGGTCGGGCAGATCACCCCGGACCAGCTGCAGGTCATCGCCCGTCAGCTGTACATCGAGATGCTCAAGGCCGGCTACACCTCGGTAGCCGAGTTTCATTACGTGCACCATGACAATGCCGGCAAGGCCTACGCCGACCCGGCCGAGCTTTCCCGCCGCATCAGCGCGGCTGCGGCCGACAGCGGCATTGGCCTGACCTTGCTGCCGGTGCTGTACAGCCACGCCGGGTTCGGCGGCCAGGCACCGAACGACGGGCAGCGGCGCTTCATCAATTCCACCGAAGGGTACCTGCAACTGCAGGCGCAACTGTCCCCGATCCTAGCCGCGCAGCCTGCACAGCAGCTGGGCCTGTGCTTCCACTCGCTGCGTGCGGTAACGCCTGGGCAGATCGCCGACGTGCTGGCGGCCAGCGACAAGCAATGCCCGGTGCATATCCATATCGCCGAGCAGCAGAAGGAAGTGGACGACTGCCTGGCCTGGAGCGGCCTGCGCCCGCTGCAATGGCTGTACGAACATGTGGAGGTCGACCCCCGCTGGTGCCTGGTGCATGCCACCCATGCCGAGCCGGATGAAGTCACCGCCATGGCCCGCAGCGGTGCCGTGGCCGGGCTGTGCCTCACAACCGAGGCCAACCTGGGTGACGGGATTTTCCCGGCGGTGGACTACTTGGCGCAGGGCGGGCGCATGGGCATTGGTTCCGACAGCCATGTGTCACTGAGCGTGGTGGAAGAACTGCGCTGGCTGGAATACGGCCAGCGCCTGCGTGACCAGCGGCGAAACCGCCTGTACCGCGGCGATCAACCGATGGTCGGGCGCACGCTGTATGACGCGGCACTGGCAGGTGGTGCGCAAGCGCTGGGGCAAGGAATTGGAGAGCTGGCCGTGGGCAAGCGTGCCGACTGGCTGGTGCTCGACGGGCACGACCCTTACATCGCCCTGGCGGATGGCGATGCCATTCTCAACCGCTGGCTGTTTGCGGGTGGGGATCGCCAGGTGCGGGATGTGATGGTGAATGGGCAGTGGGTAGTGCGCCAGGGGCGGCATGCACAGGAGGAGGAAAGCGCGCAGGCGTTTGCTCAGGTACTGCGGCAGCTTTTGGGTTGAGTGTACTGGGGCTGCTTAGCAGCCCTTCTCGGGCAAGCCCCACAGGGTTTTGCGCATAACCTGTGGGAGCGGGCTTGCCCGCGAAGGGTTGCAAAACAACCCCAAAAAATCAGTGCATTTTTACAATTTGCTGATCAGACGCACGCCAGATAAGCCGGCTGGTGTCATACCCCTGCTGTCGTGCCTTGGACAGCAGATTCTCGCGCTCCCACGCCGGCAATGTCGGCGTACGCGACAGAATCCACAGGTGCTTGCGATCCGGGCTGCCGACCACCGCCGTGCGGTAACGCTCATCCACATACAAAATCCAGTACTCGCCCCGAGCCACGCCCGGCACCAGCTTGGTAAACCAGTTGTCGAACTCTACCCACAGCTTGTCGGTATGCCCCGGCTCCTGAATGCTGGCGTGCCCCTCGGCACGCAGCCATTCATCACCCATGGTGCGGCAGCGGTTGAGCACGCCAAAGCTGCCATCCGGCTTGAGGTTGTAGTGCGCCTCGGACTGCTCGCAACCGGTCTGGTAGCGCATAGGCAGGCGTGCCAACTCGAACCATTTGCCCTGATAGCGCTTGAGGTCGACATTGCCGGCGGTTTTCGGCGCCAGCGGGTCGTGCACGGAGCCTGCACAACCGCCCAGCAGCAACGCCAGGCATACCCCCATCAGCAGGTACGCACGCCTCATTTGAGACCCTGCCCTGAATACATCAGCACCTTGTCAGCTGCGTACTGCACGCTGATGAAGCTCTTCTCGTCCCCCCAGGTGCAGCTGCTCATGCCCAGCGCGCCAGAGCACTCGGTCGGCGTGCCGAGCAACTGCTCGACCTCGGCCTTGTTCATACCGGCCTTGATCTTGGAATAGTTTTCCTGGTTGATCTTGCTGCAGGCAGTCAGGACGACGCACAGCGACAACAGGGCGAGGGAACGCAACGACATGAAGGACACTCCTGGAGAGGGGATACAGGCGAGTGGCCTGCAGTGACCTTCGACGGAAAAAACCCTCCCGGGTTCCCTACCCCACCCCATTTACCCCTACACCATTGGTCGGGTGGCCACTACCGTGCGATTAATCACAAAGTAATAGTCATCTCCCAATAAAAAAGGCCGCCCCTTGCAGGAGCGGCCTTGCGTCGCGACGGCCTGCACAGCAGGCCCAATGCCTCAGAACCTGGACCCGGGCTCCAGCAAAAAGTCCATCTCTTCACTGGTGCTCGGCCGCTCCAGCACCAGGTTGCGGTGCGGGAAGCGCCCGAACCGGGCAATCACGCGCTGATGCTGCTCGGCATAGTCGAGGAAGCCTTCAAACAGCCGGCGATGGGCCTCTGGCTGCTCGTCGAGCAATACCTGATAACGCTCGACACACAGGTTCTGCCAGTCCAGCACCTCGGCATGCTCCAGCACCAGCAGCACGAACACGCGCTGGATGGGCAGCAACTGGTAGTCCCAGCCCTTCTGCAGGCCCTGCATGGCCACCACCTGGGCACGCCGGTCGCCCTCGAAGGCGCGCGGCGTGTCGCGGTAGATCATGCGCGGCAGCTGGTCCAGCAGAATCAGCAGGCCCAGCCAGCCCTGCGGGCTTTGCTGCCACTCGTCGAGCCCGCCGGCCAAGGCCTGCTCGGTCAGCTCGCCAAACAGCGCATGGGCATCGGCATCGTGATGCTTGCCGAACCACAGCGTGCTCTTCTCGTCAGCCACGGCCTGGGGACTGGTGCCCCAACCGAACCACCACTCCAGCAACGGCTGCCAAGGTGCGAGCATGACTTATTCCTTGTGGTAGGCGGTAACGCGCTCGACCTCTTCCTTCGAGCCGAGGATCACCGACACGCGCTGGTGCAGGCTTTCTGGCTTGATGTCGAGGATGCGATCGTAACCGTTGGTGGAAGCGCCGCCAGCCTGTTCGATGATGAAGGACATCGGGTTGGCTTCGTACATCAGGCGCAGCTTGCCCGGCTTGCTTGGCTCACGGGCGTCACGTGGGTACATGAACAGGCCGCCACGGGTCAGGATGCGGTGTACGTCGGCCACCATCGAGGCGATCCAGCGCATGTTGTAGTTCTTCTTCAGCGGGCCGGTCTCGCCGGCCAGCAGCTCGCCCACGTAGCGTTGTACCGGGGCTTCCCAGTGGCGCTGGTTGGACATGTTGATGGCGAATTCGGCGGTGCTTTCCGGCACACGGATGTTTTCGTGAGTCAGAACGAAGCTGCCCAGCTCGCGGTCCAGGGTGAAGCCCTTCACGCCATTGCCCAGGGTGAGGATCAGCATGGTCTGCGGGCCGTAGATGGCGTAACCGGCGGCGACCTGCTGGGTGCCTGGCTGCAAGAAGGCGTTTTCGTTCAGGGTTTCGTTCTGGCTCAGGTATTCGTTAGGGCAACGCAGTACCGAGAAGATGGTGCCGACCGACACGTTGACGTCGATGTTCGACGAACCGTCCAGCGGGTCGAAGACCAGCAGATAGGCGCCTTTCGGGTATTTGCCCGGGATCTGGTAGGCGTTGTCCATTTCTTCGGACGCCATGCCGGCCAGGTGGCCGCCCCACTCGTTGGCTTCCAGCAGGATATCGTTGGAAATCACGTCCAGTTTCTTCTGGACTTCGCCCTGCACGTTTTCAGTGCCCATGCTGCCCAGCACACCACCCAGGGCGCCTTTGGACACGTGATGGCTGATTTCCTTGCACGCACGCGCCACCACTTCGATCAGGAAGCGCAGATCGGCAGGGGTATTGTTGCTGCGGGTCTGCTCAATCAGATAGCGACTCAGGGTAACGCGGGACATGTATGGCTCCGAACGGATTGGGGGGATGAAAAACCCCCGCAGTTTACAGGGAGAGTTGCAGGCTAGCGAGTAATGAGACTCGCCACGGCTCTCTGACGGCACAATAGGTCGCTAGTTCAGCCTTCGCCAGGCCGGTGGTCTGGTTGTGAGGCCATTCGCGGGACCGCCCGCGAATGGCCCCACATCAATCCAAAGCCTTCCAGATCTCGGTGGCATACTCACGAATGGTCCGGTCCGACGAGAACCACCCCATCCGCGCCGTGTTCAGCACCGCCATGCGCCACCACTCCTGCGGCGTGTGCCACAGTTCCTCGACCCGCCGCTGGGCATCCCAGTAGGCATCGAAGTCGGCGCACACCAGGAAGCGGTCATACGCCACCAGCCCGTCGATCAACCCGGCGTAGCGCGATGGGTCGTCCGGCGAGAACACACCGCTGCGAATCGCCTGCAGCACATCATTCAGGCGGTTGGACGCGGCAATCGCCGCACTGGCACCAAAATCACCCGCCTTCTTGCGTGCCTCGACCTGCTGGGCGGTCAAGCCAAAGATGAACATGTTGTCGGCGCCCACCTGTTCGCACATCTCCACGTTGGCGCCATCCAGCGTGCCGATGGTCAACGCGCCGTTCAGCCCGAACTTCATGTTGCTGGTACCGGAGGCTTCATAGCCGGCCGTTGAAATCTGCTCGGAAAGGTCTGCCGCCGGGATGATGCTTTCAGCCAGGCTGACGTTGTAGTTGGGCAGGAACACCACCTTCAGGAGGCCACGGACGGTCGGGTCGTTGTTCACCACCCGGGCGATGTCGTTGGCCAGTTTGATGATCAACTTGGCCTGGTGATAACTGGCTGCCGCCTTGCCGGCGAAAATCTTCACCCGCGGCACCCAGTTGGTACCGGGGTCGTTGCGTATGGCCTGGTACAACGCCACGGTGTGCAGCAGGTTGAGCAACTGGCGCTTGTACTCGTGGATGCGCTTGACCTGCACGTCGAACAACGCCTCGGGGTTTACCGTAACGCCGATGCGGTCCTGGATGATGCTGGCCAGGGCGCGCTTGCTGTGCAGGCGCTGGGCGGCGAACTGCTTGCGAAAACCAGGCTTGTCGGCAAACGGCACCAGGCCGGCAAGCCGCCCTTCAGGGTCGTCCTTGAGCTCTGGCCCAAGCGCCTCGACCAGCATGTCGGTCAACTGAGGGTTGGACTGGTACAACCAGCGGCGGAAAGTAATGCCGTTGGTCTTGTTGTTGATGCGCTGCGGGTAAAGCTTGTGCAACTCGGAGAACACGGTGCTCTTCATCAACTTGCTGTGCAGCGCCGACACGCCGTTGACGCTGTGCGAGCCAAGAAACGCCAGGTTGCCCATGCGCACGCGGCGGCCGTTGTCTTCCTCGATCAGCGACACGGCGCGCAGCACGTCGAAATCGTGCAGGCCTTTGGCGCGCAGCGAGTCGATATGGTAGGCATTGATGAGATAGATGATCTGCATGTGCCGGGGGAGCATGCGCTCCATCAGCGCGACCGGCCAGGTTTCCAGGGCTTCGGGCAGCAGCGTGTGGTTGGTGTAGGCGAGCGTGCCGACGGTCAGCTCCCAGGCCTTTTCCCACGGTATTTCATGCTGATCCACCAACAGCCGCATCAACTCCGCCACGGCAATCGATGGGTGGGTGTCGTTGAGCTGGATGGCTGCCGCATCGGGCAGGTTGAGCAGGTCTTTGTGCATGTTCAGGTGGCGGCGGAGCAAGTCCTGCAACGAAGCCGACACGAAGAAATACTCCTGACGCAAGCGCAGTTCCTGCCCCGCCTCGGTGCTGTCCGCCGGGTACAGCACGCGAGAAATGCTCTCGGCCCGCGCCACTTCGGCCACGGCCCCCAGGTGGTCGCCCGCATTGAAGCGTTCAAGGTGCAGCTCTTCCAGCGCCCGTGCACGCCACAAGCGCAAGGTGTTGACGCTGGACCCGCGCCAGCCGACCACGGGCGTGTCATAAGCGACCGCCCGCACCGTCTCACCCGGCGACCAGACCTGGCGCTGGGCACCGCTATCATCGCTCAAGGTTTCAACGCTGCCGCCGAAGCTGATCGGGTAGATCACCTCGGCACGCTCGAACTCCCACGGGTTGCCGAAATCCAGCCAGTTCTCGGTCTGCTCCTGCTGCCACCCATCGACCAGGGCCTGACGGAACAGCCCATGCTCGTAGCGGATGCCATAACCATGGGCGGCAATACCCAAGGTGGACATACTTTCCATGAAGCACGCCGCCAGCCGGCCAAGGCCACCGTTACCCAGCGCGGCATCGGGTTCGAGCAGGCGGATGCGCTCCAGGTCCACGTCCAACCCTTCCAGTGCATCGCGGGCGATGTCCAGCAGCCCCAGGTTGCTCAGGCTGTCATACAGCAGGCGCCCGATAAGGAATTCCAGGGAGAGGTAGTAGACCCGCTTCTGGCTGCGTCGATAGGCCTGGCGGGTATGGTCCATCCAGTGGTCGACCATGTGATCGCGCGCAGCCAGGGCAATGGCTTCGAACCAGTCATGGTCGTAGGCGTGCTCCGGGTCCTTGCCGACCGCATAGGTCAGCTTGTTTAGTACAGCGGCGCGAAAATCCGCGACTTCGGCGTCACGTGCTTTGGGTTCCTGGGACATGCGACATCCTCGGGCAAGTTGACGAAAGCGGAGGGAGATTGTTGAGACTAGACCCTTCGACCGGGAGTGACAGTTACGGTTCGCAGTTTTCATGCCCACTCTGCGATTCCGGCAAAAGGTTGTTCATAAATTGAACAATTCCGGTATCATCGCGCGCCCCAAGACCGTGATCCACCCTATAAAGATGAAAACGACCCTGATCGCCGCCGCCGAAGTCGACCGCCTGGAGACTTGGCAGCGCTATGCCAGCCACATGTGCGGTGGCTGCCACTCGACCTGTTGCACCCTGCCGGTGGAGGTGAAGATCAAGGATCTGATCCGTATCGGCGTGGTGGACGAGTTCGAAAAAGACGAACCGCCGAAAAACGTGGCCAAACGCCTGCAGAAGGAAGGCATCATCGAGCGCTTCAACCAGAAGTCGGGCATCTTCACCCTGACCCGGATGAGCAACGATGACTGCATGTATCTGGATCGTAAGAGCCGGCTGTGCACCATTTATGACAAGCGCCCGGATACCTGCCGCAACCACCCAAAGGTCGGGCCGCGGCCGGGGTATTGTGCCTATAAGCCCAAGGTTGTCGGGCGCTGATCGTTAGCCTGTTCCGGCCTCTTCGCGGGTAAACCCGCTCCCACAGGATCTCTGCAAGGTTCAGAGCCTGTGCAGTACCTGTGGGAGCAGGTTTACCCGCGAAGAGGCCAGCACCGACAGCACAATTACTGAAGGCATAAAAAAACGCCCCCGGCCTTTCGACCGGGGGCGTTTTCATTCAGCCTGAGCTAACTCAGTTCTTGGCTTTCTTGGCAGCGCGGGTACGCTCGCCTTCGTCCAGGATCTTCTTGCGCAGGCGGATCGACTTAGGCGTCACTTCGCACAGCTCGTCGTCCTGGATGAATTCCAGGGCCTGTTCCAGGGTGTGGCGAACTGGCGGTACCAGGGCGATGACTTCGTCTTTGCCCGAAGCACGCATGTTGTCGAGCTTCTTGCCTTTGGTCGGGTTCACGCCCAGGTCGTTGTCACGGCTGTTCAGGCCGATGATCTGACCGTTATAGATCTCCTGACCGTGCTCAACGAACAGCTTGCCGCGCGCCTGCAGGGTTTCCAGCGAGTAGGTCAGCGCCTTGCCGGTTTCGACCGAAACCAGTACGCCGTTCAGGCGGCCGGACATCTGGCCCGACTTCATGGTGTCGTAACGATCGAAGATCGAGGTCAGGATGCCTGCACCGTTGGTCAGGGTCAGGAACTGGTTACGGAAACCGATCAGACCACGGGCTGGAATGTTGTACTCCAGGCGCACACGGCCCTTGCCATCCGGAACCATGTTGGTCAGGTCGCCTTTACGCAGACCCATCTCTTCCATCACCTTGCCCTGGGATTCTTCAGGGATGTCGATGGTGACGTTCTCGAACGGCTCCTGCTTCACGCCGTCCACTTCGCGGATGATGACTTCAGGACGGCCTACGGCCATCTCGAAGCCTTCACGGCGCATGGTTTCGATCAGTACCGACAGGTGCAGCTCACCACGGCCCGATACCTTGAACTTGTCAGGGGAATCGGTTTCCTGAACGCGCAGAGCAACGTTGTACAGCAGCTCCTTGTCCAGACGGTCCTTGATGTTACGGCTGGTGACGAACTTGCCTTCTTTACCGCAGAACGGCGAGTCGTTGACCTGGAAGGTCATGGAAACGGTCGGCTCGTCAACGGTCAGCGGCTTCATCGCTTCTACCGCATCCGGGGCGCACAGGGTGTCGGAGATGAACAGCTCGTCGAAACCGCTGATGCAGACGATGTCGCCAGCCTGGGCTTCTTCAACGTCTACACGGTGCAGGCCGTGATGGCCCATCAGCTTCAGGATACGGCCGTTACGCTTCTTGCCGTTGGTGTCGATGGCGACAACCGGGGTGTTCGGCTTGACGCGACCACGGGCGATACGGCCAACGCCGATAACGCCGAGGAAGCTGTTGTAGTCCAGTGCGGAGATTTGCATCTGGAACGGGCCGTCACGGTCAACAGACGGCGCAGGTACGTTGTCGACGATCGACTGGTACAGGGCGGTCATGTCTTCGCCCATCTCGGTGTGGTCCAGGCCGGCGATGCCGTTCAGGGCCGAGGCGTAGACGACTTTGAAGTCCAGCTGTTCGTCGGTAGCACCGAGGTTGTCGAACAGGTCGAAGATCTGGTCCAGAACCCAGTCAGGACGCGCGCCCGGGCGGTCAACCTTGTTGATCACGACGATTGGCTTCAGGCCGGCTTCGAAGGCCTTCTTGGTCACGAAGCGCGTTTGCGGCATCGGGCCGTCCTGGGCGTCGACCAGCAGCAGCACGGAGTCGACCATCGACATTACACGCTCAACCTCGCCACCGAAGTCGGCGTGGCCGGGGGTGTCGACGATGTTGATGTGGTAGCCGTTCCAGTTGATGGCGGTGTTTTTCGCCAGAATGGTAATACCGCGCTCTTTTTCCTGGTCGTTGGAGTCCATGACGCGCTCGTCGTTGAGCTCGTTACGCTCCAGGGTGCCGGACTGACGCAGGAGTTTGTCGACCAGGGTGGTTTTACCATGGTCAACGTGGGCGATGATGGCGATGTTACGCAGATTTTCGATCACAAGTGTATCTCGATCAGAGGATTCGGTTGCCGCCCAGTGTAGGCGGCCAATATGTACTGTTTAAGGCTCAGCGGGCCCGGCGGTCGGGAGGGCGATGGCGGATACTGCCGCCATACAGCCCCGGCGTCTTATGTCGGACGATAAACACGCACATTGGCATGTCCCTCACTGAGCAGGTGGTGTGCGTGCAAACGGCTCATCACACCCTTGTCGCAATACAGCAAGTACTGGCGCGTGGGGTCCAGGTGCTTGAACTTGCTGTTGATCGCGTAGAACGGCATGGCCTGGACTTCGATACCTTCCAGCGCCAGGGGTTCGTCTTCCTGGGCATCGGGGTGACGAATGTCGATGACGATCTGGCCTGGCAGCGCCTCGGCCACTTCCTCGATTTCGATGTCCTTGCCCAGCTCGTCGATCACATGGTCGATGGAAATGAACTTGGCGCGCTCCAGGGCGCGCTCCAGCACGGCCATGTCGAACTGCTTTTCTTCATGTTCCATGCGGTGGCGCTTGGCGTGAGTGGTCGGGTTTACCGAGATCACGCCGCAGTATTCTGGCATGTGCTTGGCGAAGTCGGCGGTGCCGATTTCGGTGGCCTGGTCGATGATGTCCTGCTTGTGGCTGGCCAGCAACGGGCGCAGCACCAGCTTGTCGGTGGCCGAGTCGATGATCGACAGGTTCGGCAGCGTCTGGCTGGACACCTGGGAAATCGCCTCGCCGGTGACCAGCGCGTCGATCTGCAGGCGGTCGGCCATGTGCGCGGCACCGCGCAGCATCATGCGCTTGAGGGTGACGCCCATGTAGCTGTTGTCGACCTTGTTGAGGATCTCGCCGACCACTTCTTCGAACGGCACGCTGATGAACAGCACGCGCTGGCTGCTGCCGTACTTTTTCCACAGGAAGTGGGCCACTTCCATCACGCCCAGCTCGTGGGCACGGCCGCCGAGGTTGAAGAAGCAGAAGTGGGTCATCAGGCCACGGCGCATCATCTGGTAGGCCGCCACGGTGGAGTCGAAGCCACCGGACATCAGCACCAGGGTCTGCTCCAGGGCGCCCAGCGGGTAACCGCCGATGCCGTTGTGCTGGTTGTGGATCACGTACAGGCGCTGGTCGCGGATTTCGATGCGCACCAGCACTTCAGGGTTCTTCAGCGCGATGCCGGCGGCGCCGCATTGCTGGCGCAGCTGGCTGCCGACGTAGCGGTCGACGTCCATCGAGGTGAAGTCATGGTGGCCACCGCGCTTGCAGCGCACGGCGAAGTGCTTGCCGGCCAGCAGATGGCCGAAGTGGTGCTTACACTTGGCGACGATGTCGTCGAAGTCACCCAGCGGGTATTCCTCAACCTGCAGGAAGTGGGTGATACCCGGCGTGCAGGTGAGGCGCTCGATCATCTCGCGCTGGACTTTCTCGTCTTCGACGCGGGTGACCACTTCGAGATTGTCCCAGACACCATCAACCGCGAGCTCAGGGTCGAGATCCTTGAGCACATTGCGGATATTCTTGCCGAGCTGGCGGATAAAGCGCTTGCGCACCGGCCGGCTCTTGATGGTGATTTCTGGGAAGACTTTGACGATAAGTTTCATTGGTTAACAGCGCGCGCAGGGCCTGCCGAAAATGAGGGGCGCGAATTATAGCGGAAATTGCTCAGGATTTGACCAACTTTTGATCAGAAGCTTTGAGATAAATGCAAGACCGGGGTTTTGCAGTGCCTGTTCCGGCCCTTTCGCGGGCAAGCCCGCTCCCACAGGAGCCGTGCAAGCTTCAAAGAGCACACCGTACCTGTGGGAGCAGGCTTGCCCGCGAAGGGGCCCTTAAAAAAAGCACATCCGCCTGACAGTGCACATTTGTGGTGCATCACCACCAAAACTCGCATCTTTAGGGTGCATTATTCGCCGTCAGCCGCGTGCCAAATGCCCGCAAACGCCCCCTTTTATCCCGCCCTCGCCATTTTCGGGCACTGGCATGCAATTTGCTCCCTTGTGAGGCAGGTAAGCTTGGCCGACTATCCGCGCCCGGCAACACCCTTTTTCCAGGGCAGCGGCCCACCGCGCTCTAGACCATCCGGAGGACAACATGTCGAAGTCGGTTCAACTCATCAAAGATCATGACGTCAAGTGGATTGATCTGCGTTTCACGGACACCAAAGGCATTCAGCACCACGTGACCATGCCGTCGCGTGATGCGCTGGACGAAGACTTCTTCGAAGTCGGCAAGATGTTCGACGGTTCCTCCATTGCTGGCTGGAAAGGCATCGAAGCTTCCGACATGATCCTGATGCCGGTTGACGACACTGCCGTCCTGGACCCGTTCACCGAAGAACCTACCCTGATCATCACCTGCGACATCGTCGACCCGTCGAGCATGCAGGGCTACGATCGCGACCCACGTGCGATCGCCAAGCGCGCCGAAGAGTACCTGAAGAGCACCGGCATCGGTGACACCGTATTCGCAGGCCCGGAGCCAGAGTTCTTCATCTTCGACGAAGTGAAGTTCCAGTCGGACATCTCCGGCTCGATGTTCAAGATCTTCTCCGAGCAAGGCTCGTGGATGACCGGCGCTGACGTGGAAGGCGGCAACAAAGGCCACCGTCCAGGCGTGAAAGGCGGCTACTTCCCGGTTCCGCCGTTCGACCACGACCACGAAATCCGTACTGCCATGTGCAACGCACTGGAAGAAATGGGCCAGACCGTTGAAGTTCACCACCACGAAGTGGCGACTGCCGGCCAGAACGAAATCGGCGTCAAATTCAACACCCTGGTGAAGAAGGCTGACGAAGTACAAGCCCTGAAATACGTCGTGCACAACGTTGCCGACGCTTACGGCCGTACCGCCACCTTCATGCCGAAGCCACTGTACGGTGACAACGGTTCGGGCATGCACGTACACATGTCGATCTGGAAAGACGGCAAGAACACCTTCTCGGGTGAAGGCTATGCCGGCCTGTCCGACACCGCTCTGTACTTCATCGGCGGTATCATCAAGCACGGTAAGGCCCTGAACGGCTTCACCAACCCGTCGACCAACTCGTACAAGCGTCTGGTTCCAGGTTTCGAAGCACCGGTAATGCTGGCCTACTCGGCGCGTAACCGTTCCGCCTCGATCCGTATTCCTTACGTCGGCAGCCCGAAAGCCCGCCGTATCGAAGCACGCTTCCCGGACCCATCGGCCAACCCGTACCTGGCCTTCGCGGCCCTGCTGATGGCTGGCCTGGACGGCATCCAGAACAAGATCCACCCAGGCGATGCTGCCGACAAGAACCTGTACGACCTGCCACCAGAAGAGGCCAAGGACATTCCGCAAGTGTGCGGCAGCCTGAAAGAAGCCCTGGAAGAGCTGGACAAAGGCCGTGCGTTCCTGACCAAGGGCGGCGTGTTCTCCGACGACTTCATCGATGCCTTCATCGAGCTGAAGTCGGAAGAAGAGATCAAGGTCCGTACCTTCGTGCACCCGCTGGAATACGAGCTGTACTACAGCTGCTGATCTGATCGGCGCCCCGCGCCGATGACCTGATCTGGAACGGCCTCCCTCGGGAGGCCGTTTTCGTTTCTGCGCCACACAGAAATCACCTCACCCACGCTATGCTCTATCTTGGTGCACAAAAAAGCGCCTTGCCCCTATTTGCTCCCCAATCTGGTTCACATGAAACGTTTCATCCAGAGTTTCTGATCCGAATTTGCGCAGATACAGGCCTTTATCGGCAAATCCCGCTTCTTTTCGGAGCTTTGGTTTGTTTCTTGCATTTCTAGCAGGTAGAGAGCCTCGCATCGGCGGGGCCACCGCACCTGGCCCTGGCCAAAGCAGGGCCAGGCAAGCGCCAAAAGAGGTCAACGACGCCTTATGACCATCAGCGATGCACAGCACCGTCTGCTTCTGGACAACCTGACCACCGCCACGTTGCTGCTCAATGCCGAGCTGCGCCTGGAGTACATGAACCCGGCCGCGGAAATGCTGCTGGCCGTCAGCGGCCAACGTAGCCATGGGCAGTTCATCAGCGAGCTGTTCACCGAGTCGACCGAAGCGCTCAGCTCGTTGCGCCAGGCGGTCGAACAGGCGCACCCGTTCACCAAGCGCGAAGCGCAGCTCACCTCGCTGACCGGGCAGACCATCACCGTCGACTACGCGGTAACCCCTATCCTCAACCAGGGCCAGACCCTGCTGTTGCTGGAGGTGCACCCGCGCGATCGGCTGCTGCGCATCACCAAGGAAGAGGCCCAACTGAGCAAGCAGGAAACCACCAAGATGCTGGTGCGCGGCCTGGCCCACGAAATCAAGAACCCCCTCGGCGGCATCCGTGGCGCGGCGCAGTTGTTGTCACGCGAATTGCCCGAGGAAGGCCTGCGCGACTACACCAACGTGATCATCGAAGAAGCCGACCGCCTGCGTAACCTGGTAGACCGCATGCTCGGCTCGAACAAGCTGCCATCGCTGGCCATGACCAACATCCATGAAGTGCTGGAGCGGGTCTGCAGCCTGGTCGAGGCCGAAAGCCAGGGTTGCATCACTTTGGTGCGCGATTACGACCCAAGCCTGCCGGACGTCTTGATAGACCGCGAGCAGATGATCCAGGCCGTCCTCAACATCGTGCGTAACGCCATGCAGGCGATCAGTTCGCAGAACGAGCTGCGCCTGGGCCGCATCACCCTGCGCAGCCGCGCCTTGCGCCAGTTCACCATCGGCCATGTGCGCCATCGCCTGGTGGCGCGGGTGGAAATCATCGACAACGGCCCGGGCATCCCGCCGGAACTGCAAGACACCCTCTTCTATCCCATGGTCAGTGGCCGCCCCGACGGTACCGGGCTGGGCCTGGCCATTACCCAGAACATCATCAGCCAGCACCAGGGCCTGATCGAGTGTGAAAGCCACGCAGGCCACACCGCCTTTTCGATCTACCTGCCTCTGGAACAAGGAGCCACCGCCTCATGAGCCGAAGTGAAACCGTATGGATCGTCGACGATGATCGCTCCATCCGCTGGGTACTGGAAAAAGCCCTGCAACAGGAAGGCATGACCACCCAGAGCTTCGACAGCGCAGATGGTGTGATGGGCCGCCTTGCGCGCCAGCAACCGGACGTGATCATTTCCGACATCCGCATGCCGGGTGCCAGCGGCCTCGACCTGCTGGCACAGATTCGCGAGCAGCACCCACGCCTGCCGGTCATCATCATGACCGCTCATTCCGACCTGGACAGCGCCGTGGCGTCTTACCAAGGCGGCGCTTTCGAGTACCTGCCCAAACCGTTCGACGTGGACGAGGCAGTCTCGCTGGTAAAACGTGCCAACCAGCATGCGCAGGAGCAACAAGGGCTGGATGTGCCACAGAACCTGGCGCGCACCCCGGAAATCATCGGCGAAGCACCGGCCATGCAGGAGGTGTTCCGCGCCATCGGCCGCCTCAGCCACTCCAACATCACCGTGCTGATCAACGGCGAGTCCGGCACCGGTAAAGAACTGGTGGCCCACGCCCTGCACCGCCATAGCCCGCGTGCGGCGTCGCCGTTCATTGCCCTGAACATGGCAGCGATCCCCAAGGACCTGATGGAGTCTGAGCTGTTCGGCCATGAGAAAGGCGCCTTCACTGGCGCTGCCAACCTGCGCCGGGGCCGCTTCGAGCAGGCCGATGGCGGCACACTGTTCCTCGACGAAATCGGTGACATGCCTGCCGACACCCAGACCCGCCTGCTGCGGGTGCTGGCCGATGGCGAGTTTTATCGCGTTGGCGGCCACGTGCCGGTCAAGGTCGACGTGCGCATCATTGCCGCGACCCACCAAAACCTGGAGTCGCTGGTGCAGGCCGGCAAGTTCCGCGAAGACTTGTTCCACCGCCTGAACGTGATTCGCATCCATATTCCTCGGCTGGCCGACCGCCGTGAGGACATCCCCGCCCTCGCCCGCCACTTCCTCGCCCGTGCCGCTCAGGAACTGGCAGTCGAGCCGAAGATCCTCAAGCCGGAGACCGAAGAGTTCATCCGCAACCTGCCGTGGCCGGGCAACGTGCGGCAGATGGAGAACACTTGCCGCTGGATCACCGTGATGGCCTCCAGCCGCGAGGTGCTGATCGGCGACCTGCCGCCTGAACTGCTGAACCTGCCGCAGGATGCCGCACCGGTCACCAACTGGGAGCAGGCTTTGCGCCAGTGGGCCGACCAGGCGTTGGCGCGCGGGCAATCGAACCTGCTAGACAGCGCGGTGCCGAGCTTTGAGCGGATCATGATCGAGACGGCACTCAAGCACACCGCCGGCCGCCGCCGGGATGCCGCGCTTTTACTGGGTTGGGGGCGTAATACCTTGACCCGCAAGATCAAGGAGCTGGGGATGAATGTGGCGGGCGGTGATGACGAGGAAGGTGATGACCACTAACGCTCGGTAATCCTGCAAGATCCCTGGGGCCGCTTTGCGGCCCCAGCCATTTCAGCCTCCCGATGCACCGATCCTGTGCCCAATGCACCTCTCGAAGGCACAAATCCCCTCAAAACCCGGCCAAATACCCCTCAAAGCCCAATATTCACGGGCTTTGCAAAATTGGCACGCCCCCTGCAATACCTAATACATACCCAGTTTCGGGGGCCCTGGTACAGGCAGGCCGGGTGAACCCCTCTTTTATTCGCAACACCGCCCGTTTTGGGGACCTCGGTACAGGCAGGCCGGGACATCCCCCCTTTACACGCAACACGCAGTACCCCTTTTGGGGACCCTGGTACAGGCAGGCCGGGATATCCCCTCTTTTATTCGTGCAGTTTCACCTGCACACGCCAGCGCCCAGCGTCCTCTGCACCGGCCCACTCGCCCTGCAGGGGACGCGCCGCCACCACTGTCAGCAACAAGCCTTCCTTGCTCTTCTGCACCCGCCAGCTCACCGGCTTCCCCGCCAGGCTCAATTGCCCTTGCTGGGCCTTGCCCTGGGCCTGGAACAGCAACGCAACCGTCCCTTCCACGTTCTCGCCGTGCAGCTGCGGTTCTTCATTGAACCAAAGGTCCAGGCCGTCCTGCACCACCTCCACCTGCTGCAATACCCGCTCTTCGGGCGTTGTCAGGCGACCAATCATCAACCCGACCATAACGCCAACGATCGCCAGCGACAGCATCATCCGTGGGAAGGCCTTCGAACGCACGTCCGGTTCAGGGGTAGAATGCCCGTCATCTTCACGCTTGGAGCCGTGCATGTTTCACGTCATCCTTTTTCAACCAGAAATTCCGCCGAATACCGGCAACATCATTCGCCTGTGCGCCAACAGCGGCTGCCACCTGCACCTGATCGAACCCATCAGCTTCGAACTGGATGACAAGCGCCTGCGCCGCGCCGGGCTGGATTACCACGAGTATGCCACGCTCAAGCGCCACGAGAGCCTGGCCGGATGCCTGGAAAGCCTGGGCAACCCACGGCTGTTCGCCTTTACCACCAAGGGCTCGCACCCGTTCCATGAAGTGGCCTACCAGCCGGGCGATGCCTTCCTGTTCGGGCCAGAGAGTCGCGGGTTGCCTGCCGAAGTACTGGACAGCCTGCCAGCCGAACAACGCCTGCGCCTGCCGATGCGGCCAGGGTGCCGTAGCCTGAACCTGTCCAATACCGTGGCGGTGACAGTGTATGAGGCTTGGCGGCAGAACGGGTTTGCCGGGAGCTGATCTTTCACCTGCAAGGGCCCTTTCGCGGGCATGCCCGCGGAAGGGCCGGAACAGGCAATAAAAAAGCGCCCCGAGAGGCGCTTTCCTGATACCGGCAGCGATTACTGAACAGTCGGCACTTCGCCCGCTTCCTGCATGCGCTGCATTTCTTGCGCGTACAGGGCGTCGAAGTTGACCGGCGACAGCATCAGGGCCGGGAACGAACCGCGGGTCACCAGGCTGTCCAGGGTCTCACGGGCGTACGGGAACAGGATGTTCGGGCAGAACGCACCCAGGGTGTGGCTCATCGAAGCCGCATCCAGGTTGGCGATCAGGAAGATACCGGCCTGCTGTACTTCAGCGATGAACGCCACTTCGTCACCGTTCTTGACGGTAACCGACAGGGTCAGCACCACCTCGTGGAAGTCGCCTTCCAGGGCTTTCTGCTTGGTGTTCAGGTCCAGCGCGACGCTCGGCTCCCAGCTCTGGCGGAAGATCTGCGGGCTTTTCGGGGCTTCGAACGACAGGTCGCGCACGTAGATGCGCTGCAGGGAGAACTGAGGGCTGTTGTCTTCTGCAGCAGCGCCGTTGGTCTGTTGGTCAGTCATGGCAGATCCTTATCCTAATGTTTTTGAATGCAGTGCAAATCAGGCCGCCAGCAGCGCGTCGAGCTTGCCGGCGCGCTCCAGGGCATAGAGGTCATCGCATCCACCGACATGGGTGCTGCCGATCCAGATCTGCGGCACCGAGGTGCGACCGGCCTTCTGGCTCATCTCGGCGCGCACCTGCGGTTTGCCGTCGACCTTGATTTCCTCGAAGGCCACGCCTTTGCTCTCAAGCAGGTACTTGGCGCGCATGCAGTAGGGGCAGTAGTCGCTGGAATAGACGATGACGGGCTTCATATCACTTCACCAGGGGCAGGTTATCGGCTTTCCAGCTGGAAACGCCACCGCTCAGTTTGGCAGCGGTGTAGCCAGCCTTGAGCAGTTCGCGGCAATGGGTGCCGGACTGCTGGCCCATTGCGTCGACGACGATCAGGGTCTTCTCTTTGTGCTTGTCCAGCTCGCTCATGCGGGTGGCCAGCTTGTCCTGCGGAATGTTGATCGCACCGACGATGTGGCCGGCGGCGTATTCCTTGGCCGTACGGATGTCGACGACCAGGCCCTTGTCGGCATTGACCAGGGCGGTCAGTTGGCCGTTGCTCAGGCTCTGGCCGCCACGGCGGATTTCATTGAGCAGCAGCAGGACCAGCAGAACAACGAAGATCGCAACCAGGATGTAGTGATCTGTCGCGAATTGAATCAGGTGAGCAACCATCAGCGGTGTTCCAGGCGATTGAAAATGCCGGCCAGTATACACAGCCCCCCAGTGCCACCAAAGCCCGACAGGCCGGAGGGAAAGGTACCTTCATGTTGCTACATCGGGCGCGCTGGTCAGGCAATAGGACGAATATTCGCCGCTGGTGGCGGATTTGCCCTAAAATGCGTGTCTTTATCATCTTTGAACAACCGTGAGTTTGATTGATGACGAGTACGCCCAAACCCCTGGTCCTGATCATCCTGGATGGCTTCGGCCACAGCGAAAGCCCCGAACACAACGCCATCTTTGCCGCCAACACGCCGGTCTATGACCGCCTGCGCGCTACCCAGCCGCATGGCCTCATTTCCGGCTCGGGCATGGATGTCGGCCTGCCGGACGGGCAGATGGGCAACTCCGAAGTCGGTCACATGAACCTGGGCGCCGGTCGCGTCGTGTACCAGGACTTCACCCGGGTGACCAAGGCCATCCGTGACGGCGAATTTTTCGAAAACCCGGTGCTCACGGGTGCCGTGGACAAGGCCGCCAGCGCCGGCAAGGCCGTTCACATCCTCGGCCTGCTGTCCGATGGCGGCGTACACAGCCACCAGGACCACCTGGTGGCCATGGCCGAACTGGCCGCACAGCGCGGCGCGGAAAAAATCTACCTGCACGCCTTCCTCGATGGCCGTGACACCCCACCACGCAGCGCGCAGTCGTCCATCGAACTGCTCGACGCCACCTTCGCCAAGCTGGGCAAGGGCCGCATCGCCAGCCTGATCGGCCGCTACTTCGCCATGGATCGGGATAACCGCTGGGACCGCGTCAGCGCGGCCTACAACCTGATCGTCGACAGCGCCGCCGAATACACTGCCGACACCGCCCAAGCCGGCCTGGAAGCAGCCTACGCTCGTGACGAGAGCGACGAGTTCGTCAAGGCCACGCGCATTGGCGAAGCGGTCAAGGTCGAAGACGGCGATGCCGTGATCTTCATGAACTTCCGCGCCGACCGTGCCCGTGAACTGTCGCGTGTGTTCGTCGAGGCCGATTTCAACGAATTCCCGCGTGCACGCCTGCCAAAACTGGCGGCCTACATCGGCCTGACCCAGTACTCGGCCAAGATTCCGGCGCCGGCAGCCTTTGCACCGGCCAGCCTGAACAACGTGCTGGGCGAGTACCTGGCCAAGCACGGCAAAACCCAGTTGCGCATTGCCGAGACCGAGAAGTACGCCCACGTCACCTTCTTCTTCTCGGGTGGCCGTGAAGAACCGTTCGAAGGCGAAGAGCGCATCCTGATCCCGTCGCCAAAGGTTGCAACCTACGACCTGCAACCGGAAATGAACGCGCCAGAAGTAACCGACCGCATCGTCGAAGCGATCGAGCAGCAGCGCTTTGACGTGATCGTGGTCAACTACGCCAACGGCGACATGGTCGGCCACACGGGCGTGTTCGAGGCTGCGGTGAAGGCAGTTGAAGCGCTGGATACCTGCGTCGGCCGCATCGTCGAAGCGCTGGCCAAGGTGGACGGCGAAGCGCTGATCACCGCCGACCACGGCAACGTCGAGCAGATGGAAGACGAATGCACCGGCCAGGCGCACACCGCACACACCACCGAGCCGGTGCCGTTCATCTATGTGGGCAAGCGCAACGTGAAAGTGCGTGATGGCGGCGTGCTGGCCGACGTGGCGCCAACCATGCTGAAGCTGCTGGGGCTGGAGAAACCAGTGGAAATGACCGGTACTTCGATCCTGGTCGACGCCTGATTCGGTGTGTTGGGGCTGCAAAGCAGCCCCTTTGCACATGAATTCCAGACAAACGCCCCTCTGCACCCGCAGCGAGGCGTTTTTTTTGCCTGCCCGGGCGGGCATACTAGGCCAGTCTCCATCCTTGGTACGCCAAACTCCATGCTTCGCGCCCTGATTCTCCTAGCCCTGTCTTGCCTGCTCAGCCCGGCCTTTGCCGATGAGCGTGCGCAGACCCAGCAGCAACTGGACGCCACCCGCCAGGACATTGCCGAGCTCAAGAAGACGCTGGGCAAGCTCCAGGAAGAAAAGGCCGGTGTGCAAAAGGACCTCAAAGCCACCGAGACCGACATCGGTAACCTCGAAAAGCAGGTGGAGGCACTGCAACAAGAACTAAAAAAGACCGAGGGCGATCTGGAGCGCCTTGATACCGAGAAAAAAAAACTCCAGAGCGCCCGCGTTGAACAACAGCGACTGATCGCCATCCAGGCCCGCTCGGCCTACCAGAACAACGGCCGCGAGGAATACCTCAAGCTGCTGCTCAACCAGCAGAACCCCGAGAAGTTCGCCCGCACCCTTACGTATTACGACTACATCAGCAAGGCGCGCCTGGAACAACTGCGTACCTTCAACGAGACCCTGCGCCAGCTGGCCAACGTCGAGCAGGAAATTGCCAGCCAGCAGGAGCAGTTGCTGGCCCAGCGCGCCGACCTCGACAGCCGCCGCCAAGCCCTGGAAGCCGAGCGCGGCAAGCGCCAGCAGGTGCTGGCCAAGCTCAATGGCGACATGAAGGACCGCGACCAGAAGTTGCAGGCCCGCGAGCAGGACCAGGCCGACCTGTCCAAAGTGCTCAAGACCATCGAGGAAACCCTGGCCCGGCAGGCCCGCGAAGCTGAAGAAGCACGCAAGAAAGCCTTGCTGGCCCAGCAGGAAGCTGAAAAACGCCGCCAGCAGGAAGCCCTGGCCGCCGCCGCTGCCCGCGAACAGGCCAAGGAGCCGGTGGAGCCACCGAAAAAGGCACGCACTACCCTGGGCCCGATGGTTTCCAGCGACGGCGCCAACTACGGCGGCGCTTTTTCTGCCGCACGGGGCAAACTTCCATGGCCCGTCAATGGTCGACTGCTGGCACGCTTTGGCGATGCCCGCGGCAGCGATGCCCGTGCCAAGTGGGACGGGGTGATGATCAGCGCCAACCCAGGCACCCAGGTACGTGCCGTACACGGCGGGCGCGTGGTGTTTGCCGACTGGTTGCGCGGTGCCGGCCTTCTGGTCATTCTCGACCATGGGAACGGTTACCTGAGCCTGTACGGCCACAACCAGAGCCTGCTCAAGAGCGCCGGTGATATCGTCAAGGCCGGTGAAGCCATTTCCACCGTTGGCGACAGCGGTGGCCAGGACGCGGCAGGCTTGTACTTCGCCATCCGCCAGCAGGGCCGGCCGACCGACCCTTCGCAATGGTGCCGGGGCTAGTCAAATTTCAACGGCGTAGCCTGAGTGCTGCGCCGATGCTCCCCAGGGAGCGCTTACAGGATCAGGAGTTCGTTCGACATGCTGCACTCGCCTCGTCTCACCCAGCTGGCCCTGTCCATCGCCCTGGCGGTCGGTGCGCCCCTGGCCGTTGCTGCAGAGCCGGCCAAGGCCGCCGCAGTGCCCGCCACCGAGGTCACGGCCAAGGCGCCACTGCCACTGGAAGAGCTGCGCACCTTCGCCGAGGTCATGGACCGCATCAAGGCGGCCTATGTAGAGCCAGTGGACGACAAGACCCTGCTGGAAAACGCCATTAAAGGCATGCTCAGCAACCTTGACCCGCACTCGGCCTACCTCGGCCCCGAAGACTTCCAGGAGCTGCAGGAAAGCACCAGCGGCGAGTTCGGCGGGCTGGGCATCGAAGTAGGCCAGGAAGACGGCTTCATCAAGGTGGTCTCGCCTATCGATGACACCCCGGCCTCCCGGGCTGGCGTGCAGGCCGGCGACCTGATCGTCAAGATCAACGGCGCCCCGACCCGCGGCCAGACCATGACCGAAGCGGTCGACAAGATGCGCGGCAAGGTTGGCGAAAAAATCACCCTGACCTTGGTGCGCGACGGCGGTAACCCGTTTGACGTGACCCTGGCCCGCGCGGTCATTCAGGTCAAAAGCGTGAAGAGCCAGCTGCTGGAAAACGACTACGGCTACATCCGTATCACCCAGTTCCAGGTCAAGACCGGTGACGAAGTGGGCAAGGCCCTGGCCAAGCTGCGCAAGGACAACGGCAAGAAGCTGCGCGGGGTCGTGCTGGACCTGCGCAACAACCCGGGCGGCGTACTGCAATCGGCGGTGGAAGTGGCCGACCACTTCCTGACCAAGGGCCTGATCGTCTACACCAAAGGCCGCATCGCCAACTCCGAACTGCGTTTCTCCGCCGACCCGGCCGACGCCAGCGAAGGCGTGCCACTGGTGGTGCTGATCAACGGCGGCAGTGCCTCGGCCTCCGAGATTGTCGCCGGCGCCCTGCAGGACCAGAAACGCGCTGTGCTGATGGGTACCGACAGCTTCGGCAAAGGCTCGGTGCAGACCGTGTTGCCACTGGCCAACGACCGTGCCCTGAAGCTCACCACCGCGCTGTACTTCACCCCCAATGGCCGCTCGATCCAGGCCCAGGGCATCGTCCCCGATATCGAAGTACGCCCGGCCAAGCTCACCGCTGAAGTCGACACCGACAACTTCAAGGAAGCGGACCTGCAGGGGCACCTGGGCAACGGCAACGGCGGCGCCGACCGCCCGACCGGGAGCAGCAAGCGCAAGGAGCGCCCACAGGATGACGACTTCCAGTTGAGCCAGGCGCTGAGCCTGCTCAAAGGGCTGAACATCACCTCAGGCAAGTGATTCACCCTATGCGGTATCTGCTGTGTCTGTTGTTCTGCCTGTTGGCCGGGGTCGTGCAAGCGGCACCGGCCAACAAGGCCTACATGAGCATCATCATCGACGACCTGGGCCAGAGCACCGAGCGGGACAGCCGCACCCTCGCCCTGCCCGGCCCGGTGACCATGGCGATCATGCCCGACACCCCCCATGCCAGCGATTTCGCCCGCCAGGCCCATAAGGCCGGCAAGACGGTGATCCTGCACATGCCCATGGACCCTGCCACCGGGCCCTATGCCTGGCACCCCGAGTTGCCGCTGCCGGTCCTGGCCAGCAGGCTGGACGCAGCCTTGGCCAAGGTGCCATTCGCCGCCGGCATCAACAACCACATGGGCAGCCGCATGACCGCCCAGCGTGATGCCATGACCTGGTTGATGGGTGAGTTACAACAACGTCACCTGTTCTTCGTCGACAGCCGCACCAGCGCGGCCACCGTGGCCGCCGCCGAGGCCCAGCGTATCGGCCTTGCCCACGTTTCGCGCGATGTGTTCCTCGACGATGTACGCACTACCGAGGCCATCACCGGCCAGTTGCAGCAAGGCATCGCCCTGGCGCGCAAGCAGGGTTCGGCCGTGCTGATCGGCCACCCTTACCCGCAAACCCTGCAAGTACTGGAACGTGAACTGCCCCAGCTCAGGCGCCAGGGCATCGAGCTGATCAACCTGAAGCAGATGATCGCCGAACGTAGCAACCAGGCCATGCCCGCCCATGGCAAGCACGGCCAGTACAGCAATCGCTGAAGTGCTCAGGTGAAGTCGATAATGCCCGCCACGTCAGCCAGCCGCAGTTCGCCCCGGTAGATATCCAGCAAGTCGCGCCCACTGGCGGCCGCACGCATCTGCGCCAAACGCCCCAGCTTGCGCTGCGACCACAGTTTCAGGTGCCCCTTGGTGAAATCGCTGGCTGGTGTAGTGCTGCTGGGGTAATGGAAGTGCGCCTCCCACAGCCCCTCACCCACGGCTCTGCCTTCCCTGGGCAAACGCCGGACTTCGTAAATATCCAGATAATCGCTGGCCGCAAGTGCCTTGCGCGTCCCGACACGCTGGATGGTTATCAGTTTCTGCTCGTGCAAATAGCGCAGGCCGTTGGCGTTGGGAGAACTGGTCGAGTAGTACAAGGCCGTCAGGAAATCACGGCGGACAGTCTGTAACCGCTCGACTGCGGCGGTCAGCCCTTCGAATAGCTCATCCCCGGGTGAATGCCCGGCCAATGCCTCATTGAGCTTTTCCAGATGCCCGTCGATGATGGTTGCCAGGTTCAGGGGCTCATTGGCTTTCAGGTACCCTCGCGCCAGGCCGACAACCGCGTCAGTCTGATTTATAAACGCCCGGGCCTGTTTACGGCTGACATGCGGATCGAGCGGTGAGCGCGGGTCTTCCTGCGCTTGCTCAAGCGCGTCCTCGACCCATGCATCGTCCTGCTGCCGAAATGTCTTGAGCACGTGTTGAGTGCGAGAGTCACGCTGCTGCACAAGCGCAACGCCATCCACTTCGACTTCCTCGGCCAACACACTGCGCCCCTGCTGTGTACGCGCCAAGTGCCTTCGCCCTCCTCTGGGTGCATGAACCTGGACGCGCATGGGCCGCAACTCCTGCAACTGCTCTTCCCGAACCCATTGAGCCATTTCCTTTTCAGCCGCGCCTTTCAACTCACCCAACACCTTCTGGTAGGCCTTCAGCTGCTCCGCCTTGATCGCGGCACCGCCTACACTGGCGAGGTAGTCCGCCATGGTCGATGCTTCTTCATAAACTTCCAGCACCCCTTTCAAGACCTCGATGCGGTCCGCCACGCCCAACGTGCTGCCGGCAAGGTCACCGTGCGCACTACCGGCACTTCTCAGGTTGCTCCCCGACAGGTATTCGAAATAATCCTGCAACACACGTTCCTCGACATCGGCAAGCCGATCGAGGGTGAGCTCGCCCAGATCCTGGAGCAGGCGGAACTTAAGGTCCACCGCCGTCAGCCGCCGCTGTTCGATCTGGCTTTTAAGCTCCCTGTCCTTGCTTATACGCGCCTCGGTTTCACGATCGCGGAAAGAGAAGGTATCGTCGTTGAGCGTTTCTTCGAGCAGACGGTCAAACAGGCTGGAAGCATCGACCATGTCCATTTCCCATTTCACAACGGTCACAAGTTCCTGACGAAACGCTACATACAGCGCAATTTCCGCCTCCCCCTCAGGGTGAACCGTAATCTGCTCCGCGAGCGTATCGATGTCAGCATTGTTAATGAACTTGGCCAGCTCATTGTAAAAGGTCGCGACACTGTCAATCAGGTCCTGCCGACTACTATTACGCAGGTCAGCCAATGCACCGGTAAAGGTAGGATCGTCATGCCTGAAGGCATAAAGCTCGCCGAGAACGGCGTCATGCTGGACCAGGTTATCGATGACAGCCTTCAGTTCGTACGCAAGCTTGATGTTGATCTGCTTGCGCAAGCGGCGGGTCAGTTCAAGCTCTTGCAGGTTGAGCTCGTCGGGCTGCTCGATCGCCTCCAGCACCTGGATCCGCTTGTCCTTGGCTATCAGCAAATCACGGTGCCGGTTGAGTGGTTCAGCCAACGCGTTATGCCGCTGGGAAAGCTCTATTTCTTTGGCTTTTAGCGCCTCGATCTTGCGCTGGTTTTGCTCCTTGAGCAGTGTGCGCCGGCTCTTGGGCATACCCCCTCGCAAACGCAAACCCGCATCGATATGCCACTGCCCGTACTTGGGTTCAAGCCAAGGCCCCATCTCCCCCGTCGTGGTCACGACACGCACACGGTCATTGTCGGGCTGCACTTCATAAACATCACCGGCAAGGGTCACGTACAAGCGCTGTGCTATCTGATAGAGACCTTGCCATGGGCCGCTCTGGATCACTTCAAGGCCATTGACCGAGACGGGTGAACGCAACTTCAGCAATGCGCTGCGCCGCTCAGGCGCAAGCAGGTTGAAACCCTGCATGTCACGCCAACGGGTTTCCAGCAACGTGGATACCTGTTCACCCAAGCCACTGGGCAAACCTACCTTGCCTTGGGCCGGTGAGTCGCCGGCTACGGCCTCGAATGCACCGGCCAATGGCAGCTCCGGGTACTCAACCCGGCCACCCGGCGGCGTCGTGCCCTCAACAGCGGAAGGCAAGCGCGCATGCAGAAGGGCCATGGCTGCATTCAATACCAGGTCCACCACCGCTGCCGATCGTTCAAACTCACTGCCGTGCTGCCAGATCGCTACGTCACGCGTGATACCTGACATGGCTTGAGCCAGCCAAGCTACGGTGGCAACAGGGCCACGCAGCAGCAACGTCGCCACATCAAACAGCAGCCAGGCACCCTTGACCAACAGTGCCCAGCGGCTTTCTGCATTGGATACGGCATTACGGTCCGCCAGCTCGATCAACAGCTGCCGATTGGCGTTGTACAGGTAGGTGTCGACATCCGCCTTCCAGAACTGTGCACTGAAACTGGCGGGTTGAGCGGGCTCAGGCAAAATCGAGGTATCGATGATCGGCCGGCCCAGGTGCGGCTCCAGGAAACCGCCATTGTCGTAGACCGGCCTGGCCGACGCCGGCAGCCACGTCAGAATGCTGTCCTGCAACGCGCCTGCTTGGCGGATGGCTTTCATCATGTGCGAAAGGCTGGCGAACTCTGTCAGCGCCGCATTGCCATACAGAGGGCGGTACAACAGCACCGTCGAAGGTTCCGTGCATTTCAGCACATACATACCCGTTACCTGGTCGGGCTCACGCGCATCCGGCGCTCGCTTGAACGCCAAGGGCATCAGCACACTCGCTGGCAATTCCGTATCCAGCAGGCCACGGCAATAATCACCCACAGCCTGCAAGCCTGCCTCACTCAATGTGCCACCCATTCTGGCCGACAGGGCGCAGAACAACAGTGAGCATCGCCACTCACGCGCGAACCGGGCCATGCGCACTTGACGTGTATAGGGCTCGTCCAGCTTGTCGGCGACGTACGTGGGGTAATGAGCACCGATATCGACCCTGGCGACCAGTGCTTTCAAGTAATCCAGTGTGAGCCAATCCATGATCAGCTGGCCTTGCGAATGGCTGACCCCCGTCAACGTTGCGCCATCGAGCGAAGCCAGGTTGCCGATGGCAAACTCCGTCAGGCTCATGCTGCGATGCTCCACAGCGCCGCCACCGGGCCCGGCACCGGCGCCCCCTGGTATTCCCCTGGCGAGGGTGAGCGTGAGTTGCAAGTCGTCGGCAAAGTAGTTGGCATCCACCGGATGGTCAGCCAACATTTCTGCTCTCAGCCGTTGGCTGGCATAGCTGTACAGGTCCAGCACATCGTCCAGTGCACCTGTGCCATCCGACTGTGCCTGGGCCAGCGCAAGGTCAAACAGGGCAGCCTGGCAGGCGAAACTGTTCGGTGCACTGGCGGCCAGCAGCCCCGGCGGCACATCAGGCTTGCTGTCATTACCCGCACGGTAACCCTCGATGAACCACTGAGCGGGGTCCGTTACGCGAGCGTAGGCTTGCTCCAGGGCTTCCACGCTCTCAACGTGCATGTACCGCAGGCGCCGCGCCGAGGTAAGCATGCGCTCCAGCAGCAGTGTGCATTGCTGCGCAAAGCTGTCGCCCTCCAGCTCATGGCGGTCCCACGTCATCGAATCGAAACGGTAACGCTCCGCCAAGCGTTCACGCAGTGCCAAGGCAAATGCGTCGAATGTGTCATAAGCCAACACCACACTCGATGGCGCACACCACACAACGGCCTGCGCTTCATCACACTCACCCTGTAGCAGAAGGTCTGGCAGCAGTAGCGAGACTGTCTGCCCATCCAGCAGCAGGTGAACTTCAACAACAAAAACCGAAGGTTGCTGCTTACCGCCCTGAAGCAGACCGAGCACACAGGCCCTTTGCAGGTCATCCAGGCCTTGCAACGGCAAGTTCTGCAAGAGCGCAGCACGCATGGCCAGCGCCAACCAACGTTCACGAGGCGCGCCCATGCTGCCCGTTTGCGACCAGTAGTCCACCTGGGCCTGGCTGAAATACTCCGGCAGCGTCAGCACAAGGTCTTCCAGGTCGCTCAGGGCGTTGGTGATTGCCACCATGTTGTAGGTGAGCGAATTTCCCTGCTGATCCTTCAGGTAGTAGGGCGCTTGTACGGCAATATGGAAAGTGCCTCCGGCTGCCCCGAGGGACATAAGCGGGCGCCCTGACTGCAGGCTTTCCATGACGCAATCGACCAAGGGCCGAGACGTCCAGCTGTCGTAAGGGCGGGACGACTCGGCTTTATCCACAGGCACCAGCAGCGTGATGTACTCAGCCGATGGCAAGGTGGCAGTAGCAAGAATTGGAACATGGCGGGTCAGGACCATGAGCAACTGCTCGCTGGCCACTTCACGCATCGTAGGGCGTTTGGCGAACTCGGCACTGACAGCGGCATGAAGATCCGGGATGGGCGTTTGCTCGAAAGCCATGCGGTGGCTCCTTGTGAATGACGATCAGCAAGGATGAAGAGCAGCCGCCACGCCATGCGGTATCTATTTAATCGGCACAAAAAAGGCCCTGCCGTTGCCGGCAGGGCCCTCTCATATGGCGATAACGCTGATCAGCTGTACACACGCCCCAACAGCTGGCGATGGCTTTCGAACTGGTCAAGCACATCACGCACGATCTGCTCCGGCGCAAAGCCCATCAGGTCGTACTCCTGGCTGCCATCGTGCAGGTACACCTCGGCACGGTAGAAGCGCTGGCGCACCTCCGGCTCGCCTTCCACCGGCGCCTCGCTCGGCGCGGCCATGTAGCCGTCAAGGCTCACTTCGTAAACGAACGGGTTACCCTCGTCCATCATCACCCGCAGGCCCATCATGTTGCGCGACTGGCCAACGCGGGTTTCCACCTCAAAGCCCAGAGTCTGCAACTGCGCGGCCGCTTCTTTCAGCGCCGGGCTGACCTGCTTGTCCATGAAGCGTTGCACCACAGCCTGGGTCGGTTGCAGCTCCAGTTGGGTCAGGCGCTCGCTGAAACCGCGACGGCCACGGGCGGCCAGCTCGGCGCGCTCGCTTTCTACTGCAACGTCCTGCTTCATGGCCTTGTACAGGCCAAACATGAACAGCACCAGCACCACCGAGAACGGCAGGCCCGCCAGTACCACCATGGTCTGCATGGCTTCGAAGTTACCGGCAAACAGCAGGCCGATGGTGACCAGGGTGATAACCACCGACCAGAACACCACCATCCAGTGCGGGGCGTCTTCGTCGACCTTGCCGCCTTTGCACGACAGGTTGGCCATCATCACCGCGCCGGAGTCGGCCGGGGTGAGGAACAGCACAAAGCCCACGAACACCGCTACACCGATCACGATCTTGGCTGCCGGGAAGTATTCCAGCAGCTGGTAGATCGACATCGACGGTTGCTCCAGCGCGGTCTTGCCCAGCTCCACGGCGCCCTGGTTGATCACCAGATCCAGGGCGGTGTTGCCAAAGATCGACAACCAGGCCAGGGTAAAGCCCAGCGGGATCAGCAGCACGCCCATCACCAGCTGGCGCACGGTGCGGCCCTTGGAGATACGGGCAATGAACATGCCGACGAACGGGCCCCAGGAAATCCACCAGGCCCAGTAGAACACGGTCCACAGGCCCAGCCAACGCTCGGACTTGCCCGCCTCGCCTTCATACACGTACAGGTCGAAGGTTTTCAGCACGATGCCGTTCAGGTAATCGCCGATGTTCTGCACGAAGCCGTTGAGCAGGTGCAGGGTTTCGCCGCCCAGCAGCACGAAGATCAGCAGGCCGCTGAACAGCATGATGTTCAGGTTGGACAGGCGGCGAATGCCGTTCTCCACACCCGAAACCGCCGCCACGGTGGCCACACCCGCCATGACCAGGATCACCACCAGCAGGTTGGTCTTGCTGTGGTCCATGCCAAACAGGTATTCCAGGCCAGAGGACACCTGCATCGAGCCAATGCCCAGGTTGGTCACCAGGCCCAGCAGGGTGACGAACATGCCGAAGATGTCCACGGCGTTGCCGGCAGCGCCCTTGACCCAACGCTCACCCACCAACGGGTACAGCGCCGAGCGCAGTGCCAGCGGCTGGTTGTGGCGGTAGGCGAAGTAACCCACGGCCAGGCCGACCAGGGCATAGATTGCCCAGCCGTGCAGGCCCCAGTGCAGGAAGGTTAGTTGCAGGCCCTGGCGCGCAGCTTCGAGGCTGGCCGGGGTACCTTCCGGCGGGTTGAAGTAGTGGTCCAGCGGCTCGGAAGCGCCGAAGTACAGCAGCGAAATACCGATACCGGACGAGAAGAGCATGCCGGCCCAGGCGCCGTAGCTGAAGTCCGGCTGGTCGTCCTTGCCGCCCAGCTTGAGGCTGCCGTAGTCGGAGAAGGCCAGGTAAACGACAAACACCAGGTAACCGCAGATCACCAGCATGTAGTACCAGCCAAAGGTGCGCGTCAGCCATTTCTGGGCCACGCCCAGCACCTGGCCGGCGGTTTCGGGTACAGCGATCAGCAAGGCAGTCAGAACAAGGATCATCAGCGCGGAGGTGAAGAACACCACGCGGTTGACCCGTACCCTCTCGGCGGGGGGCTTGGTAAGTGAGGCAGAACTCATTGCACGAATGCTCCGGGCAGTACGGCTGTGGAGGCTAATCAGTCATTCCCGAGCAATTGGTGGAATATCCCCACTGCGTCAGGTGTTATAAAAGCACCCTGGAAACCGTGATCCCGAATCGATACGTTGCAAAAAAACAGACAGATGGCCTGCTGAAAAAGCCACACCTCGGCAGAGGTGCGCGCATTCGTCACAGATCACTTCGCCCGCTCCAAGGGCCTGTCGCAGGGCCAGTGACCGTACGGCAGAATCTGCATTTCGCATCGCTCATGCCCGTCAACGCCTTGTATTCCGGTGGTTACGCGATTTCCTAGGGTGTCAACTCGTGCCTTCTCGACCGCCTGAAAAACTGTCAATGGCACAAATTGTCGCAGAGCTTATTCTTTATTGATTGAACGTTCAATCAAAACAAAATAGACTGGCCTTCGCCGAGTCAGCCGCCCGTCGTCTGCTCGCAGGCCTGAGGAGATAGCAAGATGCCCAAGGTCGGTATGCAACCCATCCGCCGCCAGCAGTTGATCGAAGCCACGTTGCAGGCGGTCGATCAGGTCGGTCTGGGGGACGCCAGCATTGCGCTGATTGCCCGTTTGGCCGGTGTGTCGAACGGCATCATCAGTCACTACTTTCAGGACAAGAACGGCCTGATTGCAGCGACGATGGGTTACATCATGAACATGCTCAACGAAGGTGTTCGAGCACGTCGCCAGGCCCTGACGGACGACAGCCCGCGCGCTCACCTGAAAGTGATCATCGAGGGCAACTTCGATGCCAGCCAGGTAAACGGCCCGGCAATGAAAACCTGGTTGGCCTTCTGGGCTTCCAGCATGCACCAGCCCGATTTGCACAGGTTGCAGCGGATCAACGACCACCGCTTGTATTCCAACCTGTGCTGCCAGTTCCGCCGCGCCTTGCCGCTCTACCATGCGCGCAAGGCAGCCCGCGGCCTGGCGGCCTTGATCGATGGACTGTGGCTGCGTGGCGCCCTGTCGGGTGATGCATTCGACACCGACCAGGCGATACGGATTGCTTACGAATACATGGATCTACAACTGGCTAAACAGCACACCCTGGGTACAAACGACCAGGCCGCTGAACAACCGCGCACGGCCCTTGCCAACCCGGCTGGAGCGTGACGCGCAAGCCAAACCACACACTGCACTTGCGAGGACACTATGGCCCGTTTCGGAACGCAAAAACTCTACATTGATGGCGCTTACGTCGACGCTGGCAGCGATGCCACCTTCGAAGCCATCAACCCGGCCACCGGCGAAGTCCTCGCCCACGTACAGCGTGCCACCCAGGCTGACGTCGAGAAGGCTGTGGAAAGCGCCGAGCGCGGCCAGAAAGTCTGGGCAGCGATGACTGCCATGCAGCGTTCGCGCATCCTGCGCCGCGCCGTCGACATCCTGCGCGAGCGCAACGACGAGCTGGCCATGTTGGAAACCCTGGACACCGGCAAGTCTTACTCCGAAACCCGCTACGTCGACATCGTCACCGGCGCCGACGTGCTGGAATACTACGCAGGCCTGGTACCGGCCATCGAAGGCGAGCAGATCCCGCTGCGCGAATCGTCCTTCGTCTACACCCGTCGCGAGCCACTGGGCGTCACCGTGGGTATCGGTGCCTGGAACTACCCGATCCAGATCGCCCTGTGGAAGTCCGCCCCGGCCCTGGCCGCTGGCAACGCGATGATCTTCAAGCCGTCGGAAGTCACCTCGCTGACCACCCTGAAACTGGCCGAGATCTACACCGAAGCCGGCCTGCCGAACGGTGTGTTCAACGTCCTGACCGGCAGCGGCCGCGAAGTCGGCACCTGGCTGACCGAGCACCCACGCATTGAAAAAGTGTCCTTCACCGGCGGCACCACCACTGGCAAGAAGGTCATGGCCAGCGCCTCCAGCTCGTCGCTGAAGGAAGTCACCATGGAACTGGGCGGCAAGTCGCCACTGATCATCTGCGCCGACGCCGACCTGGACAAGGCCGCCGACATCGCCATGATGGCCAACTTCTACAGCTCGGGCCAGGTATGCACCAACGGTACCCGCGTGTTCATCCCTGCCGAGATGAAAGCGGCTTTCGAAGCCAAGATCGCCGAGCGCGTAGCCCGCATTCGCGTTGGCAACCCGGAAGACGAAAACACCAACTTCGGCCCGCTGGTCAGCTTCCCGCACATGGAAAACGTGCTGGGCTACATCGCCAAGGGCAAAGAGGAAGGTGCCCGTGTGCTGTGCGGTGGCGAGCGTCTGACTGCCGGTGACTTCGCCAAGGGCGCCTTCGTGGCCCCGACCGTGTTCACCGACTGCACCGACGACATGACCATCGTCAAGGAAGAAATCTTCGGCCCGGTGATGAGCATTCTCACCTACGAAACCGAAGAAGAAGTGATCCGTCGTGCCAACGACACCGAGTACGGCCTGGCCGCCGGTGTGTGCACCAACGACATCACCCGCGCCCACCGCATCATCCACAAGCTGGAAGCCGGTATCTGCTGGATCAACGCCTGGGGCGAATCGCCGGCCGAAATGCCGGTTGGTGGCTACAAGCAGTCGGGCGTCGGCCGTGAAAACGGCGTCAGCTCGCTGGCTCAATACACCCGCATCAAGTCGGTCCAGGTCGAGCTGGGCGGCTACAACTCGGTTTTCTAAACCCTGTCTAGCCACGCCCATGCCGCTGCGCACGGGCGTTCCCGCTCCCTGATCACCGCCAAACACGAGGGTACTTTCATGTCCCAAGAATTCGATTACATCATCGTCGGCGCAGGCTCCGCCGGTAACACCCTGGCTACCCGCCTGACCGAAGACGCCGGCGTTACCGTACTGCTGCTGGAAGCCGGTGGCCCCGACTACCGCTTCGACTTCCGCACCCAGATGCCAGCCGCCCTGGCCTTCCCGCTGCAGGGCCGCCGCTACAACTGGGCCTACGAGACCGACCCGGAGCCGTACATGGACGGCCGCCGCATGGAATGCGGTCGCGGCAAAGGCCTGGGTGGCTCGTCGCTGATCAACGGCATGTGCTACATCCGCGGTAATGCCCTGGACTTCGATGGCTGGGCAGAACTGCCAGGCCTGGAGGACTGGACCTATCTGGACTGCCTGCCGTACTTCCGCAAGGCCGAAACCCGCGACATTGGCCCGAACGACTACCACGGTGGCGAAGGCCCGGTCAGCGTGACCACGCCGAAAGCAGGCAACAACCCGCTGTTCCACGCCATGGTCGAAGCCGGCGTGCAGGCCGGTTACCCGCGCACCGAAGACCTGAATGGCTACCAGCAGGAAGGCTTCGGCCCGATGGACCGTACGGTGACCAAGAACGGCCGCCGCTCCAGCACCGCCCGGGGCTATCTGGACCAGGCCAAGAAGCGCCCGAACCTGACCATCGTCACCCACGCCCTGACTGACCGCGTGCTGTTCGACGGCAAGCGCGCCATTGGCGTGACCTACCTGGTCGGCGACAGTGAAGAACGTGTTGAAGCCCGTGCCCGCAAGGAAGTGATCGTCAGCTCTGGCGCCATCGCATCGCCGCAACTGCTGCAACGCTCCGGCGTCGGCCCGCGTCACTTGCTGGAAAGCCTGGACATCCCGGTGGTACACGACCTGCCGGGCGTTGGTGAGAACCTGCAGGATCACCTGGAACTGTACCTGCAGTACGCCTGCACCCAGCCAGTATCGCTGTACCCCTCGCTGCTGTGGTGGAACCAGCCGGCCATCGGTGCGGAGTGGATGTTCAACGGCACCGGCATCGGCGCCAGCAACCAGTTCGAGGCTGGCGGTTTCATCCGTACCCGCCCTGAGTTCAAGTGGCCGAACATTCAGTACCACTTCCTGCCGGTCGCCATTAACTACAACGGCTCCAATGGCGTGAAGGAACACGGCTTCCAGGCGCATATGGGCTCCATGCGCTCGCCGGCCCGTGGCCGCATCCAGGCCAAGTCGAAGAACCCGCGCCAGCACCCGAGCATCCTGTTCAACTACATGTCCACCGAGCAGGACTGGCAGGAATTCCGCGACGGTATCCGCCTGACCCGTGAAATCATGGCCCAGCCTGCGCTGGACCCGTACCGTGGCCGCGAAATCAGCCCGGGCGCCCACGTGCAAACCGACGAAGAACTGGACAAGTTCATCCGCGAGCACGCCGAAACTGCCTTCCACCCGTCCTGCTCGTGCAAGATGGGCACCGATGATATGGCAGTGGTCGACGGCGAAGGCCGTGTGCACGGCATGAAGGGCCTGCGTGTGGTCGATGCGTCGATCATGCCGCTGATCATCACCGGCAACCTCAACGCCACCACGATCATGATCGCCGAGAAAATCTCCGACAAGATCCGTGGCCGCAAGCCATTGCCGCGCAGCACTGCCAAGTACTATGTGGCGGGCGATGCACCGGTGAAGGGCAAGCCGATGCGTGAAGTGAAGCAGGCCTGACATCGGCACCATTGGGGCTGCTTTGCAGCCCTTCGCGGGCTTGCCCGCGAAGGGCCGCAACGCGGCCCCAAATCCCTTGGTTGACTGGCATCAGGTCGGCAGCGCAAAGAATGTACGCATCAACCCGTCATCCTCCACACCCAATCGTTCCGCCATCACCTGACGGTTGAACAACGCCCCCGTGCGCATCTCACGCACCCTCGCCCCCTCCGGCGCCCGCGCCAGTGCCTTCAGGCACACCTCCATGAAGCGATGATTGTCTCCCTTCACCGGCGTCAGCTTTTCAACCTGCAAATAACGCCCCGGCATCATCAGCGACTCCGCCTCGTCCGGACGCCTTGAGAACGGCTCGATCGGCATTGCCTGCACGTCCTCACCCGGCTCCAGCACATACACCAACGCGTTGTCGCCAAAAGCCCCCTTGCCGCTCACCTGGGTCTGCGGGTCGTTGAACACCTCCCACAGGGCATAAGGGTTTTCTGTGAACGACGTAAAATCGCTGGTCACCAACACGTCGCCCACTGCGAGGGCACCCTCGCCTGTCGTCGGTATGCCAGCACCACGCAGGCCGGACGCCGCGCGGTACAGCCGCACTTGATTGTTCACGCCTAATTGTCCAAGCGCACGTGAAAGGTCGTGGCTGCGCCGGATGCTCTCGGCACGCGAGCCTTCCAGAGGCAAACCTTGCCACAAGTTGTTGTAGCGCTCCGGCGAGCTGGTGTATTCGGCAATAGCGGCCGAGCCAAAGCCATGCTCATCGCGGTAAACCGGGTAGGGCTCACTGAAAGCATCGAGATAAGCACCGCCGGCACCAACGCTGTCGAGATCGGCCCACGGCACCGTTCCAAGCAAAGCCTCCTGGCGAGCCAAGGCCTGATCCGACATGGCCAGCAACTCGTCTGCAGCTGGTGCCATGTAGCGCGCCCAATCCACCTTGGCAACGCCGGTTTGCGCCTGGCCTGCCACGCGTGGCGGCAGGCGAGCATCGGTGAACAGCTCACTGACACGCAGCACTGCCGCGTCGAGCAGAATGAACAGCACATCCACAGCCACCGCCCACCAGGCAGCCGTGCGCCAGGCCGCCTTGCCATTGATTGCCCTGTCCAGGTGCAATACCAGGCTTGCCGTACCAAGGCCAAGCGACGTGAGGATCACCGGCCAGCCAAGTGGCGCCATGGGTGCAATCAGCGTGCTTGCAGCCTGTAACCCAGCCAACCATTCAGCCTTGCGCAGCTGCGCATTGGTGGTCAGCCGTTCGTGGGCCTCATGGGTCAGCTGATCCATGAACATCTCACGAACACGAATAAACAGGTCACCCACAACAGCTTGCCGCTGCGTGTCATTCGAGGCCACATGCGCTTCTATCCAGGCCTGGAGCGTTGCGCGATCGTCGAAGACCACCAGCACATTCTGCGCATCGGGTAGATAGACGCACTGCCTGCCGGTCTTGAGTGAGTACAGAAACAGCGGCCTGACACCGGGATCGCTGCTGGAAAGCGAACGCCAGCCACCCCGGGCATTTGCAGGATAATCCTCGCGCAGCGCTTTCAGGCTACTCGGCAGCAGCGTCACACGCAGCGTTGCCGCAAGCAGTTCACGCCGCTCAAGTTCGCTGAGCACGGACTGGCCGACAACGGCAAGAAAGCGGGCGCGGGCCAGTACGCAGTAATCTTCGCCACACTGCTCACGAAAACGGCTCAGTGCCTCGCTGTAGCGCCCCGCAAAATCCATTTGCCAGAACGCCTCCAGCATCGCCTGCGGGTCGAGCCGCACTTCGTTACGCTCGTCATAATCGCCATGGCTGGCATCCACCCGGTAGAAACCGCCATAGACACTCAACTCATCGGCAGCGGTCTGCTGCTGTGGGCTGAAGCGCTGGATAACCAGCTCGGTCAGGCTCAGCGACCGCTGCGGCGGCCCACGGTGGCACCAGCCGGTGTAGCTGTGCGAGCTGCTGGCCGCCGACTGGAACTCGTGCCAGTAGAGCGTGTCCGGGTCCAGCCAGTACCCCAGCTGCTGGCGCAGCACATGGCCCGCCGCCTGGCGCGCAAGGCCGTGCAAATCAGGAAATTGCCCAAGCAGGCGCTGGGCCACCTGGGCAAGAGGGAGGCGTTGTTTATCGTTCATGCTATTCGGCTGCCTGACTGTGGGGGACACCACTACATCCGCAAGCCGTAACTACAGTGCGGTATCGCTTTACAGCCCGCATCAGCCTCAGGTTAGAATCGATTGGCACGCGACCTGCTAGCTTTTGCTGAAAAATCCGCTACCACGTCCCTTCCCCCGCTGTTTCGGAGTACCTGCCTTTGGATGCAAGCACCATCAATAGCCTGTTCCTGATCGGCGCATTGCTGGTGGGTGCAAGTATCCTGGTCAGCTCGCTGTCGTCACGCCTGGGCATCCCTATCCTGGTCATTATCCTCGCCGTCGGCATGGTCGCCGGTGTGGATGGTGGCGGCATCATCTTCAACAACTACCCCACCGCCTACCTGGTGGGCAACCTGGCGCTGGCCGTGATCCTGCTAGACGGTGGCCTGCGCACGCGGGTGGCAAGTTTTCGCGTGGCGCTGTGGCCGGCGCTGTCGCTGGCCACGGTCGGGGTCATGATCACCACCGCCCTCACCGGCCTGGTCGCCGCCTGGCTGTTCAACCTCAGCCTGATCCAGGGCTTGCTGATTGGCGCCATTGTCGGCTCCACCGACGCCGCAGCAGTGTTCTCGCTGCTGGGCGGCAAAGGCCTGAACGAGCGGGTTACCGCCACCCTGGAGATCGAATCGGGTAGCAACGACCCGATGGCAGTGTTCCTGACCGTCACCCTGATCGACATGATCGCCAGCGGCCAGACCGGCCTGCACTGGAGCCTGCTGGGCCACCTGCTGCGCGAGTTCGGCATCGGCGGCCTGCTGGGCTTGGGTGGCGGCTGGCTGATGCTGCAACTGGTCAACCGCATCAACCTGGCTGGCGGCTTGTATCCGATCCTGGTGGTGGCCGGTGGCCTGGTGGTGTTCTCGTTGACCAACGCCCTGCACGGCAGCGGTTTCCTCGCCGTGTACCTGTGCGGCCTGGTGCTGGGCAACAAGCCGATCCGCAGCCGCCATGGCATCCTGCACATGCTCGACGGCATGGCCTGGCTAGCCCAGATCGGCATGTTCCTGGTGCTGGGGCTGCTGGTCACTCCGCACGACCTGCTGCCCATCGCCCTGCCGGCACTGGGCCTGGCGCTGTGGATGATCCTGGTGGCGCGGCCGCTGTCGGTGGTCGCCGCCTTGCTGCCCTTCAAGGCCTTCCATGGCCGCGAAAAAGGCTTCATTTCCTGGGTGGGCCTGCGCGGCGCGGTACCGATCATTCTGGCGGTGTTCCCGCTGATGGCCGGCCTGCCGGACGCCCAGCTGTTCTTCAACCTGGCGTTCTTCATCGTGCTGGTGTCGCTGCTGGTGCAAGGCACCAGCCTGCCGTGGATGGCCAAGCTGCTGAAAGTGACCGTACCGCCAGACCCGGCACCGATCTCCCGCTCTGCCCTGGAAGTGCACATCACCAGCGAGTGGGAGCTGTTCGTGTACCGCCTGGGTGCCGAAAAATGGTGCATCGGCGCCGCCCTGCGCGAGCTGAAAATGCCCGAAGGCACGCGGATTGCCGCCCTGTTCCGTAACGAGCAGTTGCTGCACCCGTCGGGCAGTACCGTGCTGGAAGTAGGCGACATGCTCTGCGTGATCGGCCACGAGCACAACCTGCCGGCCCTGGGCAAACTGTTCAGCCAGGCACCCCAGCGCGGCCTGGACCTGCGCTTTTTCGGCGACTTCGTACTCGAAGGCGATGCCGAACTGGGCGCGGTTGCAGCGTTGTACGGCCTGAAGCTCGATGGCCTGGACGCGAAAATGCCGTTGGCGCAGTTCATCCGACAGAAGGTCGGAGGCGCTCCAGTAGTAGGTGACCAGGTCGAATGGCATGGCACGATCTGGACCGTGGCGACCATGGACGGGAACAAGATCCAGAAAGTGGGCGTCAGATTCCCCGAAGGAACGCGACCCGGACCAGGATTGTTCCTCTAAACTTCGTTTCTGCCGGATCCACAAGTAGTCTGCCTATGTCCCTGCGCGTGTACCTTCGCACAGCCCTGCTCGGGCTGTGCCTGTCCCTTTCCTTTGCGGCCACCGCCGCAGAGGCCCCGACCACCGCCAGCATCCAGAACAGCCTCGACAAGATCGCCGAGCGCAAGCTGCCCGAGGCCGACCAGAAGGCCCTGCAGCAGGTGCTCGAACAGACCTTGAGCCAGCTCGCCAGCAAGGAAGACAGCGAGAAGAAGCTTGTCGCACTTAAGCAGCAGCTGGCCGGGGCCCCGAAAGAAACCAGCGACAGCCAGAAAGAGCTCGCCAGGCTCAAGGAAAGCAAGCCCCAGCCCGTCGCCCAGCGTTATGCCACGCTGAGCGTGCCGCAGCTTGAGCAGATGCTCAGCGAGCGCAACACCCAACAGGGCGAGCTGCAAAAGGCGCTGTCCGAAGCCAACAGCCTGATCATCAACTCGCAAACCCGCCCGGAACGCGCCCAGGCCGAAATCAGCAACAGCCAGGCCCGTGCTCAGCAGATCAACAACATCCTCAAAACCGGCAAGGACGGCGGCAAATCCATCAACGCCGACCAGCGCAACCAGCTCAATGCCGAGCTGGCCTCGCTCAATGCGCTGACCCTGCTGCGCCGCCAGGAGTTGGCCGGTAACAGCCTGCTGCAAGACCTGGGCAACGCCCGCCACGACCTGCTGATCGAACGCGCCACACGCCTGGAGCAGGAAATCCAGGACCTGCAGACCCTGATCAACGACAAGCGCCTGGCCCAGTCCCAGGAGGCGGTAACCCAGCAGTCCATCGAAGCCCAGAAGGCCGGCGGCAGCAGCCTGCTGGCCACCGAAAGCGCGCTTAACCTCAAGCTTTCCGACTACCTGCTGAAAAGTACCGACCGCCTGAACGAACTGACCCAGCAGAACCTGCGCACCAAACAGCAACTGGACAGCCTGACCCAGGCCGACCAGGCGCTGGACGAGCAGATCAACGTGCTCAAGGGCAGCCTGCTGCTGTCCAAGATCCTCTACAAGCAGAAGCAGACCCTGCCGCACCTGAAGGTCGACCGCGACCTGGCCGACCAGATCGCCGACACCCGCCTGTACCAGTTCGAGGTCAACCAGCAGCGCGAGCAAATGAGCAGCCCGGTCACCTATGTCGACAAGCTGCTGGCCGCCCAACCGCAGGAAGCGGTGACGCCTCAGCTGCGCAAGGCCCTGCTGGAAGTGGCGATCAACCGTAGCGACCTGCTGGAGCGGTTGAACCGCGAGCTGTCGGCACTGCTGAACGAATCGATCACCCTGCAGCTCAATCAGAAGCAGTTGCTGGGCACCGCGCAGAGCCTGCGCACCACCCTCGACGAGCAGATGTTCTGGATCCCCAGCAACAAGCCGCTGGACTGGGACTGGCTGAGCTATGTGCCAGAGCGCCTGGCCGACCAGGTCGCCAACCTGCCGTGGGGTTCGGGCCTGAAAGAGCTGGCCGACGGCCTCAGCCAGCGCCCGCTGCTGTTCCTGCCATTGCTGCTGGTGATTGGCGCCCTGTTGTGGCGGCGCCAGTACCTGTACCAACGGCTGGGCAAGGTGCACCAGGACATCGGCCATTTCCGCCGTGACAGCCAGTGGCACACGCCCCAGGCGATTCTTATCAACATCCTCTTGGCGATGCCGGTCAGCCTTGGCCTGGCGCTGTGCAGCTACGCCCTGCAGATCGACGCCCGCGGGCAAAACGCCAACCTCGGCGCCGCCCTCTGGCAACTGGCCCAGGCCTGGCTGGTGTTCTACACCGCCTACCGCATCCTCGCCCCCGGTGGCGTGGCCGAAATCCACTTCCGCTGGCACAAGCCGCAGGTCGAGTTCTTGCGTGGCTGGGTGCGCCGCCTGGGCACCGTGGTACTGGCGCTGGTCGGCGTGGTGGCGGTGGCCGAGCACCAGCCTTCGGCGCTGGCCGACGACGTGCTGGGTATCGGCGTGGTGCTGACCTGCTACGCACTGATGGCCTGGCTGCTCAGCCGCCTGCTGCTCAGCAGCCCCGCGCACCGCGACACCTCGCTGTTCCGCAGGGCCGTGGGCGTGGCGTTCACCGCCCTGCCCATCGCCCTGTTCGTCGCCGTGTGCTTCGGCTACTACTACACCGCGCTGAAACTCACCGACCGGCTGATCTACACCTTGTACCTGCTGCTGTTCTGGCTGGTGATCGAAGCCGCCTTCGTGCGCGGCCTGTCGGTGGCGGCACGGCGCCTGGCCTACCAGCGCGCGCTCAGCAAGCGGGCAGCGGCCAAGGAAGGGCTGGATGGCGAAGTCATCACCGAAGAGCCGACGCTGGATATCGAGCAGGTCAACCAGCAGTCGCTGCGCCTGATCCGCCTGGCCTTGCTCGGCGGCTTCATCGCCGGCCTGTACTGGGTCTGGGCAGACCTGATCTCGGTGTTCGCCTACCTCAACAACTTCGTCCTCTACGAATACACCAGCGGCACCGGCGCCGCCGCCAGCATGGTACCGATCAGCCTCGGCGACCTGCTGGGTGCGCTGGTGATCGTCGGCATCACCTTCGCCCTGGCCGGTAACTTGCCGGGCCTGCTGGAAGTCCTGGTGCTGTCACGCCTGAACCTGGCCCAGGGCAGCGCTTACGCCACCACCACGCTGTTGTCGTACACCATCGTCGGCGTCGGTATCGTCAGCACCCTGTCCACCCTGGGGGTGAGCTGGGACAAGCTGCAATGGCTGGTGGCGGCACTGTCGGTGGGCCTGGGCTTCGGCATGCAGGAAATCTTCGCCAACTTCATCTCCGGCATCATGATCCTGTTCGAGCGCCCGGTGCGCATTGGCGACACCATCACCATCGGCAACCTGTCCGGCACGGTCAGCAAGATCCGCATCCGCGCCACCACCATCACCGACTTCGACCGCAAGGACATCATCGTCCCCAACAAGACCTTCATCACCGGCCAGCTGATCAACTGGTCGCTGACCGACACGGTCACCCGGGTGACGCTGAAACTGGGCATCGACTACGGCTCCGACCTGGACCTGGTGCGCGACCTGCTGCTCAAGGGCGCGCACGAAAACCCGCGCGTGCTCAAAGATCCGGAGCCGATCGTGTACTTCCTCAATTTCGGTGAAAGCTCGCTGGACCACGAACTGCGCATGCACGTGCGCGACCTGGGCGACCGCAACCCAACGCTGGACGAGATCAACCGCTACATCAACCGCGAGTTCAAGGCCCACAACATCAAGATCTCGGTACGCCAGGTCGAGGTGTTCCTGATGGACCAGAAGGACGGCAAGCAGCAGCTGATTCCGCTGGAGCAACCTAAACCCGATGGCACTGCACCGGCCTGAGTGGGCTCGAATGCTTTATTCTGTGCTGAATCTCAGGAGCAGCCCGTGAAAGCCCTCGACCAACTCACTTTCGACAACCGCTTCGCCCGCCTGGGCGATGCGTTCTCTACCCAGGTCCTGCCCGAACCCATCGCAGACCCGCGCCTGGTCGTTGCGAGCGAGTCGGCCATGGCGCTGCTCGACCTCGACCCCGCGCAGGCCGACCTGCCGGTGTTTGCCGAGCTGTTCAGCGGCCACAAACTGTGGGAAGAAGCCGACCCACGGGCGATGGTGTATTCCGGCCACCAGTTCGGCTCCTACAACCCACGCCTGGGCGATGGCCGTGGCCTGCTGTTGGCTGAAGTGCTCAACGACAAAGGCGAACACTGGGACCTGCACCTGAAGGGGGCCGGCCAGACCCCGTATTCGCGCATGGGCGACGGCCGCGCTGTGCTGCGCTCGTCGATTCGCGAGTTCCTCGCCTCCGAAGCCCTGCACGCCCTCGGCATCGCCACCAGCCGTGCGCTGTGCGTAGTCGGCTCCAGCACCCCGGTATGGCGCGAAACCCGGGAAAGCGCTGCCATGCTCACCCGCCTGGCGCAGAGCCATGTGCGCTTCGGCCATTTCGAATACTTCTACTACACCAAACAGCCCGAGCAGCAGCGCGTGCTGATCGACCATGTACTGCAGCAGCATTACCCTGAATGCCAGGCTGCCGAGCAACCGTACCTGGCCATGTTCCGCACCATCGTCGAACGCAATGCCGAACTGATCGCCCGCTGGCAGGCCTATGGTTTCTGCCACGGGGTGATGAACACCGACAACATGTCGATCCTGGGCATCACCTTCGACTTCGGCCCCTACGCCTTCCTCGACGACTTCGACGCCAACTTCATCTGCAACCACTCCGACGACCGGGGCCGCTACAGTTACGCCAACCAGGTGCCCATCGCCCACTGGAACCTCAGCGCGCTGGCCCAGGCCCTGACCACGGTGATCGAGGTGGAGCCCCTGAAAGAAGCGCTGGGCCTGTTCCTGCCGCTGTACCAGGCCCACTATCTGGACCTCATGCGCCGCCGCCTGGGCCTGACCACTGCCGAGGATGACGACATGGCGCTGGTCGAGCGCCTGCTGCAGTGCATGCAGCGGGGTGGCGTGGACTACAGCCTGTTCTTCCGCAAGCTGGGCGAACAGCCGGTGGCCGATGCGCTGAACGTAGTGCGTGATGACTTCATCGACCTGGCCGCTTTCGATGCCTGGGGCGCAGATTATCTAGCCCGCTGCCAACGCGAACCCGGCAATGCCCAAGGGCGCCGTGAGCGAATGCATGCGGTGAACCCGCTGTATGTGCTACGCAATTACCTGGCGCAGAAAGCCATCGAAGCGGCTGAAGCGGGGGATTACAGTGAAGTGCGGCGGTTGCATCAGGTGCTGACCAGACCGTTCGAGGAACAAGCCGGCATGCAAGCCTACGCTGAGCGACCGCCGGAATGGGGCAAGCATCTGGAAATCAGCTGCTCTTCATGATTAATGCCCAATCCTGTGGGAGCGGGCTTGTCGAGGCGTCGAACCGCCGCGAAGTAGGTAACGCGATGGATGGCACCGGCTTCGCCGGTGTTCGCGGGCAAGCCCGCTCCCACAAGGGAAACGAGAATCCAACCCCGGAGATGACATGTCTGACCCACTGGTAATCCCCTGCCCCCACTGCAACGGCCTCAACCGCCTGCCCGCCGAGCGCCTGGGTGACACCCCGAAATGCGGCCGCTGCAAACAAGACATGCTGCTGAGCACCCCTTTCGAGCTCACCGAGGCCAGCTACGCCAGCCAGATCAAAGGCGACCTGCCGCTGCTGGTCGACATCTGGGCCGACTGGTGCGGCCCATGCAAGTCTTTCGCCCCCACCTTCGAACAGGCCGCCCGCCAACTGGCCGGCCGTTGCCGACTGGCCAAGCTCGACAGCGAAGCCAACCGCAACCTCGCCGGGCAACTGGGCATCCGCTCGATCCCCAGCCTGCTGCTGTTCAAGAACGGCCGCGAAATCAGCCGCCAGGCCGGGGCATTCCCACTCCAGTCGTTGCTGGAGTGGGTGCGTAGCCAAGGGGTTTAAGCGCTCTCTTCGAGCAACGAATGCAACTCGACAAACTGCTGCGTCAGCTTGTGCTTTGGCTCCAGGTGAATCAGCGGCAGGCTGGCATGGTGCGATTCACGCATCTTCACCGAGCTGCCGAGGTACACCGGTAGCACCGGCAGGCCTTCGGCCAGCAGTTCGTCGAGCATCTGCTGCGGCAGGCTGGCGCGGGACTGGAACTGGTTGACCACGATGCCTTCGACCATCAGGTCTTCGTTGTGGTCATCCTTGAGGTCTTCGATCTCGGCCAACAGGCCGTACAGGGCCTGGCGTGAGAAACTGTCGCAGTCGAAGGGAATCAAGACGCGATCGGCGGCAATCAGTGCAGAAACTGCGTAAAAATTCAGCGCTGGCGGGGTGTCGATATAAATCCGGTCATAATCCTCATCCAGCTCGTCCAGCAGCTTTCGCAGCTTGTTGATCTTGTGCTTGGCCTCAAGCTTGGGCTGCAAGTCAGCCAGTTCTGCCGTGGCGGTAACCACATGCAGGTTGTCGAACGGGGTTTCGTAGATATCGACCTTGTTCTTCTTGCTGAACGGCCCGCTGGACAGGCTTTGTTTGAAGAAGTCGGCAATCCCCATGGGGATGTCCTCGCCGGTGAGGCCGGTGAGGTACTGGGTCGAGTTGGCCTGGGCATCCAGGTCGATCAACAGGGTCCGATAGCCTTCATTGGCACTGACCGCCGCCAGGTTGCAGGCAATGCTCGACTTGCCCACGCCACCTTTCTGATTGAACACCACGCGCCGCATGATTGACCTCCGTGTTTCAACGAATGCCCGAGTATGTGGCGGCACTGCGGCAATGGCCAGTGCCATTTGACCGGCATCAGCCCTGGCCGACCACCTGCCCAGTCAACAGCTCGGCAAATGCCTTGGCCATCACCGAATGACCGCGCTCGCGCTGCACCAGCCACACCGCCGACATCGCCCCCTCATCCAGCAGCGTGCGATATACAACCCCTTCGATGCGCATGCGCTGGAACGACGCCGGCAATACCGACACGCCCAGGCCCGCCGACACCAGGCCAATGATGGTCATCGCCTCCCCCGCCTCCTGGGCAAAGTGCGGGCTGAAACCCGCCTGTCGTGCCAGGCTCAGCAACTGCGCATGCAGGCCGCTGCCGTAACTGCGCGGGAAGAACACGAATGGCTCATGGGCCAACGCCGCCATGTACACACCCTGGTCAGAGCCCTCCGCCAGCGGATGCGAGGCGTTGATAACCGCCACAAGGGGCTCGCGGAACAACTCCGTGGCCACCAGACCTTCCGGCAACGGCATCGGCCGCATCAGCCCCACTTCGATGGACTCATCGAACACCCCTTCGGCGACATCGCGGCTGCTCATTTCCTTGAGGTTCAGGTGCACCGCCGGGAAACGCTGGCGAAAGGCATGGATGGCCTTGGGGATCTTCGAGGTGAAGGGTGCCGACGAGGTAAAACCGATCTTCATCTCGCCCAGTTCTCCCAGCTGTGCACGCCGGGCCACATCGGCCGCCTTCTCCACCTGCGCCAGCACCTGACGCGCTTCCTCAAGGAATAACCGCCCTGCCTCGCTCAGTTCCACCCGACGGTTGGTACGCTCGAACAGCCGAGCCCCCAGCTCCTGCTCCAGGGCCTGGATCTGTTGGCTCAGCGGCGGCTGCGAAATGCCCAGCTGCTGCGCGGCACGGCCAAAGTGCAGCTCTTCGGCCACGGCGATGAAGTAACGCAGATGGCGCAGTTCCATGATCGGCTCCAAACAGGTCGTAAAACATCTCAAATAGGTCGAACAATATATTGGATCTAATCATTAGCCAGCTATATGCTTTTTTCATTGCGCCAGAGGTACCCGCCCGTGAAAACTGCTGTAGCCCCCCTTCCCGCCGAGCCAGAACCTGCCCCCCTGAACGAAATGTGGATCGAGAAAGGCACCCCCGCCTTCATGAAGACCGTCCTGGCGCTGTTCAGCGGCGGCTTCGCCACCTTCGCCCTGCTGTACTGCGTACAGCCGATGATGCCGCTGTTGTCCAAGGAATTTGCCATCAACGCGGCGCAAAGCAGCCTGGTGCTGTCGGTGTCCACCGCCATGCTGGCGTTCGGCCTGTTGATCACCGGCCCTATCTCTGACCGTATCGGGCGCAAGCCGGTGATGGTCTTTGCATTGGTCTGCGCCGCCCTCTCCACCTTGGCCAGCGCCGTGATGCCGAGCTGGGAACTGGTACTGGCCACCCGCGCATTGGTCGGCCTGTCGTTGAGTGGCCTGGCGGCAGTGGCAATGACCTATCTCAGTGAAGAAATTCACCCGCAGCACATCGGCCTGGCCATGGGCCTGTACATCGGGGGCAACGCGATTGGCGGCATGAGTGGACGGCTCATCACGGGCGTATTGATCGACTTTGTCAGCTGGCACACGGCGATGCTGACCATCGGCGGCCTGGCGCTGGTGGCCGCCCTGGTGTTCTGGAAGGTACTGCCCGAATCGCGCAACTTCCGCCCACAGTCGATGAACCCGCGCAGCCTGCTGGACGGCTTTGTCATGCACTTCAAGGATGCCGGCCTGCCTTGGTTGTTCCTTGAAGCCTTCCTGCTGATGGGAGCCTTCGTCACCCTGTTCAACTACATCGGCTACCGCCTGCTGGCTGAGCCCTACCACATGAACCAGGCACTGGTCGGCCTGCTGTCGGTGGTGTACCTGTCTGGCATCTACAGCTCGGCGCAGGTCGGCGCACTGGCGGACAAGCTGGGCCGGCGCAAGGTGTTCTGGGCCAGTATCGTGGTGATGGCAGGTGGCTTGCTGATGACCCTGGCCAGCCCGCTGGCGATGGTGATCGTCGGCATGCTGGTGTTCACCTTCGGCTTCTTTGGTGCGCACTCGGTGGCCAGCAGCTGGATCGGGCGCCGGGCGCTGAAGGCAAAGGGGCAAGCATCGTCGCTGTACCTCTTCAGCTATTACGCAGGGTCCAGCGTGGCCGGTACGGCGGGTGGGGTGTTCTGGCACCAGTGGGGCTGGAATGGCATCGGGCTGTTCATTGGCAGCTTGCTGGCGGTGGCGTTGCTGGTGGCGTTGCACTTGAGCAAGCTACCTCCCAAGGCATAGGCGCACGTGCTCAGGCTTCGGGCAACGCCATCACCAAGCGCGCCTGAAGCAGCTCGCCCTCGGCTTGCAACTGGATGTTCAGCGCTTCGCCACCGTCATGCTCCAGTACGTGCAGCCAGGCCAGCACTGCGGCGACGGGCCCCTCCAGGCCGACATCCACTTGCCCTGCCTTGGCTTCCAGGCTGACGATGTAGACCCCTGCCGCCTTGGCACGCTCATTCAGCCCAGCCGGTGTCAGCAACTCGACGGCGCCTGGCGACCGACGCGGCCCCTGTACAATTCGCTGCAATGTGGCCGCCAGCTCATGCTCACGCGCCAGCGCTTGTTCCGCTTGCTGCATGCGAGCCTGCCCTGGCAACCAGAGTAGCTGGCAGATCACGATCAACAGCAGGCCCCACAACGCTGCACTCATCAGCGCACGCCGGCCTGCTGGTATCTCTTTCCACTGGCGAACCCATGCATGCTCGTTGAGATTTTTCATTCTGCCTCCTGCCAGGCGAGGATTGCCCGCACGCCCTGGGCAGTCTGTCGCCCCTGTTCCATCCGCATGCCGGCAACACGCTCCCCTAGCCGTTCGAGATCGTCAAAGCCTTCAGCGATGACATCAACACGCCAGCCCTGCCCAGCTGTCGTTTCCGCTCGTTCAATCACCAGATTACCGCTGCTGACCAGCTGCTCGGAGAACTGCGCAAGCTGCTCCATAGCAGTCGACTGCCTGGGCATGTGTTCCAGCAACCGGATTTGCGTGGCCAAATCGCCTCCGGCCAGCGGTTCAGGCGCCCAGCGTTGCAGCACCCGAACATTGTCGGTGTGCTGCAGTGATACCTGACGCATCAACCACTCGGTTCGCCAGTATTCAGCCAGGCAAACCATCAGCAATGCCAGCACCACACTACCTGCCATCGCTTGCCATGCCGGCGCACTGCGCCGTCGGCGCAAGGTGCCCTGGCGCAGGTCCACGGCGCCAGTTTTACCCTGCACCAGCAGTTCCACAGCACTGTCGACCTCCTGATCGCAGCAGTGCGCACCCATTGCCCCTGCCTCGGCCATCCAGGGTATCGACGCATGGCTCTGCTTCAGTACCTGAGCAGCCTGGGCACTGACCGCAAGGCGCGCACCTTCGGTGCCTCCCAGCAACCAGCGCCCCTCGAACCACAGGGCACACGCCTGTGCGGCACTCAGCAGGTCGGCATCGACGTGCACCGCGACCGGGTCGATACCCTGCTCAAGCAGCAGCGACATCAGCGGGCGCAGGCGTTCCAGCGCTATCACCAGCACCTTTCGTCGCCCCTCATCATCTTCTGGCCCGAACGCCAGGTGCGAGGCCTCCAAAGGGGCTGCCAACTGCTCTTCGGCCGCATAGCCCAACACCTCCCGGCTGGGGCGCCTGCCCGGCACTGGCCCAACCCTGCAGTACCCTGCCAGCTCCATCGGCAGGACGAGCACCACGCCAGCATCGGCCAGTGTTGGCGGCAGATCGCCCAACGTTGACCGGTCAAGCTGCCCCTGCGCTGTGCGCACAAGCACCGGCCATGTCCCGTCGGCTGCGGCCATACCCTCCGCCAGTAGAAACAGGTAAACATCACTCATCTGGCATTTGCTCCGGCTGTGCAGAAAAAACACGACGCCACACACGCACCTGATGCGTGTTCAGGTCGATCTCAAGGTCGCTGTACAGGTAACCAACATTGCCTGCCAGCGCTGCGCGCACCTCCAAGCGGTACCAGCGGCTGGTCACCGACAGTCCATGGCTGTCGATACCAAGACCGACCAGACGCGGTTGCGCCAGAAACTGCTGAACGCTGGCAAAACCCTCTTCGGGCCGTTCGCCTATCAAACGCCGGGCAGTGGATGCTTCCACGCCTTCAAGGCCTTCGAGCACCTGCGCCAGGGCGGTATTGACGTTGAGCCCCGCATTTGCAGGCAACGCCACAACCCATGGCCGCAGGCGTGTCATCACTTCATCATCAACGCCTGGCAGGGCGCGCAGCTGGCTAGGGTCGAGCATGCGTTGGCCTGCCAGGGAATCCAGCACTGGCGCCTCGATCTGCAGCGCACGGCACAACCGCTGCCAACGCTTTAGCAGCACAGGGTCGAGATTTTTCCGTGCGGTCAGCGCCGCAATGTTGAAACGCCCGGAAAGGTCTTCCAGACGCAGGCGAACCTGCCCCTGCTCAAGGTCCAGCAACCGGGCTTTCGCCCAGGGCTGACCACCATGGGTCACTTGCAGCAGGGTTGCAGCCTGCTGTTTCAGTTGCACCAAGGCCTGGCGTTCCCCCGCATGTGCCAACTGCAGCAGGCGCGAGGCATCGATTTGCTGCCTGACGCTGCCCAGCATGCCTTGATGGCTACGCAACATGCTGGCAACCAGCACGGTCAGCAGCGCCATGACCAACAGCACGGTGATTAGCGCCACACCCCGCTGCCGAGTGTTCTTCACAGGCTTGCCCCCGCCATTGGCAGCACGCGGCGTATGCCCTGGAAACGCTGGGTCGAAAGCGTGATTTCGAGCGCCTGTGGCGGCTGCGCAGCCGTCCAGTTGGAAACCCAGCCACCCTCTGCGCCATACATACGCCAGCGCAACGCCACAATACCGTCGAGCACGCGCTGCGGGCGTACCTGCCCGTGCTCCAGAGTACGCCGCTGGCGCCACAGCACACCGTCTTCCAGCCAGTATTCGACAACCCTCAGATCGCTGCGCGGCAAGGGCTGCCGATCACGCTCGGCACCCAACAACCAGCTCACCCGATGCGGCGTCAACAAGATGCCGTGGCTCGTGCCGTTCTTGCCGCTCGCGGGCCAGTACCCTTGCAGTGCATCCCGCTGCATCACACTCATTGCCCGCCCCAAGGCGCGCAGTTCGTCGGCGTGGGCCTGGCGCGCTGCATCGGCCCGGGTGAATGCAGCCAGCAACTGGCTGGTGCCTGCCGCCAACAAGGCGAAGATGGCGACGGCCAGCAACAACTCCAGCAGGGTAAAGCCGCGTTGGGTACAGGCTGGCTCACGGCGCACCATCGACAACCTCCAGCCAGCCCACCGTGTGATGAAGTGGCTGCCGATCCGGCGCCAAACCGACACTCACGTTCACTTCGACGAGGGGCGCATCAGCCAGAGGATGCCTCGCCTCGACCAACCACCAGCCCCGCTCATCGAACCGGACCTCCAGGGTGCGCCGCTGTGCAGCCGCAGGCGCGTGCAGACGCAGTTCAGCAAGGTGGTTATCGGCAATCCAGCTGGCGAACAGCCGGTCACGCAGGCCCTGCGACTGCTCCAGCACATGCTGGCTGGCGGTGGTCACAGCAGCAGCCAGCACGGCAAAAACAGACAGCGCCACCAGCACTTCCAGCAACGTAAACCCACGTTCAACGTTCGAGCCAGGGGTCATTGAGGCCATCGCTTGATACCTGGGCCAGGCTGACGCCAGCCTCATGGAATGACAACGAAAACGGGGTGTGCTCGTCGCTACGGGAAAACACCAGTTGCGCAGTGCCTTCCGGCTTGCCGGGCATCACTGCCAGCCCGTCGATTTCGAGATGCAGGTCCAGCCCGGTGTCCCGGCGCTGCCCCTGCGCTGCCACGCTGTGCCCTTCACCCTTCACTAGCTGATAGCCGCGGGGGTCGACGTGCACAGCCAAATCCCGCCCCTCCAGGACCGCCTGCTGCCTGGCGTACTGGACCAGTTGCAGAAACAGGGCGGCTTCCTGCCGTGCCAACCGATGGGGGCCCTGCCCCACCTGTAGCCCGGCCATGGCCAGGACAACGCCCACCAGCAGCAGCACCAGCATGATTTCAAGCAGGGTGAAGCCCCTCGACCGGTTCTGCCTCATTCGGCCCAGTTACCGATATCGGCATCCGCATCTTCACCGCCGGGCTGGCCGTCGGCCCCCAAAGAGAACAAGTCGTACCCCTGGCCTGATCGCGTTCCTGGGTTGGCGTACTGATAAGGTGCCCCCCACGGGTCCATCGCCTGACGCTTGAGGTAACCCTGGGCGCTCCACTGCCGGGGCAGTGGCGCCAAGGTTGGACGCCGGACGAGCGCCTCCAGGCCTTGAGCCGTAGTGGGGTAGCGCCCATTGTCCAGGCGGTAGATTTCCAGCGCCGTGGCAATGGACTGGATATCGGTACGCGCTGCGGTGAGCTTGGCATGGTCCGGGCGGCTCATCACATTGGGTAGCACCAAGGCACCGAGTACCCCCAGGATGATCACCACCACCATGATTTCAATCAGCGTGAAACCGCGTTGCGCGCGGCGTGCAAAGCCGTAGGACATATCAGTTGACCAGTTGGTTGAGGTTAAGAATGGGCAGCAGGATGGCCAGCACGATGAACAGCACGATGCCGCCCATCACCAAAAGCATCAGGGGTTCACACAGGCTCACCAGAAGGGTTATACGACCTGCCAGTTGCCTGGCCTGAAGATCGGCGGCACGTTCCAGCATGCCGTCCAGCTCCCCGGCACGCTCGCCACTGGCGATCATGTGCAGCATCAGGTCAGGCATGGTCTGGCTACGTGCCAGGCTATGGGCCAGCGTTGCGCCTTCGCCCACTTCACGCACAGCGGCTTGCAAGCGTTCGCGTAGCACCAGATTGCCCACCACGCCGGCCGCGATGTTCATGGCATCGACCAGCACGACGCCGCTGCGCCCCAGAATTGCCAGGGTGCTGATGAAACGTGCGGCTTCACTGGCCAGCACAAAACCGGCGTAACCGGGTATGCGCAGAACCATGGCATGCCATTGCCTTCGTCTGGCGGGTTTGCGTAACAGCAAGACGACCGTTGTAGCGCCTGCCAGCATCACCAGCAAGGCCAACAGCCCAAAGCGGCCGAAGGCATCGCTGAGTGCGATCAGCACCTGCGTTGCCAGTGGTAACTGCGCCTGGTCGCGGGCAAAGGCCTGCACCACGTCCGGCACCACATAACCAAGCAGAAACCCCACCACCAGCAGTGCCACGGCCGTCAGGATCAAGGGGTAAAGCATCGCCAACTGCACCTTCTGGCGCAGTGCCCGCTGATCTTCGCCATGCTCAGCCAGCCGCTCCAGTACGCCGGCCAGGTGCCCTGAACGCTCTGCCGCCTCGACCGTGGCGCGGTAGACCAACGGGAATGCCGATGGGTAATGTGCCAACGCATCGGCAAAGGTATTACCTTCGGCGACCCGCTCAGCCACGCCCAGCAACACCTGCCTGACCAGACGCTGGCCGCTCTGCGCAGCCACCGCCTGCAATGCTTCAGTCAACGGGATGCCGGCCTGCAACAGCGTTGCCAGCTGTCGTGTCAGCAGGCAACGCTGCACGAGCGAGAGGCGGTTGCGTGCAGTCAGCGCGGCAAAGGGCGACGGCTGTACCTCTTCGATCACCAATACCGACCAGCCCTGCTCGCGCAACTGCTGTCGGGCCTGGCGTGCACTGGCTGCCTCTAGCGTGCCGCGCTGACGCGTGCCATCGATGCGCTGAGCCTGATACCGGAAAACCGCCATGCTCAGTCCTGGCCTGTGACGCGCAGCAGTTCCTCGACACTGGTCTGCCCTTGGCAGACTCGCTCGATACCGTGCTGAAACAAGCTGGTCGAGTGCGGGCACAGCAATGCCCGCATCTGTGCCAAGGATGCGCGGCCGTGAATAGCCTGTGCCAGCTGCGGGGTGATCACGACCATTTCATGCAAAGCCACACGCCCGCTGTAGCCCAACTGGCACAGCTCACAACCAACAGCCTGGTAAAGCTGCTGCGGTAAGTCATCGGGATTGCCCAGTGCAGCGGCCATGGCGTCATCCACCTCGCACGCGACCTTGCAATGCGGGCACAACACACGCACCAGCCGTTGAGCCATGACACCGGCGAGCGATGAGGCGAGCAAGCAGGTATCCACACCCATGTCCGCCAACCGCATGATGGCACCCAGTGCGCTGTTGGTATGCAGAGTCGACAGCACCAGATGGCCCGTCAGCGATGCCTGCACGGCAATTTCGGCCGTTTCCCTGTCACGGATCTCACCCACCATCACGACATCCGGGTCCTGCCGCAGGATCGCCCGCAGCCCGCGCGCAAAGGTCATCTCCACCTTGCTGTTGACCTGAGTCTGGCCGATGCCCGGCAAGTGATATTCAACCGGGTCCTCGACGGTGAGAATGTTGCGCGACTCACGGTTCAGTACCGACAACGCCGTATACAACGTGGTGGTCTTGCCAGAGCCGGTAGGGCCGGTCACCAGGAAAATGCCATGGGGTTTGTCCAGCAATGCCAGGAACGCCTTCTGCACAGAGGGCTGCATCTGCATGTGTTGTATGTCCAGGCGGACCGCCTGCTTATCCAGCAAACGCATCACCACCCGCTCCCCATGGGCCGCCGGTAAGGTGGACACACGCACATCCACCTCATGGCCTGCCAGCCGCAAGCTGATGCGGCCATCCTGGGGCACACGTTTCTCGGCAATGTCCAGGCGCGCCATGACCTTGATGCGCGATACCAGCAGTGCCGAGAGCGCCCTGGGCGGCGTGAGCACTTCGCGCATGACACCATCGATGCGCATGCGAACACGCAACTGCTGCTCGAAGGTTTCCAGGTGGATATCGGAAGCGCGTGACCTGACCGCTTCGCTGAGCAACGCATTGAGCAACCGGATGATCGGCGCATCGTCCTGTTGATCGAGCAGGTCACTGGCCTGCGGCAAGCCCTCAGCCAAGCGTGACAGGTCGATGTGGTCATCCAGCTCCTGGATAACCGACTGTGCCGCATCCTGGGCGCCGCCATAGCAACCGGCCAGGTGGATGGCAAACGCGTCATCGTCCACCACCCGTAGCGGAACATGCTGCCCGACCACGCGCAACGCTTCGGAAAGCGACTCCAGCGAGGCGCCGTTGCGCATCAGCAACGTGTGGCGGTCAAGCAAAATGCCAAAGCGCCGGGCAAAGCCGAATGGAATCAGATCGCTCACCGGCCAGGTTCCTCGCCCATCGGTACAGGGCGCGCCTCGAACATTTGGCGGGGGTCTTTCGGTACTCGTGCCGGGTCGGACGCCTGTACGTCGCCATAGGCGCGGCGGCCGGAGTCGATCAGGTCTTCCTGGGTACGCAAGACGGTAGGCCTCAGGAACACCATCAGGTTGGTCTTTTCCTGAGTGTCCCTGGTCCAGCGGAACAAGCCACCAAGCAGCGGGATGCGGCTTAGCAACGGCACTGCGCGCTGCTCTGTCCGCACGCTGTCCTTGATCAGGCCGCCGATCACGATGATCTCGCCGTCCGCAGCCAGGATGGTGCTCTTGAGCGTCCGCTTGCTGGTGATCAGGTCACCTTCGACCGTGCCAGGTGCCAGTTCGGAGCTTTCCTGTTCGACCTCCAGGCGCAAACTCCTGCCCTCATTGATGTGCGGGCGCACCTTCAGGCTAATACCGATGTCCTTGCGTTCCACGGTCGTGAACGGGTTGTCGGCGCCACTCCCTGATGTGGTATACGAGCCGGTCTTGAAGGGCACGTTCTGCCCCACCAGGATCTGCGCCTCCTGGTTGTCTAGCGTGAGCAGGCTGGGGGTGGACAGCAAATTGCTGCGGGTATTGCTGGCCAACGCGGAAACCAGCAGGCCGAAACGGTCAGAACCCAATGCCAGCGCCGCACCGCTCGGCAGTGCCTTGTCTGCGCCCAGCAGGTCAGCCCAGGCCACACCGCTGTCGGGGAATGTCACACCGCCCTTGAGGCTGCCTGTATCTATCCCCCACTGCAGCCCCAAGGCTTCATTGATATCCCCGCTGACCTCGACGATGGCCGCATGTATCAGCACTTGCGCGCGTGGCTGGTCGAGTTGCTCGATGATCTGTACCACATTACCCAACGTCTGGGGCTCACCCAGAAGCACCAGCGCATTCTGGCTGACATCGGCCTTGACCATGGCCCCTGCCGCAAGTGGCTGGCCCAAGGTTTCAGTACCTGCCTTGGCATCCAGCCGTTTGCCCACTTCACTGAGCACCTCGGCCAGTTGCTCGGCATTGCCATGCTGAAGGCGCACCACTCGCCAGTTCTGCGAACTGACAGGCGCGGGCACATCCAGCTCGCGGGCCAGGCGAGCAAGGCGTTGCCGGGACTTTTCCGGGCCGAGTATCAGCAGGCGGTTGCTGCGCGAGTCGGACAGCACCCGCACGCCACTGTCCGGGCCGCCCGCCGAAGCCTCTACCACAGGCAACACATCCACGGCCTGTGCTGTACGCAAGGTCACCAGCTCATAGTCATGCCGTTGACCGCTGTCCAGTTGCGCCACCAGGCTTTGCAGGCGCTCCAGGTTTGCAGCCGAATCGGTAACGACCAAGGCATTGGCCGAACTGGACGGTCCAATGTAACCATTGCTGGACACCAACGGCCTCAGCAAGCCCGCCAGATCAGCCGCAGTGCTCCCAGACAAGCTGAACACGCGCGTGGTGAATGCGGCAGGAATGGCATCGACCTGCTGGTTGGCCCAGGCTTTTGCCTCACTCGCCGGCAGCACCAGCAAGCGATCACCATCGTTCACCGCGGCGAACCCTTGTGCATTCAGCACCGAGTAGAACAGCCGGCGCACGCCCTCACGATCGTGCGCTTCATTGGACAAGACTGTAATCCGGCCCTGTACGCGCGGATCAAGCACAATTGTCTGGTCAAGAATGGCCCCGACTTCGCGCACCACATCGCGTACATCGGCATCGCTCATCGCCAGTTGCCAGGTCGGCGCATCAGCCAGGGCCAGCGGGCAGGTCAAAGTCAGACAGGCCCCGAACGAGGCCACCCGTAGAAAGCGTTGAAATGTCATTGCACCTCCCGCAGCAGGCGGGGTGAATCGGCAGACGCAGGACCACGCGTGGGGGTACTGCCGGATTGAACGAAGACGCTGGCGCGGCTGCCGGACAACGCCAGCGTTTGCTCGCGCTCACCGTCCCAAAGGGTGATGGAACGCACGTCGATCCGACGCAACACGCTGCCGCCCGGCATACGGTCGCCAACCCGGTACAGGCTTTCACCCTCGCGGCTTGCAACCAGCGCACGGGCCTGGCCCAGGCTTGATACGAAACACGCCTTGAGAACCAGTTCGGCCTGGCTGGCAGCCTGGCCGACTGGCTCGCTATAACCAAATGCCAGTGCCAGGGTTGCTGTGGGTAATGGCTTCTGGGCAATTGATGCGGACGCGACCTGCTCCCGCCCGATGCGCTCTGCCACGGGCCGGGTCGTTTCTCGCACGACCAGAAAAGCAATCGCCAACAGGGGAGCTGCCACCCAGGACAGAATCGAAAACGGCTTCATTGGCTCAGGGCAACATCCGGCGAAGCACCTGCCGCCCAGAACACTCGTGCAGAATGACGGCCCCGACATGCAGCGCCACAACCATGGTCAGCACCACGTTGGCTGCAACATGCAGCTTCAGCCAGGCACTGAGCCATGACGGGTCGCTGATCAACGGCGAGATGGCAAACCATCCAAACACGTCGATTGCGCGGTCCATCATCAGTACACCAGATAACAGCACCAGCGCGGTCAGCCAGTACATACCCTCGTGTACAGCATGGGCAGCCCGGCGCGCCCGAGGGTTCTCATTCAGCGCACCCGGCCTGGCCTTGACCAATCGCACCAGCCAGCGCAGCAAGAAAACCGGGATGAACAGCGTGGTCAGCCCGACATTCACGAAACCGACCAGATGGGCAGTGGCGGGTTCGACATCAAAGCCGGAAACATAAAAGCCACTGACCAGCGCCCAGCCGATCACCAAGGCAGAGACCCAGTGCAACAGGATCTGCTGCCAGCAATATTTGTGTACTTGCATCGAAAATACCGTGTTGTGCCCTAGCCGCTACTCCGGCTGCCAGGGCACATTCCTTCAGCGTTTGATCCAGGCGTCTTGCCAGTGGCTGCCTACACCCGGCTCATATTGGGTGGCACTTGCCGAATAGCTCTTGCACCAGCCCTCGAACGGGAACGGCTTGCACTCGAACACTTCACCCGTCTTCGGTTGCAGTACACGTGTACCGGCCTTGTAGCTTGCAATCGATTGAGGGAATTCAAAGTCGTGGCCTTCGCCACCCGCAGCCTTCAGCTGAACCGTGCGCTCTTCCTGCAACAGGATGCGCCCGGCCTTGTTCACGCCAACGACCTTGAGCAGGTGCTCGCCTTCGACACTGCTCGCTTGCAGCGTCATCGGACGGGTGGTGGCGTCCACGTCCTGACGAGTGAAGCCGACTTGCTGGTTGGCACTGTCGAACAGCCGTGCACTGACCTGCAGCTTACGGTTGGTCATTACCGTGAAGTCCAGGTTCGCCTTACCGTCTTCCAGCACGTATTCAGGTTTGAGGTCATGCAGGTGCAGGTAGCTGTCATCGACAGGTACGCCTTCGAAATCCAGCTGATAGCTGCTGATGCCCGTCTCGGGTTTGGCGAAGATGCTGTTGGCGCCCTGGACCGGCTTGATGTTGCCCTCGCTATCAAGGTGGCCCGCTTGTACCAAGGACTGGGTTTCATTGATGCGCTTTGCAAGCTTGTAGGACCAGTTTGCTGCAAGGCCTTCCTCAGCGCTGTCAATGACGATACCTACGCTGAATTGAGCGCTTTCCGAGCCGGCCACGAACGCGCGAGCCCTGACCTTGTCGCCAACCTGCAGGTCACGATGCGGGTTGATGCTGCCCACTTGCGGCCACTCAGGGGCGGGGCCACCTTCAGTCTGAATATCCACGTCCATGACGTTGTAGAACGCTGCAGCAGTGTCATCGACTGTCCAGACACCCAGGATGATGTGCTGCCCGGTCTTGTCAGCAGGCAACGTGCACTGATGCTTTACAAGGGCTGGTCCATGTGTGGGTTGCCCCTCACCACGAGCCGGCTTCCCATGCCCATCAACGGTACAGAAAGGCGTCGACTCGAACGCATCGCGCCCCAAGGGTGCATTCGGGTTCCACCCCGCTTTGGTGATGAAGTACTCCCAACCCGTCGTCTTGTGCCCTTCGGTGTAATACCAGTCGAAGGCGACGTCGCGCTGCTTGATGGGCGTCAGCGACCAGCGGTTGGCAGACTGCTCATCCAGCGGTGCGAAGTCGGACCGCACCCCACCACTGGCGAGTTTGCCATCAGCCGGGCCGCGGGCCGGGAAGCCTTTTTCGGCCTCCCCGACTGCTTGCGGCTCGTACATAGGCTGGCCACACTCGGTGTTCAACCCAAGTCGGCACGCATACGCCCTGGAAGGCGGTTCATTGGCGTAACCGTGTGCACTGGCCATTTGGGCATGCATGCCCACCCCGGCAATCGCCAGCCATGCGCTGCTGGCAACAACCCTTCGTAGATGCTTTCGTGTACTCATGACGCACTCCAAACTGCTGAGTTTGCGTCGGGGGCTCCCGACAGGAGTGCGTCATTCTAAAAATGCGAAAGGCTGCAAAACATAGGAAAATTCCTGCCGAACAGCAGGCATTTTCATGAGTCAGTTGATGATCTCGACAATATCCACGTCAACCTCACGGCTCATCAGGTGCTTTTCCACCTCACCGGTCAACTTGACCTTGGTCTTGTCGTTGAACGGCGTCGACGGCAGGTCTTCGTCATCGATCTCGACGGTGATGGTGCCGGTGTTGTCCTTGAACTCGTACTTGTCGTCGTTGTTGATCTTCTTGGTCACAAACCCTTGCAGCACAACCGGAGTGTCATCGGCAGCGTCGTTGGCAGCGGCAACAGTGGTGACCGACTGAGCGCCGGGGCCGGTATAGGTCGCAGCCAGTGCGGCGGTGCTGAACAGAGGGGCGAGGATCAGGGCGAGGTAACGTGCTTTCATGAGGATCGGGTCCTGTTTGGGTTTCGATGGGACCAGATTAGCGACGATCGCTGAATTAAAACTTAATGCGACAAAAAGCCCGGCACAGGGCCGGGCTTGGGTTTTCAGCTTCAGATCACTGATGATACTGCGCCGACAGCTCATGCACGGCGTTGATGAACACACCCGCGTGCTCCGGATCGACTTCCGGCGTAATGCCGTGGCCCAGGTTGAACACATGGCCCGTGCCGTGGCCGTAACTGGCCAGGATGCGCGCCACTTCCTGGCGGATGGCTTGCGGCTTGGCGTACAGCACGGTCGGGTCCATGTTGCCTTGCAGGGCCACCTTGTCACCCACGCGGCGGCGGGCGTCGCCGATCTCGCAGGTCCAGTCCAGGCCCAGCGCATCGGCGCCGGCTTCAGCGATGCTTTCCAGCCACAGGCCACCGTTCTTGGTGAACAGGATCACCGGCACCTTGCGCCCTTCGTGCTCGCGGATCAGCCCGCTGACGATCTTGCGCATGTAGGCCAGGGAGAATTCCTGGTAGGCCGCCGCCGACAGGTTGCCGCCCCAGGTGTCGAAAATCTGTACGGCCTGGGCACCGGCCAGAATCTGGCCATTCAGGTAGCTGGTCACCGACTGGGCCAGCTTGTCCAGCAGCAGGTGCAGGGCTTGCGGGTTGTCGTAGGCCATGGCCTTGGTCTTGCGGAAGTCTTTCGACGAGCCGCCTTCGACCATGTAGGTGGCCAGGGTCCATGGGCTGCCGGAGAAGCCGATCAGCGGCACACGGCCATTGAGTTCGCGGCGAATGGTGCTGACCGCGTCCATCACATAGCCCAGGTCTTTCTGAGGGTCTGGGATTGGCAGCGCTTCGATGTCGGCCGGGGTGCTGATGACCTTCTTGAAACGCGGACCTTCGCCGGTTTCGAAGTATAGGCCCAGGCCCATGGCGTCGGGGATGGTGAGGATATCCGAGAACAGGATCGCCGCGTCCAGCGGGTAGCGGTCCAGCGGCTGCAGGGTGACCTCGCAGGCGAACTGCGGGTTCATGCACAGGCTCATGAAGTCGCCGGCCTTGGCGCGGCTGGCGCGGTACTCCGGCAGATAGCGGCCGGCCTGGCGCATCATCCACACCGGGGTGACGTCTACGGGTTGCTTGAGCAGTGCACGCAGGAAACGATCGTTCTTCAGGGCAGTCATGTCGGCATCCGGAAAAATAGTGCGGGCATTTTCTCAGACGCACAAAGAAAAGGCACGGCTCATTGCCGTGCCTTTTCTCTATGGGTATGTCCTGGATCAATAGATTTTGTATACAAAATCTAAATGATTTCAGACTTCGAGGTAGTCCAGGATGCCTTCAGCAGCGGTACGCCCTTCGAAGATTGCCGTCACCACCAGGTCCGAACCGCGCACCATGTCGCCACCGGCAAACACTTTCGGGTTGCTGGTCTGGTGCTTGAACTTGCCTTTCTCCGGCGCAACCACGCGGCCTTGGCTGTCCAGCTGGATACCATGCTGCTCGAACCACGGCGCCGGGCTTGGGCGGAAGCCGAAGGCGATCACCACGGCATCGGCCGGCAGGATCTCTTCAGAACCCGGGATCGGCTCGGGGCTGCGGCGGCCACGGGCATCCGGCTCGCCAAGGCGGGTCTCGACCACTTTTACGCCTTCCACCTTGTCCTCGCCAACGATGGCGATAGGCTGGCGGTTGTAGAGGAACTTCACACCCTCTTCCTTGGCGTTCTTCACCTCTTTGCGCGAACCCGGCATGTTGGCTTCGTCACGGCGATAGGCGCAGGTCACCGATTTGGCGCCCTGACGGATCGACGTGCGGTTGCAGTCCATCGCGGTGTCACCACCGCCCAGCACCACCACCTTCTTGCCCTGCATGTCGACGAAGTCTTCCGGCGACTTTTCGAAGCCCAGGTTGCGGTTGACGTTGGCGATCAGGAAGTCCAGCGCGTCATGCACACCTGGCAGGTCCTCGCCCGGGAAGCCACCCTTCATGTAGGTGTAGGTACCCATGCCCATGAACACCGCGTCGTACTCGGCGAGCAGCTGTTCCAGGGTGACGTCCTTGCCCACCTCGGTGTTCAGACGAAACTCGATGCCCATGCCGGTGAAGACTTCGCGGCGGTTGCTGAGCACGGTTTTTTCCAGCTTGAACTCGGGGATGCCGAAGGTCAGCAGGCCACCGATTTCCGGGTTCTTGTCGAACACCACCGGGGTCACGCCGGCACGCACCAGTACGTCGGCGCAGCCCAGGCCAGCAGGGCCGGCGCCGATGATGGCGACGCGCTTGCCGGTTGGTTTGACCTTGGACATGTCCGGGCGCCAGCCCATGGCGAAGGCGGTGTCGGTGATGTACTTCTCCACCGAACCGATGGTCACCGCGCCAAAGCCGTCGTTCAGGGTGCAAGCACCCTCGCACAGGCGGTCTTGCGGGCACACGCGGCCGCACACTTCCGGCAGGGTGTTGGTTTGGTGCGACAGCTCGGCGGCGGCCAGGATGTTGCCTTCGGAAACCAGCTTCAACCAGTTGGGGATGAAGTTGTGTACCGGGCACTTCCATTCGCAATACGGGTTACCGCAGCCCAGGCAGCGGTGTGCCTGGTCCACGGACTGCTGCGGCTTGAACGGTTCGTATATTTCCACGAACTCTTTCTTGCGCTGGCGCAGCAGCTTCTTCTTCGGGTCCTTACGGCCCACTTCGATGAACTGGAAGTCGTTGTTCAGACGTTCAGCCATTTTTCAAAACCTCTTTACAGCAGCTGCAAGCTAGACGCTGCAAGCCGCAAGACGATCACTTAAGCCGGGCAAACCTCGTACTGCCTTTACCTGCAGCGTGAGGCTTGCCACTTGCAGCTGTTTTTACTGCGGGTTGGCACGGGTGCTGGACAGCAGCTGCTTCAGGTTGGCTGCCTTCGGCTTCACCAGCCAGAAGCGCCGCACGTAGTCGTCCAGGTTCTCCGAGAGCTCACGCCCCCACTCGCTGCCGGTTTCTTCCACATACTCGGCAAGGACACGCGCCAGGTGGCTGCGGTACGCCTCCATCGCTTCACCACTGATGCGCTGGATTTCCACCAGTTCGTGGTTGAGCTTGTCGACGAAGCTATTGTCCATGTCGAGCACGTAGGCGAAGCCGCCAGTCATGCCAGAACCGAAGTTGTAACCGGTCTTGCCCAACACGCAGACAAAGCCGCCGGTCATGTATTCACAGCAGTGATCGCCAGTGCCCTCGACAACAGCGTGGGCGCCGGAGTTACGCACAGCGAAGCGCTCGCCCGCAGTACCTGCGGCAAACAGCTTGCCGCCAGTGGCACCGTAAAGGCAGGTATTGCCGACGATGGCGCTGTGCTGGGTTTCGAACGGGCTGCCGGCTGGCGGCACGATGGTGAGCTTGCCACCGGTCATGCCCTTGCCGACGTAGTCGTTGGCGTCGCCTTCCAGGTGCAGGTTCAGGCCACCGGCGTTCCACACACCGAAGCTCTGGCCCGCAGTACCCTTGAAGCGGAAGGTGATCGGCGCCGCAGCCATGCCCTGATTACCGTGCAGGCGGGCGATTTCACCCGACACACGCGCACCGATGGAACGGTCGCAGTTGCAGATGTCGAGGTTGAACTCGCCACCGGCCTGGTCACGGATGGCCGGCATGGCCATTTCCACCATTTTCTCGGCCAGCTCGCCCTGGTCGAACGGCGGGTTCTTGTCCACTTCGCAGAACTGCGGCTTGTCAGCCGGGATGTGCGAGCTGCCCAGCAGCGGCGACAGGTCCAGGTACTGCTGGCGCTCGGTGTCGCCTGGCAATACGTCGAGCAGGTCGGTACGGCCGATCAGTTCGCCCAGGCTGCGCACGCCCAGTTTGGCCAGCCATTCACGGGTTTCTTCGGCGACGAAGGTGAAGAAGTTGATCACCATGTCGACGGTGCCGATGTAGTGGTCCTTGCGCAGCTTGTCGTTCTGGGTGGCTACGCCGGTGGCGCAGTTGTTCAGGTGGCAGATGCGCAGGTACTTGCAGCCCAGGGCGATCATTGGCGCGGTACCGAAGCCGAAGCTTTCGGCGCCGAGGATGGCCGCCTTGATCACGTCCAGGCCGGTTTTCAGGCCGCCGTCGGTCTGTACCCGCACCTTGCCGCGCAGGTCGTTGCCACGCAGGGTCTGGTGGGTTTCTGCCAGGCCCAGTTCCCACGGGGCGCCGGCGTACTTGATCGAGGTCAGCGGCGAAGCACCGGTACCACCGTCGTAACCCGAGATGGTGATCAGGTCGGCATAGGCCTTGGCCACACCAGCGGCGATGGTGCCCACGCCGGCTTCCGCCACCAGCTTGACCGACACCAGCGCCTGCGGGTTGACCTGCTTGAGGTCGTAGATCAGCTGGGCCAGGTCTTCGATCGAGTAGATGTCGTGGTGCGGCGGTGGCGAAATCAGGGTCACGCCCGGTACCGCATAGCGCAGCTTGGCGATCAGGCCGTTGACCTTGCCACCCGGCAGCTGGCCGCCCTCACCGGGCTTGGCGCCCTGGGCGACCTTGATCTGCAGCACTTCGGCGTTTACCAGGTATTCCGGGGTCACACCAAAGCGGCCGGTGGCCACCTGCTTGATCTTGGAGCTGCGGAGGGTGCCGTAGCGCGACGGATCTTCACCGCCCTCACCGGAGTTGGAACGCGCGCCCAGGCGGTTCATGGCCTCGGCCAGCGCCTCGTGGGCTTCCGGCGACAGGGCCCCCAGCGAGATACCGGCGGAGTCGAAACGCTTGAGGATGGCCTCCAGCGGTTCGATCTGCTCCAGCGGCAGCGGCTGGTCGGCCACTTTCACTTTCAGCAGATCGCGGATCATCGACACCGGGCGGGTGTCGACCAGCGTGGTGTATTCCTTGAACTTGGCATAGTCGCCCTGCTGCACGGCGGCTTGCAGGGTGTTGACCACGTCCGGGTTGTAGGCGTGGTACTCGCCACCGTGAACGAACTTCAGCAGGCCGCCTTGCTGGATCGGCTTGCGCGCGCTCCAGGCTTCGGCCGCCAGCAGCTTCTGGTCGCTTTCCAGGTCTTCGAAGCGCGCGCCCTTGATGCGGCTGGACACGCCCTTGAAGCTCAGGCCGACCACTTCCTCGGCCAGGCCGATGGCTTCGAACAGCTGCGCACCACGGTACGAGGCGATGGTGGAGATGCCCATCTTCGACAGGATCTTCAGCAGGCCCTTCGAGATGCCCTTGCGGTAGTACTTGAAGACTTCGTCCAGGTCGCCCAGCACTTCGCCGGTGCGGATCAGGTCGGCCAGCACTTCATAAGCCAGGTACGGGTAAACGGCCGAGGCACCGAAGCCCAGCAGCACGGCAAAGTGGTGCGGGTCGCGGGCGGTGGCGGTTTCCACCAGGATGTTGCTGTCGCAACGCAGGCCCTGTTCGGTCAAGCGGTGGTGCACTGCACCCACGGCCAGCGAAGCGTGCACCGGCAGTTTGCCCGGGGCGATGTAGCGGTCGCTCAGCACCAGCTGGGTCTTGCCAGCGCGCACGGCTTCTTCAGCCTGGTCAGCGATATTGCGGATGGCCGCTTCGAGGCCGACGCCCTCTTCATAGTTGAGGTCGATCAGCTGGCGGTCGAAACCTTCGCGCTCCAGGCTCATCAGCGAACGCCACTTGGCGGGCGAAATGACCGGCGAGCTGAGGATGACCCGCGAAGCGTGCTCCGGAGACTCCTGGAAAATGTTGCGCTCGGCGCCCAGGCAGATTTCCAGCGACATCACGATCGCTTCGCGCAGCGGGTCGATCGGCGGGTTGGTCACCTGGGCGAACTGCTGGCGGAAGAAGTCGTACGGCGAACGCACGCGCTGCGACAGCACGGCCATCGGCGTGTCGTCGCCCATCGAGCCGACGGCTTCCTGGCCCTGCTCACCCAGCGGGCGCAGCACCTGATCACGCTCTTCGAAGGTGACCTGGAACATCTTCATGTATTGCTTGAGCTGGTCAGCGTCATAGCTGGCCACGCCCTGGTCGTCGGTCAGCGTCGCCTGGATACGGGTGGCGTGCTGACGCAGCCAGCGCTTGTACGGGTGACGCGACTTCAGGCGGTTGTCGATGGCGTCGGTGTCGAGGATCTGGCCGGTTTCGGTGTCCACGGCCAGGATCTGACCCGGGCCGACACGGCCTTTGGCCAGCACTTCCTCAGGCTGGTAGCCCCATACGCCGATTTCCGAGGCGATGGTGATGTAGCCGTTGGTGGTGGTCACCCAGCGCGCCGGGCGCAGGCCGTTACGGTCCAACAGGCACACCGCGTGGCGGCCTTCGGTCATGACGATACCGGCCGGGCCGTCCCACGGCTCCATGTGCATGGAGTTGTATTCGTAGAAGGCGCGCAGGTCGGCGTCCATGGTCTCGACGTTCTGCCAGGCTGGCGGTACCAGCATGCGTACGCCGCGGAACAGGTCGATGCCACCGGTCACCATCAGTTCCAGCATGTTGTCCATGCTCGACGAGTCGGAACCCACGCGGTTGACCAGCGGTCCGAGCTCTTCGAGGTCGGGGATCAGGTCGTTGGCGAACTTGGTGCGACGGGCCATGGCCCAGTTGCGGTTGCCGGTGATGGTGTTGATCTCGCCGTTGTGGGCGAGGAAGCGGAACGGCTGCGCCAGCGGCCATTTCGGCAGGGTGTTGGTGGAGAAGCGCTGGTGGAACACGCAGATCGCGGTTTGCAGGCGCTCGTCACCCAGGTCTGGGTAGAACGCCGCGAGATCGCGCGGCATCATCAGGCCTTTGTAGATGATGGTCTTGTGCGAGAAGCTGCAGATGTAGTGGTCGGCATCGTGGGCGTTGGCCACCGACGAACGGCGACGGGCACTGAACAGCTTGATCGCGAATTCCTGATCGCTCAGGCCTTCACCGCCGATGAACACCTGCTCGATCTGCGGCAGGCGCTCCAGGGCCAGGCGGCCGAGCACGCTGGTGTCGATCGGAACCTTGCGCCAGCCGACCAGTTTCAGGCCGGCTGCGAGGATTTCGCGGTCCATGTTGGCGCGGGCGGCTTCAGCTTTGACTGGGTCCTGGTTGAAGAACACCATGCCGACGGCATACTGCTTGGGCAGCTCGACGGCGAAGTGCTCCTGGGCCACGGCACGCAGGAATTGATCGGGCTTCTGCATGAGCAGACCGCAACCGTCACCGGTCTTGCCGTCGGCGTTGATGCCGCCGCGGTGGGTCATGCAGGTCAGCGCCTGCATGGCGGTTTGCAGAAGGTGGTGGCTCGGTTCGCCCGTCATATGGGCGATCAGGCCAAAACCACAGTTGTCCTTGAATTCTTCGGGATGGTACAGACCTGTTTTCATAGACACATTCTCACCAGGTTCACCTCTCAACGGAGGCAAATCTCTTTTTTAACAACCACTTACCATCCACGCCGATCAAACGCCAGCTTTTTTGCGGTGGCCATGGAAAACCATTGTTGCACAGCGACAGCGATGCCCACAAATTTTCATGTCTCACCAATGAAAATTTATGTCGCAATTTTGAATGTTTTTGCACCATGCGCCGTGATAGCGGCTTGGCTCGAGTCTGAAGCGTTTCAGCCATGACTGCAAGTAAGGCTTGTGGCCGGCAGTCTGGGACAGAAAAGCCTGCCGCGTTAAAACGCAGCAGGCTAGTCGAAAGCTAGAATTCGCTTAGCTACTGGGCGGCGGGGTGATGCCGCCCGGAAGGTATCAGCGGGCCGAGGCCAGCTCTTGTTGGACGCTGGCGACGGTACGTGGCCAAGGTTTACCAGCCTGGACCTTCGCTGGCAAGTTCTTGATTGCCGCAACCGCTGCATCGCGGTTGGCGAAGCTGCCATAAGTCACGACGTACAACGGCTTGCCCTGCAGGTTTTTCTTGAAGTAGCGATAGTCGCCACCCTGGGCCTTGACGTACGCCTGGGCCGAAGCCTCGGAGCTGGTGCCGAGGATCTGCACCACATAGTTACCCGGCTTTTGCCCGGCGTACCAGCCACCGCTGCCACCACCGGATGCCGCTGGTTTTTCAGCCGGTTTGGCGGCTGGCTTGGCCACGGCAACCTGGGTCGGTGCTGGCGCAGGCTTGGCAGGTGCAACCGGTTTAACTGGCTGGGTTGCGACGGGTTTCGGCGCAGGCGCCACCGGCTGCACTGGCTGGGCAGGCACACTGGCAACGGGCTGGGCAGGCGCAGGTGCCGGGCCGGCCGGCACGCCTTGCGGCGGGGCAATGGTGGTCACGGTGGGCGGTGGGTTGCCAGGCTGCAGGGCGGTGTCGCCTGCCGGGCTGCCTTCTTCACCTTCACCCATGCCTGCGGCTTGGGCCAGCGGTTCGCGCATCACCGGCTGGGACTGGCCCACCAAAGGCAGTGGCATCGGCTGGGACGAGCCAGAGAATTCGATGGCAGCACCTTGCTTACCTTCGCCAAGCGGCAACTGTGCTTGGGCGGCTGGCGCATCGGCCGGCGCCTTGTCGCCTTTCTTGGGCATCAACACCGCGGCGCCAACGGCGACCACGACCACAGCGGACAGCGCGAGCACATGTTTTTTAGGCATCTTGAACCCCATGGATGGTCGCTTGGCCGTCGAGCGGCTGGCGATCATGGCTTCGATCAGAGTGTCACGGGCGACCTGGTTGATGTTGCCAGGCCAACCGTCGGAGTTTTCATGGATATCGACGATCTGTTCACGGCTGAACACCTCGATGCCCCGGCCAGCGCCTTCCAGACGCTGCTCCAGGTACTCACGGGTTTCCTCTTCACTGTAGGGGGCGAGCTCGATGATGTGGAAGCGTTCTTCCTCGATATTGAGCTCATCCAGCCCGGCAATCAGTGACGGTTCACCGAACAGGAACACATGCGGGCGCCCTTCCGGCACACCGGCCGCCAATTCCAGCAACGCTTGGAGTGCCGACTCGTCGAGTTGTTCCGCATCGTCCACCAGCAAATACACTTCCTGCCCGGTGAGTGCCAGTTGCACGACCTTGGACAGAATCGCCTGCACTTCAGCCTGGTCCACCCCCAGGTCCTGGGCGACCTGGGCCAGCATGCCGGAAGCATCGCTGGCACTGCGGGCAGACACCACCACGCTCTGCACCGCCTGTTTGTTGGTACTGGCCACCAGGGCCTGGCGCAGCAGCGACTTTCCGCTGCCCAGCGGGCCGCTGACTACCAGCATCAAGTGGCTGTAGCGTGCCAGATGGTGCAACTGGCCAAGCACGGGCTTGCGCTGGGCCGGGAAAAACTTGAAGCCGGGCACGCGGGGTGCGAACGGATCGTGGCTCAACTGGTAATGGTCGAGAAAGGCCTCATCGGCATGCAAACTGGTCATTGCGCTGTCACAACCTCAAAGCTGGGCCACGATCGCGCGGTAATCCGCCGACAGCGTGGCCTGTAGAATCTCTTTCGGATAGTCGTCGGTCACCACGGCCTCGCCCATCTGGCGCAGCAGCACCAGACGCAGACGACCGTCGAGCACCTTCTTGTCGACCGCCATGTGCTCCATGAAATGCGCCGGGGTCATTTCCTGTGGTGGCACCACCGGCAAACCTGCGTCCTGCAACAGGCGGATTCCGCGATCGCGCTCGGCCTGGTCGATCCAGCCAAGGCGCATGGACATTTCCAGGGCCATCGCCGTGCCCGCTGCCACGGCTTCGCCGTGCAGCCACACGCCGTAGCCCATGTGGGTCTCGATGGCATGCCCGAAGGTATGCCCCAGGTTCAGCGTGGCCCGTACGCCGGACTCACGCTCATCGGCCCCGACCACAGCAGCCTTTGCTGCGCAGGAACGACGAATGGCTTCAGTCAGGGCCACAGGGTCCAGGCCGCGCAGGGCCTGCATATTGTCTTCAAGCCAGGCGAGGAACGGCTTGTCGCAGATCAGGCCGTACTTGATCACTTCGGCCAGTCCAGCCGACAGCTCCCGCGCGGGCAGCGTCTTCAGGCTGGTGGTGTCGATCAGCACTGCATTGGGCTGATAGAAGGCACCGACCATGTTCTTGCCCAGCGGGTGGTTGATACCGGTCTTGCCGCCCACCGAGGAGTCGACCTGGGACAGCAGGGTGGTCGGCACCTGGATGAAATCGACACCACGCTGGTAGCAGGCGGCCGCGAAGCCGGCCATGTCACCGATGACACCGCCGCCCAGAGCGACCACGGTGGTGCGGCGATCATGGCGGGCGGTCAGCAGGCCATCGAATATCAGCTGCAGGGTTTCCCAGTTCTTGTAGGCCTCACCATCGGGCAACACCACTGGCAGCACCGAATAGGCGCCGAGGGTCTTGGTCAGGCGTTCGAGATACAGGGGCGCGACGGTCTCGTTGGAAACGATGGCGACTTGCCGGCCGGCAATGTGCGGTGCCAGCAGCTCGGGCTGGTCCAGCAAGCCTTCGCCAATGTAGATCGGGTAGCTACGCTCGCCCAGGTCGACCTTAAGTGTCTGCATGTATCCCCACAATGTACTTGGGCGCGGCGCCGTTCGGGCAACCTGCGCGGTAACGTTGAACCTCGCCTCGGCGCTGGTGGCCGAGAATAGTCCCGGGTTAACGGGGCGGCAACTGCTGCAAGCGCTCGAGAATGTCGATCACCACCATGCGCGGCGGCCGCTCGTCGGTTTCCACCACCAGGTCGGCGATCTCGCGGTAGAGCGGGTCACGCGCTTCCAGCAGGGCGCGCAAGGTCGCCTCGGGGTTGGCGGTGCGCAGCAGCGGGCGATTGCGGTCGCGCGCGGTACGGCCAACCTGCTGCTCCACCGAGGCGTGCAGGTAGATCACCCGACCACCCTGGTGCAATGCCTGGCGGTTGGCTTCGCGCATCACCGCGCCGCCGCCGGTGGCCAGGACCACGCCGTCAAGCGCGCACAGTTCGGCGATCATCGCTTGCTCGCGATCACGAAAACCCGGCTCGCCTTCCTTGTCGAAAATCCACGGGATATTGGCGCCGCACCGCAGTTCGATTTCCTTGTCGGAATCCTTGAACAGCAGGCGCAGCTCTTTGGCCAAAAGGCGTCCAATGGTGCTTTTACCAGCGCCCATGGGCCCCACAAGTATCAAATTTCGCACAGAATCAACGACTCACAGCAATCGCCTGGTCACTCATGATACGCGGAGTCAGGAAGACCAGCAGCTCGGATTTTTTCTCTTGTAATGCATCGCGTCGAAACAGCCGCCCAACATACGGCAGATCGCCGAAAAATGGCACCTTGTCGACCACATTGTTTTGCGAAGTCGAGTACACGCCACCAATCACGATCGTTTCACCGTCGGCCACGCGAACCTTGGCATTGACCTCGTTCTTGCGAATCGGCGGCACGTTGTTCAAGGCATTGACGTAATCCGGCTCGTCCTTGGTCACCCTGACGGTCATGATCACCTTATTGTCCGGGGTGATCTGCGGAGTCACCTCCAGCGACAGCGAGGCTTCGCGAAACGACACCGAGGTGGCGCCACTCTGACTGGTCTCCTGGTAAGGCACCTCGGTGCCTTTGAGGATCCTGGCCGTTTCCTTGTCGGCCGTTACCACTTTGGGCTGCGAAATGATCTCGCCGTTGCCGCTTTTTTCCATGGCGCTGAGCTCCAGGTCGAGCAACACGTCGCCACGCAGCAGGCCCAGACCGAGACTACTGCCCGCGCGCTCCACACCAAGATCGACAAACAGCTCCTGGCCCGGCCGCAGGTTTTCGCTATACAGCGGCCCGCCCCAGCGCACCCCCAGGCTTTTCTCGTAATCGACGTTGGCTTCAACGATACGCGCCTCGATCGCCACCTGGCGCACCGGCACGTCCAGTTGAGCAACCAGCTGCCGCAGTTCCGCCAGGCGGTCGGCGGGCTGGTACGCCACCAGTGTGTTGGTGCGCTCGTCGACTGCCAGGCTGCCTCTGGCAGTGAGGGTGCCGTCATCCGCCAGGCTGGTCAGCAATAGCTCAACCAACTCGGCGGCTTTGGCATGATGGATCGGTATCAGCTCACGGCGCAGCGGCTGCACCTGCGCATCCGGCTCCAGCCCCACGGGGGCATCGAACGGCTGCGCGGCAAACGCTGCCGCAGGTGCCACCAGCAGTACATTACCCTCCTGCCGCCGGGCCAGCCCCTTGCTTCGCAACACCAGGTCGAGTGCCTGATCCCAAGGTACATCCTGTAAACGCAAGGTGACGTTGCCTTGTACGTCGTCACCCGCAACCAGGTTGACGCCCGCATAATCAGCCAGTACCTGCAGCACCGAGCGCACTTCCACATCCTGGAAGTTCAACGACAGGGGCTCACCCTGGTAAGGCATCGCCGACGCCAGCGGGATCGGCAGCAGGGCTGCCAACACCCATTTCATCAACATTTTCATTCTGGTCCAGGGCCTCCTTGCCCAGGCGCTTTGCAAGGGTGATAAACGCTGTGCGCTCGTGCCACACCCCCGCCATGAATAGCCGTTCGCGTACCTCGACCTGGCCTTGGTCGACCCGCTCCACCACACCGTGGTTACGCCCTAAACGCTCGCCTTCCCGAACCCTATAGAGCCTGCCAGCCGCCATCAGCAGCGCCTCGTGCGACATCCCGCGCGACAGGCTGCCGACCATTTCCAGTTGCGCCAACGGCACACTGCCCAGCCCAAAGCCGGCCATTCGTCTCGCTGCTGGCGTGAAGGGGTCAACCACAGGTTCTGGTGTGGCGGCCCTGGCCGAGGTGCGTGCAAACGCCTCGGGTGCCGGCACCGGTGCGGCTGCCTCGAAGGCCTCTACACGCAGTTGCAGGCGCAAAAGCCTTGGCTGCCCCTCGACAATAGAAAGGTTGATGTCGCCACTGCGCAGCAGGCGCGCCTGGCCCAGCCAGTCGTGCAGCCATTGACGCAAGGCCGTGTAAGGCCCCATCACCTGCACCTGCAGGGGTGTTTTACGGTAGCCTGCCTGCTGCTCGCTTTCATGCACATCGAACCGCTCGACCAGGAGGCCGTGCGCATGCCCCGACGAAGCCAGGCTGCCGAGCAAGTCGCTCATGTCCTCCCCGCTGGCCAGGTGCCAGTGAGCCTCCAGCAACGCTTGCTCGGCAACAATCAGCGCTGCCCGCAGTTGCTCCAGCTCGACCCGCTTCGCCGTGCTGGCTGACTGCTGTTCATCTAATAAGGCTTGCCTGGACGCCTCCTGTCCCTGTTGCTGGAGCGCTGCTGGCAGGCGCAACGCGCAACCCAGACCGAACACCAGCACAGCGACCATGGCTGGCGCCAGGCACCTGATACGCCTGGAGTGCTCGGCGACCGCCAGCCAGGCAAAGATCGGCGCCACATTCACGACCAGAACGCCGAAACGCGCGCAGCCAACAGAAACTCATCGCCACCCGGCACGCTCCTGATGCGCTTGAGTTCCAGGTCGAGCAGAACACGCGAATGTTCCAGGTCGCGCATGAACTGCGCAACCACGGCGCCGGAGGTAGCCAGCCCGGCCAGCTGCAAATGGCCGTTTTCCAGGCTGAGGTCAAGAAGCTGCACGCCCATCGGCAGCGCCCCTTCGAGGTCAGTGAACACATCACCCAGAATGCCCTGCTGAGTGCGCAAACGCTCAAGCGCAGCCAAACGCTCCAGCAGCGCCTGATGCTGTGCACGCACATCATCCAACGGCCGCAATTGCTCGGCCAGGCGATCGAGCGCGGCCTGTTGCCGGGTGTTGGACAGCGCCTGTTGCTGCCCGCGCTGACGGGCCAACTGGTCGACCAGCATCACCGCGCACAGCGCCAGAATGGCGCCAGCGACCAACCGGGAGCGAAAACGCCGAAGCGTGGCCTGGCGCTGCCGCTCACGCCAAGGCAGCAGGTTCAGTCGCATCATGGCCGCAATCCTCCATAAGCGAGGGCGCAAGCCAGCAGCATCGACCCGTCGACATGCTCAAGCCCAGCCCGGCCAGGCAAATGCCGGCACGTCGTTTTCAGTTGACGGCCCAGGCTTTGCAGCCAGTCAGGATCCAGCGAACAACTGCTGGTTATCCACAGGCCCGCAGGCAAATGCTCATCGGCAAGCAGCCTATGCAGCGCCTCCGACAGCGGCCCCATCCCCTTCTGCCCCTGCGTTTGCAATTCACGCCGCTGGCTGGGCCGACCGGGATGCCAGTCATACAGAACTGCACCATGTGCCTCTACACGCAGTAATGCTGAGCCTTCGAAGCACCCCTGAGGCAACATGCGGCACAGGGCGATGTTATCGACCTCGACGGCTTCCAGCTGCAACCCTGCCTCGTCGACGATAGCCTCCAGTGACACCAACGCACTTTGCCGGCATGCGGCCACCATCACCTCGGCGCATCCCGGTTGCACGCGAGACGCCCCCAACACCTGAAAATCCAGGGCCAGGTCCTCCAGCGGAAACGGAAACAGTCGCTCGGCATCGGCCAGCAACTGCGCCTCCAGCTCTACACCAGCCTGCTCCATCGGCAGATGGCACAGCTTGCAGATCACCTGGTTGGCGGGTAACGCCAACGCTACCCGTCGTTGCCTGAGACCACTGCGCCGGTAGGCACGACGCAAGGCTGCCACCACCGCAGCGGGCTCCGTAGTCCAATCATTGCCCGCCGCTGACTCGAACGGTTCCTGAGCCGAGGCAAGCACCCGACAACGCCGGCTGCGCTGCTGAAGCTGCACAACCCGGACAGCGTCCGGGGCAATTTCTACCCCCACCAGTGAACCGGCATCCTTGCCGAAGCGTCCTAACATCGCGGCTTCCTTGCTGCGTGTCGCAGCGATCTGTCGCAACCCCGCGGTAACACTGGGCCAGGGCTGCTCATCGGGGCAACGGGCAGCCTGGCCGGTAACCCGGAGAGGCGAAAAAATGCTTATAATGCCCAGCGTTTTCTGGTCCGCCGGACCTGCGTGCAATCCACTCTCAACCTGGACACCGAAAAGCCTTGATACGTCTGCTGAAGTTCTTCTGGTGGTCTTCCGTCGCAGTCATCTGCGCGCTCGTACTCGGTGTGAGCGGTGCGTTTCTGTATCTTAGCCCCAGCCTGCCCTCGGTCGAGTCGCTCAGAAGCATCCAGTTGCAGATCCCCCTCCGGGTGTACAGCAGCGATGGCAAGCTGATTGCCGAGTTTGGCGAAATGCGCCGCTCGCCGATCCGCTTCGCGGAAATTCCGCCACAGTTCATTCAGGCACTTCTGTCAGCCGAGGATGACAATTTCCTCAACCACTACGGTGTCGACCCCAGCAGCCTGATGCGCGCGGCGACCCAGCTGGTAAAAACCGGGCATATCCAGACCGGCGGCAGCACCATCACCATGCAGGTGGCGAAAAACTTCTTCCTCACCAGCGAACGCAGCTTCTCGCGCAAGACCAACGAGATCCTGCTGGCCCTGCAGATCGAGCGCGAGCTGACCAAGGACGAGATCCTCGAGCTGTACGTGAACAAGATCTACCTGGGCAACCGCGCCTACGGCATCGACGCTGCCGCGCAGGTGTATTACGGCAAGTCGATCCGCGACGTGAGCCTGGCGCAGATGGCCATGATCGCTGGCCTGCCCAAAGCACCGTCACGCTTCAATCCACTGGCCAACCCGGTGCGCGCCAAGGAGCGCCGCGACTGGATCCTTGGCCGCATGTACAAGCTGGGCAAGATCGACGAAGCCAGCTACCAGGCTGCCCTGGCCGAGCCGCTCAATGCGAGCTATCACGTACCGACGCCTGAGGTGAATGCCCCCTACATCGCTGAAATGGCCCGCGCGGAGATGGTCGGCCGTTACGGCAGCGACGCCTACACCGAAGGCTTCCGCGTCACCACCACGGTGCCCAGCGACATGCAGGAAATGGCCAACAAGGCCATCCTCAACGGCCTCTCCGACTACGACGAGCGCCACGGTTACCGCGGCCCCGAAGCCCGCTTCCCGGGCCGCACCCAGGCAGCCTGGCTACAGGAACTGGGCAAGCAGCGCATTCTTGGGGGCCTGGAGCCGGCCATCGTCACCCATGTCGAGAAAACCGGCCTAAAGGTGCTGACCCGCGACGGCCAGCAAGCCGAGGTTGCCTGGGACACCATGAAGTGGGCGCGTCCGTTCATAAACAGCAACGCCCAGGGCCGTACACCGCAGTCGCCGGCCGACGTGGCCCAGGTCGGCGACCTCGTGCGCCTGCAGCGGCTGGACGATGGCAAGCTCAAGTTCAGCCAGGTGCCTGGCGCACAAAGCGCCCTGGTCACCCTCGACCCTTACAACGGCGCCATTCGTGCGCTGGTTGGCGGCTTCTCATTCGAGCAGAGCAACTACAACCGCGCCATGCAGGCCAAGCGCCAACCGGGTTCGAGCTTCAAGCCATTCATCTACAGTGCCGCACTGGACAGCGGCTACACGGCAGCCACCCTGGTCAACGATGCGCCGATCGTGTTCGTCGACGAGTCGGTGGATAAAGTGTGGCGGCCGAAGAACGATACCAACACCTTCCTCGGCCCGATCCGCATGCGCGAAGCGCTGTACAAGTCGCGTAACCTGGTGTCGATCCGCTTGCTGCAGGCCATGGGTGTAGACCGCACCATCGACTACATTGCCAAGTTCGGTTTCAACAAGCAGGACCTGCCACGCAACCTGTCGCTGGCCCTGGGCACCGCCACCCTGACCCCGATGGAAATCGCCACCGGCTGGAGCACATTCGCCAACGGCGGCTACAAGATCACCCCGTACCTGATCGACCGCATCGAAAGCCGCAGCGGCGAAACGCTGTTCACCGCCAACCCGGCCCGCGTACCGCAGGGTGCCGAGGACCAGGCAGGCCTGGCCGCACCCGAACAGCCGATCAGCACCGCCGCCATGCCAGGTGAGGCGCCACCGGCCTTCAGCCAGGTTGCGAATGCACCACAAGCACCTGCGGTGGCCGAACAAATCATCGACGGGCGCACCACCTACATCCTCACCAGCATGCTGCAGGACGTGATCAAGCGCGGCACCGGCCGCCGGGCGCTGGCACTGGGCCGCACCGACCTGGCGGGCAAGACAGGCACCACCAACGAATCCAAGGACGCCTGGTTCTCCGGCTACAACGCCGATTACGTGACCACCGTGTGGGTCGGTTTCGACCAGCCGGAAACCCTCGGCCGTCGCGAATACGGCGGTACGGCGGCCTTGCCGATCTGGATGAGCTTCATGGGCGCGGCACTGAAGGACAAGCCGAATCACGCACCGGCAGAACCGGAAGGCATCCTTAGCCTGCGGGTCGACCCGGTCAGTGGCCGCGCTGCCTCGCCGAGTACGCCGAATGCGTACTTCGAGCTGTTCAAGGCCGAAGATTCGCCACCGTCGGTGGATGAGCTGGGCAATGGCGCAGCACCGGGCAGCCCGCTGCCAGCCGATGAAGCGGCGCCGATGGATCTGTTCTGAGGCTGGGTGCCTGACTCAGGTTTTGCGTGGGCGCGTAAATCGAGCGCCGCGCGGGCGGCGCTCGATCCTCCAGGCGCTCCAAATGTCCCGGCCAATAAAAAGCCCCGGCTCATACGAGCCGGGGCTTTTTCATGTCGCTACAGCGGCAATCAGCCGTTGAACACGTCATCCACGCTGGTCAGCGGGTAGTGCTTCGGATACGGCAGGGTAGCGACGCCGGATTCGATGGCGGCCTTGGCCACAGCGTCGGAAACGACGGTGATCAGACGTGCATCCAGCGGCTTCGGAATGATGTACTCACGGCCGAACTCCAGGCCTTCGACGCCGTAGGCTTCGCACACTTCCTTCGGCACTGGCAGCTTGGCCAGGTCTTTCAGGGCGATAGCGGCAGCGATCTTCATTTCTTCGTTGATGCGCTTGGCGCGAACGTCCAGAGCGCCACGGAAGATGAACGGGAAGCCCAGCACGTTGTTGACCTGGTTCGGGTAGTCGGAACGCCCGGTGGCCATGATCACGTCTTTACGGGTGGCGTGCGCCAGCTCTGGCGAGATTTCCGGGTCCGGGTTCGAGCAAGCGAACACGATCGGGTTGGCCGCCATCGACTTCAGGCCTTCCGGGCTCAGCAGGTTCGGGCCGGACAGGCCTACGAACACGTCTGCACCGTTCAGGGCATCAGCCAGGGTGCGCTTGTCGGTAGCGTGGGCGAACTGCGCCTTGTACTGGTTCAGGTCGTCACGGCCAGCGTGAATCACGCCGCTGCGGTCGATCATGTAGATGTTCTCGACCTTGGCACCCATGCTCACCAGCAGCTTCATGCAGGAGATAGCGGCTGCACCAGCACCCAGGCAGACGATCTTGGCGTCTTCCAGCTTCTTGCCGGCGATTTCCAGGGCGTTGATCATGCCGGCTGCGGTCACGATGGCGGTACCGTGCTGGTCATCGTGGAATACCGGAATGTCGCACTGTTCGATCAGGGTGCGCTCGATCTCGAAGCACTCAGGCGCCTTGATGTCTTCGAGGTTGATGCCACCGAAGGTGATCGAAATACGGCGAACGGTGTCGATGAACGCTTGCGGGCTTTCCGATTCGACTTCGATGTCGAACACGTCGATACCGGCGAAACGCTTGAACAGAACACCCTTGCCTTCCATGACCGGCTTGGAAGCCAGTGGGCCGAGGTCGCCCAGACCGAGGATGGCGGTGCCATCGGAAATCACCGCAACCAGGTTGCCTTTGCCGGTGTATTTGTAAGCCAGCTCTGGATCACGGCCGATTTCACGCACGGGCTCTGCAACACCTGGGCTGTAGGCCAGGGCGAGGTCACGGGCGGTGGCAGTGGGCTTGGAGAGCTCGACGCTCAGTTTCCCCGGACGAGGTTGAGCGTGGTATTCGAGAGCGGCGGTTTTCAGGTCTGACATGGTGGGCATTCCGCTATTTACTGTTCTGACGGACCGCCGAGGATACGCAAAGAGCCGGGGAGTCACAAGACTGGTCGGTCACTTGTGTCAAGGCCTTTAGCCTACGACTTTACGCTATAACCCACGGGGGCATACGGCTCACAGTGTGTACAATCCAATAGCGAAATGTCTACATCTTTTAGCCTGAAATACGTTCCAACATGCTCGGATCGGTCAATGGCAACACCCAGCGTCGCTGCCCGGGCTTCAGGCCGCCCTTGCGGGAACGATCAAGCACCCAGCCACGCGCCTCGACCTGGCGTCCCTTGAGGTTATCGAAGAAGCTGGGGGGGAAGTTGCGTTGCAGACGAGCGGGAACCTGCAGCACCACGGCGTCGTCCAGCGTCAGCCAGACACCGCCACGGTTGCGTTCGATACCCTCGATGCGGCCACTAACCACAGCAAAACCCGCCTGTCTGACCTCCCCTGCCGGCACCACGGGCGAACGGCGCCACAAGCCGCTGCCTGCCTTGCGTGCCGCTTGCTCGGCAAGTTGCTGGCAACCGCTGAGACGTACATTCGGGGCAACTGCCACGCGGTAGCCCAAACCCTCACTCAGCAACTGTGCTTCCAGATTGTCGCCATTGCGACCGTAGATATGCGCCAGTGTGCGGCCATATTTGTCTTTGGCCTCAACGCCGGGCACCAACCCGACACGCCCATCACTGGCCTTGACCAGCGCCTGCAAGCGTCGCTTCGCGGCCTCGGCATAAGGCTCGCTGGTGCGCCCGTTGCGGCCAATTTCCGGGGCGTTGATGCCAATCAGGCGTACACTGCGGCCATCGGCCAGGCGCACGGTATCGCCATCCACCACCTGGCGCACCAGCACCTGCTGTGGCTGCTGCGGCAGCGGGCAGAATGCCATGGCGGGAAAGGCCCAGATGACGCCCATAAAAAAAGCGCCCACAAGGGGCGCCTTTTTTTGCAGCATTGCGAAACCTGAGGGGTTCGCCATGCGCATGATTACTTCTTGGTACCGAACATACCGAAGCGATCGGCGAACTTCTGTACGCGGCCGCCGGTGTCCAGGACTTTCTGCTTACCGGTGTAGAACGGGTGGCACAGGTTGCAAACGTCGATCGACAGGACATTGCCCAGGGTCGAACGGGTTTCGAACTTGTTGCCGCAGCTGCAGGTGACTGCAACTACTTCGTAGTTCGGGTGGATACCTTCTTTCATGGTCACTTCCTCGAGCTGCGTGCCGCCACCCAACACCAATTGTTGAATACCGCACGTAATTAGGCGGCGAATAATACCAGAGCACAGCGTCAGTGCAAGATGTCGCTTGCACCGACCGTCGTCTGCTAGGCTCGCCAATTCTTGTAACGCCCTCCGAGACTTTTTGCGTGTCCGACGTCATCCTGCGCCTTGCCCTGCCCTCCCCGCTGCGCCGCCTGTTCGACTACAAGGCGCCGGCGAGCATGGCGCGCCAGGCCTTGACCCCGGGCATGCGCATCCGCGTGCCCTTTGGCCGCCGCGAAATGATCGGTGTGCTGGTGGAGGTATGCGCACAGAGCGAAGTGCCTGCCGACAAGCTGAAACCGGCCAGCGCCCTGCTCGACCCGGTGTCCCCCATCCCGGCGTCGCTGTTCAAGCTGTGCCTGTGGACCGCCCAGTACTACCAGCACAGCCTGGGCGACACCCTGAGCTGGGCCTTGCCCACGCTGCTGCGCCAGGGCGAACCCGCCGAAATGCGCCAGGAGCGCTTCTGGCACATTGCCCCCGGCGCACGCCTGGAAGACCCTCGCATTGCCCGCGCGCCGCGCCAGCGCGACGCCCTCAAGACCCTGGCCCAGCACCCGCATGGCGTAGCCCACACCCTGCTGGCCAAGCTCAACCTGAACAAGGACAGCCTCGACCTGCTACTGGCCAAGGAACTGGTACAGGTCGAGGTCCGTCGCCACTTGCCGGCACTGCGCCACGAACACTGGCTGGCACAACCGGAACTGCCGCTCAACGAAGAACAACGCGATGCCTTCGACGCCGTACGCGAGGGTTTTGGCGGCTTCGGCGCGTTCCTGCTGGCCGGCGTCACCGGCAGCGGCAAGACCGAGGTCTACCTGCAACTGATCCGCGAAACCCTGGAAGCCGGCAAGCAGGCGCTGGTACTGATCCCCGAAATCAACCTCGGCCCGCAAACCCTGGCGCGCTTCGAACAACGCTTCAACGCCCGCATCGCGCTGCTGCATTCGGCGGTGAACGACCGCGAACGCCTGGACGCCTGGCTGGCGGCGCGTGACGGCGAGGCCGACATCATCATCGGCACTCGCTCGGCGCTGTTCACGCCAATGAAAAACCCCGGCCTGATCATCATCGACGAGGAACACGACGGTTCCTATAAACAGCAGGAGGGCCTGCGCTACCACGCCCGCGACCTGGCACTGGTGCGTGCCCACCAGGAAAACATCCCGATCCTGCTCGGCTCCGCCACGCCGTCGCTGGAAACGCTGCACAACGCCCTGACCGGCCGCTACCGCCTGCTGCGCATGAACCAGCGCGCCGGCGGCGCACGCCCGCCACGCATGCTGCGCCTGGACGTGAAGAGCCTGCCGCTGGACAGCGGTATCAGCGGCCCGTTGCAACAAGCCATCCGCCAGACCCTGGAAGCCGGCCAGCAAGTGCTGGTGTTCCTCAACCGCCGCGGCTTCGCCCCGACCCTGCTGTGCCACGATTGCGGCTGGCTGTCCGAATGCCCACGTTGCGACGCGCGCATGACCGTGCATCAACGCTCCGGCGTACTGCGCTGCCACCACTGCGGTTATGACGAGCGCCTGCCGCACCAGTGCCCGCAATGCAACCACGTGGACCTGCGCCCGGTCGGCGCTGGCACCGAGCGCGCCGAAGAACGCCTGAAGGTGCTGTTCCCGGACTACCCGATACTGCGGGTGGACCGCGACAGCACGGCGCGCAAGGACGCCATGCACAACCTGTTCAGTACCATCCAGCGTGGCCAGCCGAGCATCCTTGTGGGCACGCAGATGCTTGCCAAGGGTCACCATTTCCCACGGGTTACCCTGGTGGCCATCCTCGACGCCGATGGCGGGCTGTTCTCGGGTGATTTCCGCGCCAGCGAACGCATGGCGCAGTTGATCGTGCAGGTGGCCGGGCGTGCCGGGCGTGCCGAGGAGCCTGGCAAGGTCATCATTCAGACCCACTTGGCCGACCACCCGCTGCTGGTGCAGCTTACCGAACAGGGCTACTTCGCCTTTGCCGAACAGGCCCTGGACGAGCGCCGCGCCGCCGGTTTGCCACCTTATTCTCATTTGGCGCTGTTGCGTGCCGAAGCGCACAAGCCGGGGCAGGCCGAAGGCTTCCTCGATGAAGCCTGCGCCGCGGCCGAACGCCTGGTGGCCGAACAACGCCTGCCGGGTATCGAACTGCTAGGCCCAGTACCGGCGCCCATGGAGCGCCGCGCCGGGCGCTTCCGTGCGCAACTGTTGATACAGGCCAATACCCGGGCGCCATTGCATCGACTGATCAGCGCCTGGTTGCTAGTGTTGGAGCAGATGCCGAGCGGGCGCCAGGTGCGCTGGTCACTGGATGTCGACCCGGTCGATCTGTACTGACGTCCGGGCTGCTTTGCAGCCCCAAAGGTTGGCAACCCGCTCCCAGCCACGGATAATGCCCAGTTTTTCCACCTGCGCATCCAGGCGCTCACCGCGCTTGCGGTCGAAAAGAGATCCCCATGAAAGACACCATTCGCCAGCTGATCCAGCAAGCCCTCACCCAACTCGTCACCGACGGTGTGCTGCCTGAAGGGCTGTCGCCGGCGATTCAGGTGGAAAACGCCCGGGACAAGACCCACGGCGATTTCGCCAGCAACATCGCCATGATGCTGGCCAAGCAGGCGGGCATGAAGCCGCGTGACCTGGCCGAAAAGCTGATCAATGCCCTGCCGGCCAGCGCCGACATCAGCAAGGTCGAGATTGCCGGCCCTGGTTTCCTCAACTTCTTCCAGAACACCGACGCCCTGGCCAACCGCCTGGACGCTGCCCTGGCCGACGCCCACCTGGGCGTGCGCAAGGCCGGCCCGAGCGAGAAAGTCGTCATCGACATGTCGGCGCCGAACCTGGCGAAAGAGATGCACGTCGGCCACCTGCGTTCGACCATCATCGGTGATAGCGTGGCTCGCGTACTGGAATTCCTGGGTGACAACGTCATTCGCCAGAACCACGTCGGCGACTGGGGTACCCAGTTCGGCATGCTGATGGCCTACCTGCAGGAAAACCCGATCACCAGCGACGAGCTGTCGGACCTGGAAAACTTCTACCGCGCCGCCAAGAAGCGCTTTGACGAGTCGGAAGAGTTCGCCACCCGCGCCCGCGGCCTGGTGGTCAAGCTGCAGGCCGGCGACCCGGACTGCCTGGCCCTGTGGACGCGCTTCAAGGACATCTCGCTGTCGCACTGCCAGAAGACCTACGAGCTGCTCAACGTCAAGCTGACCATGGCCGACGTGATGGGCGAAAGCGCCTACAACGACGACCTGGCCAACGTGGTGGCCGACCTCAAGGCCAAAGGCCTGCTGGTCGAAGACCAGGGCGCCCAGTGCGTGTTCCTCGAAGAGTTCAAGAACAGCGAAGGCGAGCCACTGCCGGTCATCGTGCAGAAGGCCGACGGCGGCTACCTCTATGCCACCACCGACCTGGCCGCCGTGCGCTACCGTAGCAACGTGCTCAAGGCCGACCGCGCCCTGTACTTCGTCGACCAGCGCCAGGCCCTGCACTTCAACCAGGTGTTCGAAGTGGCACGCCGTGCAGGCTTTGTCGGCCACCCGATGCAGATGGAACACATGGGCTTCGGCACCATGAACGGCGCCGACGGCCGCCCGTTCAAGACCCGTGACGGCGGCACCGTGAAGCTGATCGACCTGCTTACCGAGGCCAAGGAACGCGCCTATGCGCTGGTCAAGGAAAAGAACCCTAGCCTGGCCGACGAAGACCTGCGCCACATCGGTGAAGTGGTAGGCATCGGCGCGGTGAAATACGCTGACCTGTCCAAGCACCGCACCAGCGACTACAGCTTCAACTTCGAGCTGATGCTCAACTTCGAAGGCAACACCGCCCCTTACCTGCTGTACGCCTACACCCGCGTGGCTGGCGTGTTCCGCAAGCTGGGCAAGGGCTTTGACGAAGTCGACGGCAACATCGTGCTGCAGGCTGCCCACGAGCAGGACCTGGCCGCACGCCTGGCGCAGTTTGGCGAAATCCTCAACAACGTCGCTGACAAGGGCACGCCGCACGTACTGTGCAGCTACCTGTACGACCTGGCCGGCCTGTTCTCCAGCTTCTACGAGAACTGCCCGATCCTCGCTGCGGACACCCCAGAGCAGCAGCAAAGCCGCCTACGCCTGGCCGCCCTGACCGGCCGCACCCTCAAACAAGGTCTGGAACTGCTCGGCCTGGAAACCCTGGAGCGCATGTAAGTTGGCTGCCAAGAAAAAACCCGCACCCAAGCGCGGTGCCAGCCGCCAGACGGCGCCGGCCAAACAGCCGATCCCCGGCTGGGTATGGCTGGCCGTCGGCCTGACCGTAGGCGCATTCATCGTGTTCCTGATGAAGCTCGAACCTGGTAGCGAAGACATCAAGCGCGCCAAGCCCGAGCAGCAAAAACCTGAGAAAGTGGCCGAAGCGAGCAAGGCAGCGCAGCCCTCCCCGCAGCAGCCGGTGAAGCCGAAATACGACTTCTACACCCTGCTGCCGGAGTCCGAGGTGATCGTGCCGCCAGAGGCCGTGCCGGAGAAAACGCCACCGGTGCCGGCCCAGCCGGTCACCCCGGTGACGCCAGCAGAAGCGGCGAAAATCGACACCGCACGGGCCCAAGCGGCCCTGCTCGGCCAGACCCCGCCGCCAGCACCACCGGTGATCAAGCCCGCGGCCACCACCCAGTACTTCCTGCAGGCCGGCTCGTTCCGCAAGCAGGCCGATGCCGACAAAGTGCGCGCGCAGATCATCCTGCTGGGCCAGTCAGTGAAGGTGGAGTCGGGTACGGTCAAGGACGAAACCTGGTACCGCGTGCTGGTGGGCCCGTTCAGCAACCGCGAGCAGCTGACCGGGGCGCAAAAGCAATTGTCCGGGGCAGGGTTCAGCAACCTGTTGCTGCAGCAGCGACAAACCCGCCAGTAACAAAAAAGGCCTTGCCGCTTCTATGCGACAAGGCCTTTTTTGTGGGCGCTACCGGCCGCTTCGCGGGTTCCCCCGCGAAGCCTTTCAACGCAACGCATTCCTCTCGGAAACCTGGCTGTTCAACGTCCAGAAGTCATATAGCACCCCCACCAGGAACAGCCCGCCGGTAAAGAAGTAGATGATCGCGGTGATCCACTTGCCCTGATACAGCCGGTGCAGGCCAAACACCCCGAGGAAGGTCAGCAGGATCCAGGCGATGTTGTAGTCGATACGCCCGGACTGGAACCTCAGATCGGCTTCACGGTCCATGGACGGGATCAAAAACAGGTCGATCAACCAGCCAATGCCTAACAGCCCGAAGGTGAAGAACCAGATCGTCCCGGTAATCGGCTTGCCGTAGTAGAAGCGATGTGAGCCGGTGAAGCCGAAAATCCACAGCAGGTAGCCGATGGTCTTGCTGTGGGTGTCGTGGTAGGGCACGCCCTGTTGATAACTGTTCATTCATAGCCCTCGTGGGTTATCTGAAAATTTTCTAAAAAAAAATGTGACTTTCTCGTCGCAGGCCGACGTACGGCAGCCGGGCAATCGACCAACGGATCAAAGATTGATCGAAAAGCTGTTATAAAGTTGCGCGCCCAACACATAACTATTCATAAGAGCTTCATCTATGCCGCCTTTATTCAAGACATGGCTGACCCTCTGTCTATTATTGCCCCTGGCCGCCCACGCCACCAATCGTGAGCAACGTCTTCCCAATGGTTTCACCGGCTACACCAGCAATGCCTCGGTGAGACATGCGCCAACCAAGCAGGCCACCCTGCGCGCGCGCCCGAGCAACGCTGCCAGCAGTCGCGGTGCGCCTGTTGCTGCCATGTCGCCGAAGCAGAGCAGCGATGTGCTCAGCCGTGCGGTGAATGTGCTCGGCACCCCTTACGTTTGGGGTGGCAGCAGCCCGAAAAAAGGCTTCGACTGCAGTGGCCTGGTCAAATACGCCTTCAACGATGTTGCCGACGTCGACCTGCCGCGTACCTCCAATGCCATGGCCCAAGGCCACGGCGTGAAGGTGGCCAAGGGTGACCTGAAGCCTGGTGACCTGATCTTCTTCAACATCAAGAGCCGCCGGGTGAATCATGTTGCCATCTACCTGGGCAACGACCGCTTCATCCATGCGCCACGGCGTGGCAAGCGGGTGAGCATCGACACCCTGAGCAAGCCTTACTGGCAGAAGCACTATGTCGTGGCCAAGCGGGTGCTGCCGAAAGAACAGCAGCAGTTGAGCCTGGCCAAGCGCTGAGCTGATCGGCGCTTTCCTGCGCCGGCCTCTTCGCGGGCAAGCCCGCTAAAGGGCCGGTGCGGGCCCTATAGATCTTTGAACAGCCCCTTCTCTCTCAGCTCCCGCATTGCCCCCTCCATCGTCCGCATCCCTTCTGCACCACCCGCCTGCATCACCGAACACAATTGCGCCATCCGCCCCTCACGCACCAGGTTACGCACCGCTGTCGTCGCCACCAACACTTCCCGCGCCGCCACCCGCCCGCCACCTACGCGCCTGACCAGTACCTGCGCCACCACCAGGCGCAACGACTCGGCCAGCATCGCGCGCACCAACGGCTTTTCTTCGGCGGCAAACACCTCCACCAACCGATCGATGCTGTTTACGGCCGAACGCGTATGCACCGTCGCCAGCACCAGATGCCCGGTCTCTGCCGCGCGCAAAGCCAGGCGAACGGTCTCTAGGTCGCGCAATTCGCCAATCATGATCACATCCGGGTCCTGACGCAGGGCACTGCGTAGCCCCTGGGCGAAGCCGCCGCTGTGGCGACCGATCTCACGCTGATTGACCAAGCTGCGCTGGCTGCTGTGGATAACTTCCACCGGGTCTTCAAGGGTAATGATATGTAGCGCCCGCTCGCGGTTCAGTTGGTCGAGCAACGTCGCCAGGGTGCTGGACTTGCCGCTGCCGGTCGGCCCACCCACCAGGATCAAGCCATCACGGCAGTGCGCAACAGCTTGATACACATCCTCCAGGCCCAGTTCATCCAGCGTGGCGATCCGCCCGGGGATCAGCCGAAAGGTTGCCCCAGGGCCATTCAGCTGGCGAAACACGTTCAGCCGAAAGCGGCCGAGCGCGGGCAACGCCAGCGCCAGGTCCAATTCATCACCCTCGGCCCATTGCCGTCTTTGCTGCTCTGCCAACAAGGGCGCCATGCCCTCGGCCAGGTCAGCCGCCACCAGCGGCGGCAAGTTCATGCGCTGCAATTCACCGTCCAGGCGCAGCATCGGTATCTGGCCCGCCGCGAGGTGCAGGTCCGAAGCCCCCGCCTCCACGGCACGGGCCAACAGGTCGGTCACATCCATGAGACTCCCCAAAGGCCTTCAAGTAGGTAGAATGCCGCAAACCCTACAGCTGCCGGCATCCATCCATGTCCACCCTAGCAGACAACCTTTCCGCGATTTCCGCCCGTATCGCCAGCGCTGCCCAGGCAGCCGGGCGTGATCCGGCCAGCGTCCAGTTGCTGGCTGTGAGCAAGACCAAGCCCGCCAGCGCCATCCGCGAGGTCCATGCTGCCGGCGTGCGTCACTTCGGGGAAAATTACCTACAGGAAGCGCTGACAAAGCAGCAGGCGCTCAGCGACTTGCCCTTGATCTGGCACTTCATCGGCCCCATTCAGTCGAACAAGACCAAAGCCATTGCCGAGCATTTCGACTGGGTGCATTCCGTGGACCGCCTGAAAATCGCCCAACGCCTGTCCGAGCAGCGCCCTGCCGGGCTGGCGCCACTGAACATCTGCCTGCAGGTGAACGTCAGCGGCGAAGACAGCAAGTCCGGCTGCGCCCCCGCCGACCTGCCGGCCCTGGCCAAGGCCGTGGCCGCGCTGCCCAACCTGCGCCTGCGCGGGCTGATGGCAATCCCCGAACCCACTGATGATCGCGCCGCCCAGGAGGCCGCCTTCGCCAGCCTGCGCACGCTGCAAGAAGGCCTGGGCCTTGGCCTGGATACCTTGTCGATGGGCATGAGCCACGACCTGGAAGCGGCGATTGCTCAGAGTGCGACCTGGGTGCGTATCGGTACCGCCCTGTTCGGTGCACGCGACTACGGCAACACCTGATTCCATGCTTCACTCACTCTTTTCCACAAGGACCTGACATGAGCAAGACTCGCATTGCCTTTATCGGCGCCGGCAACATGGCCGCCAGCCTGATCGGTGGTCTGCGTGCCCAGGGCCTGGACGCCTCGCAGATCCGCGCCAGCGACCCGGGCGCCGAGACCCGCAGCCGCGTCCAGGCCGAGCACGGCATCGAAACCTTCGAGAACAACGCCCAGGCCATCGACGGTGCCGACGTCATCGTGCTGGCGGTCAAGCCGCAGGTCATGAAAGCCGTGTGCCAGGCCCTGCAACCCAACCTGCAGGATGGCCAGCTGATCGTGTCCATCGCCGCCGGCATCACCTGCGCCAGCTTGCAAAGCTGGGTGGGCGCTCGCCCGGTCGTGCGTTGCATGCCCAACACCCCGGCGCTGCTGCGTCAGGGCGTGAGCGGCCTGTACGCCACCGCTGAAGTGTCCGGCGAACAGCGCCAGCAGGCCGAACAACTGCTGTCGGCCGTGGGCACTGCACTGTGGCTGGAGCAGGAGCAGCAACTGGATGCCGTGACGGCCGTGTCCGGCAGTGGCCCGGCGTACTTCTTCCTGCTGATCGAAGCCATGACAGCGGCAGGCGAAAAACTCGGCCTGCCACGCGAAACCGCCTCGCAGCTGACCTTGCAGACGGCCCTGGGCGCTGCGCGCATGGCGGTTGCCAGCGATGTCGATGCCGCCGAACTGCGCCGCCGCGTCACCTCGCCCGCCGGCACCACGGAAGCGGCGATCAAGTCGTTCCAGGCCAGCGGTTTCGAAGCCATCGTCGAGCAGGCACTGCAGGCTGCGGCCACGCGCTCTGCCGAGCTGGCCGAACAACTGGGCAAATAAGGAGCTTTAGATGAATGCACTGTCCGGTGCCGCGATCTTCGTGGTGCAAACCTTGGTCAGCCTGTACCTGGTGATCGTCCTGCTGCGCTTCGTGCTGCAGCTGGTCAAGGCCAACTTCTACAACCCGCTTTGCCAGTTCGCGGTGCGGGCCACCCAGCCGCTGCTCAAGCCGATCCGTCGGGTCATCCCCAGTGTCGGTGGGCTCGACACCTCGTCGCTGCTGCTGGCCATCGTTATCCAGGCCCTGCTGATGGGCTTCGTGCTGATGGTCACCTACGGCACGTTCGGCGACATCCTGCACTTGCTGATGTGGGCGATCATCGGCATCACCTCGCTGTTCCTGAAGATTTTCTGGGTGGCGATGATCGTGATGGTGATCGTTTCGTGGGTCGCGCCCAACAGCCATAACCCGGCGGCCGAGCTGGCCTACCAGATCAGCGAGCCGGTGCTGGCACCGTTCCGTCGCCTCGTGCCTAACCTGGGTGGCATGGACATTTCGCCGATCTTCGCCTTCCTGGCGATCCAGGTGATCCAGTCGTTCGTCATGCCCCCGCTGGCCGCCTACGCCGGCATGCCACAGGAACTGTGGCGCATGATCTGACCCTGGTTACCCCCAGCGGCAAGCCTTTGCTTGCCGCTGGGGGTAGCGCTCTTTAGACTTACGCCTCCGTCAAGCGTGAGCAGGGTCGATGTCCACTGTCTTTCCCGAAGATTCCGTCGGTCTGGTAGTACCGCAAACCGCCCGGTTCGATGAACCGCTGGCCCTGGCCTGTGGCCGTTCCCTGGCCAGTTACGAGCTGGTCTACGAGACCTATGGCACCCTGAACGCCAGCGCGAGCAACGCCGTGCTGATCTGTCATGCCCTTTCCGGCCACCACCATGCCGCTGGCTACCATGCCGACACCGACCGCAAGCCGGGTTGGTGGGACAGCTGCATTGGCCCTGGCAAGCCCATCGACACCAACCGCTTCTTCGTGGTCAGCCTGAACAACCTCGGCGGCTGCAACGGCAGCACCGGCCCCAGCAGCATCAACCCGGCCACCGGCAAGCCCTACGGCGCCGATTTCCCGGTGCTGACTGTCGAAGACTGGGTGCACAGCCAGGCACGCCTGGCAGACCGCCTGGGCATTGCGCAATGGGCGGCCATCGTCGGCGGCAGCCTGGGTGGCATGCAGGCACTGCAATGGACCATGACCTACCCCGAGCGTGTGCGCCATTGTGTCGACATCGCCTCGGCGCCCAAGCTGTCAGCGCAGAACATTGCCTTCAACGAAGTGGCACGCCAGGCCATCCTTACCGACCCCGAGTTCCACGGCGGCTCGTTCCAGGACCAGGGCGTGATCCCCAAGCGCGGTCTGATGCTGGCGCGCATGGTCGGCCACATCACCTACCTGTCGGACGACTCGATGGGTGAAAAATTCGGCCGTGAGCTCAAGAGCGACAAGCTCAACTACGACTTCCACAGTGTCGAGTTCCAGGTCGAAAGCTACCTGCGCTACCAAGGCGAGGAGTTTTCTGGCCGTTTCGACGCCAATACCTATTTGCTGATGACCAAGGCGCTGGACTATTTCGACCCGGCCGCCGCCCAGGGCGGTGACCTGGCTGCCACGCTGGCCCACGTCAAGGCGGACTACTGCATCATGTCGTTCACGACCGACTGGCGCTTCTCGCCGGCCCGTTCGCGCGAAATCGTCGACGCCCTGATGGCGGCCCGCAAGAACGTGTGTTACCTGGAGATCGACTCGCCTTACGGGCACGATGCCTTCCTGATCCCCACACCTCGCTACATGCAGGGTTTCTCGAACTACATGAACCGCATTGCCATCTGAGGACAGCATGAGAGCCGATCTGGAAATCATCCACGACTGGATCCCCGCCGGCAGCCGGGTACTCGACCTGGGCTGCGGCAGCGGCGAACTGCTGGCCTCGCTGCGTGACCGCAAGCAGGTCACCGGCTATGGCCTGGAGATCGACGCCGACAACATCGCCGCCTGCGTGGCCAAGGGCGTCAACGTCATCGAGCAGGACCTGGACAAAGGCCTGGGCAACTTCGCCAGCAACAGTTTCGACGTAGTGATCATGACCCAGGCCCTGCAGGCCGTGGAGTACCCCGACCGCATCCTCGACGAGATGCTGCGGGTAGGCCGCCAGTGCATCATCACCTTCCCGAACTTCGGCCATTGGCGCTGCCGCTGGTACCTGGCCACCAAGGGACGCATGCCGGTATCGGACTTCATGCCGTACACCTGGTACAACACGCCGAACATCCACTTCTGCACCTTCGCCGACTTCGAAGAGCTGGTGCACGAGCGCAGGGCCAAGGTGCTCGACCGCCTGGCCGTCGATCACTTGCACCGCAACGGGTGGGGTGGCCGGCTTTGGCCTAATCTTCTAGGTGAGATCGGCATCTATCGCGTCAGCAGCCCGGGCCTGCAAGAGCACCAGCTCGCGGTCTGACGCCCACCGGAGGAATCGCCCCATGCGTCGCCTAGCCCTGTTCCTGATCAGCCTGTGCCTGGCCTTGCCGGTACTGGCTGCCGATGCCGCCCGGCCCGAGCGCAAGGAAGTGTTTGGCGACGTGACGGTGCACTACAGCGCGTTCACGTCGAGCATGCTCACGCCCGAGGTGGCCGCAGCCACCGGCCTGGTGCGCAGCAAGAACCAGGGCGTGCTCAACATTGCCGTACTCAAGGCCAACAAACCTGCCACGGCGGTGGTCAGCGGCACGGTCAAGGACCTGACCGGGCGTAGCAGCCCGCTGTCGTTCAAACAGATTACCGAACAGGGCGCGGTGTACTACATCGCCCAGTTCAAGATCGAACAGCCAGAAACCGTGACCTTCGACCTGAATATCGAAACCGGCGGTATCAGCAATTCCCTTAGCTTCAACCAGGACGTGTTCCCAGGCGAATGATGAATTTCCAGCAACTCGTATTGGCCAGCCACAACGCCGGCAAACTCAAGGAACTGCAGGCCATGCTCGGCCAGTCCGTGCAACTGCGTTCGATTGGCGAATTCAGCCAGGTAGAGCCAGAAGAAACCGGCCTGTCGTTCGTTGAAAACGCCATTCTCAAGGCGCGTAACGCTGCACGTATCTCCGGCCTGCCGGCCTTGGCTGACGATTCCGGCCTGGCGGTGGACTTCCTTGGTGGTGCGCCGGGTATCTACTCAGCGCGCTACGCCGACGGCAGGGGTGACGCGGCCAACAATGCCAAGCTGCTCGAAGCCTTGAAGGACGTGCCCAAAGCCGAGCGCGGTGCGCAGTTTGTCTGCGTACTGGCGCTGGTGCGCCACGCCGACGACCCGCTGCCGATCCTGTGCGAAGGCCTGTGGCACGGCAGCATCCTGTTCGAGGCCAGCGGCGAGCATGGCTTTGGGTATGACCCGCTGTTCTGGGTGCCGGAGCGCAACTGCTCCAGCGCCGACCTGGCCCCTGTGGACAAAAACCAGCTCAGCCACCGCGCCCGTGCCATGGCCCTGCTGCGCCAACGTCTGGGCCTGGCATGATCGCAACGCTGTCCACCACCGGCGCGGCGGGTTTCACCAGCCTGCCGCCGCTGGCGCTGTACATCCACATTCCGTGGTGCGTACGCAAGTGCCCTTACTGCGACTTCAATTCTCACGCTGCCGGGCCTGAACTGCCGGAAGACGCCTACGTCACAGCGCTGCTGGACGACCTCGATCAGGAGCTGGCCGCCGTACAGGGCCGCCCGATCAGTTCGATCTTCTTCGGGGGCGGTACGCCCAGCCTGTTCAGTGCCAACGCCCTGGGCCGGCTGCTGCGCGGCGTAGAGCAACGCATCCCGTTCGCACCCGACATCGAAATCACCCTGGAAGCCAACCCGGGCACCTTCGAGCAGGACAAGTTCAAGGCCTACCGGCAAACCGGTATCAACCGCCTGTCCATCGGCGTGCAAAGTTTCCAGCCCGCCAAGCTGGAGGCGCTGGGGCGTATCCACAATGGCGATGAAGCGGTCCGAGCTGCCGGCATGGCGCGTGCGGCCGGCTTCGACAACTTCAACATGGACTTGATGCACGGCCTGCCCGACCAATCGCTGGAGGATGCGCTGGGCGACCTGCGCCAGGCCATCGACCTGGGCCCTACACACCTGTCGTGGTACCAGCTGACCGTGGAACCGAACACGGTGTTCTGGAACCAGCCGCCTGAGCTGCCCGAGGACGACATCCTTTGGGATATTCAGGAAGCCGGCCAGGCACTGATGGCCGAGCACTGTTTCCGCCAGTACGAGGTATCGGCCTACGCCCAGGCGGGCCGCGCTGCCCGGCACAACCTGAACTACTGGCGCTTCGGCGACTTCATCGGTATCGGAGCCGGCGCCCACGGCAAGCTGACCTTCGCCGACGGGCGTATCCTGCGTACCTGGAAGACCCGCCTGCCCAAGGATTACCTGAACCTGGCCAAGCCTTTCAAGGCCGGCGAGAAGCTGCTGCCGGTGGACGAGCTGCCATTCGAGTTCCTGATGAACGCCCTGCGCCTGACCGACGGAGTGGAAGCCGAGCTGTTCACCCAGCGCACCGGTTTGCCACTGGAGCAACTGCGCGAGGCACGCCGCGCCGCCGAACAAAAGGGCCTTTTGCAGGTCGAAGCGGATCGACTGATGGCCACGCCGAGGGGCCAGTTGTTCCTCAATGACCTGCTGCAGTATTTCTTGACCTAAGGATGACCCATGGATCTGGTACTTGATCTGCTCGCGACGGTTTCCCGCTGGAGCCGCGGCAACCTGTCGGAGATTTCACTGGCCTTGGTAGGCTGCCTGCTGGTGCTGTTTGGTAGCGATGTCAAAGCCTGGGCCGAGCAGCGGCTAGGTGGCTTGGCTGGCGCCCTGCGCGTGCCGTTCATGGCGCTAATGGTGATGATCGGCAGCGGTGCGGCGCTGATCTATGCCACGCCGTGGGTGGTGAAGGGGCTAAGCCAGTTCAACAACTACGCGCTGGCGCCGGTGTTGTTGGTGGTGCTGGTGTTGATTGGTGTGGTGGCTGATCGCAGGGGTTAAGCATTGCTAAAAGCTGCCCCGGAGTACCAGGGCAGCCCTACCACCTGACTAGCCCTTAACGGGCATCATCGAAGTGGTCACGCATGAAGTCCCGAGCGGTCTTGAGCACTATCAAGATCCGGACAAGCTTCCAGACGCGGCTCAGCGCATCAAGCAAAAGCTTCATATGCCTTGGCCTCCGTGTTGGCGGGCCAGTCTTCCAGCATCTAACCGGTACTTCGATGCCTTTCGAAAACCGTGTAAGTCTTCAGTGAAGTGGCCAGGTCAATGGCCCTTCGAAAAGCATCACCGGCACGGTTCTCAAGCCGCGTCGAAGGGGCCGGAAAGCAGAATTCTTCTCCTACCCGGCCCATCACTGAATATCCTTAAACGGGAGCAGCGCGATGGTACTCGCATTCTCCGATCAAGACTGTTAACCACTCCGACACACATGATGCTAAAGATTTCTGGGCATTGACGCGGCATCCAGGCCTGCCTAAGATCCTTGGACCGTGTGAGTTTTCAGTGAAGTCCTGAGCGACGGATACTCAGTCCTACCGCTCACAAAAAAACCGCTCTTCTCAGAGCGGTTTTTTCGCCTGCATTTCTGCAAGCACCAGCAATTGAACGGCCGTATCAGCCGCTCAATCCACCTTCTCGAACTTCAAGTCCCACACCCCATGCCCTAGTCGCTCGCCGCGCCGTTCGAACTTGGTGATCGGGCGCTCTTCCGGGCGTGGCACATAGGTGCCATCGGCCGCACGGTTGCGATAGCCAGGCGCAGCACTCATCACTTCCAGCATGTACTCGGCATACGGCTCCCAGTCGGTCGCCATATGGAACACGCCACCAGGCTTGAGCTTGCGACGTACCAGCTCGGCAAACTCCAGCTGCACGATGCGGCGCTTGTGGTGGCGCGCCTTGTGCCAAGGGTCGGGGAAGAACAGCATCAAGCGGTCGAGGCTGTTGTCCGCCACGCAGCGGTTCAGCACTTCAATGGCATCGCAGTCGTATACCCGCAGGTTCTTCAGGCCCTGGGTCAGCACGCCGTTGAGCAGCGCGCCCACACCCGGGCGGTGCACTTCCACGCCGATAAAGTCCTGCTCAGGCGCGGCAGCAGCCATTTCCAGCAGGGAGTGGCCCATGCCGAAGCCGATCTCCAGGGTGCGCGGCGCCGAGCGGCCAAACACCTGGTCGTAGTCCACCGGGCTGTCGGCCAGCGGCAGGATGTACAGTGGGCCGCCCTGGTCCAGGCCGCGTTGCTGGCCTTCGGTCATGCGCCCGGCGCGCATCACGAAGCTCTTGATGCGGCGGTGTGGGCGGGCGTCGCCGTCGGGGGTGATCGGCGTATCGTGCGATTCAGTCATCAGGGGCTCTTACTTGATCAGACCATCCAGCGGCGAAGAGGCGCTGGCATAGAGTTTCTTCGGCATACGGCCGGCCAGATAGGCCAGGCGACCGGCAACGATGGCGTGCTTCATGGCTTCTGCCATCAGCACCGGCTGCTGGGCGTGGGCGATGGCCGAGTTCATCAGCACCGCTTCACAGCCCATTTCCATGGCGATGGTGGCGTCGGATGCGGTACCCACGCCAGCATCGACCAGTACTGGCACCTTGGACTCTTCCAGGATGATCTGCAGGTTGTAGGGGTTGCAGATACCCAGGCCGGTACCAATCAGACCAGCCAGCGGCATCACCGCGATGCAGCCGGCTTCGGCCAGTTGGCGAGCAATGATCGGGTCATCGCTGGTGTACACCATCACGTCGAAACCTTCCTTGACCAGCACTTCGGCGGCCTTGAGGGTTTCGATCACGTTGGGGAACAGGGTTTTCTGGTCGGCCAGCACTTCCAGCTTTACCAGCGTGCGGGATTCGTGCGATTTGCGGCCATCGAGCAGCTCGCGGGCCAGACGGCAAGTGCGTACCGCTTCCACCGCGTCAAAGCAGCCGGCAGTGTTTGGCAGGATGGTGTACTTGTCGGGCGACAGCACGTCGAGCAGGTTCGGCTCGCCCGCATTCTGGCCAAGGTTGGTGCGGCGCACGGCGACGGTGACGATTTCGGAGCCCGATGCCTCGGTGGCCAGGCGGGTTTCTTCCATGTCACGGTACTTGCCGGTGCCCACCAGCAGGCGCGACTGGAAAGTACGCCCGGCCAGGGTGAAGGGCTTGTCGCTACGAACGTTGCTCATCGTTGTTCCTCGGGAAAGGTTGCAGGGCTAGCTTGTGAACCGCAGGGCTGCTGTCAGCCGCCACCAATGGCGTGGACCACTTCGACCTGGTCGCCATCGTTCAGCAGCGTGCTGTCGTGCTGGCTGCGCGGCACGATGTCCAGGTTCAGTTCCACTGCGACACGGCGCCCGGCAAGCTCCAGGCGCGTCAGCAGGGCTGCAACGCTCTCGCCAGCAGGCAGTTCGTAAGGTTCACCGTTCAGTTGAATGCGCATGCGCACGGCCACCATTGTTCTTTGGGGCCCGCATTCTAGCGCCGAACCGCCCTGCAACCCAAGGGCGGTGCGCGCCATTAGTCGCGATTGTGGACCACTCGGTCAGCCCAGCCGCCAGGCTGCCAGGCCCAGGCACAACCAGCCGGCCAGGAAGCACAGGCCGCCAATCGGGGTGATGATGCCCAGCTTGCCCAGGCCGCTGAGAGTCAGCAGGTACAGGCTGCCGGAGAACAGCACGATCCCCAGGGCAAACAGGCCGCCAGCCCAGCCCACCAGGCGCCCGGGCAGGTGTGCCGAGAGCACGGCAACGCCGAAGATCGCCAGGGCATGCACCAACTGGTAGGTCACGCCGGTATGAAAAATAGCCAGGTAGTCCGCCGTCAGTCGGTTCTTCAGGCCGTGGGCAGCGAAGGCACCCAGGGCGACCCCGGTAAAGCCGAAAAAGGCGGCAAGCATCAGGAAGCTGCGAAGCATGGGACGACTCCTTGGATCGGGTCTGTATAATGGCCCCTTCCACCCGTACGGCCAAGCCATCGCCATGCTTCCAACTCTTCTGCGCCGCCTTTCCCGTGCCCTGCTCTGGTTCGCAGCCGGCAGCATCGTGCTGGTGCTGGTGTTCCGCTGGGTGCCACCGCCCGGTACGGCACTGATGGTCGAGCGCAAGGTGCAATCGTGGGTCAGTGGCGAGCCGATCGACCTGCAACGCGACTGGGAACCGTGGGAGAACATCTCCGATGAGCTGAAGGTTGCCGTCATTGCGGGCGAGGACCAGAAGTTCGCCAGCCACTGGGGCTTCGACATCCCGGCCATCCAGGCGGCGCTGGCCTACAACGAGCGCGGCGGCAGTGTTCGCGGTGCCAGCACCCTGACCCAGCAAGTGGCCAAGAACCTGTTCCTGTGGTCCGGCCGTAGTTGGTTCCGCAAAGGCCTGGAGGCGTGGTTCACGGCCTTGATCGAACTGTTCTGGTCGAAGGAGCGAATTCTCGAGGTCTACTTGAACAGCGCCGAATGGGGCAAGGGCGTGTTCGGCGCCCAAGCGGCGGCGCGCTATCACTTTGGCGTGGATGCCAGCCGGCTTAGCCGCCAGCAGGCGGCGCAACTGGCGGCGGTGCTGCCGAGTCCGATCAAGTGGAGTGCCAGCCGGCCAAGTGCCTATGTGGCGAGCCGGGCCGGGTGGATTCGTCGCCAGATGAGTCAGTTGGGTGGGCCTGGCTACCTGATGCAGCTCGACACTTCGCGCAGGCTTTGAGTCTTTTGGGGCTGCTGCGCGGCCCCAATATTTCACAGGCAAAAAAAAGCCGCTGACCCTATCCAGGCCAGCGGCTTTGTTTGCAGCCAGGTTTGATCAAACCGCAATCAACGCCTTGACCTTGTTCATCGCATTCTTCTCCAGCTGACGAATCCGCTCAGCCGAAACGCTGTACTTGTCTGCCAGCTCATGCAGCGTGGCCTTCTCTTCCGCCAACCAGCGCTGGTAGAGAATATCGCGGCTACGCTCGTCCAGCCCTTGCAGCGCTTCGTGCAGGTTGCTGGTCGAATTGTCGCTCCAGTCAGCATCCTCCAGTTGCACCGCCGGGTCGTACCGGTGGTCTTCCAGGTAATGTGCAGGCGACTGGAAGGCGCTGTCGTCATCCGCCTCGGCTGCCGGGTCGAACGCCATATCCTGGCCACTCAAGCGGCTTTCCATCTCACGCACTTCACGCGGCTCTACGCCAAGGCTTTCTGCCACGCGATGCACTTCGTCGTTGTTCAGCCAGGCCAGGCGCTTCTTCTGGCTGCGCAGGTTGAAAAACAGTTTGCGCTGGGCCTTGGTGGTCGCCACCTTGACGATACGCCAGTTGCGCAGGATGAATTCGTGGATTTCTGCCTTGATCCAGTGCACGGCGAACGACACCAGGCGCACACCCATTTCCGGGTTGAAGCGCTTGACGGCTTTCATCAGGCCGACGTTGCCTTCCTGGATCAGGTCGGCTTGGGCCAGCCCGTAACCCGCATAGCTACGGGCAATGTGTACGACGAAACGCAGGTGGGCCATCACCATTTGACGAGCGGCCTCGACATCCTGCTCATAATAGAGACGCTCGCCCAGATCACGCTCCTGCTCGACCGTCAGCAGCGGGATGCTGTTGACCGTGTGCACATAGGCTTCCAGGTTTGCACCGGGCACCAGGGCATAGGCAGGTTGCAACGATGTGGTCATTCAAGAACCTCCGACTTACTAAACTCGCGCCTTGTGGGCGCTGCCAACATTGACCTGGAACGACGGTACAAGTTCCACAGTGAAGAAAATGTCAATGCCGGCACGTAAAAACTATCGCGGCGCCAACTCGTTCAGGTGACGAGCGACTGCGATCCATGCACCGATATACCCCAACAACACTGCTCCGATCAAGAGCGACAGACCATCGGACGCCGGCACCCCCCCCAGGGCGAAATCACTGCCATACAGCCCGGAAAGCCCTACAACCGCCTCGTTCAGCCAGTTCAGGCCAAACGCCAGGATGCCCCACGCCAACAGGCCTGCACCCAGGCCATACAGGGCACCCATGTACAGGAAAGGCCGGCGTACGTAGGCGTCGGTGCCGCCGACCAGCTTGATCACTTCGATCTCGATCCGGCGGTTTTCAATGTGTAGACGAATTGTGTTACCGATTACTAACAGCAGGGCAGAAATCAGCATCACGGCCAAGCCGAAGACGAAGCGGTCACCCAGCTTGAGGATGGCCGCCAGGCGCTCGACCCACACCAGGTCCAGTTGCGCCACTTCAACCCGTGGCAGCTCCGACAGACGCTGACGCAACGCGTCCAGGGCCGGCTTGTCGACCTCGGTCGGGGTCACGACCACCACGCCAGGCAACGGGTTGTCGGGCAGTTCACGCAGGGCCTCGCCCAGGCCGGACTGCTGCTGGAACTCCTCCAGCGCCTGCTCACGGCTGACATATTGCGCGTCCGCCACACCGGGCATGCCCTTGATCTCATCCCGCAGCGCCTCTCCATCACGGCTGCCGGCATCCAGCTTGAGGAACAGCGAAATTTGCGCGGCGCGCTGCCACGAGCCGCCAAGCTGCTCGATGTTCTTCAGCAGCAACGACAGGCCCATGGGCATGCTCAGCGCCACCGCCATCACCAGGCAGGTGAAAAAGCTGCCGATCGGCTGCTTGCCCAAGCGGCGCAGGCTGTCGGCCATGCTGGCACGGTGGCTTTCCAGCCAGGCATGCAGCAGCGTGCGGAAATCCGGGCCATCATCGTCTTCGCCGCGCTTTTTCTTCGCCGGTTGCGGGTCAGCGGGCTTTGGTGCAACCCGCTCGGAAACCTTCGGCGTACGTGTAGTGCTCATTGCCCGGCCTCCCCATCGCCGATCAAGCGGCCGCGCTGCAAGGTCAGCATGCGGTGACGCATGCGCGCAATCAGTGCCAGGTCGTGGCTGGCGATCAAGACCGTGGTACCCAGGCGGTTGATGTCCTCGAACACGCCCATGATCTCTGCGGCCAGGCGCGGGTCGAGGTTACCGGTGGGTTCGTCGGCCAGCAGCAGGGCCGGCTGGTGGACGATGGCGCGGGCAATGCCTACCCGCTGCTGCTGCCCGGTGGACAGGTCAGCCGGGAACAGTTCGCCCTTGTCCGACAGCGATACACGCTCCAGGGCCGAATCCACGCGCTTGGCGATCTCGGCCTTGGACAGGCCGAGAATCTGCAAGGGCAAGGCGATGTTGTTGAACACCGTGCGGTCGAACAACAGCTGGTGGTTCTGAAACACCACGCCGATCTGCCGGCGCAGGAACGGGATCTGCGCATTGCTGATCTGGCCCAGGTCCTGCCCGGCCAGCATGAGCTTGCCACTGGTCGGGCGCTCCATGGCCAGCAACAGGCGCAGCAAGGTGCTCTTGCCGGCACCCGAGTGCCCGGTGACGAACAGGAATTCGCCCCGGCGCGCCCGGAAACTCAGCTCATGCAAACCCACATGACCGTTGGGATAGCGCTTGGCAACCTGTTCGAATCGGATCATGGTCAGTCTCGCTCGGCGAACAGAGCCTTGACGAACGGCTCGGCTTCGAAGGTACGCAGGTCGTCGATGCCTTCACCCACACCGATGAAGCGGATCGGAATGTTGAACTGCTTGGCCAGGGCAAAGATCACCCCGCCCTTGGCAGTGCCGTCCAGCTTGGTCAGGGCCAGGCCGGTCAGTTCGACGCTCTGGTTGAAGTACTTGGCCTGGCTGATGGCGTTCTGGCCAGTACCGGCGTCGAGCACCAGCAGCACCTCATGCGGCGCATCGGCGTCGAGCTTGCCGATAACCCGGCGGACCTTCTTCAGCTCTTCCATCAAGTTGTCTTTGGTGTGCAGGCGGCCGGCGGTGTCAGCGATCAGCACGTCGGCGCCACGGGCCTTGGCGGCTTGAACGGCGTCGAAGATCACCGACGCGGAGTCGGCACCGGTATGCTGGGCGATTACCGGAATCTGGTTACGCTCGCCCCACACTTGCAACTGCTCGACCGCTGCCGCACGGAAAGTATCGCCAGCGGCCAGCATCACTTTTTTGCCTTCCATCTGCAGCTTCTTGGCCAGCTTGCCGATGGTGGTGGTCTTGCCGGCGCCGTTCACGCCAACCACGAGGATGACGTAAGGCTTGTTTTGCGCCTGTACTTTAAGCGGCTGCTCGACCGGGCGCAGCAGTGCGGCCAGCTCTTCCTGCAGCGACTTGTACAGGGCATCGGCGTCGGCCAACTGCTTGCGCGCGACCTTCTGGGTCAGGTTCTGGACGATGGCCGAGGTGGCTTCCACGCCGACGTCAGCCGTCAGCAAACGGGTCTCGATCTCGTCGAGCAGGTCGTCGTCGATGACTTTCTTGCCCAGGAACAGGCTGGCCATGCCCTCGCCGATGCTGGCGCTGGTCTTCGACAGGCCCTGCTTCAGGCGGGCAAAGAAGCCGGGTTTGGCTTGTTCGACAACGGCTGGGGCAGCGACAGGGGCCGGCTCTGGCTCGACAGGCGCTGCTACCGGGCGCTCGGGGATCGCCGGCGGGGCCTTTGGCTCCAGGTCGGGAACCAGAGCAACGGGCTCTTCGGCAACGGGCAGGACCAGGTTGCTGACAGGGGGCTCGACGGCATGAATGACTGGGGCTGCTGCGGGTGCAGAGGTTTCAACCTGCGGGGCGACAGGCGCTGCATTCGCGGGCACGCCCGCGCCCACAGGGGCCGGGGTTGGCTCGAATACCGGCGTCGCCACTGGCGCCGTTGCAGGCTCAGAGGCCAAGGCTGGCTCGGCAGCCCGAGGGGCCTCAGCTACAGCTGCGGGGGCTGCTGCAACCACCGGCTCGACCGGAGCGGCTTCAGGGCGCTCGACGGCGGGCTGCGGCGCTACGGGTTCTGCAGCCTGGGGTTCGGGGGCTTGTGGCTGTTCGGCGACAGGTTGCTGCGGCTTCTTTCGAAACCAGCTGAACAGGCCTTTCTTTCCGCCAGCCTCGGCCGGCGCTTTTTTGTCGTCGTTGGAACCAAACATGGAGGACGGCTATCTCAGGGTAGCGATGAGCCAGCAATGGCACATCGGGAATTCTCTCTACGCAGAACAGACTATCTTGAAGCCTGCTGGTTCATGCGCAACGTTTTGTCTTAGTGTCCTGTGGGCCAGAACGGCGACAGGCATGGTCGCCAGGCAACCGGATCAGTATCCTAGCACCTCCTGGCCCGTCGACGCTAAACCCAGCGGGCCGCCGAACAGGTTAAACACCGTATGAATGCTCTAGCCCGCCGCGCCGCTGGCCTGTTGTTCGGCACGCTCTGCCTGCCGCTCGCGGCCCTCGCCGCCGATGTGCAACCCACCCACGAATTCATTCTCGACAATGGCCTGAAAGTGGTCGTGCGCGAAGACCACCGCGCTCCGGTGGTAGTCTCGCAGATCTGGTACAAGGTGGGCTCCAGCTACGAGACCCCGGGCCAGACCGGCTTGTCCCACGCGCTGGAACACATGATGTTCAAGGGCAGCGCCAAGGTCGGACCCGGCGAAGCTTCGCGCATCCTGCGTGACCTGGGCGCCGACGAAAACGCCTTCACCAGCGACGACTACACCGCTTACTACCAGGTGCTGGCCCGCGACCGCCTGCCGGTAGCCCTGGAGCTGGAGGCTGACCGCCTGGCCAGCCTGCGCCTGCCCGCCGACGAGTTCAGCCGCGAAATCGAGGTGATCAAGGAAGAGCGCCGCCTGCGTACGGACGATCAGCCCAATCAAAAGGCATTTGAGCTGTTCCGCGCCATGGCCTACCCGGCCAGCGGCTACCACACCCCGACCATCGGCTGGATGGCCGACCTTGAACGTATGAAGGTCGAGGAGCTGCGTCACTGGTACGAGTCCTGGTACGCGCCCAACAACGCGACGCTGGTGGTGGTCGGCGATGTTACCGCCGATGAGGTCAAGGGCCTGGCGCAGAAGTACTTCGGCAGTATTCCCAAGCGCGCCGTGCCACCGGCCAAACTGCCTCTGGAACTGGCCGAACCTGGCCAGCGCCAGTTGACCCTGCATGTACGCACCCAACTGCCCAGCCTGATCTACGGTTTCAACGTGCCCGGCCTGCCCACCGCCAAGGACCCGCGCACCGTGCAAGCCCTGCGCCTGATCTCGGCCCTGCTCGACGGCGGCTACAGCGCCCGCATGCCGGCGCGCCTGGAGCGTGGCCAGGAGCTGGTGGCCGGCGCTTCTTCCAGCTACAACGCCTTCACCCGCGGCGACAGCCTGTTCCTGATTTCGGCTACGCCGAATGTGCAGAAGCAGAAAACCCTCGCCGATGTCGAAAAAGGCATCTGGCAGTTGCTTGAAGAACTCAAGACCACCCCGCCCAGCGCCGAAGAGCTCGAACGCGTTCGCGCTCAGGTCATCGCCGGCCTGGTCTACGACCGCGACTCCATCAGCAGCCAGGCCACCACCATCGGCCAGCTGGAAACCGTCGGCCTGTCCTGGAAGCTGATCGACAGCGAGCTGGACGAGCTCAAGCGTGTCACCCCGCAGGACATCCAGAACGCCGCGCGCACCTATTTCACCCGCGAACGCCTGAGCGTTGCCCATGTACTGCCCGAGGAGTCCGCTCATGAGTGATCGCCGCGCACCACGCCCAACCCTGCTGGCCACGGGCATCCGCGCCCTGGCGCTGGCGACCGTGCTGGCCGCCCCGGCCATGGCCGACAACGCCGCCAAGGCCGACAGCAGCGCCGCTCGCCCAGCAAACACCTTGCAATCCTTGGCCGAACTGGATGGCAAGGCACCGAGCCGGCGCCAGTTGAACATTCAGCACTGGAACACCGCCGAAGGCGCCCGTGTGCTGTTCGTAGAAGCCCGCGAACTGCCCATGTTCGACCTGCGCGTCACCTTCGCCGCCGGCAGCAGCCAGGACGGCGTTACGCCAGGTGTGGCCGCGCTGACCAACGCCATGCTCAACGAGGGCGTGGCCGGAAAAGACGTGACCGCCATCGCCGAAGGTTTCGAGGGCCTGGGGGCGGACTTTGGCAACGGCTCCTACCGCGACATGGCGGTGGCCTCGCTGCGCAGCCTCAGCGCCAAGGACAAGCGCGAACCGGCCCTCAAGCTGTTTACCGAGGTGGCCGGCAAGCCGACCTTCCCCGAAGACGCCCTCAAGCGCATCAAGAACCAGATGTTGGCCGGCTTCGAATACGAAAAGCAGAACCCCGGCAAGATCGCGGGCAAGGCGCTGTTCGGCAAGCTTTACGGCGACCACCCTTACGCCCACCCCAGCGACGGTACCGCCGAAAGCATCGAGGGCATCACCCTGGCACAGCTGCGCGCCTTCCATGCCAAAGCCTATACCGGCGGCAACGCGGTCATCGCGCTGGTCGGCGACCTGAGCCGCGCCGAAGCCGAAGCCATTGCGGCCCAGGTATCTGCCGGCCTGCCGAAGGGCCCGGCACTGGCCGCGCCAGCCCAGCCCACTGACGCCAAGGCTGGCCTGACTCACATCGACTTCCCGTCCAAGCAAACCCACCTGATGCTGGCCGAACTGGGCATCGACCGCCAGGACCCAGACTGGCCAGCCCTGTCGCTGGGCAACCAGATCCTCGGCGGCGGTGCGTTCGGCACCCGCCTGATGAGCGAGGTACGTGAAAAGCGCGGCCTGACCTACGGCGTGTACTCGGTGTTCAGCCCGATGCAGGTGCGCGGCCCCTTCATGATCAACCTGCAAACCCGCGCCGAGCAGAGCGAAGGCACGTTGAAGCTGGTGCAGGACATTCTTGCCGACTACCTCAAACAGGGCCCTACCCAGCGAGAGCTGGACGATGCCAAGCGTGAACTGGCCGGCAGCTTCCCGCTGTCCAATGCCAGCAACGCCAGCATCGTCGGCCAACTGGGCGCCATCGGCTTCTACAACCTGCCGCTGACCTGGCTGGAGGACTTCATGCAGCAGTCCCAGGCCCTCACCGTCGAACAGGTCAAGGCGGCCATGAACAAACACCTGTCAGCCGATAAACTGGTGATCGTCACCGTTGGCCCGAAAGTGCCACAAAAACCGCTGCCAGCCCCCACTGACAAGCCCTCCGAGCAGCCGCTCGGGGTACCGGAGCACTAATGCCAAGATCCACCCCTCCCGCCCGCCCGCAATCGGGCCAAAGCAAGGGCCAGGGCCACCTGCGCATCATCGCCGGCGAATGGCGCAGCCGCCGACTGGCGGTGCCGGAAGGCGAAGGCCTGCGGCCAACGCCCGACCGCGTGCGGGAAACCGTGTTCAACTGGCTGGCACCTTACATCGAGGGCGCCCGCGTGCTGGACGCCTTCACCGGTAGCGGCGCCCTGGTGCTCGAAGCCCTGTCGCGCGGGGCCGAAGACGCCGTGGCGCTGGACAGCAACCCGGCGGCCATCGCTAACCTGAAGAACAACCTCGAAATCCTGCGCTGCCCACGTGGGCAGATCCTGCAAACCGATGCCCTGCGCTACCTGCAAGGCCCGGCCAAGCAGCAGTTCGATGTGGTGTTCCTCGACCCGCCATTCCACCAGGACCTGCTGGCCAACACCTGCAACCTGCTGGAGCAGAACCAGTGGCTGCGCGAACAGGCATGGGTCTACACCGAAAGCGAAGCCGCGCCTTCAACCTTGCAATTGCCAGGCAACTGGCGCCTGCACCGCGAGAAGAAAACCGGTCAAGTGCACTACGCGCTCTGGCAAAGGGCCACAACCGACCAATAGCGCAGGTACTGTGGCGCTTTTTCGTGGCAATCTAGGCAGGCACATCACGAGTCGCCCAGTATGCCCAGCCAAAGCGCCACATTTCGCCCGGCCACCGGCCTTTCCAACCCCCACCTGCAAACCCTGTGGGGGCCCCTGTGGCGCAAGCTGCCTGAACTGCAGCGCAACCGCGAGCGGCTGTGGCTGGCCGACGGCGACTTCATCGACCTCGACTGGCATGGCCCCCATGAACCCCATGCGCCACTGGTGCTTGTGCTGCATGGGCTGACCGGCTCGTCGCATTCACCCTATGTGAAAGGCTTGCAGCAAGCGCTGCGAGGGCGCGGTTGGGCCAGCGTGGCAGCGAACTGGCGCGGTTGCTCGGGCGAACCCAACCTGTTACCACGCAGCTACCACTCCGGCGCCAGTGAAGACCTGGCAGAAATTGTCAGCCACCTGCGCGCCCAACGCCCCTTGGCGCCACTGTATGCAGTGGGTTACTCGCTGGGTGGCAATGTACTGTTGAAATACCTGGGCGAAAGCGGGGTTGCCAGCCAACTGGAAGCAGCGGTTGCAGTGTCGGTGCCCTTTCGTCTGGACCACTGTGCCGACCGTATCGGCCAAGGGTTCTCCAAGGTGTATCAGGCGCACTTCATGCGCGAAATGCTGGCGTATGTGCAGCTCAAACAGCAGCACTTCCACGCGCAGGGTCAGCATGATCGGCTGGCGGCGCTGGAGCGACTGGGGCAACTGACCAACTTGCGCACCTTCTGGGACTTCGACGGCAAAGTCACAGCACCGCTTAACGGTTTTCGCGATGCGCACGACTACTATCGCCGCTCATCCAGCCACTTCTTCCTCGGCCAGAACCGCACGCCAACGCTGATCATCCATTCCAGCGATGACCCGTTCGTGTCCGGCCATAGCCTGCCAACGGCCCGTGAGCTGGCGCCACACACCCGCTTCGAACTGCACAGCCGCGGTGGTCATGTGGGCTTTGTCGATGGCAGCCTGCGAAATCCGGGGTACTACCTGGAGCGGCGGATTCCGCAGTGGCTGGTGGACGGTCAATAAAGCGTTTACCGATTACTCGCCTGTGGCTACGCCATGCTCCGGGTCATTGATCCACTCGCTCCAGGACCCGGCATACAGCTTGCCCAACGGGTACCCCGCCAGCGCCAGCGCAAACAGGTTGTGGCAAGCCGTCACCCCAGACCCACAGTAAGACACGAGCTGCTCCGGCGCGCGCCCGGCTAGCTTTTCGGCAAAGCGCTGCTTGAGCTGGTCCGCCGGCAAAAAGCGCCCATCAGCCCCCAGGTTGTCGGTAAACGCTGCGCACTGGGCCCCGGGAATATGCCCCGCCACCGGATCGATCGGCTCCACTTCACCGCGAAAACGCGGCAAGGCACGCGCATCGATCAAGGTCAGGTCACTGCTACCCAGGCGCTTGCCCAGGTGGTCGGCATCGATCAGCAGCCTGGCGTCCGGCTCACCCTTGAAGTTGCCCTCGCGTTTGGGCGGTGGGTCCAGGCTCAGCGGCAGGTGCGCGGCATGCCAGGCCTTCAGGCCACCGTCGAGAATCGCCACACCGCTGCGCTTGCCCAGCCAGACCAACAGCCACCAGGCACGGGCGGCAAAGGCACCGGGGCCGTCGTCGTACAACACCACCTCACTGTCGTTGTCCAGGCCCCACTCACGCAGGCGCGCGACCAGCCGCTGCGCATCGGGCAATGGGTGGCGCCCGGTGCGCCCCTTGCTCACCGGCCCGCTGAGGTCGCGGTCAAGGTCGGCAAAATGCGCCCCGGCGATATGCCCCTGGGCATAACTGCGTTGGCCATAGTCCACATCCTCAAGGGCAAAGCGGCAGTCGAGAATCACCAGCTTGGGCGCGTCCAGGCGCTCGGCCAACTGCTGCGGGGTGATCAATTGCGCAAGGGGCATGACAATCTCCTGATCAATGGCACTTGGGCCCTGGGCTAAAGCTCCAGGGCCTGGTTGAACGGTACATGGAATTCCTGGCACAAGGCGTCCACGGCAGCGCGGGCGTTGTCGGTCACGTAGCCGAGCTCCAGCACCAGCACCTGATAGACGCCGCGCTTGAACGCTTCTTCACCCAAATGCGCGGAATGTTCACGTGTGGTGCTGAGAAAGCGCACCCACGATGTGAGCACGATCCAGGCATTGATGGTCAGCGATTCGATCTGTGCCGGCGCCATGGCCAGAATGCCCGCCTCGACAAAGCCACGGTAGATCGCCTGGCCCTGGCGCAGGCAGCGCTCGGAAAAACGCCGATAACGGGCGGCCAGTTCGGCATCGCTGTCCAGCAGGTGCTCCAGGTCGCGGTGCAGGAAGCGGTAGTTCCACATGGCAGCCAGCAAAGCCTTGAGGTAGAAGCGTTTGTCCTCCACGGTGGCCGTGCGGCCTTGTGGCGGGCGCAGGAAGCTGTCCACCAACTCTTCATACTGGCTGAACAACAGGGCGATGATCGCCTGCTTGTTGGGGAAGTGGTAATACAGGTTGCCGGGCGAGATTTCCATGTGCGCGGCAATGTGGTTGGTACTGACGCTGCGTTCGCCCTGCTGGTTGAACAGCTCCAGGCTGTTCTGCACGATGCGCTCTCGGGTCTTCATGCGCGGGGCCATGCTCAGCTCCCAGTCTGCGGGCCTACTTCAAAGGGCCATCTTACGGCGTATTGCAGGTGGAATGCACCGTTCGAACGTGTGGAAAAATTCGCACCATCGTGCAAATTAGAGTATAGGCTCTAGAGATTCCCTGCCCGGACTCGACACCGCCATGAACTCGCCCAGTGCCTTGCCCCCTGTGCAATCCGACCTCGACCTTGCGGCGATGTTCGCTGCCCAGCGCCAGGCCTTTGCCGGCAACCCCCTGCCACCGGCTGCCCAGCGGCTGCAATGGCTGAAAAGCCTGCGCGAAGCCTTGCAGGCCCACCAGGCTGGGTTGATCGAGGCCATCAGCGAGGACTTTTCCGGGCGTAGCGCCGACGAGACTTTGTTGGCCGAGTTGCTGCCCTCGATACAGGGCCTGCGCCACGCCGAAAAACACCTGCAACGCTGGATGCGCGCCAGCCGGCGACGCGTTGGCCTGGCCTTCCAGCCAGCCAGCGCGCAGGTGCGATACCAACCGCTGGGGGTGGTCGGCATCATCGTGCCGTGGAACTACCCGCTGTTCCTCGCCATCGGCCCGCTGACGTGCGCGCTGGCTGCCGGTAACCGGGTCATGCTCAAGCTCAGCGAAGCCACACCCGCCAGTGGCCAGGCTTTGAAGCAAGTCCTGGAACGGGTATTCCCCTGCGACCTGGTCAGCGTGGTACTCGGCGAGGTCGAGGTGGGCCAGGCCTTCGCCCGCCTGCCCTTCGACCACCTGCTGTTCACCGGCGCCACCAGCGTGGGCCGCCAGGTGATGCTGGCTGCGGCGCAGAACCTGACGCCGGTCACCCTGGAACTGGGCGGCAAGTCGCCCGCCATCGTGTCGGCCGACGTGCCCCTGGACACCGCCGCCGAGCGCATCGCCTTTGGCAAAACCCTCAACGCCGGCCAGACCTGCGTCGCCCCCGACTATGTGCTGGTGCCACGTGATCGCCTGGCGGCCTTCAGCGACGCCTACCAGCGCGCCGTTCAGCGCCTGTACCCGCGCGTCGCCGACAACCCTGACTACACCGCCATCATCAACCCGCGCCAGCTGCAGCGCTTGCAGCACCTGCTGGAGGATGCCCGCGCAAAAGGTGCGCAAGTGCTCGACCTGTACCCTGGCGAGCCCCGCCAAGGCCGACGCCTGCCACCACACCTGCTGCTGGAGGTGAGTGACGACATGCAGGTGATGCAGGACGAAATCTTCGGCCCGCTGCTGCCGCTGGTGCCCTACGACAGCCTCGACCAGGCGCTGGCCTACATCAACCAACGCCCGCGCCCGCTGGCGCTTTACTACTTCGGGTATGACCGGGCCGGGCAGGAACGCGTGCTGCGCCACACCCACTCCGGCGGCGTGTGCCTGAACGACACCCTGCTGCATGTGGCCCAGGACGACCTGCCCTTCGGCGGCATCGGCCCCTCGGGCATGGGCCACTACCATGGCCACGACGGTTTCCTGACCTTCAGCAAGGCCAAAGCCGTGCTGGTCAAGCAACGTTTCAACGCCGCGCGGCTGATCTACCCGCCTTATGGCAAAGCCTTGCAGCGCCTGGTCTACAAGCTGTTCATCCGCTGAGGGGCAGCCTATGCACCGTCGTGATCTGCTGCGTTTCAGCCTTGGCGCCAGCATCTTTCTGAGTGCAACCGGCCTGGTCGGCTGCACCGCGCAAACCAGCGCACAGGGTTTCCAACTACTGCGCGACGACGACCTGCCACTGCTGCGTGCGCTGATCCCGGTGGTGCTGGCCGGCACGCAGGCCGCCGAGACGTGGGTACTGCACAGCCTCGACCACAAGCTGGCGGCCTTGTCGCCGGAAATGCTCAAGCTCACCCGGCAACTGTTCGACGTGCTCAGCCTGCCGCTTACCCGTGGCCCGCTGACCGGCGTCTGGGGCGCCTGGGAACAGGCCAGCCCCACCCAAGTCACAGCCTTCCTGCAACGTTGGCAGGACAGCTCACTGAACCTGCTGCGCATGGGTCACGCGTCATTGCTGCAGTTGCTGCAAATGGCCTGGTACGAACGCCCCGAGTCCTGGGCCGCCTGCGGTTACCCGGGCCCACCGAAAATCTGAAAACAACAAGAGCATCGCCAATGCCTGTAGCCGACCCGTTTCGCCAAGGCCTCGAACGCGGCTGGATCACCCATGACGCGTCACGCCTGGAGCACGACCTTTTGCTGGAAGCCGATATTGCCGTGATTGGCAGCGGTGCCGGCGGTGCCACCAGCGCACAAATGCTCAGCGCCGCCGGTTTCAAGGTGCTGTTGATCGAAGAAGGCCCGCTCAAGACCAGCAGCGACTTCCACCTGCTGGAGAGCGAAGCCTACGCCAGCCTGTACCAGGAGGGCCTGGGGCGCATGAGCAAGGATGGCGCCATCACCATTCTCCAGGGCCGTGCCGTAGGCGGCACCACGCTGGTGAACTGGACATCAAGCTTTCGTACCCCGCCGCAGACGCTGGCGCACTGGGCCTCGGCCCACAACGTGAGCGGTCTGGGTGAAGGTGACCTGCGCCCCTGGTTCGAACGCGTGGAACAAGAGCTGGGCATTACACCCTGGGCCATGCCGCCCAATGCCAACAACGACGTGCTGCGCCGGGGCTGCGAACAACTGGGTTACCGCTGGGCGGTGATCCCGCGCAACGTGCGCGGCTGCTGGAACCTGGGGTACTGCGGCATGGGCTGCCCGGTGAATGCCAAGCAATCGATGTTGGTAACCCGTATTCCCGCCACCCTCGACCATGGCGGCGCACTGCTGTACCTGGCCCGGGCCGAGCGCTTCACCCACAACGGCGAGCGCATCCAGAGCCTCACATGCCAGGCCCTGGATGCCCGAGGCATACACCCCACCGGCAGGCAGGTCAGCGTCCGCGCGCGCCATTACCTGCTCGCTGGCGGCGGGATCAACAGCCCGGCCCTGCTGCTGCGTTCCGACGCACCGGACCCCCATGGTCGCCTGGGCAAGCGCACCTTCCTGCACCTGGTGAACTTCAGCGCTGCGCGCTTCAAGGACCGTATCGACCCCTTCTATGGCGCCCCGCAGTCCATCTACAGCGACCACTTCCAGTGGCAAGGCGGCACGGATGGCCCGGTCGGCTACAAACTGGAAGTGCCGCCGTTGCACCCGGCCTTGGCCAGCACCCTGCTGGGTGGTCACGGACAAGAAAACGCCCAGCGTATGGCCGAGTTGCCGCACACCCATGTGATGTTGGCGCTGCTGCGCGATGGCTTCCACCCCGAGAGCCAGGGCGGTGCCGTGGAGCTGCGTGGCGATGGCTCACCGGTGCTCGATTACCCGGTCACCGACTACCTGCGCGACGGTTTGCGTCGTGCCTACCGCAGCATGGCGCAGATCCAGTTTGCCGCCGGCGCTACCCAGGTCACCCCCGTGCACAGCGATGCCAGCGCCACGTCCAGCCTGGAACAGGCCTTGGCCATGATCGACACGTTGCGCCTGGAACCCTTCCGCACACGCCTGGGCAGTGCCCATGTGATGGGGGGCTGTGCGCTGGGCGAAGACCCGCGTCAAGCGGTATGTGACAGCCTGGGCCGTCACCACCAGCTGGAAAACCTGTCCGTCCACGACGGTTCGCTGTTCCCCACCAGCATCGGCGCCAACCCGCAACTCTCGGTGTATGCCATCAGCGCCAGGCTCACCGAAGCACTGGTCGCCCGCCTGGCACGCAACGCATGACAACGAATACGCCCCCTGTCTATAGTGCCATCAGCCGGCCGCATGACTTGGCCGGGGCGCCGTCGCTGCGCTACCATCCGACTCCCCAACGCACTCCAGCCAGGATGACGCGATGAACCGAGTGTTGTACCCGGGTACTTTCGACCCCATTACCAAAGGCCATGGCGACTTGGTCGAGCGCGCTTCGCGGCTGTTCGACCATGTGATCATCGCAGTGGCGGCCAGCCCGAAGAAAAACCCCCTGTTCCCGCTGGAACAACGGGTGGAGCTCGCCCGTGAGGTCACCAAGCACCTGCCCAATGTCGAAGTCATCGGCTTCTCTTCCCTGTTGGCGCATTTCGCCAAGGAACAGGGCGCCAACGTCTTCCTGCGTGGCCTGCGTGCCGTGTCCGACTTTGAGTACGAGTTCCAGCTGGCCAACATGAACCGGCAGCTGGCCCCCGATGTCGAGAGCCTGTTCCTCACGCCTTCGGAACGTTATTCGTTCATTTCCTCGACGTTGGTCCGGGAAATTGCCGCACTGGGTGGGGATATCAGCAAATTCGTCCATCCGGTGGTGGCCGAGGCGCTGACCGAACGCTTCAAGAAGTAAGCCTGATCGCCTGATTGTCGCGCCCGCGTGCACTGCGGGCGCGAATGCGGCACAATTGTGCCCATTGCGTTGAACATGCCCGGGCGGTGAGCCCCGGCCGGAGTCCCCATGTCCCTGATCATCACCGACGATTGCATCAACTGCGACGTCTGCGAACCCGAGTGCCCGAACGAGGCCATCTCCCAAGGCGAAGAGATCTACGTGATCGACCCTAACCTGTGCACGCAGTGCGTGGGCCACTACGACGAGCCGCAGTGCCAGCAGGTCTGCCCGGTCGACTGCATCCCGCTGGATGAAGCCCACCCGGAAACCGAAGAGCAGCTGATGGCCAAGTACCGCCGCATTACTGGCAAGGACTGACCATCACCAGGCAAGGGCCTCCGCCCTTGCCTCAGCGCTGGCAACGCGGGCAGTACACGCTCGCCCGCTGCCCCAGCTTCACCTCGCGCAACTCCGTGCCACACACCTTGCACGGCTGCCCGCCGCGACCATAGACGAACAATTCCTGCTGGAAGTACCCCGGCTGCCCATCGCCCCCGATAAAATCGCGCAGGGTGGTGCCCCCTTGCTCGATCGCCGCCGCCAGCACCCGCTTGATCTCGATCGCCAGCTTCAGGTAACGCGCCCGGGAAATCCCGCCCGCCTCCCGGCGTGGGTCGATGCCTGCGGCAAACAGTGCCTCGGTGGCGTAGATGTTGCCCACCCCCACCACCACTGCGTTATCCATGATGAAGGGCTTGACCGCCATCGACCGCCCGCGCGACAGCTGGAACAAGCGCTCGCCGTCAAACAGGTCGGTCAACGGCTCTGGCCCAAGGCGTAGCAGTAGTTCGTGTTTCAGCGGGTCCAGGCTCCACAGCATGGCACCAAAGCGGCGCGGGTCGGTGTAGCGCAGCATCAGCCCCGATTCCAGCTCGATATCGACATGTTCATGCTTGGCCGCCGGTAAACCCAGCTCGACCAGCCGCAGGTTGCCAGACATGCCAAGGTGGCTTATCAACGTGCCGACTTCAGCATTGATCAACAGGTACTTGGCACGCCGCTCAACGCTGACAATGCGCTGCCCCGACAGCCGTACATCCAGGTCTTCCGGGATGGGCCAGCGCAGGCGCCGGTCGCGTACCACCACACGGCTGACGCGTTGGCCTTCCAGGTGCGGCGCAATACCGCGCCGGGTGGTTTCTACTTCTGGCAATTCCGGCATGTGTCAGTGCCCGCCCAGCTCGCGAATGTTCTGCTTGAGGTTTTCGAAATCGTATTCCGACAACCCAATGTAATCGAGCACCAACGGGCCCACCACATTCCACTCATGGTCCACCGCCTGGTTGCCCAGCACCCGGTAGGACGCGCAAATGTGCTCGGCCATCTTCAACACCGCCAGCAGGTTTTTCAGCTGGCTCTGGGTATTGCGCGAACTCTCGTCGCGGAACACGGCCAGGGCGTTATGGTGGTTGGCGATGGCCGCGCTCAGGTGCTCGGGTAGGCGCCAGGACTTGGCAGTGAAATAGCCGACCACCGAATGGTTGGTGTTGAACGTATGGTTTTCAGTATCGACCACGCGCGTTTCTTCGCCGGCCTTGGCGTAGGCCTCCTCCAGCACCTCCATGTAGTTGGGGAAGCGCTTGAGCATCAACGGCACGCCGCAGTCATGGAACAGGCCCAGTGTGTACGCCTCGTCCGCTGCCTGGATACCGGTGCGCTTGGCCAGGGTCAGGCAAGTGTTCGCCACGTCCTGCGCGGTATCCCAGAAGCGGTTGAGGGTAACGATGGTCTCGTCGCTCATCTCGCCCTTGATCGACTGGGCGTTGATCAGGTTGATGATCGAACGGCTGCCCAGCAGGTTCACCGCGCGCTGGATCGAGCCGATCTTGTTGGACAGGCCGAAGTGCGGCGAGTTGACCAGTTTGAGCAAGGCGCCGGAGAGGCCCGGGTCCTGGGAAATCAGCTTGGCGATGGTTTCCAGGTCCGGGTCAGGCATGTACTGCTCGAACTGCAGGTCAACCATGATCTGCGGTTGCGGCGGGATGGTGATGCCTTGCAAGGCTTGCTGGATCTGTTCGGCGCTGAGTTCTTGGGACATACGTGCACACTCGTTTAGGACGGGGGATTCTAACCCAGTTGAGTGCACAAGCGCTTTGTCGCGCCTCGAACAGAAGTGCGGGCCAACAGGTTATACTCCCGCTCTTTTTTCCCGGAGCGACGTCATGTCCCTGCCCAGCCTTCGCCTCAAAGCCAATGCCGACCGCCGTCTGCGCGCCGGCCACCTGTGGGTCTACAGCAACGAAGTCGACGTCAGCGCGACCCCGCTGCAAGGCTTCCAGGCCGGTCAGCAGGCTGTTCTCGAGGCAGCCAATGGCAAGCCTCTGGGGATTGTTGCACTCAGCCCGAACAACCTGATCTGCGCCCGCTTGCTGTCGCGCGACATCAAGCTGCCGCTGGACAAGTCGCTGCTGGTTCACCGCCTGAACGTCGCCCTGTCGCTGCGCGAGCGTCTGTTCGACCAGCCGTGCTACCGCCTGGTCTATGGCGACTCCGACCTGCTGCCGGGCCTGGTAGTCGACCGCTTCTTCGACATCCTCGTGGTGCAGCTGGCCTCGGCCACCATGGAGGCGCACAAGGACGACGTGATCGCCGCCCTGGTTCAGGTGCTCAAGCCAAGCGGCATCCTGTTCAAGAACGACTCCGCCGCGCGTGATGCCGAAGGCTTGCAGCGCTATGTCGAAACCGTCTACGGCGAAGTACCGGACTGGGTGCCGCTGGAAGAGAACGGCGTCAAGTTCGAAGCCCCGGTGCGTGAAGGCCAGAAGACCGGCTGGTTCTACGACCACCGCATGAACCGTGCACGCCTGGCCCCCTATGTAAAAGGCAAGCGTGTACTCGACCTGTTCAGCTACATCGGTGGCTGGGGCGTGCAAGCGGGTGCCTTCGGCGCCAGCGAAGTGTTCTGTGTGGATGCTTCGGGCTTTGCCCTGGATGGCGTGGAGCGCAACGCGGCACTCAACGGCATCAGCGAGAAACTGACCTGCATCGAAGGCGACGTGTTCGAGGCCCTGCGCGAACTGAAGGCCGCCGAAGAGCGCTTCGACGTGATCATTGCCGACCCACCCGCCTTCATCAAGCGCAAGAAAGACCTGAAAAACGGTGAAGCGGCCTACCGCCGCCTCAACGAACAGGCCATGCGCATGCTGAGCAAGGACGGCATCCTGGTCAGCGCCTCGTGCTCGATGCACCTGCCCGAGGACGACCTGCACAACATCCTGTTGACCAGCGCCCGTCACCTGGACCGCAACATGCAGCTGCTCGAGCGCGGCGGCCAAGGCCCGGACCACCCGGTGCACCCGGCCATTGCCGAGACCCGCTACATCAAGAGCATCACCTGCCGGTTGCTGCCTAACAGCTGATTGCGATCGACCGGGGGGCCTTACGCCCCCCGGCACGCTTCAAATGTCCAGAACGTGCGTTGCAATCCCGAAGTACACCAGCACCCCCGCGGCATCGGCAATCGATGTGATCAGTGGCCCGCTGGCTGTCGCTGGGTCGAGCCTGAAGCGACTCAGCAGAAATGGCAGGCTCATGCCGATCAGGCTTCCGACCAGCACGATGATCACCATGCTGCTGGCTACGATCAGGGCAATTTGCAGCCCGCCGCGCAATACCCCCAAGGACGCCACGGCAACAGCCATGGTGCAGCCTAGAGCCAAGGCAACCCCGAACTCCCGGCCCAGCATGCGCCACCAGTCACGCATGGCCACTTCGCCCGTCGCCAGGCCTCGTACCATCAGCGTTGCAGACTGGGCGCCAGCGTTTCCGCCGCTGTCCACCAGCAATGGCAGGAAGAATACCAAGGCGATGTGTGCTGCGATGGTTTCCTCGAAAGCGGCGATACCCGCCCCAGAAAACAGGTTGCCAAATACCAGCAACACCAGCCATAGCACGCGCTTGCGGTAGAGCAGCCCCAAGGTCGCATCCCGCAGGTTGCCAACGTGATTGGTGATCGAGGCGCCCTTGTGGAAGTCCTCGGTCGCCTCACGACGCATCGCGTCCAAGGCCTCTTGGCTCACAGGCTGCCGGGTATTCTTGTCGTTTTGATAGTGCATGAAGTTCTCCAGGCGCCCAACCAGGCGCCCACAGACCTCAGCCTTTAAGACTCAAGCCTTCGACAGCCCTGGCGACGGCGCGCTCAGTGCCAGATAGCAGGTTCGTATGGAACCGGTAACTGGGAAGGTCCATTGAGGGGTATCTCGTGAAGCCGCACATGCGGCGGCCGGATAATAGTTATTCATGGTGGCCAGGTCAGCCCCTTGGGTCATGTTTAGGAAGCGTCCTACAAACGCCGGCCGTTAGGCCAAAATCACCGCCTGCACACATCTTCATTCCCTCGCCGCGCCAGCGGTGTAGAATCGGCCTATTCATCGCCAGTCATCCCCGGCGGGTTTATGAGCTCTGGCCAAGCACGCGGCGATCCCGCGCGGTCTTCGGCCTCATCCGTGCCAGTGGCAACCGGCCTGCGGCGCAAAGGACAAGAGAAGCTCACTCCCCTTTTTGTGACCTGATTAAGCCGCCAGGAGTGTTTCATGCCTGATTATCGTTCCAAGACTTCCACCCAAGGCCGCAACATGGCCGGCGCCCGTGCCCTGTGGCGCGCCACCGGGATGAAGGACGAAGACTTCAAGAAACCGATCATCGCCATCGCCAACTCGTTCACCCAGTTCGTCCCGGGCCACGTGCACCTGAAGGACCTGGGCCAGCTGGTTGCCCGCGAGATCGAACGCGCCGGTGGCGTGGCCAAGGAATTCAACACCATCGCGGTCGATGACGGCATCGCCATGGGCCACGACGGCATGCTGTACTCGCTGCCAAGCCGCGAGATCATTGCCGACGCCGTGGAATACATGGTCAACGCCCACTGCGCCGACGCCATCGTGTGCATTTCCAACTGCGACAAGATCACGCCCGGCATGCTGATGGCCGCCCTGCGCCTGAACATCCCGGTGATCTTCGTTTCCGGCGGCCCGATGGAAGCCGGCAAGACCAAACTGGCCAGCCACGGCCTGGACCTGGTCGATGCCATGGTCATCGCCGCCGACTCCACGGCCTCCGACGAGAAAGTCGCCGAATACGAGCGCAGCGCCTGCCCGACCTGCGGTTCGTGCTCCGGCATGTTCACCGCCAACTCGATGAACTGCCTGACCGAAGCACTGGGCCTGGCCCTGCCGGGCAACGGTTCGACCCTGGCCACCCACGCCGACCGCGAGCAGCTGTTCCTCACCGCCGGCCGCACCATCGTCGAGCTGTGCAAGCGCTACTACGGCGAGAACGATGAGTCGGTACTGCCGCGCAGCATCGCCAACTTCAAGGCGTTCGAAAACGCCATGATGCTCGACATCGCCATGGGCGGTTCGACCAACACCATCCTGCACCTGCTGGCCGCCGCCCAGGAAGGCGAGGTGGCATTCGACCTGCGTGACATCGACCGCCTGTCGCGCAAAGTGCCGCAGCTGTGCAAAGTGGCGCCGAACATCCAGAAGTACCACATGGAAGACGTGCACCGCGCCGGCGGCATCTTCAGCATCCTCGGTTCGCTGGCCCGTGGCGGCCTGCTGCACACCGACCTGCCGACCGTGCACAGCCGCAGCATGGAAGAAGCCATCGCCAAATGGGACATCACCCAGACCGATGACGAAGCCGTGCACACCTTCTTCAAGGCCGGCCCTGCCGGGATCCCGACCCAGACCGCGTTCAGCCAGTCGACCCGTTGGGAAACCCTGGATGACGACCGCGAAAACGGCTGCATCCGCAGCTTCGAGCACGCTTATTCGCAAGAAGGCGGCCTGGCCGTGCTGTACGGCAACATCGCCCTCGACGGTTGCGTGGTGAAAACCGCGGGTGTCGACGAGTCGATCCACGTGTTCGAAGGCACCGCGAAAATCTTCGAAAGCCAGGACAGCGCCGTACGCGGCATCCTCGCTGACGAAGTGAAGGCCGGCGACATCGTGATCATCCGTTACGAAGGCCCGAAAGGCGGCCCGGGCATGCAGGAAATGCTGTACCCGACCTCGTACCTGAAGTCCAAAGGCCTGGGCAAGGCTTGCGCCCTGCTCACCGACGGCCGCTTCTCGGGTGGCACTTCGGGCCTGTCGATCGGCCACGCCTCGCCAGAAGCTGCTGCGGGTGGCGCCATCGGCCTGGTGCGTGACGGCGACAAGGTGCTGATCGACATCCCTAACCGTTCGATCAACCTGCTGGTCAGCGACGAAGAGCTGGCCGAACGCCGCGTCGAACAGGACAAGAAGGGCTGGAAGCCTGCCGAAGTACGCCCACGCAAGGTGACCACTGCGCTGAAGGCCTATGCCCTGCTGGCGACCAGTGCCGACAAGGGTGCCGTGCGCAACAAGGCTATGTTGGAAGGCCTGTAAGAAGCGTCTGAAAACACCAACCGGCGCCCCGTGCGCCGGTTTTTTTGCTTTTCCGCTCCCATACTGCCTAAAAACAGCCTTAGGGGGCAATGGCAGCCATGACTTGGAAAAGCCTGCTGTACAGCGTGACCATAGGGTACGTATGCCTGGTACCCACCTCTACCCAAGGTCAGGAGCGCGCAATGACCGGAGCCATCAGTTTCAGGGGCTCGGTACATGTACCTGGTTGTCGCCATGCCTGGGACGCCGAACAAGGGCGTTTGGTGCTTACTGATTGCCCCAGCGCCATCCCCCCATCAGACGCACCTCCTGCCCACTTGCAAGCCAAGAACATTTTCTCTGGCGAGTATGCCACGGTCATTCATCAAGAGACCCAGGCCGGTCACACGTTCGCCATCCACGACCGCTACGGCAAACGTGTTTCCAGCGGCAGTTATCGAATCACGGTACACGTACCATGAGCCTACTGAATCTGCTCCGGCGTCACGATCACCCAGTTCTTGTCCGCCGTCACCGGCAACCCTTCCTTGGCCTGAGCGGCGGCATTTCTGGCAATCATGCCATTGAGCTGGTCCATGTATTTGGCCTTGCGGTTTATCCACAGGTGGATGCCGCCCTTGCCCACATCCACCCCATGAAACTGCATGTAGCCATCACTGGTTGGCGTGTCGCCGCCCACCAGCACCGGCTTCTTCCATTCATCGATGTAGGTGAGGATCGCCGCCTGCTTACCCGCCATCCAGGTGGCCGGGGTCCACAGGTACGGGGTCAGTTCCAGCCCTTCGTTGGCCTTGGCGTCATAGTGCCCGGCGCTGATCTGCTTGCGTGCCGTGGTCAGCTGGCCATTGGCGCGGTCCTTGAGCAGCAGGCTCACGCCAATCACGTTTTGCGGCTTCACGTTGTAGCCGTACTTGGGGTCTGACGCGACCATGCGCACCAGCTCTTCCGAAGCCGCCGAGATCACGTACACCTCGATGCCGTTCTCCATCAGCTTGTTGTAAAGCTCGGCCTGGCCCTTGAAGACCTTGGGTGGCTGTACCTCAATAGTCTTGACTTGGTCGCCTTCGTAGTAGGTGCTGGGGATCGGCTTGGTAGAAGCCATCAGCTCATCCACCTGCACCTTCAGCTCCTTCAGGGTAAAGCCCGAGAACACCTGGGCCACCCACGGATAGCAGACCATGTCGTCAACTTCGCACAACCGGTAGTAGTAGCTGAACAGGCTTTCCTTGTGCTCGGCGGTGTCCTTGAACGGCATCAGCTTCAACGACGGGTCGAGCTTGTCGCGGCTCAGCAGGCCCTTGTTCTCCATGAATGGCAGCAGGGCCTCTTCAAGGTCATAGCGGTAACTGGTGTTGTCCATGTCGAACACCGCGTAATTACCTTTGTTGGCATTCGCGGCAATCATGCCGTCGAGCTGCTTGGCTGCTTCTGCAGGCCAATGCTTGAGCTCGGTGGCGAAGGTTTCGATACTGAACAGCAGGGACAGGCCGAGGGCCACGGCTTTAGGGGCGCGCTTCATTTACGAATCTCCTGAAATGACCCGGAAACGCTAGTGCAACATTCCCCGCCAACGGCCCTCGATAACGACCTCCATGCAGCTGCAAACGCCGTGTTCATTGCAACCTGCGACACGCCGTTATTCCATGAACGACTATACACATTCCATTTGGATATAAATTCGTTTGTTTTCAGCCTGTTAGCATTTCCGTTCGCAATCGCTCACAGAGGCGATGCTTCCTTTGCTTTTTTCCGCTGGAGCTTCAATGAACCTGCCGCTGTCTCTTAACCTGCTGGCGTTCCTGGCCCTGTTGCTGGGCCTGGCACAAACCCGCCGAACCGACTGGAGCCTGGCCAAGAAGGTGCTGCTGGGCCTGGTGCTGGGTGTGCTCTTCGGCCTTGCCCTGCACACGGTCTACGGCGCTGGCCACCCGGCGCTCAAGGCCACCATCGCCTGGCTCGACCTGGTCGGCAACGGCTATGTCGGCCTGTTGCAGATGATCGTCATGCCGCTGATCTTCGCCTCGATCCTCAGCGCCGTGGCACGCCTGCACAATGCCTCTTCGCTGGGCCGCATCAGCGTGCTGAGCATCGGCACCCTGCTGCTGACCACCGCCATTGCCGCGCTGATCGGCATCGTGCTGACCAACCTGTTCGGCCTCAGCGCCGAAGGCCTGGTGGCCGGCGCCCAGGAAAGCGCGCGTATGCAGGTTATCCACAGCGACTATGCCGGCAAGGTCGCCGACCTCAACATCCCGCAGCTGCTGCTGTCGTTCATCCCCAGCAACCCGGTGGGTGACCTGGCGCGGGCCAAGCCGACTTCGATCATCAGCGTGGTGATCTTTGCCGTGTTCATCGGCCTGGCGGCCTTGCAGCTGATCAAGGACGATGCCGAGAAAGGCGAACGTGCCCTGTCGGCCATCGACACCCTGCAAGCCTGGGTGATGCGCCTGGTGCGCGTGGTGATGAAACTGACCCCGTATGGCGTGCTGGCGTTGATGACCAAGGTCGTGGCCAGCTCGAACATGGAAGACATCCTCAAGCTGGGTAGCTTCGTGGTGGTGTCGTACCTGGGCCTAGCGCTGATGTTCGTGGTGCACGGCATCATCCTCGCCGCCACTGGCGTGAGCCCGCTGCGCTTCTTCCGCAAGGTGTGGCCGGTGCTGACCTTCGCCTTCACCAGCCGCTCCAGCGCTGCCAGCATTCCGCTGAACATCGAGGCGCAAACCCGTCGCCTGGGCGTGCCGCAATCCATCGCCAGCTTCAGCGCCTCGTTCGGCACCACCATTGGCCAGAACGGTTGCGCCGGCCTCTACCCCGCCATGCTGGCGGTGATGGTGGCGCCGGCGGTAGGCATCGATACCTTCGACCCGCTGTGGATCGCCACCCTGGTGGCCATCGTCACCCTGAGTTCGGCAGGCGTTGCCGGCGTGGGCGGCGGGGCCACCTTTGCTGCATTGATCGTGCTGCCGGCCATGGGCTTGCCGGTGGAGCTGGTGGCGTTGCTGATTTCGGTAGAGCCGCTGATCGACATGGGCCGCACGGCGTTGAACGTGAACGGTTCGATGACGGCGGGCGTGGTCACCAGCCAACTGCTGAAAGAGACCGACAAGTCTGTGCTGGCGGGCGATGAGCATGCCGAGTTGAGCCATACCTGACGGATCACCCGGGGCTGCCATACAGCCCCAATATCCCGTAACGCAATGGCATGGGAAGTGGGCAACAGGCGGCTGGCAGCATCGCTATACTGCTAGCTCGCCTTATCGAACACTCCAAGGGAAAGGCAACACCATGCCCCAGTACGACATGACCCAGGCCGAAGCCGAAAAGCTCCGCATTGAGGTGGCCAAGATCCGCGTCGAAGTCGACAAACTGATGGCCGAGACACGCAAGCTGAATGCCGAGGCCGTCAAGATGACCCGCGAAACCTTCTGGTACCCGGTTGCCATCGCCGTCGGTTTCGTCACCACCGTGGCGACTGTCACCGCACTGATCATCAAGCTGCTCACCTGAGCATCACCGCTCACCTTGCGCTGCTTGCCGGCGATGGGCTGCACAGCAGCCCCGGTAATATCAAACCTTGTCCCAGACCTCGAAGTGATAGGCAGGTTTACCTTCTTCAGCCTGCGCCTCACTCGACGCCAGCTTCCACTGCCCCTCATCAAACGCAGGGAACCAGGCATCCCCTTCCGGCGCCATTTCCACCCGCGTCAGGTACATGCGGCTGACCAGCCCTTTCTCCAGCGCCTGCCCATACAGCTGCGCCCCGCCAATCAGCATCAGCTCATCAACGCCTTGCTCGCGCGCCCACTGTTCAGCCCGCACCAGCGCCTCCTCCAGCGACGCGAACACCTCGGCGCCTGCCAGCTCAAGCCCCGGCTGGCGGCTGACGACGATGTTCAACCGCCCGGGCAGTGGCCGCCCCAGCGAGTCCCAGGTCTTGCGCCCCATGACGATCGGCTTGCCCAGGGTGGTGGCCTTGAAGTATTTGAAATCCCCCGGCAAATGCCAGGGCATGGAGTTGTCGATGCCGATCACGCGGTTTTCAGCGTATGCCGCGATCAGGCTGAGGGGGAGTGATGTATTCATGCCGGCGAGGATAGCACCGGGCGTGTGGGTTATGCTTCTGCCCTGACCTGTGCAATGGAAGACCTTGTGACTGCACCCACTTCACTGGACAAGCGCTGGCTCACCGAAGCGGTACGCCTGCGTGAAGAACATGCCGGCCCTCTGGAAGACCAGGAGGCCAACCGCCGCGCCCGCCAACTGGGCGGCGACCTGGCGGCCCGTATCGAAACCCGTGCGCTGTGCCTGGCCGAACGCGACGGCATGACTGTCGCCTTGCACCACTGGAAACAGGGTGCGCGCCTGGCGCTGCTGCCCTTGTTGCTGCTGGCCGTGCTCAGCGGCGCAGGCATGGCGCTGGCCGCCCTGGGCGATGGGCAACGGCCGGTCAACGTATTCTGGGCCTTGGGCAGCCTGCTCGGGCTGAACCTGCTGATGCTGCTGGGCTGGGCCGTCGGCTTTGCCATCAGTGGAAACCACGGCACGGGGCTGGGCCGCCTGTGGTTATGGCTTAGCGAACGCTTTGCCCGCGATGCCAAGGCCGCGCACTTGGCACCTGCGCTGCTGGTGCTGCTGCAACGCCAGCGCCTCAACCGCTGGTTGCTCGGCCTGCTGGTACACGGCCTGTGGCTGCTGGCGATGCTCACCGCCCTGGGCATGCTCCTGGCCTTGCTGGCTACCCGGCGTTATGGCTTTGTCTGGGAAACCACGCTGCTTGCCGCCGACCCGTTCATCCACCTGACCCAAGCCCTGGGCGCCCTGCCCTCGCTGCTGGGCTTTGCCATACCCGACGAGGCCATGATCCGCGCCAGCGGCGACACCTTGCCCGCGCTGGATCTGGCCCGCCAGGCCTGGGCCAGCTGGCTACTCGGCGTAGTGCTGGTGTATGGCCTGCTGCCGCGCTTGCTGCTGGCCGCGTTGTGCCTGTGGCGCTGGCGCCAGGGCCGCGAGCGCCTGACGCTGGACCTCAGCCTGCCCGGCTACGCGCACCTGCGAGATGCGCTGATGCCCCGCAGCGAGCGCATCGGCGTGCAGGACGCAGCCCCCGAGGCTTTGCCACAGTTTGCTGCCGGCCAGCTGGAAAGCGGCAGCAGCGGTGCCCTGCTGGTCGGCCTGGAACTGGACGACCAGCGCCCCTGGCCGCCCGCCCTGCCCAAAAACGTGACCGATGCCGGTGTGCTCGACAGCCGTGAATCGCGCAACCGCCTGCTTGAACAACTTAGCCGCTTCCCGCCTGCTCGCCTGGCCATCGCCTGCGACCCACGGCGCTCACCCGACCGCGGCAGCCTGGCGCTACTCGCCGAACTGGCGCGCAATGCCGGTGCGACCCGAATCTGGCTATTACAGGCCGCGCCTGGTCAGGCTCTCGATGCCCAGCGCCTGGGTGACTGGCACGAAGCCCTCGACCGCCTTGGCCTGGCACACGCCGACACCTCGCCCTTGACCTGGCTGGAGCATGGCCATGACTGAGCCGCTGAAACTGGCCGTGGTCGGCCACACCAACGTCGGCAAGACCTCGCTGCTGCGTACCCTCACCCGTGACGTCGGCTTTGGCGAAGTCTCCCACCGCCCCAGCACCACCCGCCATGTGGAAGGTGCGCGCCTGTCGGTGGACGGCGAACCCTTGCTGGAGCTGTACGACACACCGGGCCTGGAAGATGCCATCGCCTTGCTCGACTACCTCGAACGCCTGGAGCGCCCGGGCGAGCGCCTGGACGGCCCGGCCCGCCTGGAGCGCTTCCTGCAGGGCAGCGAGGCACGCCAGCGTTTCGAGCAGGAGGCCAAGGTGCTACGCCAGCTGCTGGCCAGCAATGCCGGCCTGTACGTGATCGATGCGCGTGAGCCGGTGTTGGCCAAATACCGCGACGAGCTGGAAGTGCTGGCCAGCTGCGGCAAGCCGTTGCTGCCAGTGCTCAACTTCGTCGCCAGCCACCAGCACCGCGAGCCGCAATGGCGTGAAGCCCTTGCCCGGCTTGGGCTTCACGCGTTGGTGCGGTTCGACAGCGTGGCCCCACCCGAGGATGGCGAGCGGCGTTTGTACGAGAGCCTGGCCCTGTTGCTGGAAGACGCTCGCCCTGCCCTGCAGCGGCTGATCGACGACCAGCAGGCGCAGCGTCTGGCGCGCCAGCACAGCGGCAAGCGCCTGATCGCCGAGCTGCTGCTGGACTGCGCCGCCTGCCGGCGCAGCGTCGAGGCAGAACCGGCTGCCGAGGCCAGGGCCATCGAAGCATTGCGCCAGGACGTGCGCCAGCGGGAACAGCGCTGCGTCGAGGCGTTGCTCAAGCTGTATGCCTTCCGCCGCGAAGATGCCCATGCCAGCGACCTGCCTTTGCTGGATGGCCGCTGGGGTGACGACCTGTTCAACCCCGAAACCCTGAAGCTGCTGGGCGTGCGCCTGGGCAGTGGTGTGGCGGCCGGGGCGGCCGCCGGTGCCGGGGTTGATTTGCTGGTTGGCGGCCTTACCCTCGGTGCAGCGGCCTTGGCAGGTGCAATTGCCGGTGGCGCGCTGCAGACCGCGCGCAACTATGGGTCGCGGTTGATGGGCAAGCTTAAGGGCAAGCGCGAGCTGACCGTGGACGACACGGTATTGCGCTTGCTGGCCTTGCGTCAGCAGCAGTTGATGGTTGCGCTGGACAACCGTGGGCATGCGGCGCAGGACAGCATTCGGCTGGGAGAGCTGGATGAGAAGACGTGGCGTGAAGGCAGGTTGCCAGAGGCGCTGGTCAAGGCGCGGGCACATCCGCAGTGGTCCACCCTTAATCCAGGGGCGAAGCTGAATCAGGCTGAACGGCAGGAACAGCTAGAGGCGTTGGTTTCTCAGTTTTGAGTAAACAGGTCTGGCCTCTTCGCGGGTAAACCCGCTCCCACAGGGATAGCGCAAAGCCCAGTTCCTGCGCAGTACTTGTGGGAGCGGGTTTACCCGCGAAGAGGCCAGACCTGCAAAGTGAAGTGCTACTGCTGGGCCACCTTCTCCGACTTACCGTCATAGCGCTTGCGCCATTCAGCCAGAATCTGGTCGCGATTCTTCGAGGCCCAGGCAAAGTCGTTCTTGATCAGGCGCTGCTCATAGTCCGCAGGCAACTCGGTCTGCGGTTTGGCAATGCCCGGCGCCGCCAGCACCGCGAAGTTCTCCTTGTACAGCTCCATGGCTGCGGGGCTTGCCGAAAAATCGGCCAGACGCTTGGCCGCATTCGCCTTGGGCGAGCCCTTGATCACCGCAGTCGCCTCGATCTCCCAACCCAGGCCTTCCTTCGGCAGCACGATGTCCAGCGGCGCGCCCTGGCGCTTGAGCTGCACGGCCGGGTATTCGAACGAGATACCGATCGGGAACTCGCCCGCTGCCGCCAGCTTGCATGGCTTGGAGCCAGAGTGAACGTACTGCCCGATGTTCTGGTGCAGCGCGTCCATGTAGGCCCAGCCCTGTGGCTCACCGAAGGTCTGCAACCAGGCGCTCACGTCGAGGAAGCCGGTGCCGGACGAGGCCGGGTTGGGCATGACGATCTTGCCCTTGTACTCCGGCTTGGTCAGGTCCTGCCAGCTCACCGGTTTGCTCAGGCCCTGCTTCTCGGCCTCGACGGTATTGAAGCAGATGGTCGCGGCCCACACGTCCATGCCCACCCAGGCCGGTGGGTTGGCGGCATCGCGGTAGTTGGCTGCGATCTTGCCCAGGTCTTTTGGCGCGTAGGCTTCAAGCATGCCGTTCTGGTCGAGAACGGCCAGGCTGGACGCCGCCAGGCCCCACACGGCGTCAGCTTGCGGGCGGTCTTTCTCGGCCAGCAGCTTGGCGGTGATGATGCCGGTGGAGTCGCGTACCCACTTGATCTCGATGTCCGGGTTGGCCTTTTCGAAGGCCTGCTTGTAGCTCTTCAGTTGTTCTGCTTCCAGGGCGGTGTAGACCGTCAACTGGGTACCGGCGGCCGAAGCCTGTAGGCTGAACACGGCAGAAACGGCAGCGGCAAGTGCAAGGTGCTTGTACATGGGTAGGTTCCTTACAGGTCAGACGGTCGCGGCGCGTTGGCGCCAGGCTTGGGAGCGGCGCAGCAGGCCGCGTGAGGCTGCGGCCAGCAGCAGTGAAGCGCCGGCACTGGTCAGCAAAATCAGGGTGGACATGGCAGCAGCACCGCCCACGTTACCGGCGTCGTCCATGTTCAGCACGGCGACGGCAGCCAGAATGGTGTCGGGGCTGTACAGGAAGATCGCCGCCGACACGGTGGTCATGGCCGACACGAACAGGTAGCGGATGATGTCCAGCAGTGCCGGCAGGCAAATCGGCACGGTCACCCGCACGAAGTGCTTGTACAGCGGTGCCTTCAGCGACAGCGCGGCGGCCTCGAACTCGCCGTCGAGCTGCCGCAGTGCCGTGGTTGCGGTCATCTGCGCGGTGGTCAGGTAGTGCGCAATGGTGCACACCACCAGCAGCCCCATGCCGCCATACAGCACATGCAGCGGGTTGCCGTTCAGGTTGAAGAAGAAGACGTAGCCCAGACCCAGCACCAGGCCAGGTACAGCCATGGGGATGAAACTGAGCAGGCGCAGCATCTGGTTGAGCAGGCGCTGACCTTGGGTTTTCTCCATCAGGTAAGCACCGGTGAAGATCACGATGCTGCCGATCAGCGCGGTGCCAATGGCCATGGTCACGCTGTTGCGATAAGCCAGCCAGCCGCCACCTGCGGTATCTTCGAACATGTAATGGCGCAGCGACAACGACAGGTTGTACGGCCAGAAGGTGACCAGCGAGGAATACACCGCCATGCCGATCACCAGCAGCAACGCCGCGCACACCAGCAGCACGATGGCCAGGAAGCAGGCATCTCGGCTGCGCGATGACTTGGGCTCGAACACCTGGGCACGACCGCTCATGGCTTCGCCCTGGCGCCGACGCAGCCAGGCATCGACCGTGAAGCTGAACAGCGCCGGGAGCAGCAGGACCATGCCAATCAACGCGCCACGGCCGAACTGTTGCTGGCCCACCACCGCCTTGTAGGCCTCCAGCGCCAGTACCTGATAGTCACCACCGACCACGACCGGAACACCGAAGTCGGTGATGGTCAGGGTGAACACCAGGCAGAACGCCGCGAATACCGCTTGCCGCGTGGCTGGCCAGGTGATGCTGGTAAATGCCCGGCACGGGCCGGCCCCCATGCTGGAGGCCGCATCGAACAACCGGGCATCGGCCAACGACAGCGCCGACAGCAGGATCATCAGCGCATGCGGGAAGGTGTAGATCGCCTCGCCCAGCACGATGCCCCAGAAGCCATAGATGTTGTCGCTGAGCAACCCGCGCAGCAGCCCCTGGTTACCAAACAGGTAGACCAGCGCGATGGCCGGCAGCATCGACGGCGCCAGCAGCGGCAGCAGGGAAATCCCCCGCCACACGCCCTTGGCCGGAATCCGCGTGCGTTGCAGCGCATAGGCGAACAGGTACGCCAGCGGCACCACGATGGCCGCCACGGTGAACGCCACCGACAGGCTGTTGCCCAGCAACCAGTGGAAATTGTCGCTGGCGAACAGTTCGTGGGCTGCCAGCAGGCCTCCACCCTGGTCCGCGTCAGCGCTGAAGCCACGCCAGAAGATCGCCAGCAGTGGCATCAGCACAGCCAGCACCAGAAGGATCAGCAGCAGGCTCCTGCCGCCGACCACGAACAACCGGTCACCCAGGGCGACGCCAGCACGTGGCGCGGCGTTGGCCTGGCTCAGCGGCAGGGACATTGGCGCGGCCATCTCAGGCAAACACCTGCAGCCTCTGCGGCGGCAGGGCCACCCAGATGTCCTGCGAGCCCAGGCGCGGTATGGCCTCGGGGGCCAGTTCAGCCAGCAGGGCATGGCCAGGCAGGGCTTTGAGTTCGAAGCTCATGCGGCAGCGGTTACCCAGGAACGTAATCTCGCGGACCATGGCCGGGAACAGGTTTTCCTCGTGCACCACCGGGTTGACCGTGATTGCCTCCGGGCGGCAGAACAACCGGCCGCTGCTGGCCTGTGCCGAACCCGGCGCCAGACGCATGCTCATGGCGCCGACCTGGGCATGGCTGTCATCGTTGCGCTGGAACGGCAGCCAGTTGCCCTGGCCAACGAACTCGGCGACGAACGGTGTGGCCGGCTGGTCGTAGATTTCCTGTGGGGTGGCGTACTGCTCAACCTGGCCGTTGTTCATCACCGCAATACGGTCAGCCATCAGCATGGCCTCGTCCTGATTGTGGGTGACCATCAAGGTGGTAATGCCCAGTTGGCGTTGCAGCTGGCGCAGTTCGGTGCACAAGTGCTCGCGCACCCGTGCGTCCAGCGCCGACATGGGCTCATCGAGCAGCAACAGCGAGGGGGACGGTGCCAGCGCACGGGCCAGGGCCACGCGTTGCTGCTGGCCACCGGAAAGCTGGCCGGGGTACTTCTTCTCGCTGCCAGAAAGGCCCACCAGTTCAAGCATTTCAGCCACCCGCTGACGGGCCTGCTCGCGGCCACTGCCAGTCAGGCCGTAGGCAATGTTGGCCTCGACGGTGAGGTTGGGGAACAGCGCATAGGACTGGAACAGGATGCCGTAATCACGGGCCTGGGGCGGCAGTTCGGAGATATCGCGCTCGCCGATGTACAGCGTGCCGCGGTCCTGGCGCTCCAGGCCGGCGATGCAGCGCAGCAGCGTGGTCTTGCCACAGCCGGACGGGCCGAGCAGGCACACCAGCTCGCCGGCGGCGATGTCCAGCGAGACATCGTTGAGCGCCGTAAAGGCACCGAAGCGCTTGTGGATGTTGCGCACTTTCATTTGTGCGCCGGGGGTGGCGTGGTTCATGGCAAGGCCTCATCGAAGAGATGGGGGCCATGCTAGGCAGGCTGTGCGAAGGTTCTGTGGCTTTAAGGCAAAAGCAAGTGATAGTGGTATTGGCAGATTTTGTATTGGCCCTCAAAGGCCTCTTCGCGGGTAAACCCGCGAAGAAGCCCACACCGATCTAGAAATGCGAACCAGCCACTTCCTGCGCCACGCCCAGGAATGCAGCTGGCAACCGGGCCTGGCGCCGCTCCTTCAGGCAATACAAATACTCATGCATCACCGGCGCATCCTCCAGCGCCAGCACCCGTAATTCAGGGTTATGCGGCACCTCATGCCGGGCAATCACGCTGATACCGATATTGCGCAGCACCGCCTCGCGGATCGACTCACGGCTGCCGATTTCCAGCAAAGCCCCGGCCTTCACCCCGGCCTCCTGCAGCATCTGCTCGGTCAGCTTGCGCGTGGTCGAGCCCTTCTCGCGCATCAGCAGGCAATGCCCGGCCAAGACGTCGATGGACACCGCCTGGCGGTGGGCCAACGGGTGGTTGCGGTGCACCGCCACAACCAATGGATCCGTGCCCAGGACCCGCCGCACCAACCGGGCATCCTCCACGAGCTGCGACGAAGCGGCGATGTCCACCCGGTAGTCTTCAAGCATTTCCAGCACTTGCTGCGAGTTGCCGATCTCCACCGCCACTTCCACCTGCGGAAGCCGTTCGCGGTAGATCTTCACCAAGTCGAGGATGTAGTAAGGCGCCGTGGCGGCAATGCGCAGGGTGCCTTGGGCCTGGCCGCTGTTGCGCAGTTCGAACTCGATGTCCGCCTCTTGCTGCAACAGCGCCTTGACCATCGGCAGCAGGCGCACGCCCTCTTCACTCAACACCAGGCGCCGCCCGCCACGGTAGAACAGCTCGACCGCGTACTGGCTTTCCAGGTTGCGGATCTGCGTGGTCACCGTGGGCTGGCTGAGCCCGAGCTTCTTCGCCGCCAGGGTGATGCTGCCCAGGCGGGCCACCATGTAGAAGGCTTTCAGCTCCGAACTCAGCATGCACGTCCTCTATTTGCGCAGCAGGCGCAAGCCGTTGAACACCACCAGCAGGCTCACGCCCATGTCAGCGAACACCGCCATCCACATGGTGGCCATGCCAGCGAAGGTGATCGCCAGGAATATTGCCTTGATGCCCAACGCCAGAACGATGTTCTGCATGAGGATCGCCGCACTTTGGCGCGACAGCCTGACGAAGGCCGGGATTTTGCGCAAGTCGTCGTCCATCAACGCTACATCGGCAGTCTCGATGGCGGTGTCGGTGCCAGCCGCCGCCATTGCAAAGCCGATTTCGGCACGGGCCAGGGCCGGGGCGTCGTTGATGCCGTCACCCACCATACCCACCCGATGGCCTTGGGCGTAAAGGGCTTCGATGGTTTTCAGCTTGTCGGCCGGCAGCAGGTTACCCTCGGCGCGGTCGATACCCACCACGCCGGCGATGGCCTGCGCGGTATGCGGATTGTCGCCGGTCAGCATGACAGTCTTGATACCCAGCTCATGCAGTTCGGCGATGGCCTGGCGGCTGCTGTCCTTGACCGTATCGGCCACCGCGAACAGCGCCAGCGGGCCAGAGCGGTCGAGCAGTAAAACCACTGTTTTGCCCTGACGCTCCAGTGCATCCAGCTGGGCTTCCAGCGCGGGCGAGCACAGCCCCAGTTCTTCGACCAGGCGGTGATTGCCCAAGTGGTAAACCTCACCGGCAATGGTGCCACGCACGCCGCGACCGGCCAGGGCAGCGAAGTCATCCACTTCGCTCAAGGCCAGGCCTTGCGCCTTGCCGAACTGGGCAATGGCGCGGGACACCGGGTGATCCGAGCGCTCACCCAGGCTGGCGGCCAGGGCTTGTGCGCGGCCTCCGAACAGCGGCTCCAGCACCTTGGCGTCGGTCTGCACAGGCTTGCCGTGGGTAATGGTGCCGGTCTTGTCCAGAGCCAGGAAGTCCAGGTGGCGACCGCCCTCCAGGTAAACACCGCCCTTGATCAGGATGCCTTTGCGCGCCGCAGCGGCCAGGCCGCTGACGATGGTCACTGGGGTCGAGATCACCAGGGCGCACGGGCACGCGACCACCAGCAGCACCAAGGCGCGGTAGATCCAGTCGAACCACGCACCGGCCATGAACAGCGGCGGAATCACCGCCACGGCCAGGGCGATGGCGAATACCACCGGGGTGTAGATGCGCGAGAACCGGTCGACGAAGCGCTGGGTCGGCGCCCGCGCGCCTTGCGCTTCCTCCACGGCCTTGATGATTCGCGCCAGGGTCGATTGCCCGGCGGCGGCAGTAACGCGAAACTCCAGCGCCCCCGCCTGGTTGATGGTACCGGCGAACAGCTTGTCGCCCACCGCTTTCTCTACAGGCAGACTTTCGCCGGTGATCGGCGCCTGATCGACGCTGGATTGGCCGCTGGTCACTTCACCATCCAGGCCAATGCGCTCACCAGGGCGTACCCGCACCAAGGCGCCGAGGGCCACTTCACGCACCTCTACCTCGCGCCACTGGCCGTCGGCCTGCTGCACCGTGGCCATGTCCGGGGTCAGCTGCATCAGCCCGCCGATGGCATTGCGTGCGCGGTCCAGCGAGCGCGCTTCGATCAGCTCGGCGACGGTGAACAGCACCATCACCATGGCCGCTTCCGGCCACTGGCCGATCAGCACGGCGCCGGTCACGGCGATGCTCATCAGCGCATTGATGTTGAGGTTGCGGTTCTTCAGGGCGATCCAGCCCTTTTTATAGGTACCCAAGCCGCAGCCAGCAATGGCCGCCAGCGCCAATGCCGCCACCACCCATTCAGGCGCCAACGCACCAAAGTGCACGACTTCGGCGGCGATCGCGGCAATGCCCGACAAGGCCAGCGGCCACCAGCGGGTCTTGGCCGGTTGCGGTGCAGCGGCTGTGCCGTCATCTTCGGCACCAAGCGGCTCGGCCTTCATCCCCAGGCTGTCGATGGCCCGTTCGATATCGCCGGTGCCGTTCAAGGTATGGCGCACGCCAAGCACGCGGTTGATCAGGTTGAATTCCAGCTGCTCGATCCCGGCCAGCTTGCCCAGCTTGTCCTGGATCAGGGTCTGCTCGGTGGGGCAGTCCATGGCCTCGATACGGAAACGACTGAGCTGCGCCTGAGCACTGGCCGTTTCGGTCACTTGCACCCGAGACGGCGCGGCTTTGGAAGCGCAGCAGCTGTGCCCGTGGGCGGCATGGCCATGGTCGTCATCGCCATGGGCGTGATCGTGCGGGTGCTTGTGTTCGTGGCTGACAGGCTGGTTCATGGGGTCATCCTTAAATTGAGCCTGTTGCCAAGTGAACACCCTGTAGCCACTATAGGGTCAAGCCATTTGCTGGAGATTTCGTGATGAAGATCGGAGAACTGGCCAAAGCCACAGACTGCGCGGTGGAAACCATCCGCTACTACGAGCGTGAAAACCTTTTGCCCGAGCCTGCGCGCACCGAAGGCAACTACCGGCTGTATACCCAGGCCCACGTCGAGCGGCTGACCTTCATCCGCAACTGCCGCACCCTGGACATGACCCTGGACGAAATCCGCAGCCTGTTGCGGCTGCGCGACAGCCCGGATGACTCATGCGGCAGCGTCAATGCGCTGATCGACGAGCATATCGAGCATGTGCAGGCGCGGATCGATGGCTTGGTGGCGTTGCAGGAGCAGCTGGTGGAGCTGCGGCGGCGCTGCAATGCGCAGGGGAGTGAGTGCGCGATCTTGCAGCAACTGGAGACGAACGGGGCGGTATCGGTGCCGGATACCGAGCATTCGCATGTAGGGCGAAGCCACGGGCATTGACCTGAAAGCATTCGCGGGCAAGACCGCTCCCACAGGTACAGCGCAGCCTTCAACTGCGGCGCGGTCCCTGTGGGAGCGGGTTTACCCGCGAAGAGGCCAGTTCAGGCAGTAAAGGTCTTTCAGACCGCCATCGGCGCCGTCATCGGCGCATGGTGCTCATACCCTTCCAGCCAGAAATCACTCGGCTCGATCTTTTCCAGCCACTCCGGCTCATACTTGCCGGTCTCGGCAAACGCCGGCACGCGATCACTGATCACCAGCTTCGGCGCCTCCAGCGGCTCGCGCTTGAGTTGCTCGTTCAGCATGTCCAGGTGGTTTTCATACACATGGGCATCGCCGATGAAGTAGGTGAACCAGCGCGGGGTATACCCGGTCAGGCGGCCGAACAGCGACAGCAGCGCCGCGCCTTCGGTGAGGTTGAACGGCGTGCCCAGGCCCAGGTCGTTGGAGCGGATGTAAAGGGTCAGGGAGATTTCCCTGGTCTCTACATTCGGGTGGAACTGGTACAGCAGGTGGCACGGCGGCAGGGCCATTTCGTCCAGCTGCGCGCAGTTCCAGCCGTGGAACAGGATGCGGCGGCTGCCTGGGTCGTTGGCGATGGTGTCCAAGCACTGGCGCACCTGGTCGATGGCCTTGTACAGGATGACGAACGCGACGCCGTCCTCTTCGTCCTGAGCAATGCGACGGAAGCCTGCCTTTTCGGCCATTTCGATGGCCGCCGGGTTGCTCAGCGGGATGCGTTTGTAGCCCGGCCACTGGCGCCATTGCACGCCGTAGATCTCGCCCAGGTCGTCATGGCCCTGGCGGAACGGGTTGGCCAGCCACTGGGCGTTCTCGTTGGCGTTCTGGTCCCACACCTTGCAGCCCAGCTCGCGGAATTCACCGGCGTTCTTCACGCCACGCAGGAAACCGACCATTTCGCCAATCGCCGACTTGAACGCAAGCTTGCGCGTGGTGATGGCCGGAAAGCCCTTCTGCAGGTCGAAGCGCAGCATCGCGCCCGGCAGGCTGATGGTGCGGATGCCGGTGCGGTTTTCCTGCAGCGTGCCGTTGTCGATAACGTCGCGGACCAGGTCCAGATACTGTTTCATGGCTTACCTGTAGCAAAAACGGCAGGGGGATCGCCCCTGCCGTGGGATTAATCAGGCGGGTTTCGCCGTGGGCTTGCGATTATAAGCCCACCAGATCAGGCCGAGGCCAGCCAGGATCATCGGCACGCACAGAATCTGACCCATGGTCAGCCAGCCCCAGGCAATGTAACCCAGCTGGGCATCCGGTACGCGGACGAATTCGACGATGAAGCGGAAGATGCCGTAGAACAACGCGAACATGCCCGATACCGCCATGGTCGGCCGTGGCTTGCGCGAGAACAGCCAGAGGATGACGAACAGCGCCACACCCTCAAGGGCGAACTGGTAGAGCTGCGACGGGTGGCGCGGCAACTGCGCCGGGTCGCTGAACGGCGGGAAAATCATCGCCCATGGCACGTCGGTAGGCTTGCCCCACAGTTCGGCGTTGATGAAGTTACCGATACGCCCGGCGCCCAGGCCGATCGGCACCAGTGGGGCGACGAAATCCATCAGTTCGAAGAACGACTTGTTGTTGCGCTTGCCAAACCACAAGGCCGCCAGCATTACGCCAATGAAGCCGCCATGGAACGACATGCCGCCCTTCCACACCTCGAAGATCAGCGTCGGGTTGGCCAGGTACTGGTGCAGGTCATAGAACAGCACATAGCCCAATCGCCCGCCGACAATTACCCCCATCGACAGCCAGAACACCAGGTCGGACAGCTTCTCACGCGACCAGGTAGGGTCAAAGCGGTTCAGCCGGCGCGAGGCCAGCAGCCAGGCGCCGCCGATGCCGATCAGGTACATCAGGCCGTACCAGTGGATTTTCAGCGGCCCGAGGGCCACGGCCACGGGGTCTATCTGCGGGTAAGGCAGCATGGAACTTCCTCTCGATTCAAATCAAAAAGCTGAGGCCGACACAGAACAGCAGTGCTGCGAACAGGCGCTTCAACAAACGGGGCGACAGCTTGTGCGCCAGGCGCGCGCCAAAGCGGGCGAAAAACATGCTGGTCACGGCAATGCCGACCAGCGCCGGCAGGTACACGTAGCCCAGGCTATGGGGTGGCAGGTGCTCTTCGTGCCAGCCCAGTAGCATGAAGCTCAAGGCACTGGCCACGGCAATCGGCAGGCCACAGGCCGAGGACGTGGCCACTGCCTGCTGCATGGGCAGGCTGCGCCAAGTCAGGAACGGCACGGTCAGCGAACCGCCGCCAATGCCGAAAATGGCCGAGGCCCAGCCAATCACCCCGCCCGCGCCGATCAACGCGGGCTTGCCGGGGATGCCACGGCTGGCCTTGGGCTTGAGGTCCAGGGCCATCTGCGCGGCGATGACCAGGGCGAACACGCCGATGATCTTCTGCAGCAGCGGGCCCTGGATCAGCGAGGCCGTCTTGGCACCGATGCCGGCGCCAATGAGGATGCCGAGGGTCATCCAGGCGAAGATCGGCCATTGCACGGCACCTTTGCGCTGGTGCTCGAGCACGGCGTTGATCGAGGTAAAGACGATGGTGGCCAGCGACGTGCCGACGGCCAGGTGGGTCAGCACCGAGGCATCGAAGCCCTGCAAGGTGAAGCTGAACACCAGCACCGGCACGATGATGATGCCGCCGCCCACGCCAAACAGCCCGGCCAGCACACCGGCACAGGCGCCCAACAGCAGATAGAGCACGAATTCCATTCGGCTTCCCCAGCAAAACAATCCGGCATGGTAACGGAAGCCGGGCTCAGGGCTCTAGTGAACTCTGTGACAGGATGGATCCGCCCCGCCGCTGTGGGTACAGTGGCATAAAACACAGAGGCCCGACCAATGTGCCTGATCGTATTCGCCTGGCGGCCGGGGCATGCCCTGCCGCTGATCGTCGCGGCCAACCGCGACGAGTTCTATGCCCGCCCCACCCAGGCCTTGGCGGCCTGGGAGGATGCCCTCGGCGTGCATGCCGGCCGCGACCTGGAAGCCGGTGGCACCTGGCTGGGCGTGGGGCCGCAGGGGCGCTTTGCCGCGTTGACCAATATCCGTGACCCGGGTCAGGCGGTGGGGCCGCGCTCACGGGGCGAGCTGGTGGCGGCGTATCTGAAAGGCGACTTGGGGGTCGAGGCTTACCTGGACCAGGTGGCCAGCCGCAATGGGCAGTATTCGGGGTTCAACCTGTTGGTGGGCGATGGGCAGCAGCTGGGTTACCTGCATGCCCGGGATGCCACGCCGCGCCTGCTGGAGGCGGGGGTTTACGGGCTTTCCAATGCCGGGCTGGACACGCCGTGGCCGAAGTTGGTGAAGGCGCGCCGTGGGCTGGAAGGATTGCTGGAAATGCCGGAACCGCACCGGTTGCTGGCGTTGCTGGCAGATAACGAGCCTGCGGCGGATGGTGATCTACCTGAGACAGGCGTTGGGGTAGCGACCGAGAAGTTGCTGTCGAGTGTGTTTATTGCCAGCCAGAATTATGGGACGCGGGCCAGTACGGTGCTGATTGTGGATGATCAGGGACGAAGGCAGCTGGTTGAGCGCAGCTTCGGACCATTTGGTGGGCACTTGGGGGAAGTTGAGGTGTTTGTCTGATTATTTGATGCTGCCTGTGCGGGCCTCTTCGCGGGTTTACCCGCGAAAGGGTCGGAACAGGCAACCTCACATTCAAAGTGTTTTATTGGCCCCAGGCCCAATCATCCGCGCCAACCCAAGGTTCTTCAGCGCCAGCTGCAGCGAGCTGTGGATAACCTGCGGGTTGTCATGGCTCAAGGCTTCAGCCAACAGCTCCTTGGCCTTACCCATGTTCACCTGGCGCAGCATCCACTTCACTTTCGGCAGGTTGGTGGCGTTCATCGACAAGCTGTCGAAACCCATGGCCATCAACAGGATCGCCGCCGCCGGGTCACCGGCCATCTCACCGCAGATGCTCACCGGCTTGCCTTCGCCATGGGCGTCGCGCACTACCGTGTTCAACGCTTGCAGCACCGCCGGGTGCAGGTAGTCGTAAAGGTCGGCAACCCGTGGGTTGTTGCGGTCCACCGCCAGCAGGTACTGGGTCAGGTCGTTGGACCCCACCGACAGGAAGTCCACCTGCCGCGCCAGTTCCTTGGTCTGGTACACCGCCGCTGGAATTTCCACCATCACGCCCACCGGCGGCATCGGCACATCGGTGCCTTCGTCACGCACCTCACCCCAGGCGCGGTGGATCAGGTGCAGGGCTTCTTCCAGCTCGTGGATGCCGGAGATCATCGGCAGCAGAATGCGCAGGTTGTTCAGGCCCTCGCTGGCCTTGAGCATGGCGCGGGTCTGCACCAGGAAGATTTCCGGGTGGTCGAGGGTGACGCGGATGCCGCGCCAGCCGAGGAAGGGGTTTTCTTCCTTGATCGGGAAGTACGAGAGTGCCTTATCACCGCCAATGTCCAGGGTGCGCATGGTCACCGGCAGCGGGTGGAAGGCCGCCAGCTGCTCGCGGTAGATGGCCAGCTGCTCCTTCTCGCTGGGGAAGCGCTGGTTGATCATGAACGGCACTTCGGTACGGTACAAACCAACCCCTTCGGCGCCACGCTGCTGGGCACGGGCCACGTCGGCCAGCAAGCCGGTGTTGACCCACAGCGGCATGCGGTGGCCGTCCGGGGTGACGCAGGGCAGTTCGCGCAGGGCGTCCAGGCCCTGGGCCAGCTGGCGTTCTTCCTCGACCACGTCGCTGTACTGCTTACGCAGCACTTCGCTCGGGTTGGTAAAGACTTCCCCCTTGTAGCCATCGACAATCAGCTCGATGCCGTCGACCTTGGAATACGGCAGGTCGACCAGGCCCATCACCGTGGGGATGCCCATGGCGCGAGCCAGGATAGCAACGTGCGAGTTGCCCGAGCCCAGCACCGAGACCAGGCCAGCCAGCTTGCCTTCCGGCACTTCGCCGAGCATGGCCGGGGTCAGCTCCTCACTGACCAGGATGGTGTTGTCGGCGTACACCAGCGACTGCGAGCGGGCTTCCTGCAGGTAGGCCAACAGGCGCCGGCCCAAGTCCTTGACGTCGGAAGCGCGCTCGCGCAGGTAGTCATCGTCCATCAGCTCGAAGCGGTTGACGTGCTCGCCGACCACCTGACGTAGCGCGCCCTGGGCCCACTGGCCGGTCTTGATGACCTCGGTCACCTCACCGCCCAGGGCCGCGTCTTCGAGCATCATCAGGTACACATCGAACAACGCGCGCTCTTCCGGGCGCAGCTGAGTGGCCAGCTTGGCCGACAGCTTGCGCATGTCGTCGCGCACGCCTTCAAGGGCGTTCTGGAACAGCTTGAGTTCGGCGTCGATGTCATCGACGGTCTTGTCCGGCACCACTTCCAGGTCGGCAGGTGGCAGCATCACCACCGCGCGGCCCACGGCGGCACCAGGCGAGCCTGGCACACCGACGAAGCGGGCTTCCTGGATACCTTTACCCTGGCGGCCCAGGCCACGGATCGAACCGGTGGCCTCGGCGTGGGCGATAACCCCGGCAAGCTGGGCGCTCATGGTGACCAAGAAGGCTTCTTCGCCCTCGTCGAACTGGCGGCGCTCCTTCTGCTGGATGACCAACACCCCGACCACGCGGCGGTGGTGGATGATCGGCGCACCGAGGAAGGAGGCGAATTTTTCTTCACCGGTTTCGGCAAAGTAGCGGTAACGCGGGTGGTCGGCGGCGTTTTCCAGGTTCAGCGGCTCTTCCCGGGTACCGACCAGGCCGACCAGGCCTTCGTTGGGGGCCATGCTGACCTTGCCGATTGAGCGCTTGTTCAGGCCTTCGGTGGCCATCAGCACGAAGCGGTTGGTTTCCGGGTCGAGCAGATAGACCGAGCAGACCTGGCTGCCCATGGCCTCCTTGACGCGCAAGACAATGATCCCCAACGCCGACTTGAGATCTTTGGCGGAGTTTACTTCCTGGACGATCTTGCGCAGCGTATTGAGCATGGCTCGGGGTCGAACTCCGTCGTCAGTCGCGCGTCAGCAGACGCGGTGCTAGCTCTTTCAGGGCGCGCCGGTACACCTCGCGCTTGAATGTCACAACCTGGCCCAGCGGGTACCAATAGCTCACCCAGCGCCAGCCGTCGAATTCCGGCTTGCCGGTCAGGTCCATCCGCACCCGCTGTTCGTTGCTGACCAGGCGCAGCAGGAACCACTTCTGCTTCTGGCCGATGCACAGCGGCTGGCTGTGGGTTCGGACCAGTCGCTGGGGTAAACGATAACGCAACCAGCCGCGGGTGCAGGCAAGAATTTCCACATCATCGCGTTCAAGGCCAACTTCTTCGTTCAGCTCGCGGTACAGGGCATCTTCCGGCGTCTCGTCAGGGTTTATACCACCCTGGGGGAACTGCCAGGCATCCTGGTTGATCCGTCGAGCCCATAGCACCTGCCCGGCATCATTCGTGAGAATGATCCCGACATTGGGGCGAAAACCATCCGGGTCGATCACGGCAGCAACCTCGCAAACGCATGTCACCGCATTGTTCCACAAAGCTTGCGAGCGCAGCAACGCGCCCGCCAAGCTTATGTGCAGCAGCGTGAAAACTCCGTATTCTGCTGGCCTACCCTGAGGCTGATACGAGTGACCGCAATGCCCCTGGCTTTATTCGACCTGGACAATACCCTCCTCGGTGGCGACAGCGACCATGCCTGGGGTGACTACCTGTGCCAGCGCGGCATCCTTGACCCGGTTGCCTACAAGCAGCGCAACGATGGCTTCTACCAGGACTACCTCAACGGCACCCTGGACCTGCAGGCCTACCTGGCCTTCTCCATGGAGATCCTGGCAGCAACGCCCAAAGCCCAGCTGGACGCATGGCACCGCGACTTCATGCGCGACTGCATCGAGCCAATCATCCTGCCCAAGGCCCTCGCCTTGCTGCAGCAACACCGTGAAGCCGGCGACCAGCTGGTGATCATTACCGCTACCAACCGCTTCGTTACCGCACCGATTGCCCGGCGCCTTGGGGTGAAGGTGTTGTTGGCGACTGAATGCGAAATGGGTGACGGTCGCTATACCGGGCGCAGTACCGATATACCGTGTTTCCGTGAAGGGAAGGTGACGCGGCTGGAGCGCTGGATGCTGGAGAACGGCTTTGATCTTGAGGACAGCTATTTCTATAGCGACTCGATGAATGATTTGCCGCTGTTGCAGCGGGTGACGCATGCGGTGGCGGTGGACCCGGACCCGAATCTTCGGGCCGAGGCTGAGGAGCGTGGGTGGCCGGTGGTTTCGCTCAGGGACTGAGTATTCCTGTTCCGGCCTCTTCGCGGGCATGCCCGCGAAGAGGCCGGAACATACAGCACAGGGTTATCAGACTGGCTTTGCGCCCATCAACCCGGCAATGGACAGGAGACAAACCCCGCTGAACACCGCCAGCGCCAGGGTAAACCTCAACCCCACCACCTCGGCCTTGCGCAGCCGGTTCAGCCGCACCAACAGCCACCACACGGCAAACGCGCCAACGGTATAGATGATGCTGGACGCCAGCACCCAGGTCTGCCCCAGCGGCCAGCCCACGAGGTGCACCAGCCACCAGCCGGTAAATGGCATGCTCACCAGGCACAGGCCCATGACCAGCCAGACAAACACCAGCGGTCGACGCAGCAGCTTGGCATAGGCCTCGGCATCGCCTTGCCTGCGGGCGCGCACGGTCCAGATCGCCAGGCCCAGAGCGCCCAGAAGCAGCAGGGCGGTGGCAATCATGTGCAAGGTCTTGAGGGTGGTCAGGTGTTCCATGTCTTCACATCCTTGAGCAATAAGCCAAGCTTAGCCGCTCAACCCAGGAACAGCTTGTACGCCGGGTTCTCGGTCTCATCCCAGTAGGGATAACCGATCTTGGCCAACGCCGCCGGCACCAGGTGGCGCTCGTCCTCCGGCACCTGCAACCCCGCCACCACACGCCCGTCAGCCGCGCCATGGTTGCGGTAATGGAACATCGAGATGTTCCAGCGCCCGCCCAGCTTGTTGAGGAAGTTGAACAGCGCCCCCGGCCGCTCGGGGAACTCGAAGCGCAGCACCATCTCATCGCTGGCACCGGCCGAATGGCCGCCGACCATGTGGCGAATGTGCAGCTTGGCCAGTTCGTTGTCGGTCAAGTCGGTAACCGGGAAGCCCTGCTCGGTCAGGTGCTGCACCAGCGCCGCTCGCGGGTCGTTTTCCGGGTGGGTCTGCACGCCGACGAAGATGTGCGCCTCGTCAGAGGTGTGCTTGCGGTAGTTGAACTCGGTGATCTGGCGCTTGCCGATGGCCTCACAGAACGCCTTGAAGCTGCCCGGGCGCTCGGGGATGGTCACGGCGATGATCGCCTCGCGCTTTTCACCCAGCTCGGCACGCTCGGCCACATGGCGCAGGCGGTCGAAGTTGACGTTGGCCCCGGAATCGATAGCCACCAGAGTCTGCCCGGTCACGCCGTACAGCTCGACATACTTCTTGATGCCCGCCACGCCCAGAGCGCCGGCAGGTTCGGTGATCGAGCGGGTATCGTCGTAGATATCCTTGATTGCCGCACAGATTTCATCAGTGCTGACCGTCACCACCTCATCCACATGGTGACGGCAGATATCGAAGGTGTGCTGGCCGATCTGGGCCACCGCCACGCCGTCGGCGAACAACCCGACCTGTGGCAACACTACGCGCTCGCCGGCCGCCATGGCCGCCTGCAGGCAGTTGGAGTCGTCCGGCTCCACGCCGATCACCTTGATTTCGGGGCGCAGGTACTTCACGTACGCAGCAATGCCGGCGATCAAGCCGCCGCCCCCCACAGGCACGAAGATCGCGTCCAGCTGGCCAGGGTGCTGGCGCAGGATTTCCATGGCCACGGTGCCCTGCCCAGCAATGGTGTGCGGGTCATCGTAGGGGTGGACGTAGACAAAGCCCTTTTCATCCACCAGCTTCAGCGAATAGGCCAGCGCCTCAGGGAACGAGTCGCCATGCAGCACCACCTTGCCACCGCGCGAACGCACACCTTCGACCTTGATCTCAGGAGTCGTCTTGGGCATCACGATGGTGGCCTTGATGCCCATCTCGCGCGCGGCCAGGGCCAGGCCTTGGGCGTGGTTGCCCGCCGAGGCGGTAACCACGCCACGGGCCAGCTCCTCCGGGCTCAGCTGGGCCAGCTTGTTGTACGCCCCACGGATCTTGAACGAGAACACCGGCTGCAGGTCTTCACGCTTGAGCAGAATCTGGTTGCCCAGGCGCTTGCTCAGCTGCCCGGCGCTCTGCAACGGGGTTTCGACGGCAACGTCATAGACGCGCGAGGTGAGGATCTTCTTGACGTACTGTTCGAGCATCGGGAAAGCATCACTGGGCCGCGGGACGAGGGCTGGGAGTCTACCCCAGCGCTACGTCGGGCGACCACAGCAAAGCCGCCCAAGCCGTTATACTAGGCAACTTTGAAAACCGCCCTGCCCCTTTTCGGAGCCCGCATGACCCAGGACCAACTCAAACAGGCCGTCGCCCAGGCCGCTGTCGACTTCATTCTGCCCAAGCTGGATGAAAAGAGCGTTGTCGGCGTCGGTACCGGTTCGACCGCCAACTTCTTCATCGACGCCCTGGCTCAGCACAAGACCGCCTTCGACGGCGCAGTCGCCAGCTCCGAAGCCACCGCACAGCGCCTGAAAGGCCATGGTATCCCGGTCTACGAGCTGAACAGCGTCAGCGAGCTGGAGTTCTACGTGGACGGCGCCGACGAAAGCGACGCGCACCTGAACCTGATCAAAGGCGGTGGCGCGGCCCTGACCCGTGAGAAGATCGTCGCGGCCGTGGCCAAGACCTTCATCTGCATCGCCGACGGCAGCAAGCTGGTACCGGTGCTGGGCGCCTTCCCGCTGCCGGTCGAAGTGATCCCGATGGCCCGCAGCCATGTAGCTCGCCAACTGGTGAAGCTGGGCGGCGACCCGGTGTATCGCGAGGGTGTGGTGACCGACAACGGCAACGTGATCCTCGACGTGCACAACCTGCAGATCACCAACCCGGTGGAGCTTGAAGCGCAGATCAACGCCATCGTTGGCGTGGTGACCAACGGCCTGTTCGCAGCGCGGCCGGCGGATTTGCTGCTACTGGGTACCGCTGAAGGCGTGAAAGCCCTCAAGGCCAAGTAACCTTCTTCGCGGGCAAGCCCGCTCCTACAGGAATTGCGCAGGTTTCAAACCCTGTGAAGTATCTCTGGGAGCGGGCTTGCCCGCGAATAGGCCAGGACAGGCAATCAATCAGCCGGTTGTTTGAACACATAAAACAGATTCGGCTCACTGACCAGGTAGATGGTCCCCGCCTCATCCATTGCAATCCCCTCTGCCTGCGGCACCGTCGCCTGCAACCCCTGGAAGCCCTTGCGCAACGACAAGGTGCTCAGCGGCCTGCCTTCAACATCCAGCTCCAGCACCAGGCGCGATTCGTCCGAAAGCGCCAGCAAGTGCCCGCTGCGCTCATCGAACTGCAAACTCGACAAATCCCGCACAAATAGCCGCGCATCGCGTTTGCGGTCTTGCACCACATGCACCGCGTAAGGCTTTTCCGGGTTGTCATGCGGGAAGCCGTGCACCTCGTAGATCAGCATCGGATCACGCTCCTTGGCCACGAACAAGCGCTTACCCGCCGAATCGTAGGCCAGCCCCTCGAAACCCTTGTTGCCGTTCAGGCCAATGCCCAGGCTAAGCTGCTCGGCGTCACCGGCATCAAGGAACATCGTGTCGTCTTCCAGCCGTACGCGAATCAGCCGCTGTTGGCGCTCGTCGGTGATTACATAGCTGTTGGGCCCCACGTACTCCACGGCTTCCGGGTCGCCAAACCCGGTCAATGGCACGCGGCGCAGGATGCGGCCATCCAGCGACAGCTCGATCAGCTCCGAACGGGCATTGGTAACGGTGAACAGGGTCTTACGGTCGGGGTCGTAGGTCAGCGCCGAGATGTCATCATCCAGGCCTTCGACCAGCTTGGCCTCCACCACCACCCGGTAGCGGTCCAGGCCAATGCTCTGCTCGGCGGGCTGCCACCAGGTTTTTAGGTTGAACCAGCCACGCTCGAACAGGCGAAACTCCTGCCCGGCCCAGCCAAGCAGGAGTAGGCCGAGGGCGATAAGAATCAGAAACAGGCGAACAAAACGGCGCATAAGGCAGACTCGACACAGGGGTGGCGAATCTAACCATTAACGGCTGAAGCAAAGCTTAATGCCAGCGTCAGGCAAGTCCGAAGATGCTGTCAGTTTTTCTTGAAGCGATAGAACAGCGCTGGCTCACTGACCATATACAGGTTGCCCTTGTCGTCCATGGCCACGCCCTCAGCACGCGGGATGGTGCCTTCAAGCCCGTTGAAGCCGCCAAGCAAGGTCATGAAACTGACCTGCTGGCCCTGTTCGTCCAGCTCCAGCAGCATGTTGGAGTCGGCCGAGAGCACCAGCAGGTGGCCGGTACGCGGGTCGACACCCAGCGCCGAGAGGTTGCGCAGGTCGAGTTCATCGCTGGGCAAAGGCTGCTTCTCACCCTTGAGCGGGCTGCGGCCATCGGTGTTCCAGGTGTACAGCTTGGGCGGGCGCTCTTCGCCGATGATCAGGCGCTGGCGCATCGGGTCCCAGGCCACGGCCTCGAAGCCCTTGTTGCTTTTCACCGACGGGCCCAGGTCGTAGCTCTGGAAGTCGTCATGGTTCAACGCCGTGGTCTGTGCATCCACCTTGACCACGGTCAGATCACGCAGGCGCTCGTCGGTGATGGCCAGGTAGCCGTCTTCCAGCACGGCAACGCCTTCCGGGTTGTTCCAGCCATTGAGCGGGATCTTGCGCAGTACATCACCCTCCAGGCTCAGCTCGACCAGGATCGGGTTCTTGCCCATGACCGCGAACAAGGTACGGGTATGTGGGTTGAAGGCCAGGTCCGAGGCTTCGTCATCGTCCATGCCTGGCAGCGGCTTGGCATCGATGTCTACCTGGTAGTCCGGCAACCACACGCTTTCGCTGCGCTCGGCGGTGCTTTCGAAGCTTTCTTTTACCCACAACGCACCGCGGTCATCCCAGTGCATGGCCACGGCCACGCCATAAGCGATCACCGCTGCCACGGCCAGGCCGAAGGGCCAGCGCAGGTAGAAGCGACGCTTGGGGGTTGCCGGGGCGGAGGGTGATGGCATGCGCGGGTCCTGGGGAAATGGGCGTAGGTCCGCGCATTATCCGGATCAAGTGTGAAAAATCGGTAAACAGGACCTGCCTCTTCGCGGGCAAGCCCGCTCCCACAGGAACTGCGCAACGCTCAAGGGCGGCGCTGTAGCTGTGGGAACGGGCGTGCCCGCGAAGAAGGCGACGCGGTTCTCGCTCAGAGCACCCGGCTTTCGAAGCGGCTTACACCCGGCAGTTCAAGCACCAGCTCATCACCCACACTGAACGGCCCCACGCCCGCCGGGGTGCCGGTGAGAATCACATCCCCCGCCTGCAACGAAAAATGCGCCGCCATGTACTGGATCATCGGCACGATCGGGTTCAGCATCATCGCGCTGTTGCCGTCCTGGCGTACTTCGCCGTTGACCGTCAGGCGCACCGGGATGTCGGTCACGTCCTCGAAGCTGCCAGCCGAGACGAACGGCGGCAGCACACAGGCGCCGTCGAAGCACTTGGCCAGCTCCCACGGCAGGCCCTTCTCTTTCAGCTTGGCCTGTACATCGCGCAGGGTCAGGTCCAGCGCCGGGGCGTAACCGGAAATGGCGTCCAGCACCTCTTCCTCGCTCGGGTGAGTCGACAGTGGCTTGCCCAGCAGCACGGCAATTTCCGCCTCATAGTGCACCGAGCCACGCTCGGCCGGGATCTTGAAGCCGCCTTCGGCCGGCACCACGCAGCTGCCTGGCTTGATGAACAGCAGCGGCTCGGTAGGGATCGGGTTGTCCAGTTCCTTGGCATGCTCGGCATAGTTACGGCCGATGCACACCACCTTGCCCAGCGGGAAGTGAATGCGTGTGCCGTCTACGTACTGGTGCTGGTAACTCATGGCCGACTCCTCTGGATACTGCTTTTTATTCAGGTGCGAAGATCTTACCCGGATTCATGATGCCGTTAGGGTCGAATACGGCCTTGATCGCCTTCATGCAGGCGATTTCTTCGGGCGAGCGGCTGTAGCCCAGGTAGTCGCGCTTGGTCATGCCCACGCCGTGCTCGGCCGAGATCGAGCCGTTGTAGCGCTTGACGATGTCGAACACCCACTTGTTGACCTTGGTACACGAGGCAAAGAAGTCATCCTTGCTCATGTGCTCGGGCTTGAGGATGTTCAGGTGCAGGTTGCCATCGCCGATGTGGCCGTACCACACCACTTCGTAGTCGGGGTAATGCTCTGCGACGATAGCGTCGATATCACGCAGGAACGCCGGCACTTTCGATACAGTGACGGAAATGTCGTTTTTGTATGGGGTCCAGTGCGAGATGGTTTCCGACAGGTACTCACGCAGCTTCCACAGGTTTTTAAGCTGCGTATCGCTCTGGCTCATCACCCCATCCAGCACCCAGCCTTGCTCGACGCAGTGCTCGAAGGTAGCCAACGCTTCATTGGCCACCTCCTCGGTGCTGGCCTCGAACTCCAGCAACGCATAGAACGGGCAGTCGGTCTCGAACGGCGCTGGCACGTCACCGCGCGCCAGGATCTTGGCCAGCCCCTTGTCGGAGAAGAACTCGAAGGCAGTCAGGTCCAGCTTGCCCTGAAAGGCATGCAGCACCGGCATGATCGAGTCGAAGTCCGGCGTGCCCAGTACCATCGCCGTGAGGTTGCGCGGTGCCCGGTCCAGCCGCATGGTGGCCTCGACCACGAAGCCCAGCGTGCCTTCGGCACCAATGAACAACTGGCGCAGATCGTAGCCGGTGGCGTTCTTGATAAGGTCCTTGTTCAACTCCAGCAGCTCGCCCTTGCCGGTGACCACTTTCAACCCGGCCACCCAGTTGCGGGTCATGCCATAGCGAATTACCTTGATCCCGCCGGCATTGGTACCGATATTGCCGCCAACCTGGCTAGATCCGCTGGAAGCGAAGTCCACTGGGTAATAAAGGCCCTGTTCTTCGGCGTAGGCCTGCAACTGACGCGTGATCACCCCCGGCTGGCAGACCACGGTGCGGTCGAAGGCATTGAAGTCGAGAATCTGGTTCATGTAGTCGAAAGAAACGACCACCTCGCCATTGGCCGCCACGGCGCCGGCCGAAAGCCCGGTACGCCCGCCAGAAGGCACCAGCGCCACCTTGTGCGCATTGGCCCAGCACACAATCGCCTGCACCTGTTCTACCGTCTTGGGGAAGACAATGGCGCTGGGCGCCGGCGGGTAATGCTTGGTCCAGTCCTTGCCATAGGCTTCGAGGGAAGCCGCGTCGGTCAGGACCTTGCCAGGGTCGACAAGGGTCATCAGTTCTTCAATTACAGCGGGGTGGGTCATCGCTGGAACTCTCGACTTATTCATAGTCACCCTGAGCACTCTTCACCTGTCGGGATAAGCTCAGATTGTGTCGCGTATGCTAGCATAGCCCTCCCGCTGTTCATGCTAAGGCTGCCCTCGCGCCTGGCATCACCCCTCGCCATTTTTTCTCCGGGATACAGGTTTACGCAGATGAGCAAGACTTCTCTCGACAAGAGCAAGATCCGGTTCCTTCTTCTTGAAGGTGTGCACCAGAACGCAGTCGATACCCTCAAGGCTGCCGGCTACACCAACATCGAATACCTCACTGGTTCGTTGCCGGAAGCCGAGCTGAAGGAAAAGATCGCCGACGCCCACTTCATCGGCATCCGTTCACGCACCCAGCTCACCGAAGAGATCTTCGACTGCGCCAAGAAACTGGTCGCTGTTGGCTGCTTCTGCATCGGCACCAACCAGGTAGACCTGGAAGCGGCCCGCGAGCGCGGTATCGCCGTGTTCAACGCGCCGTACTCCAACACCCGTTCGGTGGCCGAGCTGGTGCTGGCCGAAGCCATCCTGCTGCTGCGCGGCATCCCTGAGAAAAACGCCTCCTGCCACCGTGGCGGCTGGATCAAGAGCGCGGCCAACTCGTTCGAGATCCGTGGTAAGAAGCTGGGCATCGTCGGCTACGGCTCGATCGGTACCCAACTGTCGGTCCTTGCCGAGAACCTGGGTATGCAGGTGTACTTCTTCGACCCGCTGACCAAGCTGCCACTGGGCAACGCCGTGCAGGTCACCAGCCTGAACGAGCTGCTGGGCCTGGCCGACATCGTTTCGCTGCACGTGCCTGAGCTGCCGTCCACCCAGTGGATGATCGGCGAGAAAGAAATCCGCTCGATGAAGAAGGGCGCGATCCTGATCAACGCCGCCCGTGGCACCGTGGTCGAGCTGGACCATCTGGCCGCCGCCATCAAGGACAAGCACCTGATCGGCGCCGCCATCGACGTATTCCCGGTCGAGCCACGCTCCAACGACGAAGAGTTCGAAAGCCCGCTGCGCGGCCTGGACAACGTGATCCTGACCCCGCACATCGGCGGTTCCACCGCCGAAGCCCAGGCCAACATCGGCCTGGAAGTGGCCGAGAAGCTGGTCAAGTACAGCGACAACGGTACCTCGGTGTCCTCGGTCAACTTCCCGGAAGTGGCCCTGCCGGCGCACCCAGGCAAGCACCGCCTGCTGCACATCCACGAAAACATCCCGGGCGTGCTCAGCGAGATCAACAAGGTGTTCGCCGAGAACGGCATCAACATCTCCGGTCAGTTCCTGCAGACCAACGAGAAAGTCGGTTACGTGGTAATCGACGTTGACGCCGAGTACTCCGACCTGGCGCAAGAGAAACTGCAACAGGTCAAGGGCACCATCCGCTCCCGCGTCCTGTTCTAAGCTTGCTGCATGAAAAAGGGAGGCCCTGGTGGCCTCCCTTTTTTTTATTTCACTTCAACCGTGATCTTCTTCGACTCGACGCTCGGCTTGAACGGCACGTGATACTGGTCACCCAGAATCAATTGCAGGGTGTGCTTGCCCGGTGTCAGGGTAATGCTGGTCTCGGTCTGCGCCTTGCCGAAGTGCAGCACCTGCGGGCCCGCCGGCAGCGCGGTGCCGGCTTCCGGCATCAAGCTGGTTGGCAGCGGCATGTCAGCCACGGGTTCTTTATCCACATCCACCAGCAAGTGGTGGTGCCCAGTGTGCGGGGTCTGGTCACCCGCTGGCTTGAGTGCCATGCCCTCGATGCCGAACTTGACGGTGAAGGTCTTGTCGACCGTGGCACCATCGGCGGGGGAAACGATGAAGACCTTGGCCTCCTTGGGCGGCTCCTGGCTCTTCAGGGCGTCTGCGGCACTGGCGAACACCGACGCTCCCATCAGCAGACCGGCAACGGCAGCACGCGAAAATAGGCTGTTCATTCACTTCTCCTGTGATTCACTTATTGACCGCAGCCTGGGATCCAACGGCAGCGGTAGTTCACCTTAGTTGAAATATTCGCCAAGGTGTTCACATTGCCTGACAGAAATATTTCCGTCAGGGTTAAACAATGCCGAGGCTTCAAGGTCATAAGCTGCGCTCGATCACGGCGAGGAAGAAAGCCGTGGCGACAGTTATTCATCTGCTGAAAGAAAAGGGGCATTCATGCGTTCGACCATAGGGGTACTGCTGGCAGTACTGATCAGTCCATTGGCCCAGGCGGAGCTGATAGACGAAGTCGCCGACCGGGGCGAACTGCGCATTGCGGTACAGGCCGACAACTCACCGTACGCCTTCAAGCAAGACGACCACCTGACGGGGTTCGACATCGAATTTGGCCAGGACCTGGCCCGGGAGCTGGACTTGCGCGCCGAATTCGTCGAAGCCCCGGCCGCCGAAGTGCTGAGCGGTGTCGAGAGTGGCAAATATGACGTTGCGCTCACCCCATCGACCGATGCGCCAAAGGGCGACGGCCCACTCGATGTGAGCCTGCCGATTGGCGAAAAGAAGCTGGTGATTCCGTTCCAGAAGGACAACCCGGCTTTCGAAAGTGCCGTAAACAATGCACTGCAACGCTTGAAGGACAGTGGCCGCACTGCCGAGCTTGAACAGAAGTGGTTCACGGGTGTGCAGGAGACTGCGGCCGGGCAGTGAGGTTTTTTACCGCCTGCACTGGCCTCTTCGCGGGCTTGCCCGCGAAGAGGCCGGGACTGGCTTACACCGAAAGCTCAGCCAAAGCCCGTTCCGCCTCATACAGCTCCAGCTCACTGAACACCCGCACCCCCGCCCGCCGCAGCAACGCCGTGGTCACCCCTTCACCCGCCACCTTCACACCGCTGAACGTGCCGTCATAGGTCAACCGGTTGCCACACGAAGGGCTACCAGACTTGAGCACCGCCACGCGGATGCCATGTCGCCGCACCAGCTCCAGCGCCAACTGCGCCCCGGTCAGAAACGCGCCACTGACATCTTCGCCCGTCACCGTCAGCACCTGCGCGCTGCCATCAAGCACTGCACCACCCTGCCCGCCCGGAATCTCTGCTGGCGGGCGCGGCGTCGGCAAGCCACCTGCCACCTCCGGGCACAACGGCACCACGCGCCCTTCGGCCTGCCACTGCTGCAACAGGTTTGGGTGACCGCTGGCCCGGCCGTCATAGCGCACCGGTTGCCCCAGCAGGCAAGCGCTGACCAGCACCTTGGGCAAATCAGAACAGGTCATTGCCACGGCGCCGGAACCAACCGGTCAACGACAGCCGCTCGCGCCCGGCTGGCAGCACCTCATGGGGCACTTCACCCGAAAGGAATACCACCAGGCAACCCGCCACAGGCTCAACGTCGTGCTCGATGCCATCGGCCAGGAACATGCGCAACTGGCCGCCGTCCTCAGGCTGCCAGCCTTCATTCAGGTACAGCACGGCCGACACCATGCGCCGGTCATCGTCGCGGAAGCGGTCCAGGTGCCGGCGATAGAAGGCCCCCGGCGGATACAAGGCAAAATGGCACTCGAAATCTTCCAGGCCCAGGAACAGCCCCTGGTTGATGACCAGGCGCAACTGGTCCATGGCCGCCAGGTACTGGTCGCAGGCCTCGGCCTGCCCAGGGTCGATCCACTGGATATGGTCGCCACGGATGGCCTCGCGCACCTCTTGGGCAACCCCGCGTCCAACCCCTGCGGGGTTAAGCTCCCCTTCGGCATCACGGCGCCGGCATTCGGCCGCCAGCGCGCGCACCAGGTCGGCAGGCAAAAACAGCGCCTGCTGGGACCAGCCATGGGTGGCCAGATCGTCGACGACGGCCGCAAGCATCGGGTGTTCGGGGGAGTTGTGCATGGCGCGCATCATATCCATTCGCCATGCCGGCGCACAGCGCCACTTGGCCGAGAAACACGCGGATATCTCGACAAACCGCCGCCCGGCCAAGGACAATAGCCACCTGCCGACAGGAGTCCTGAATGCGCCGTCTGTTTTCCCTGATTCTGCTGATGATCTGCACCATGCCTGTCTGGGCAGACAACCTGGATCAACTGTACAAGGCCGCCGGCTGGCCCGACCAGCGCGCCCACTTCAACGATGCCCTCACCGCCGCCCAGGCGCGCTACCGCAACAGTTTGCCCCCCGCCGTGTACCAGGCGCTGGTCAACAACAGCAACCAGCGCTTCCAGGCCCAGGCGGTGGACCGTCGCGCCCAGGCGCAGCTGCGCGCCACACTGGCCAATCCGGCACCGGCCCTGGCCTTTTTCCAGTCGCCGCTGGGGCGCAAGGTGGTGGCCGCCGAGCTGAAGGCCACCCGCAAGGACGAACTGGCCAAGAATGCCAAAGGCCTACCCAAGATCCAGGCCAGCGACGACCGCCTGCTGGTCATCGGCCACCTGGCCCAGGCCCTGCCTGCGCGTGAAGCCGGTGCCGAAGTCAGCCTGGCCATTGCTGGCGTGGCGGCTGACAGCCTCAGCTCGATGATCCCCGGCCTGTTCGGCGGCGGCCAGGCACAGGGCCTGCTCGACGGCCAGCGCCAGCGCCTGATGAACCAGATCGGCGAAGACCTCAACAACACCTTGCTGTATGTCTACCGCGACCTGTCCGATGCCGAGCTGGAAGCGTTCGCCACCTTTGCCGAATCAGCCGACGGCAAAGCCTACTACCAGGCAGCGCTGGCGGCTGTGCGTGCGGGCCTGGCGGTTGGCCAGAGCAGCAACGACCTGAGGTGATCAGCCCAGGCGCTGGTCGATGAAGTCGAAGTACCGCTGGCGAATGCCCGGCAGCTCGTTGGCCAGGTGGTGACGGGCCTCGGGCAGCATCAATATCTGTGGGTCGGCAAACTTGGCCTTGAGCACTTCGAGGTTGTAGGGCCAATCCACCGTGCCATCGGCCTCCCCCTGCACGATCAACGGCCGCCGCGGACTATGCGGCGCGGCTTCGATGCGCTTGACCCAGGCGATCAGCGCGCCCACCCAGGCGGTGGGCAGGCGACGCGGTTGTAGCGGGTCGGCCTCAAGGAACGGCAGGAAGGCCGGGTCATTGGTGTTTTCGCTGAAGCGCCGTTCGATGCCGTTCACAAAGTGACGCAGCACGCGATAGCTCAACTTCGACCAACGCCAGGAACAAGGCCGCACCAGCGGTGCCAACAGGATCACCTGGCCATCAATGGGGCTGCGCGCCCCCTGATGCAGCAGGTGGTCAACGGCGATGGCGCCACCGGTGCTTTGCCCGCACAGGTGCCAGGGGCGCGGCAGCTGCAGCGTGCGCGCCTGTTCGAACAACGCCTCCAGCACCTGCTGATACACCGAAAAATCACTGATGCTGGCCCGCTCGCCACTGGACAGGCCGTGGCCGGGCAGGTCGCAGCTGATCACGGCAAAACCCTGCGTGAGCGCCCAGTCGATCACATGCCGATACAGGCCCATGTGATCGTAGTAGCCGTGCAGCAGAAACAACGTCGCGGTCGGCTGCTCGGGTAGCCACACCTGCCCGACCAGGTCGAACCCCGCCGCCTGAAAGCCGCCCAGCCAGCTCTGGGCTGACACGTTCAGGCCATAGAAGCGCTGGTAGTCCTGCGCCTGCACGGACAACGGCTGGCGAGCGCTCAACGGCGCAAGGCTGGTGCGCAAGTGATCGGGGTGAAAAGCAACAGGCATCGGGTACATCCACGGCGGAGCAAGTATTGATCTGGGATATTCAGCTCTGGCCGGCGTCGTGGCAAGCTTGCTCACCTCGAACAACCAGCACCGATGTGATTGTCGGATCAACTGTCTTGCTCAAAATCTAAAAAATTGCGCGCTCACTGTGGGAGCGGGCTTGCCCGCGAACACGGGCATAGCCCGTGCCATCCACCGCGCAGTCTGCTTCGCGGGCAAGCCCGCTCCCACAAAGGGCCACCGACGCTTCATGAGTAGCCGAATCATCAAACCGTTGTGCACGGCGCTTGCTCTGACGATAGGCGCCGCCATTTTCTGGCAGGCCTACACCACCTTCCAGGCACGCTATCTGCGCCCATTCGACAACCAGACCACACTGTTCGACGGCAGCCAACTGCAACTACCTGCCGAGTTGGCCGGCCCTGGCCCGATCCGCGTGGTGCACTTCTGGGACCCGGCCTGCCCCTGCAACGTCGGCAACCAGCAACACCTGGGCGACCTGGTCAGCCAGTTCGCAGCCCAAGGCGTGACCTTCCATGTGCTGCAAAAGCCCGGTAGCCATAACCAGCTGCCCGCCAACCTCTCCGCCCTCAAGCCCATCACCAGCCTGCCCGGTAGCGAGCACCTGCCCGCCTCCCCGGCCGTGGCCATCTGGGACCGGCAAGGCCAACTGGCCTACTTCGGCCCCTACAGTGAAGGTGCGGTGTGCAACGCCAGCAACAGCTTCGTCGAGCCCATCCTCAAGGCACTGCTCGACGGCCGCCAGGTGACCGCGTCCAACACACTGGCGGTGGGCTGCTACTGCCCTTGGGCTGGCTGACGTATCCGCGCCGGGTTACCCACCACCGTCGCTCCAGCTGGCACATTTCGGGTTACCACGCTACCCGCGCCGACCACGGCGTTATCGCCAATCGTCACCCCTGGCAGGATGATCGCCGCACCGCCAATCCACACGTTGTTGCCAATGGTCACCGCCCGCCCACTCTCCAGCCCGCTGCGCCGCAGGTCAGGGTCGAGCGGGTGGTCGGCGGTGTAGATCTGCACATTGGGGCCGATCTGGCAGTCATCACCGATGCGCACCGGCATCACGTCGAGGATCACGCAGTTGAAGTTCATGAAGGTATTGCGGCCAACACTGATGTTGTAACCGTAGTCGCAATAGAACGGCGGGCGGATCACCGCGCCTTCGCCAACCTCGCCGAAATGCTCCAGCAACAGCCCATGGCGTACGTCGTTGAGCAGTTCGACGCTGCTGTTGTAGCGGTGCATCCAGTGCTTGTTGGCGATCTGCTCGGCCTGCAGTTCGGGGCAGCCAGCGTGGTAGAGCTGGCCTGTAAGCATCTTCTGTTTTTCGCTGAGTGACATGGAATCTCCTTCCCGGGGCTATGCTCTGTTCGCGAATCCGCCGATGATCGGACCACATTTTCTGCTTTGACGCACAAGGAGCTTGCATGAAGCGCAGCCTGACCCTGTTGGCCGTGGTGGTTACCGTGGCTGCCGGCGCCGGTTACTGGTACGTGCAGGGCAAGCTGCCGCAGCGCGAGGGCGAGTTGCCCCTGGCTGGCTTGCAGGCGCCGGTCAGCGTGCGCTACGACGCTCGCGGCGTGCCGCACCTGCAGGCGCAAAACGAGGCAGACCTGTACCGCGCCCTGGGCTACGTGCATGCCCAGGACCGGTTGTTCCAGATGGAAATCCTACGTCGCCTGGCCCGAGGCGAACTGGCCGAGGTGCTGGGCGACAAGCTGCTGCCCACCGATACCTTGTTCCGCAGCCTGCGCATTCGCGAACAGGCCGCACGGATGGCCAAGCGTCAGGACCGCCAGTCACCTGCCTGGCAGGCCCTGCAAGCCTACCTCGACGGGGTCAACGGCTGGCAAGCCAGCCATCCCAAGCCCGTGGAGTTCGACCTGCTGGGTATCACCCCTCGCCCGTTTACCGCCGAAGATACCCTGAGCATTGCCGGTTACCTCGCTTACAGTTTCGCCGCTGCGTTTCGCACCGAGCCCGCACTGACCTACATCCGCGACCAGCTTGGCCCCGACTACCTGAACATCTTCGACCTCGGCTGGAAACCCGAGGGGGCCCTGGGCACGCCACTGGCCGCTGCGGACTGGCAAAGCCTGGAAGCCCTCGCCCGCCTCAGCCACCAGGCGCTGGGTGACGCGGGCATCCCGCAGTTTGAAGGGAGCAACGCCTGGGCGGTGGCCGGCAGCCGTACCCGCAGCGGCAAACCGTTGCTGGCAGGCGACCCGCACATCGGTTTTGCAGTGCCGGCGGTGTGGTACGAGGCCGAACTGTCGGCACCCGGTTTCAACCTGTATGGCTACTTCCAGGCGCTCAACCCCTTTGCCCTGCTTGGCCACAACCGCGATTTCGGCTGGAGCCTGACCATGTTCCAGAACGATGACGTCGACCTGATCGCCGAGCGCACCAACCCGGCCGACGCCAATCAGGTGATGGTCGATAGCAAATGGCAGGCGCTGGAAAAAACCGAGCAACAGATCGCCGTCAAAGGCGAAGCGCCGGTCACGCTTAGCCTGCGCCGTTCGCCCCATGGTCCGATCGTCAACGACGTGCTAGGCGCTACTGCCGGGCCTACACCCATCGCCATGTGGTGGGCGTTTCTGGAAACCGAAAACCCGATTCTCGAAGGGTTCTATCAGCTCAACCGTGCCGACACGCTGGGCAAAATGCGCGAAGCTGCGGCCAAGGTTCATGCGCCGGGGCTGAACTTTGTCTGGGCCAATGCCCAAGGTGACATCGGCTGGTGGGCCGCTGCGCAGCTACCCATCCGCCCCGATGGTGTCGACCCGGCGTTCATCCTCGATGGCGCCAGCACGCAAGCCGACAAGCTCGGGTTCTACCCCTTCAGCGTCAACCCGCAGCAAGAGAACCCGGCGCGCGGCTATATCGTCTCGGCCAACTTCCAGCCGCCAGCAGGGGTGCCGATACCGGGTTACTACAACCTGCCCGACCGAGGCCGCCAGCTCGACCGCCACCTGGCCAACCCTGAGCTGAAATGGGACACCCAGAACAGCCAAGCCCTGCAGCTGGACACCGCCAGTGACCACGGCCCGCGCACCCTTGCACCGCTGCTGGCAACCCTGCGCGCAGTGGCCGAAGGTGACGAGGAGAAGGAACTGGTCGAACAGCTGGCCGCCTGGCGTGGCGACTACCCGCTGGATTCGACCAGCGCCACGCTGTTCAACCAGTTCCTCTACGAACTGGCCTTCGCGGCCCTGCACGACGAACTGGGCGACACCTGGTTCCCGGTACTGATCAGCACCCGCGCCATCGACGCTGCCTTGCCACGCCTGGCGGCGGACGCCGACTCCCCTTGGTGGAACACCCGAGGTGGCAACCAGCGTACCGACCGTACCGCCATCGTACGCCTGGCCTGGCAGCACAGCCTGAAGCACCTGCGCGACACCTTGGGTAGCGACCCGGCCAGCTGGCAATGGGGCAAGGCCCATACCCTGACCCACAACCACCCGCTTGGCGTGAAAAAGCCGCTGAACCTGCTGTTCAACGTTGGGCCGTTCGCCGCGCCCGGTACCCATGAGGTGCCGAACAACCTTTCTGCGAAGATCGGCCCGGCGCCATGGCCGGTGACCTACGGGCCTTCGACGCGGCGGCTGATCGATTTTGCCGATGCCGGCCAGGCGCTGACCAGCAACCCGGTCGGGCAGAGTGGCGTGCCGTTTGACCAACACTATGCGGACCAGGCTAAAGGTTATGTGGAGGGGCAGTACAAAAAGGCACAGATGGGGGTAATCCCGGCGCAGAGCACCTTGCGATTAGTGCCCGGAGACTCAAGTGGCGCAGCTGTACAGCCACATGTGGGAGCGGGCGTGCCCGCGAAGGAGGCGACACGGTAGATGGCACCGGCTACGCCGGTGTTCGCGGGCACGCCCGCTCCCACAGGTAACCGTGCCCAGAAAAAAAAATGCCGACGCAAGTGCGTCGGCATTTTCTATCACTACGAGTGCATCAGAACGCCGGCAGCACAGCACCTTGATACTTCTTGGCGATGAATGCCTTCACCTCAGGGCTGGTCAGGGCCTTGGCCAGTTTCTGGATGGACTCGCTGTCCTTGTTGTCCGGGCGGGCAACCAGGAAGTTCACGTACGGCGAGTCGGCACCTTCGATCACCAGTGCGTCCTTGGCCGGATTCAGGCCGGCTTCCAGGGCGTAGTTGGTGTTGATCATGTCCAGGTCGACCTGGTCCAGCACGCGCGGCAACATGGCCGATTCAAGCTCGCGGAACTTCAGCTTCTTCGGGTTCTCGGCGATGTCCTTAGGCGTGGCCAGGGCATTCTTAGGGTCTTTCAGGGTGATCAGGCCAGCCTTCTGCAGCAGGATCAGGGCGCGGCCGCTGTTGCTGCCTTCGTTAGGGATGGCAACGGTTGCGCCTTCCTTCAGCTCGGACAGGTTCTTGATCTTCTTGGAATAGCCACCGAACGGCTCGACGTGCACGCCAATCACGGTTTCCAGGTGGGTGCCCTTACCTTCGTTGAAGCTCTTCAGGTACGGCAAGGTCTGGAAGTAGTTGGCGTCCAGGCGCTTCTGGTCAACCTGCACGTTTGGCTGCACATAGTCGGTGAAGACCTTGATCTGCAGGTCCACGCCTTCTTTGGCCAGGGTCGGCTTGATCAGCTCGAGGATTTCGGCGTGCGGTACCGGAGTAGCGGCAACCACGAGCTTCTCGGCGGCGGCGGCCAGGCCGGAGAACGACAGGGCAGCGGCCAGGGCAGTGGTCAGCAGGGTCTTCTTCATGGTGATCCTTGTTCTGAATCTGGGCCATCAGCGATGGCGAATCGGGTGCCCAACCGGTTCACCAGCGGGCGTAGGCGGACAATACCTAGAATTTTTATTCCGTAACAATATCTTTTACTTAGCTGCTTATTCCAAAAACAAATCGCCATTAGCCAGTTTGCTTATGAGCGATGTCTAACGCGCGGGGTTGGCCAGGTCCAGGTCCTCTGGCTGCAGCTCTTCGCCGTCATTCACCAGCAAGGCGAAGTGGATGACATTCTCCAGTTCACGGGTATTTCCAGGCCATGGATGGGCTTCCAGCACCTGCTGCGCCGCCTCGCTCACCAGCGGTACAGGGCGTTGCAGGCGTACGCTGTAGATGCCCGCGAAGTACTCGGCCAGCGGCAGGATATCGCCGGGCCGCTCACGCAGCGGTGGCAGCTCCAGCGCACCTTCGCGCAGGTACTGGTACAAGCGCTCGTTAAAGCGCCCTGCCCGTACCACTCGCACCAGGTCGATGCTGGTCGCGGCCACCAGCCGCACATCCACCGGCTGCGGCTGCTGCGCCCCCACTCGGGTGACTTCGCGGTTTTCCAGGGCAGCCAGCAGCTTGCCCTGGATGGCCAGCGGCAAGTCGGCAATCTCGTCCAGGTACAACGTGCCGCCATTGGCCGAGCCGAACCAGCCGGCGCGGCTGCTGGCCGTACCGCCATGGCTGCCGGCGCTGTAGCCGAACAGCTCGGCATCGGCATACGTGGGGCTGATGGCCGCGCAGTTGACCGACACGAACAGCCCGCCACGATCACTGGCACGGTGGATTTGCCGGGCCAGCAACTCCTTGCCGGTGCCGGTCTCGCCACGGATCAGCACGGGCAAGGGTTGCGGCGCCAGGCGCTCAAGGTCTTCGCGCAGTTGCTGCGAACGCGGGTCGATGAACACCAGCGCCTTGGCGCGGATGCTCAGCGGGCTCTTGTCCAGCTCGGGAAAGGTCAACAGCGGCTGGCCAAACGGGTTTTGAAAAGTCATGACAAACTCCCGCCCCTGGCCTTCATTGGCCGGGCGTCAGGTAAGCGGTAAACAGTAAAGGCGATCAGGCGCGGCGCAGTGCGCGCTGCTCGACCCGGCTTTGCAAGCGATACAGGTAGGCGAAGCCTTGTTCCCAGCGTTCATGGCCGGACTTGACGTTGATGTGCCCGGCATTGCTCAGCAAACCCGCCTCTGCGTCCCAGGCCTTGGCCAAGTAAAGCGCCCGAGGCACGTTCACGGCCGGGTCGTTGTCCGAACTGACCACCTGACTGGGAAACGGCAGCGCTTCGGTCGGGATCGGCGCAAAGTTGCGCAAGGCTGGCGCGCAGGTAGGCCGCTCGACATCCGCTGGCGCCACCAGCAGCGCGCCGCGCACCCGGCGCAGCAACGCCGGGCTGGCCTGCGCGGCCCAGTGGGCGACGGTGATGCAACCCAGGCTGTGGGCAATCAGGATCACGGGCGAGTCTTCGGCGATGATCGCCTGCTCCAGCGCCTGCACCCAGTCCTGCCGTTGCGGGGTCAGCCAGTCGTGCTGCTCGACCCGTGCACTGTTGGGCAGGGTGCGCTGCCAGTGACTTTGCCAATGGTTGTCTGGCGATCCTTGCCAGCCCGGCACAATCAGGTAACGAATCGACTCATTGCGCATGGGGACGCCTCCAGTAAGTTTGCGTGCTTGGAGACCAGTATAGGGAGGCAGTTATATTCGTAAAGGAATAAGAAGCTATTTATTAATAACAAAAATATTTATGCCTTGTGCGATCCCTGTGGGAGCGGGCATGCCCGCGAAGCGAGCACCGCGGTGGATGGCACGGGCTTCGCCCGTGTTCGCGGGCACGCCCGCTCCCACAGGGATCACGCAAAAAAAAGGGCCAACCCCTGCCAAGAGATGTGGCCCATAAGCACTTGCCTGAAGAGGCTTGGTAAAAGTCAGCGCGCGGTTATCACCGCCAGTTTGCTGATCCCTGCACGTTCGATGGCTGCCATGGCCCGCGCCACTTCGCCGTAGTTCACGCCGTCATCGGCCTGCAGCTGCACGCGCACGTCCGCGTCCTTGTCCTTGGCAGCCTTGAGGTTGGTTTCCAGCAGGTCGGGCTGGATCTGGTCCTTGTTGATGAACAGCTTGCCTTCACCGTCGATGCTGACCACCAGCGGGTCCTTCTGCTCCACCGGGGCCACGGCCTCGGTCTTGGGCAGGTTGATGGGGATCGCGTTGGTCAGCAACGGCGCGGTGACGATGAACACCACCAGCAGCACCAGCATGACGTCCACCAGCGGCGTGACGTTGATTTCACTGAGGACTTCGTCGCTGTCCTGGGTCGAAAAGGCCATATCAGGACGCCTCCTTCACCGGCTGGGTAAAACCAGCCTGGGCTTTTTGCACAGCGGGGTGCACCAACACACGGAAGGCACTCTTCTGCGCCAGGCTGTAGAAGTCGTGGGCAAAGTCATCGAGGTCGGCAGCGGTCAGCTTCAGACGACGCAGGAAGTAGTTGTAGACCAGCACCGCAGGCACTGCGACGGCGATACCCACACCGGTGGCCACCAGTGCAGCACCGATGGGGCCGGCGACGGTTTCCAGGCTGGCGGAGCCGGCCGCGCTGATGCCCTTGAGCGCTTCCATGATGCCCCACACGGTGCCGAACAGGCCGATGAAGGGCGAGGTGCTGCCGATACTGGCGACCACCGCCAGGCCGGTTTCCAGCGAGCGGCGCTCACGCACGATCTGCTGACGCAGGGCACGCTCCAGGCGGTCCTGGTGGTTGATGGCGTGGCTCAGGTCGTTGGCCTGGGTGTCGCCAACGGCAATCGCGGCGTAGCCAGACTGGGCAACGCGGGCAGCCGGGCCTGGCAGCTCGTGGCTGAGCTCGGCGGCCGAGTCCAGGCTGGAGGCCGCCCAGAACTGCTGGTGGAAGCGTTTGTCCTGGTTCTTCAGCCGCACAAACTGCGCGACCTTGACCAGGGCCAGGCCCCAAGTGACGACAGAAAAACCAACCAGCAGCCAGATGACTGCGCTTTCAACGGATTCGAGGGGGGATGCCAGCAGGCTCATGATGATGTCTTCCTGTGTTCTGCGAAAAAGTTAGCGAAGCTTGAAATCGATCGGCACGCTGACCCAGCCGGTCTGGGCCACGTCGCCCTGCTTGGCGGGCACGAAGCTCCAGCGCTTCACCGCAGCCAACGCTGCGGCGTCGAGGGCATCACGGCCGCTGCTCTTCTGGACCTGGATCTGCCCGGGTTTACCGCTGGGCAGCACCTCTACACGCAGCAGCACGGTGCCTTCCCAACCCCGCCGCTGGGCCATCTGCGGATACTCCGGCGCCGGGTTTTTCAGATACGCGGCGTTGGCCGAAGCGGGCGTAACCGGGGCCGGCGCGGGTGGTGCGGGTGCAGGTGGTGCCGGGGCGGCCACTGGGGCTGGCGGCGGCGCTTCGACCGGTTTGGGCTGTGGTTTGGGTGCTTGCTTGACCACAGGCTTGGGCACGGGCTTTGGCTTGGGTTTGGGCTTGGCGGCCAGTTCGTCGATCACGGGTGGTGGTGGCGGCGGCTCGACGACGGGTGGTGCAGGCGCAGGCGGTGGCGGTTCGACCACAGGGGGCGCGGGCGCTGCGAACTCGATGGTCATGGGCGGCACTTGCGGTGGCACCACGGGCAGCTCTGGCGTGGGTGCCTGGCTTACCCAGTACGCCGCAGCGCCGTGCAAAGCCAGCACCAGCAGGCCCAACACCAACTTGTCGCGGCGCTTGAGCCCGCTGACGGGCGTGCGTTGCAGGCGCAGCTGACCAAGCGGTAGGCGAAGCGTGCGTCCAAGCTCGACCAGGTCACCCGGGGCCGGGCGCCATGGCTGGTCGTAGGCCCTGACGGCCGACTGGACATTACCCATTGATCAAACTCCTGGGGTCTCGATTCAGGTATGGCTGAATCATCAGGGCCAGAGGCTTATCTCTTAAAGTAATGTTTAAAATTATAGTTATAACTTAAGTGAATATTGTTTTTGGAGGGTAGCGTGAAGGCCAAGAACTGCGCGGGCTGTGGCTGACCAAGCAAAACTCGATGCTTTGTGGGCATGCAAAATATTCAGGCAAGGCATGGAATTGCAGGCATAAAAAACCCGGGACCATGCCCGGGCTCTCATTACCTGAAGAGGCTCAGATATCCGCCACCTTCTGCCAAACCTTCGGCCGGAAGAACAATGTCTCCCCCCGCGCCAGCCCGATCAGGCTGTCATGGTCTTTCACCACCTCGGCCTCGATCAGCTCGCTCTGCCCCTCGACTTTCAAGGTCACCCGGGTAGTCGCGCCCAACGGGCGAATATCCCGCACCTCGGCCGCATGGTGCCCTTCGGTCTCATGCCGCGACAGCGACACTTCGTGCGGGCGGAACAGCACATGGTGGCCTTCGCTCAGGGCCAGGCGGTTGGAGTCGCCCAGGAAGTGGTAGACGAAGTCGTTGGCCGGCTGCTCGTACACTTCGCCCGGCGAGCCGATCTGCTCGATCACGCCCTTGTTCATCACCACGATGCGGTCGGCCACTTCCATGGCTTCTTCCTGGTCGTGGGTCACGAATACCGAGGTCAGGTTGATGTCTTCGTGCAGCCGCGCCAGCCAGCGGCGCAGCTCTTTGCGCACCTTGGCATCCAGCGCACCGAACGGCTCGTCCAGCAGCAGCACCTTGGGCTCCACCGCCAGCGCGCGGGCCAAGGCGATACGCTGACGCTGACCGCCAGAGAGCTGTTCGGGGTAGCGGTCGGACAACCAGTCCAGCTGCACCATGTTCAGCAGCTCATGCACCTTCTCGGCGATCTTGCTCTCGCTCGGGCGCTCGCCCTTGGGCTTCATGCGCAGGCCGAAAGCGACGTTGTCGAACACACTCATGTGGCGGAACAGCGCGTAGTGCTGGAACACGAAACCGACGTTGCGGTCACGCACGTCATGGCCGGACACGTCTTCGCCATGGAACACGATATTGCCCTGGTCCGGGGTTTCCAGGCCGGCGATGATGCGCAGCAGCGTGGTCTTGCCACAGCCGGACGGGCCGAGCAAAGCCACCAGCTCGCCGCTGTTGATGTCCAGGTTGATGTTGTCCAGGGCCTGGAAGCTGTTGAAGCGCTTGCTGACGTTACGAACTTCGATCGACATGAATCATTCCTCCGCGGCGCTGTGGCGCAGGCGGTTAATACGGTTCTCGCTCCACTGCTTGAGCAGCAGGATGAAGAGCGCCAGGATCAGCAACAGGCTGGCCACGCTGAAGGCCGCGACGTGGTTGTACTCGTTGTAGAGGATCTCCACGTGCAGCGGCAAGGTGTTGGTCACGCCACGAATGTGGCCCGACACCACCGACACCGCGCCAAACTCGCCCATGGCCCGTGCGGTACACAGCACCACGCCATAGATCAGGCCCCATTTGATGTTGGGCAAGGTCACGTGCCAGAACATCTGCCAGCCATTGGCGCCGAGCAGTCGCGCGGCCTCCTCTTCTTGCGTGCCCTGCTCCTGCATCAGCGGGATCAGTTCACGGGCCACGAACGGCACGGTGACGAAAATGGTCGCCAGGACGATGCCCGGTAGGGCAAACACGATCTGGATGTCGTGGTCCTGCAACCAGGGGCCGAACAGGCCTTGCGCACCGAACATCAGCACGTAGACCAGGCCGGCGATCACCGGCGACACCGAGAACGGCAGGTCGATCAGGGTGACCAGGATGCTCTTGCCACGGAAGGTGTACTTGCTGACGCACCAGGCGGCGCTGACGCCAAACACCAGGTTGAGCGGCACCGAGATGACGACTGCGAGCAGCGTCAGCTTCAGTGCCGACAAGGCGTCGGGCTCGAAGATAGCCTCGAAGAAGGTACCAAAACCGTTCTTCAGCGCCTGCGACACCACGATCACCAGCGGCAACAGCAGGAACAGGGCGAACACCAGCCAGCCAAGGCCGATCAGGATACGCCGCGAAGTGGCGTTGCCACGGCGGGCGGCGTTGGCGGCCGCGCTTGCACTCAGGGATGAACTGGACATGCCGGCCTCCTTCAAGGGGTTTCGATGCGGCGCTGCAACAGGTTGATCAGCAGCAGCAGGATGAAGGAAACCACCAGCATCAGCACGCCGATGGCGGTTGCGCCGGTGTAGTCGTACTGGTCGAGCTTGACCATGATCAGCAGCGGCAGGATCTCGGTCTTCATCGGCATGTTGCCGGCGATGAAGATCACCGAACCATACTCACCCACGCCACGGGCGAAGGCCAGGGCAAAGCCGGTGAGCCAGGCAGGCAGCAAGGCCGGCGCCAGTACATGGCGGAACACCTGCAGCGGCTTGGCGCCCAGGCAGGCAGCGGCCTCTTCCACTTCACGCGGGATGTCGGCCAGTACCGGCTGAACCGTGCGCACTACGAACGGCAAGGTGACGAAGGTCAGCGCCAGGGTGATACCCAGCGGGGTGTAGGCGATCTTGAAGCCAAGGTCGGTGGCGAACTGGCCAACCCAGCCCGCAGGCGCGTACAGGGCGGTCAAGGCGATACCGGCAACGGCGGTAGGCAGGGCGAACGGCAGGTCGATCATCGCATCGATGATCTTGCGCCCGGGGAAGGTGTAGCGCACCAGCACCCAGGCCAGCAGGGTGCCGATCACACCGTTGATGATGGCGGCGAACAGGGCGGTGCCGAAACTCAGCTTGAGCGCGGCGAGTACCCGCGGCGCACTGATGATGTTCCAGAACTGCTCCCAGGTCAGCTGCGCGGCATGAATGAACATGGCTGCCAGCGGTATCAGCACGATCAGGCTGAGGTACACCAAGGTGTAGCCCAGCGTCAGCCCGAAGCCGGGTATGACGGGGGAAATACGACGTGACATAAGTATCCCTGGTTGAACGCACGAAGCCCGGAATCGATCCCGGGCTGGTGCAAGCTTTTGAATCCTGGGGCTACTTTGCAGCCCATTCGCGGCACAAGGCCGCTCCTACAAGGGATCGCGATTCCATGTAGGAGCGGCCTTGTGCCGCGAATGGGCCGCAACGCGGCCCCGCTTTTCCATGGCCCTTACTGTGCCTGATAGATCTGGTCGAACACACCGCCATCATTGAAGAATTTGGGTTGTGCAGTTTTCCAGCCACCGAAGTCCTTGTCGATGGTTACCAGGTCCAGTTTCGGGAATTGCTTGCCGAATTCGGCAGCAACTTTCTCGTCACGCGGGCGGTAGAAGTTCTCGGCGGCAATTTTCTGCCCGGCCGGGCTGTACAGGTGCTTGAGGTATTCGGTGGCAATCTCGGTATTGCCCTTCTTCTCGGCGTTCTTGTCCACCACGGCCACTGGCGGTTCGGCCAGGATCGACAGCGACGGCACGACGATGTCGAACTTGTCGGCGCCACCGTCTTCCTTCAGCGCCAGGAAGGCTTCGTTTTCCCAGGCCAGCAACACGTCGCCCTGGCCGTTGTTGACGAAGGTGATGGTCGAGCCACGGGCGCCGGTGTCCAGCACCGGTACGTGCTTGAACAGCTCCTGCACGTATTCCTTGGCCTTCTCTTCGCTACCGCCGGCCTTCAGGCCGTAGGCCCAGGCGGCCAGGAAGTTCCAGCGCGCACCGCCGGAGGTTTTCGGGTTGGGGGTGATGACCGACACGTCTTTCTTGATCAGGTCGCCCCAGTCCTTGATGCCTTTCGGGTTGCCCTTGCGCACCAGGAACACGATGGTCGAGGTGTACGGGGTGCTGGCGTCCGGCAGGCGGGTCTGCCAGTTGTCCGGCAGGGTCTTGCCGAGCTTGGCGACTTCGTCGATGTCACCGGCCAGGGCCAGGGTCACCACGTCGGCGCGCAGGCCGTCGATCACCGCACGGGCCTGCTTGCCCGAGCCACCGTGGGACTGCTGGATCTTCACCTTGTCGCCCGGGTGGGCCTGCTGCCAGTGCTTGATGAACTCGGCGTTGTACTGCTGGTACAGCTCGCGGGTCGGGTCGTAGGACACGTTCAGCAGTTCGTAGTCCTTGGCGATGGCGGAACCGGCAAAAACAGCGCTGGCCAAAGCGGCAAGCGCATAACGGCGGATGGACATGGTGAAGCTCCCGATTGGCATTTTTCTAGTTTTGAATGTGAGGCGCGATCAGCCGGCCTTGTTGCCGGGCTGTTGCAGGCGGAACTTCTCCTTGCGCTCGATCTGTACGACCTGAGCGTTGTGCACAGTGATCTCCACCGCACCGAAACGCAGGTCGCGCAAGGCGCTCTGGATTTCACGCAGAATGGTGGCTTCGTCCTGACCGTCGATGCTACGCAGAGATGCACTCATGCTCGTTCTCCTTGGAGTGAGGGTGCCGGGCAGAGGTTTGAAGGGGATTTGCGCCTGGCTTGAGGGCAATAGTAGTGAGGCGGAGTTATTCTTAAAAATACTGTTTAAGAATGTTTATATAACCAAATTAAAATCACGATTTTACAGGCGACAACAACCTCTGTGGGAGCGGGCGTGCCCGCAAATGCGGCAGTGAATCCACCACCGCATTCGCGGGCACGCCTGCTCCCACAGTGTTCAGTGTTGGGTTTTAGTGCTGTTTTCAGGCTCACGGATCTTGTACCAGGCCACATACAAGGCCGGCAGGAACAACAGCGTCAGCAGGGTGGCCACAATGATCCCGCCAATCATGGCGTACGCCATCGGCCCCCAGAACACTTCGCGGGCAATCGGGATCATGCCCAGGCTCGCCGCCGCCGCCGTCAGCAATATCGGCCGGCGCCGGTGGTTAGTAGCCTCCACCACCGCGTCCCAGGGCGAGAAGCCCTGGGCCTCGAACTCGTCGATCTGGGTCACCAGGATCACCGAGTTGCGAATGATGATACCCGCCAGCGCGAGGATGCCGAGAATCGCCACAAAGCCCATGGGCGTGCCTGTGGGCACCAGTGCGATGATCACGCCAATCAGCCCCAGCGGCGCCACGCTCACCACCAGGAACAGCTTCTGCACGCTGTGCAGCTGGATCATCAGGAAAGTGGCCATGAGGAACAGCATCAGCGGGATCACCTTGCGGATCGGCCCTTGCGCCTTGGCGCTTTCCTCCACCGTACCGCCGGTAGCCACCTCGAAGCCCACCGGCAGCTTGCTGGCGAATTCGTCGATCTTCGGCTTCAGCTGGGCCACCAGGTCGGTGGGCTGGATGTCGCCGTTGACCGACGCCTTGATGGTGATGGTCGGTTTGCGGTCCCGCCGCCACACCAGCGGCTGCTCCAGCTCATAACGCACCGTGGCGAACGACAGCAACGGGATCGAGGTGCCGTTGGGCGTGAGGATCTGCAGGTTCTGCAGGGTATCAGGCGAGCCGCGCTCGCTGTTTTCGGCACGGGCCACCACGTTGACCAGGTAGATGTTGTCATTGACCTGGGTGATCTGCACGCCGCTGACGATGCTGTTCATCACATTGGCCACGTCTTCCGACGACAACCCTAGCTGGCGTGCCTTGTCCTGGGCGATTTCCACGCGCAGCACCTTACCCGGCTCGTTCCAGTCATAGATCATCTCGCCGATGTGCTCGTTCTGGTCGAGCAAGGTGGCCAGTTCGATGGCATGCTTGCGCACTTCGTCGATGTTGGCACCACTGACCCGATACTGGATCGGCCGCCCTACCGGCGGGCCCATTTCCAGCGACTGTACGTTGGTACCAATGCCGACGAACTCTTCGTGCAGGATCTTCTGCAAACGAGCCATCATGGCCTGACGCTCTTCGAAGCCTTTGCTGACGATCACCAACTGCGCGTAGTACGGGTTCTGCAATTGTTGGTCGAGGGGAAGGTAAAAACGAATGGCACCCTGGCCGATGTAGGTGCTCCAGTGCACCAGGTCCGGGTCATCCTTGATCCGTGCCTCGAAGCGGTCGACCACCTTGCGCGTCTCCTCGATCGAGGCGTTTTGCGGCAGGTTGAGGTCGACCAGGATTTCCGGGCGGTCCGAGGACGGGAAGAACTGGTTCTGCACAAAGCGCTCGCAGAAAATGGCCAGCACAAACAACAGCACGGTGCCGATGATGGTCAGCCAGCGGTTGCGCATGCACCACAGCAGGCCATGTTCGAAAGCCTTGCCCAGGCGGCCAGGCTCGGCTTCATGGGGTTTGACCTTGCTGCTAAGGATGTGTACGCCCAGCACGGGCGCGAAGAACACCGCCACCACCCATGACACGATCAGCGCCACGGCAATCACGGCAAACAGGGTGTAGGTATATTCACCGGCCGAACTGGCGTTCAGGCCGATCGGCACGAAACCGGCCACAGTCACCAGGGTGCCGGTCAGCATGGGGAAGGCTGTGGAGGTGTAGGCAAACGTCGCCGCCTGCTCCTTGCTTTCACCCATCTCCAGCCGCGTGACCATCACCTCCACGGTGATCATTGCATCGTCCACCAGCAGACCAAGCGCAATGATCAGCGCCCCCAGCGAAATCCGCTGCATGGTGATGCCGCTGTACTCCATGAATACGAACACCATGGCCAGCACCAGCGGGATCGAACACGCCACCACCAGGCCTGCGCGCACGCCCAGGCTGATGAAACTCACCCCCAGTACGATCACTACCGCCTCGAACAGTGCGCTGGTGAAGCCGCCGACGGCCTGTTTCACCACCACCGCCTGGTCCGACACGGTGTGTACCCCAACCCCTATCGGCAAGTCCTCGACCACTTTGTCCATACGCTTTTTCAGCGCCGCACCGAACACCTGGATGTTGCCCCCGGCCTTCATGCCGATGGCCAGCCCAAGCGCGGTCTGGCCGTTGTAGCGGAACATGGGTGACGGCGGGTCGACATACCCGCGTTCGATATCCGCAATATCCGCCAGGCGGAAGAAGCGGTCATTGATGCGCAGGTTGACCGTTTCCAGGTCTTTTTCCGAGGCGAACTGCCCGGTGGTGCGCACCGAAATGCGCTCGGGGCCGGCCTCGATCACGCCGGCCGGGGTCACGGCGTTCTGCGATTGCAAGGCCTGCATGACCTGGCGCTGGTCAATGCCCAGCGCAGCCAGCTTGCGGGTGGAGAAGTTCAGGTACAGCACTTCATCCTGGGTACCGACCAACTCGATCTTACCGATGTTGGGCACATCGCGGACCTCAGCCCTGGCTTGCTCCACGTAGTCGCGCAACTGGCGCAGGGTAAGGCCATCGGAGGTAAAGGCGTAGATCGAGCCGAATACATCACCGAATTCGTCATTGAACGCAGGCCCCTGGATGCCCTGAGGGAACTGGCCGCGAATGTCCTGGATCTTCTTGCGCACCTGGTACCAGATGTCCGGGATGTCCTTGGCCTTGGTGGTGTCGCGCAGGTACACGTAGACCGTGGACTCACCCGGCCGGGTGTAGCTTTTGGTGTAATCGAGGGAATCGAGTTCTTCGAGTTTCTTTTCGATGCGGTCGGTGACCTGGTACAGCGTCTCGTCCTGGGTCGCGCCTGGCCAACGGGTCTGGATCACCATGGTCTTGATGGTGAACGACGGGTCTTCCTCACGGCCCAGGTTGAAATAGGAAAATATCCCCATCAGCAGGCCAACGAACATCAGGTACCAGACGAAGGATTGATGCTTGAGTGCCCAGTCGGACAGGTTGAAGCTTCCTTTCATTGCGCATCCTCGTCGAAGGTGACCTTCTGGCCAGGCTTGAGGCTGTTCACACCTGCGGTCACGACGCGCTCGCCAGGCTGCACGCCCGACGTCAGGACGATGCTGTCGGCGGTGCGGTCGATCAACGCCACATCACGGGTGGCCACGGTCTTCTGCTGCGTGTCGATCACCCACACCTGGGTTTTGCCGTCACGTTCCAGCAAGGCACTCGCGGGTAGCTCGCTGCGTGGCGTCACTTCCGCGCTCAAGGTCACGCTGATGGCGGTGCCCAGGTGGAACGCCGCCGGTGTGCTCGCCAGGGTCAGCCGGGCGCGTCGGGTGCGGGTGGTGGCGTCGGCCTGGGGTTCCAGCTCGCGCAGGCTGGCCGTGGTGTTGATGGTCGGGTCCAGTTGCGAGGCCACGGTAAAGGTCAGGCCCTGGCTCAACTGCTCGGCCAGGCCGATCGGCAGGTCGATCACCGCTTCCTTCACATCCGGCCGGGCCAGGGTTACCACGGCCTGGCCTGCGGTGACGGTTTGCCCGGCTTCGGCCTGCCAGGCGGTGATCACGGCAGCGTGGTCGGTGCGCAAGGTGCTGTAGTCAAGCTGGTCACGGGCTTGGCTGAGCGCCGAGCGCGCCTGCTCCAGTGCTGCGCTGGTGGTTTTCAGGTTGGTCTGGGCGATATCCAGCTGGGCCTGGGCGCCCACTCCGCGGTCGTACAGCTGCTGCTGGCGGCGGGCATCGGCCTGGGCGTTGATCCACTGGGCCTGCACCTTGGCCAGGTCGCCTTCGGCGGCACGCAGCTGGTTTTGCTGGTCGGTCGGGTCGAGGGTAGCCAAGGTGTCGCCCGGCTTCACCTGGGCGCCCACGTCCAGCCAACGCCGGGCAATACGGCCGGAAACCCGAAAGCCCAGGGTGCTTTCAAAGCGCGCCTGGATACTGCCGGCAAAACGACCCAGCTGCGACTCGACCTGGGGTTCGACCTTCACCGACAACACCGGCCGAATCGGCTCTGGCGCCTCGTCCTCGCTGCTGCAACCCACCAGCAGCACGCCAGCCGACAGCATCAGCAGCAGGCGCTTCATAGCTCACCCCCTTGGGCCTTGGCGTCGACCTTCTGAACCTGCATGCCGGGGTGCAATAACTGGCCGCCATTGACCACCACGGTCTCGCCGCCTTTAAGGCCGCTGGCGACCACAATTTTGCCGGTGAGGTAACGGCTGACTTCGACTTTGCGCAGTTCCACCTTGTCGCCCTCGCCTACCACCCACACGGCGGGCTCATGCAGGGCTTTTGTCAGTGCCGACCACGGTAGCTCGACGCTGGGCCGGCCTTGGGCATTGGTGGTGGCGGTGACCGGTGCGCCCAACTGCATGCCCACGGGCACATCTTTCAGGCCTACCTTGACCTGCACCGTGCCGCTTTGCGCCGATACCGTGGGGGTGATTTCACGCACGAAGCCATGTGCCTGGACCTTGGGGTTGTCCAGCAGGCTGACGATCACCCCGGCATCGCTGGGCGGCGCCACCAGCAGCGATTCGTACACGTTGAACACCGCATCACGGTCGCCATCGGTGGCCAGGCTGAAGATGGGCATCGTGGCCTGCACCACCTGGCCGACTTCGGCCTGACGCTCGGTGATGACCCCCGCGGCCTCGGAGACCAGTGCGGTGTAGCTGAGCTGTTCGTTGGCGTTGGCCAGTTGCGCCTGGGCGGCCTTGAGCGCGCTCTGGTTGCTGCGCAGCGCGGCTTCGGCGGAGTCGTATTCACTTTGGCTGGTGTAGCCCTTGGGCAGCAGTTTTTGCTGGCGCACAAAGGCGGCGCTGGTCTGGGTGACCCGCGCCTGGGCGGCGAACACCTCGGCCTTGGCCGAGTCGACGTTGTTCTGCAGGTCTTTCGGGTCCAGCCGGGCCAGCACCTGGTTGGCCTTGACGTGGTCGCCCACATCGACGCTGCGCGAAATGATCTTTCCGCCCACACGGAACGACAGGTCAGTCTGCACCCGCGCTTGCACATCGCCCGTCAGGGTGACCCTGGCAGCGAAATCGGTGGGTTGGACCTGTTGCACACCGACCCGAGGCAGCGTCTCGGGGACCTCTTCCTTGCTACAGCCGGTGAGCATGGACAGCAAGCCCAAGCCTGCCAGCAACAGTGGACGCGTCACCCTCATGCAGGCTCCTAGCTTGCGCACAAATGATTTGTGAGATGCGACTGTCAGCGTAGTTCAGGGTTCGATAAACATCACTGACGGATAGAGGACGTATGCGCGTCAGGGCATCAAGGTGCACGCCTCGATTTTTTCGGTGCTTATCAGATCGAGCGCCGCCCGCGCGGCGCATCGCGAGCTGTGCTCGCTCCTACGTTAGTTTCGGGCCAATTATTCCCGGGGGATTTGCGCGCGTACGCCTTGGCGCATGGCGTTATATTGCGTCGTACCAACAACTCGGTATTGGGCGTCTGCCACAAGATTGACTGGCCCGAAAAAACGTAGGAGCGAGCACAGCTCGCGATGCGCCGCGCAGGCGGCGCTCGATCTGATAGGCGCTAACAATGGCCAGCCATGCACCTGGCTGCCCTGACACCCCACAGAGCCGAAACCCTGCGGGGATGTCTACACAGTCAGGCCGACGCCGCAACCTGCGCCGGGCGCTTGACCTGTGGCTGCGAAGCATTGGCCGCCGCACCCTCTTCGATCGCCTGCTGAATCGCCTTGCGACGACGCTCTTCGGCCTGGCGGCTGAAGTACCAGACAAAGAAGGTCACCAGCGACACCGACAGCAGGATCAGGCTGGCCACGGCGTTGATCTCTGGCTTCACGCCCAGGCGCACGGCCGAGAACACTTCCATCGGCAAGGTGGTCGAGCCCGGGCCGGACACGAAGCTGGCCAGTACCAGGTCGTCCAGCGACAGCGCGAACGACATCATGCCTCCCGCCGCCAGCGATGGCGCGATCATCGGGATGGTGATCAGGAAGAACACCTTCCACGGCTTGGCACCCAGGTCCATTGCCGCTTCTTCGATCGACAGGTCCAGCTCGCGCAGGCGTGCCGACACCACCACCGCCACGTACGCTGCACAGAACGTGGTGTGGGCGATCCAGATGGTCACGATGCCACGCTCCTGCGGCCAGCCGATCATCTGCGCCATGGCCACGAACAGCAGCAACAGCGACAGACCGGTGATCACTTCAGGCATTACCAGCGGCGCGGTGACCAGGCCACCGAACAGCGTACGGCCCTTGAAGCGGGTGACCCGGGTCAGCACAAAGGCCGCCAGGGTACCCAGCGCTACCGCAGCCACCGCCGTGTAGCAGGCGATTTCCAGCGAGCGCATCACCGAACCCATCAGCTGGGTGTTGTCGAGCAGGCCGACGTACCACTTCACCGACCAACCGCCCCACACCGTTACCAGCTTGGAGGCGTTGAACGAGTAGATCACCAAAATCAGCATCGGCAGGTAGATGAACAGCAAGCCCAGCACCAGCATCAGCTTGGAGAAACTGAAGCGTTTCATGCGCGGCCCTCCATTTCTTTGGCCTGGCTGCGGTTGAACAGCAGGATCGGCACGATCAGGATCGCCAGCATCACCACCGCCAGGGCAGAGGCCACCGGCCAGTCACGGTTGTTGAAGAACTCTTGCCACAGCACCTTACCGATCATCAGGGTTTCCGGGCCGCCGAGCAGTTCAGGGATCACGAACTCGCCCACCACCGGGATGAACACCAGCATGCAGCCGGCGATGATGCCGTTTTTCGACAGCGGCACGGTGATCTTCCAGAAGCTGTTGAAAGTGCTCGAACCCAGGTCCGAAGCGGCCTCCAGCAACGAAGGGTCATGCTTCACCAGGTTGGCGAACAGCGGCAGGATCATGAACGGCAGGTACGAATAGACCACGCCGATGTACACCGCCAGGTTGGTGTTGAGGATTTGCAGCGGCTGGTCGATCAACCCGGTCCACAGCAGGAAGCCGTTGAGCAGGCCGTTGTTGCTGAGGATGCCCATCCAGGCATAGACGCGGATCAGGATCGCGGTCCAGGTCGGCATCATGATCAGCAGCAGCAATACCGTCTGCGTCTCCTTCTTGGCGTTGGCGATGGCATAGGCCATCGGGTAGCCGATCAGCAGGCACAGCAGGGTGCTGAAGAAGGCCATCTTCAACGAGCCCAGGTAGGCCGAGATGTACAGCTCATCCTCGGTCAGCAGGCCGTAGTTGGCCAGGTTGAGTACCAGCTGGATCTTGTCTTCGACGTAGCTGTAGATCTCGGTATACGGCGGGATCGCCACGTCAGCTTCGGCAAAGCTGATCTTCAACACGATGAAGAACGGCAGCATGAAGAACAGGAACAGCCAGATGAACGGCACGCCGATCACCAGGTGCCGCCCCTCCGGAATGATGCGCTGGAGTGCTCGCTTGAGCTTGCGAGGTTTCATGACCGCAGTACCACGCCGCTGTCGTCTTCCCACCACACGTACACTTCATCGCCCCAGGTCGGGCGGGTGCCCTGGCGCTCGGCGTTGGCAACGAACGACTGGACGATCTTGCCGCTCGGCAGCTCTACGTAGAACACCGAATGACCACCCAGGTAGGCGATGTCGTGCACCTTTCCGCGCGACCAGTTGTGCTCGCAGGTGGGCTGCTGGGTAGTGACCAGCATCTTTTCCGGGCGCAAGGCGTAGGTGATGTGCTTGTCTTCCACCGAGGTGGTGATGCCGTGGCCGACGTAGATCTTGCGCTCCAGCTCCGGGCTGGCAATGATCGCGTGGCCTTCGGCATCGTCGACCACTTCACCTTCGAACAGGTTGACGTTACCGATGAACTCGCACACCAAGCGGCTGGTGGGGGTCTCGTAGATGTCCACCGGCGAGCCGATCTGGGCAATCCAGCCCAGGTGCATGATGGCGATGCGCTGGGCCATGGTCATGGCCTCTTCCTGGTCGTGGGTCACCATTACGCAGGTCACACCCACGCGCTCGATGATCTCTACCAGCTCCAGCTGCATCTGCGAACGCAGTTTCTTGTCCAGCGCGCCCATCGGCTCGTCGAGCAGCAGCAGCTTGGGGCGCTTGGCCAGGGAGCGTGCCAGGGCCACACGCTGACGCTGACCACCGGACAGCTGGTGCGGCTTGCGCTTGGCGTACTGGGTCATGTGCACCAGCTTGAGCATCTCGGCCACGCGGGCGTCAATCTCGGCCTTGGGCATCTTGTCCTGCTGCAGGCCGAAGGCGATGTTCTGCGCCACGGTCATGTGCGGGAACAGCGCGTAGGACTGGAACATCATGTTGATCGGCCGCTCGTAGGGCGGCATGTCGGTGATGTCTACGCCATCGAGGAAAATCCGCCCTTCCGTCGGGCGCTCGAAGCCGGCCAGCATGCGCAGCAAGGTGGACTTGCCCGAGCCGGAGCCGCCCAGCAGGGCGAAGATCTCGCCCTTGCGGATTTCCAGGGACACATCGTCCACGGCTACGGTTTCGTCGAATTTTTTCGTAACCCGGTCGATCTTGACCAGCACCTGCTTGGGTTGCTGGCCACCCTCGAGGGCTTTTTTATAGGCACCGGAGGCAACTGCCATGAGTGAAACTCCCAACAAGATTTTTGTACCCGCGCGGCCTGATCTGCAGGTGCGCTGCGGGTCTGGATAATTACTTGCCCGACTTGACCTTGGTCCAGCTGCGGGTCATCAGCCGTTGCACCTTGGGTGGCAACTCTGAGTTCACGAACATCTTGTCCAGCACTTCCTGCGGTGGGTAAACCGCGGCGTCAGTCCTCACGGCCTGGTCCATCAGGTCGCCAGCCTTGGGGTTCGGGTTGGCGTAACCGACGTAATCACTGACCTGGGCGATAACCTCAGGTTTCAGCAAATAGTTGATGAAGGCATGGGCCTCTTTGACGTTCTTGGCGTCCTTAGGGATCGCCAGCACGTCGAACCAGAGGTTGCCGCCTTCCTTGGGAATGGCGTAGGCCAGGTTCACGCCCTTCTTCGCTTCTTCAGCGCGGGCCTTGGCCTGGAACACATCACCCGAGAAACCCGCCGCGACGCAAATGTCGCCATTGGCCAGGTCGGTGATGTACTTGGACGAGTGGAAGTAGGTCACGTACGGGCGTACGGCCAGCAGCTTCTGCTCGGCTTTTGCGTAATCCTTGGGGTCGGTGCTGTTGGGGTTGAGCCCCATGTAGTTGAGCACCGCCGGGAGCATTTCATCCGCCGAGTCGAGGAAGGCCACACCGCACTTGGAGAGCTTCTTCATGTTCTCGGGCTCGAACAAAACGGCCCAGGAGTCGATGGTGTCCACGCCCAGCACGGCCTTCACCTTGTCGACGTTGTAACCGATGCCGTTGGTGCCCCACAGGTAAGGCACGGCGTACTGGTTGCCCGGGTCGTTCTTTTCCAGGCGCTTCATCAACGCCGGGTCGAGGTTGGAATAGTTGGGCAGCAGGCTCTTGTCGAGCTTCTGGAACGCGCCCGCCTTGATCTGCTTGCCGAGGAAATGGTTGGACGGCACCACCACGTCATAGCCGGTGTTACCGGCCAGCAGCTTACCTTCCAGGGTTTCGTTGGAGTCGAACACGTCCTGCACGGGCTTGATGCCCGTGGCTGTCTCGAAGTCCGCGAGTGTGGTTGGGCCGATGTAGTCGGACCAGTTGTAGAAGTGCACCGTAGGCGCCGCTTGGACGCTGCATGCCAGCGTCAGGCCCGCACCAGCCATCAAGGCCTTGCGGAATACAGAAATAGACAAGTGGGTGCTCCTCACAATCAGTGCCTGGGTAGCGACAATGCTGCCGCACACGCAAAACCGGCGCGCAACTTACCTTCGCAGCTTCGATGCCGCAATCATCAATTGCCTTTCACTGGCTCTGAGCCGGGAAGCCCCGGCCCAGAGGTGCCGCATCGAGCTTATTTGCCCGACTTGATCTTGGTCCAGCTGCGGGTGATCACACGCTGGGCAGAAGCTTCAGGCGCAGCGATGGCGTACAGCTGCTTCTTCACTTCGGCTGGCGGGTAGATGCTCGGGTCGCTGGTGATGTCTTTGTCCACGAACGGAGTGGCAGCAGCGTTGCCATTCGGGAAGCGCACGGCGTTGGTGATTTCAGCCATGATTTCTGGCTGCATCAGGAAGTCCATGAACTGGTAGGCAGCGTCTTTATGCTCGGCATCTTTCGGGATGGCGACCATGTCGTAGAAGGTGCCGGCACCTTCTTTCGGAATCACGTAGTCCACTTTGACCTTGTCGCCAGCTTCGTGGGCGCGGGCCTTGGACTGCTCCAGGTCACCCGAGTAACCGACGGCCACGCAGATGTTGCCGTTGGCCATGTCGCCGATGTACTTGGACGAGTGGAAGTAGGTGATCGAAGGACGAATCTTGAGGAACAGATCCTCGGCGGCCTTCAGGTCTTCTTTCTTGGTGCTGTTGCTCGGCAGGCCCAGGTAGTGCAGCGCGGCAGGCAGCATTTCGGTCGGAGCGTCGAGGAAGCTCACGCCGCAGCTCTTGAGCTTGGCGATGTTCTCAGGCTTGAACACCACGTCCCACGAGTCGATCTTGTCCACGCCCAGCGCGGCCTTGACTTTCTCCGGGTTGTAGCCGATGCCGATCGAACCCCACATGTACGGGAAGGCGTGCTTGTTGTCCTTGTCGCTGGCGTCGCCAACGGCTTTGAGCAGGTCGGTGTCGAGGTTCTTCCAGTTCGGCAGCTTGGAGCGGTCCAGTTCTTCGTACACACCGGCCTTGATCTGCTTGGCCAGGAAGTTGTTGGACGGCACCACGATGTCGTAGCCCGACTTGCCGGCCAGCAGCTTGGCTTCGAGGGTTTCGTTGCTGTCGAAGACGTCGTACTTGACCTTGATACCGGTCTGCTTCTCGAACTTGGCAATGGTGTCTGGTGCGATGTAGTCCGACCAGTTGTAGACGTTCAACACCTTGTCTTCAGCCTGTGCAGCAGTAGCCATGGCACCCATCAGGGCTGCGGCCAGCAACGTCTTGCCCATTTTATTCATGCGTCATGCTCCAGATTTTTTTGATTAGCCATCCGTTCAGCAGCCAGGTCCCGCAGTACACGCGTTTGGGCGACTGAAGCAGTCGCTAGTCTGGCAAGTTACAAGGCTCTGTTTCAAGGAAAGCAGGGCCTTGTAACGACTTAATGTCACATCGCTAGCCTAGCAGGTGATCAGTTGATCGCTTCGAGGGTGAGGTCCAGGCACTTGCGCGCCTTTTCCACCAGTTCGTCGATCTCCGCGTGGCTGATCACCAGCGGCGGGGCGATGATCATGGTGTCACCCACTGCGCGCATGATCAGGCCGTTCTCGAAGCAGAAGTTACGGCAGATCATGCCCACGCCCTTGCCTTCGTAACGGCTGCGCGTGGCCTTGTCCTTGACCAGCTCGATCGCGCCGAGCAGGCCCAGGCCGCGTACTTCGCCCACCAGCGGGTGGTCCTGCAGCTCACGCAAACGCTTTTGCAAATACGGTGCCGCTTCGGTGCGCGCCTTCTCGACAATGTGCTCGTCGCGCAGGATGCGCAGGTTTTCCAGGCCCACTGCAGCCGCTACCGGGTGGCCCGAGTAGGTGAAGCCGTGGTTGAAGTCACCCCCTTCGCTGAGTACCTGGGCAACCTTGTCACGCACGATCACACCGCCCATGGGGATGTAACCGGAGGTCAGGCCCTTGGCGATGGTCATCAGGTCGGGCTTGAGGCCGTAGTAGTCAGAGCCGAACCACTCGCCGGTGCGGCCGAAACCACAGATGACTTCGTCGGCGACGAACAGGATGTCGTACTTGGCAAGGATCTCCTTCACCTTCGGCCAGTAGGTTTCCGGTGGGATGATCACGCCGCCGGCGCCCTGGATTGGCTCGGCAATGAAGGCGGCGACGTTGTCTTCGCCGACTTCGAGAATTTTCTTTTCCAGCTGCTCGGCTGCCCACACACCGAACTGGTCCGGGGTCATGTCGCCACCTTCACCGAACCAGTAAGGCTGCGGGATATGCACGATGCCCGGGATCGGCAGGCCGCCCTGTTCGTGCATGCCGCTCATGCCGCCCAGGCTGGCACCGGCCACGGTGGAGCCGTGGTAGCCATTGATGCGGCCGATGATGGTCTGTTTGTGCGGTTTGCCCTTCAGCGCCCAGTAGTGGCGCACCATGCGCAGCACGGTGTCGTTGCCTTCGGAGCCGGAGCCGGTGAAGAACACATGGGTCATGCCCTCTGGCGCCACGTCGGTGATCGCCTTGGCCAGCTCCAGCGCAGGCGGGTGAGCGGTCTGGAAGAACAGGTTGTAGTACGGCAGTTCGCGCATCTGCTTTTCTGCCGCCTGCACCAGTTCTTCACGGCCGTAACCGACCGCCACGCACCACAGGCCGGCCATGCCGTCGAGGATCTTGTGCCCCTCGCTGTCCCACAAATGCACACCCTGGGCCTTGGTGATGATGCGCGGCCCCTTGGCTTTCAGCTGCTTGTAGTCACTGAAAGGTGCGAGATGATGCTCCCCGCTCAAGGTTTGCCATTCACGGGTTTGCGGGTTGTTGACGCTCATGTGCTTCTCCGTAATTCGACCGCCGCGCTCCAGCGGCACCAGGGTTTATCAGACAGCGAACAGCAGGAACTCACGCTCCCAGGAACTGATGACACGCTTGAAGTTCTCGTGCTCGGCGCGCTTGGTGGCGACGTAGCCGGTGATGAACTTCTTGCCCAGGTACTGCACCAGCGCGCGGCTGTTTTCCATGCGTTCCAGGGCGTCTTCGATGGTCAGCGGCAGGCGCAGGTTGCGGCGCTCGTAGCCACGGCCCTGTACTGGCGCGCTGGCCTCGATGGCTTCGACCATGCCGATGTAGCCACACAGCAGGCTGGCGGCGATGGCCAGGTACGGGTTGGCGTCGGCGCCCGGCAAGCGGTTCTCGACCCGACGGCTTTGCGGGCCGGCATCCGGTACGCGCAGGCCGACGGTGCGGTTTTCTTCGCCCCACTCCACGTTTACCGGCGCCGAGGTGTCAGGCAGGAAGCGGCGGAACGAGTTGACGTTGGGGGCGAACAGCGGCAGCGCCTCGGGGATGAACTTCTGCAGGCCACCGATGTGGTTGAGGAACAGCGCGCTCATGCTGCCGTCTTCGTTGCTGAAGATGTTCTTGCCGGTGGCCACGTCGATCACGCTCTGGTGCAGGTGCATGGCACTGCCCGGCTCGCCGGTCATCGGCTTGGCCATGAAGGTGGCGGCCACGTTGTGCTTGAGCGCCGCTTCGCGCATGGTGCGCTTGAACACCAGGATCTGGTCGGCCAGGTGCAGCGCGTCGCCGTGACGGAAGTTGATTTCCATCTGCGCCGTGCCGTCTTCGTGAATCAGCGTGTCCAGGTCCAGCTGTTGCAGTTCGCACCAGTCGTAGACGTCTTCGAACAGCGGGTCGAATTCGTTGGCGGCTTCGATCGAGAACGACTGGCGGCCGGTTTCCGGGCGGCCCGAACGGCCAACCGGCGGCTGCAGCGGGAAGTCCGGGTCTTCGCTGCGCTTGGTCAGGTAGAACTCCATCTCGGGCGCTACGATCGGCTGCCAGCCCTTGTCGGCGTAGAGCTTGAGCACTTTTTTCAGCACGTTGCGCGGCGACAGTTCGACCGGGTTGCCCTTCTTGTCGTAGGTGTCGTGGATCACCTGCGCGGTCGGCTCGATGGCCCACGGCACCAGGAACACCGCCTTCTCGTCAGGGCGGCAGATCATGTCGATGTCGGCCGGGTCGAGCAGTTCGTAATAGATGTCGTCGTCGACGTAGTCGCCGGTCACGGTCTGCAGCAGCACGCTCTCGGGCAGGCGCATGCCTTTTTCGGCGATGAATTTGTTGGTAGGCGAAATCTTGCCGCGCGTGATGCCGGTCAGGTCACTGATCATGCATTCGACTTCGGTGATCTTGTGCTCTTTCAACCAATCGGTGAGCTGGTCGAGGTTGTTACTCATAAATACCTCAGGAGGTAAGGTGGTCCACGCTCTGATTCTGGATGGAGTACATTGCTAAAGCAAAAACCCCCGCGCAGAGCCACAGTGGATACACTGAAAACAGCTGTGTCCGTAATGAGTTCAAAAGGCAGGAAGACGAAGCGAAGGGCGGCAAGCCGCTACGAGGGCGGGCCCGGAAGCGCCAAACGTCAATTATTGCGGCCAGGGCGGCCACGCCATTGACGAAGCTTGCAAAAACGGCGGAGGTACCCGACGGCACTGCGCAGGCAGTACTTTCAGGTCGCGGCAAGCGGACCATGTGACCCTCGTATTATTGTGTTTTGGGTTGAGACCGAGCTTAGCCTTGTTCATTTTTTTACACAACACCTCCGTAAAAAATAAAACACGGCGTGTCGGAGATAGCCCTTTACGCGGGAAATAGCGGATAATGGCTTGCCCCGATATGCAGCAAATCTGCCGTAGATGTGCCATTTCAGGGCATCATGGGGTTGGCTTGACATCAGTATGGCTTTTCGATTGACTGGTCCTGCAAGCCCCCCTTGATTGATATTTTTAACAACAAAGGTGTTGCATCATGTCGGTACCCCCGCGTGCCGTTCAGCTTAACGAAGCGAACGCGTTCCTTAAGGAACATCCTGAGGTTCTCTACGTTGACCTTCTGATTGCAGATATGAATGGTGTGGTGCGTGGCAAGCGCATCGAGCGCACCAGCCTCCACAAGGTTTACGAGAAAGGCATCAACCTGCCTGCCTCCCTCTTCGCCCTGGACATCAACGGTTCCACCGTCGAAAGCACCGGGCTTGGCCTGGACATCGGCGATGCTGACCGCATCTGCTACCCGATCCCTGGCACCCTCTCCAACGAACCCTGGCAAAAACGCCCGACCGCCCAGCTGCTGATGACCATGCACGAGCTGGAAGGCGAGCCGTTCTTCGCCGACCCGCGTGAAGTGCTGCGCCAGGTGGTGAGCAAGTTCACCGAGATGGGCCTGACCATCTGTGCCGCGTTCGAGCTGGAGTTCTACCTGATCGACCAGGAGAACGTGAACGGCCGCCCGCAGCCGCCGCGCTCGCCAATTTCGGGCAAACGCCCACAGTCGACCCAGGTGTACCTGATCGACGACCTCGACGAATATGCCGACTGCCTGCAGGACATCCTCGAAGGCGCGAAAGAGCAAGGCATCCCGGCCGACGCCATCGTCAAGGAAAGCGCCCCGGCGCAGTTCGAAGTTAACCTGCACCACGTGGCCGACCCGCTCAAGGCCTGCGACTACGCGGTACTGCTCAAGCGGTTGATCAAGAACATCGCCTACGACCATGAAATGGACACCACCTTCATGGCCAAGCCCTACCCGGGCCAGGCAGGCAACGGCCTGCATGTACACATTTCCGTGCTGGACAAAGATGGCAACAACATCTTCACCAGCGAGGATCCCGAGCAGAACGCCGCGCTACGTCACGCTGTCGGCGGTGTGCTCGAGACCCTGCCAGCGTCCATGGCGTTCCTCTGCCCGAACGTGAACTCGTACCGCCGCTTTGGCGCGCAGTTCTACGTACCGAACGCGCCGAGCTGGGGCCTGGACAACCGCACCGTGGCCCTGCGCGTGCCGACCGGCTCGCCGGACGCCGTGCGCATCGAGCACCGGGTGGCCGGTGCCGACGCCAACCCGTACCTGATGATGGCTGCCGTGCTGGCCGGTGTGCATCATGGCCTGACCAACAAGATCGAACCGGGTGAGCCGATTGAAGGCAACTCGTACGAGCAGCTGGAGCAGAGCCTGCCGAACAACCTGCGCGATGCCCTGCGCGAGCTGGACGACAGCGAGATCCTGAACAAGTACATCGATCCGAAGTACATCGACATCTTTGTCGCGTGCAAGGAAAGCGAGCTGGAGGAGTTCGAACACTCCATCTCCGACCTCGAGTACAACTGGTACCTGCACACCGTGTAAGCAAAAACGCCGCCCACAAGGGCGGCGTTTTTCATTAGGCTGCAGGCAACTCGATCCCTGTAGGAGCGGCCTTGCCACAGGCAGATACCTTACAAGGACTTCTCGAAAATCTTCGAATTACGCTGATAGTTGTACAGCGAAGCCCGAGCAGCCGGCAGTCGCTCAACCCCACTGGGCGCAAACCCGCGTTCGCGGAACCAGTGCGCCGTACGCGTAGTAAGTACAAACAAGGTATTCAACCCCATCTGCCGCGCCCGGCTCTCGATACGCTCCAGCAATTCATCCCCACGCCCGCCATGGCGATACTCCGGGTTCACCGCCAGACACGCCAGCTCCCCTGCCTCGGAGTCGGCAATCGGGTACAGCGCCGCACAGGCGATGATCATGCCCTCGCGCTCCACCACGCTGAACTGCTCGATTTCCCGCTCCAGGACCTCGCGCGAACGGCGCACCAGAATGCCCTGCTCTTCCAGCGGGCTGATCAGCTCCAACAAGCCACCCACGTCCTCGATGGTCGCCTCGCGCACCACCTCGAACTGCTCCTGCGACACCAGCGTACCGCCACCGCCACGGGTGAACAGCTCGGTCAGCAACGCGCCGTCTTCGGCATAGCTGACGATATGGCTACGCGCCACACCGCCCTTGCAGGCCTCGGCGGCGGCATCCAGCAGCTCGCCCTGGTAATCGCTGCCCAGTCGTTGAAGATGCGGGGCAACCTGCTGCGGGCGCAGCTCGCGCACCAGCTTGCCGTCAGCATCCAGCAGCCCCGGCTCTGCGCCGAACAGTAGCAGCTTGTCGGCGCCCAGCTCGATGGCAGCGCGGGTGGCCACGTCTTCGCAGGCCAGGTTGAAGATCTCGCCGGTGGGCGAGTAGCCGAGCGGCGACAGCAGCACGATGGAGCGCTCGTCGAGCAGGCGGCTGATGCCCTTGCGGTCGACCCGACGCACTTCACCGGTGTGGTGGTAGTCCACCCCTTCCAGCACGCCAATCGGCCGCGCAGTGACCAGGTTGCCGGACGCCACGCGCAGGCGCGAGCCCTGCATCGGCGAAGCAGCAATGTCCATCGACAGGCGTGCTTCGATGGCCAGGCGCAGGGCGCCGACAGCATCGATCACGCAGTCCAGGGTGGCGGCATCGGTGATGCGCAGGCCACGGTGGTAATGCGGGGTCAGCCCACGATCGGCCAGGCGGCTTTCGATCTGCGGGCGCGAGCCATGCACCAGCACCAGCCGCACGCCAAGACTGTGCAGCAGCACCAGGTCGTGGACGATGTTGCCGAAATTAGGGTGTTCCACCCCATCGCCAGGGAGCATGACCACGAAGGTGCAGTCGCGATGGGCATTGATGTACGGGGAGGCATGACGCAGCCAGTTGACGTAGTCGGGCATGACAGGGCCTGTGGATAAGTGGACGGAGAACGGCGGTACAGGGGCGTTCAGGATCATCGTCGGAACAGGCTTGCGGTCACGCGCGGTCTCCTCTAGGCAGGAACGAATCAGGTCAATGGACGTTTAGTTCAGGCAATAGTGCCGGATCAGGTCACGCAATAGACGCACGGTAGGCTCGATTCGTGACATTTCAAGGTATTCGCCAGGCTGGTGGGCACAGGCGATGTCGCCAGGGCCGAGCACGATGGTCTGGCAGCCCAGCTGCTGAAGATAAGGCGCTTCGGTGCCGAACGCCACCGCTTCGGCGCGGTGGCCGGTCAGGCGCTCCGCCACTTGCACAAGCTCGGCATCGGCGGCCTGCTCGAACGGCGGCACCTCCGGGAACAGCGGTGCGTAGTCGATGCGCACATCATGGCGCTCGGCCACCGGCACCAGCTTCTCGCGGATGGCGGCGCGCAGTTGCTCCACGTCCATGCCCGGCAATGGCCGCAGGTCGAACTCCAGGGCGCACTGGCCACAGATGCGGTTGGGGTTGTCACCCCCGTGGATACAGCCGAAGTTCATAGTCGGCGTCGGCACGGTGAACTGCGGGTTGCGGTAGGTTTGCTGCCATTGCTGGCGCAGGCCCATCAGCTCGCCCATCACCGCGTGCATGGCCTCCATGGCGCTGCGGCCCAGGTTTGGGTCCGACGAATGGCCGCTGCGCCCGAGGATGTCGATGCGGTCCATGAGGATGCCCTTGTGCATGCGGATCGGCCGCAGCCCGGTCGGCTCACCGATTACCGCCGCACGGCCCAACGGCTGGCCGGCTTCGGCCAGGGCGCGGGCGCCGGACATTGAGCTTTCTTCGTCGCAAGTGGCCAGAATCAGCAATGGCTGCTTGAAGTCGTGCTCCAGCAGCGGGATGACAGCTTCGATGACCAGGGCAAAGAAGCCCTTCATGTCGCAGCTGCCCAGGCCGACCCAGCGGCCATCGACCTCGGTGAGCGTCAGCGGGTCGCTGGTCCACAGTTGTTCGTCGTAAGGTACGGTGTCGCTGTGCCCGGCCAGCACCAGGCCGCCCGGGCCGCTGCCACGGCTGGCCAGCAGGTTGAACTTGCCGGGGCTGACCTGCTGGATGTCGCACGTGAAACCCAGGTCGCCCAGCCAGCCGGCCAACAGGTCGATGACCTGGCGGTTGGACTGGTCCAGCGCGGGCTGGGTGCAACTGACCGAAGGCGCGGCGATCAAGGCGGCAAACTGGTCTTTCAGCGTCGGCAACGGCATGCGCATACTCCTCGGAAGCGTTGCCCATCATAGGACTATCCGCTGTCTGGAATAAACCGTTGGCGGCGGACTGCTGTAGACTCTGCGTCAACCACGCCCCCCTTCGAGTCTGTGATGCACAAAGAAACCGAACTGAAGCTCCGCGCCAGCCGCGAGACCCTTGCCGCCCTGCGCGAGCACCCTCTGCTGAAAAAGCGCAACAAGTCCGGCTGGCAGACCCGCGAACTGCTCAACCAGTACTTCGACACCCCCGAGCGTGAGCTGTCCGCCGCCCGTGTCGCCCTGCGCCTGCGCCGCGACGGCGACGCCGTCATCCAGACCCTCAAGTGCCGCGGCACCAGCGTGGCCGGCCTGTCCGAGCGCAACGAGTACGAGTGGAACCTGGACAAGGTCAAGCTCGACCTGAAAAAGCTGGACGCCACCTGCTGGCCCGAGCAACTGGCCAACCTGGACAAGAAAACCATCAAGCCACTGTTCACCACCGACTTCAGCCGTGAATACGCCGAAATCGCCTGGGGCCGTGGCAAGAGCAAAGTCGTGATCGAGGCTGCGTTGGACCAGGGCTTCGTGATCGCCGGCAAGCGCAAGGAAGAAATCTGCGAGCTGGAGCTGGAACTGCGCGAAGGTGATCCGCAAGCCCTGCTGGAACTGGCCGCCGAGCTGGCCGCCAGCCTGCCCCTGATGCCTTGCGACATCAGCAAGGCCGAGCGTGGCTACCGCCTGCTGGAGCCGGACAGCTACGAGCTGGGCCTGCCGCACACCGAGCTGGACGCCGAAATGGCCGTAGACGACGCTTACGCCGCCCTGGCCTGGCAACTGCTGGGCAGCAGCCAGCGCCTGGCCGAGCAATACCGCCACAACGGCCACTGGCGCCTGCTGCAGGACTGGGTCGAGTGCCTGAGCGAGCTGCGCGCCATCACCGCCAGCCTGGGCCAGGCCGCGCCGCGTGCCACTACCCGCGACCTGCGCAGCAGCCTGGACGCCCTGCTGGAAGACTGGCGCCCGCTGGTGCAGGCCGGCAACGATGACGAAGACATTCGCCGCGCCGCGCCCGAGCAGTTCGCCGAAGAGCTGGAAGACGTGCGCTGGGGCCAGTTCTCGCTGGAAACTTCGCGCTGGCTGCTGGCCCGCGCCTGGACCGCCGAGCGCAAGGGCCGTGGCGAGCGTCAGGGCAAGGCGCAACTGGCCAGCTGGCTGGGGCACCTGCTGGGCGAAGAAGGCCGCGCGTTGAAGCTGCCGCTGTACACCCAGCGCCCGGAAGACCTGGCCGAGCAATTGCCACGTATCGAACAGCTGCTGGCCTGGCTGCACCATGCCCGCCAGGTACTCGACGCGCCGCAGATGGACCGCCTGTATGGCGACCTGAAGAAGCTGCATGAGCTGGCGGTACAACCAATCAGCGATGAACAGGCGGAGCAATCGATCACCGCTGAGTTGCTGGAAGCACGTATCGAGCAAGCTCGGGCGGTGGATCAGAGCCGCGGCTGGAAGCATCTGCTCAAGGCTTGATACCGCATCGCCCGCTCCCACAGGTACAGCGCTGGCCTCAAGCTTGGCGCAATACCTGTGGGAGCGGGCGTGCCCGCGAATGCTCTAACGCGACAGTGGCAGGCTAGTGGTGGACTTGATCTCCGATAGCGCCACAATCGAGTTCACTTCCTGGATACCCGGCACGTTCGACAGCTTTTCGAAGAAGAAGCGCTCATAGGCCTCGATGTCCGATGTGACGATCCGCAGCAGAAAGTCCACCGACCCCATCAGCACATAACACTCCAGTACCTCCGGGAACCCGCGGATCGCCTCGGTGAACTCGGTAAAGTTCGAGCGCCCATGGGCATTCAGCTTCACCTCAGCGAAAATCTGCGTGTTAAGGCCGATCTTCTTGCGGTCCAGCAAGGTTACCTGCCCACGAATCACCCCCTCCTCCTTCAACCGCTGAATGCGCCGCCAGCACGGCGATTGCGACAGCCCCACACGCTCGGCGATCTGCGCGCTGGACAGCGAAGCGTCTTCCTGTAGCAGCTCAAGAATGCGACGGTCGTAGGCATCCAGCTCGCTATGCATTGATAATTCTCCAACTAGTCAAATTTCGAATAGATCTATTCGAACAGTCCGCACAACAGCCAAATCATAGCGAAAAAATACCGCCCCGAACGTGCAAGAATTTCTCCCACATTCGCGGAGACCAGCATGAACGCACAGCCCCGTACCGACGCCTGGGCCGCCAGCAACGCCCACAGCACCGTGCACTACCGCCTGCAAGCGGAAGCCGAGCCCGACAGCCTGTGCCGGGTGCTCAACCTGTTTGCCCTGCAGTTCCTGACCCCGCACAGCGTGCAGGTCAGCCAGCAGGACGACTGGCTGAATATCGAAGTGGGCATTGGCGGACTGAGCTGGCACCGGGCCGAGGTGATTGCGCAGAAACTGCGTAACCTGGTGTGTGTGGGTGAAGTAAGCCTGACCAACCAGCAACGGGTGGAACTGGCGGTGGTCTGACAGCCACAGTAAAATCCCGAAACCCTTCAGCTTCGGTGCCCCTCCTCCATCCGTCTAGCCTTGGTCAGGACTTCCTTATCAGGCACGGACGCCAACATGCACACCCCCGACAACCCGGCACTCGACCTCAAGCGCGTGCTCGAAGCCCTGCTCGCCGACCAGCACCTGCACGCCAACGACACCCTGCAAGTCCTGGAATACGCCGCCGCCCACCCGGCCGGCCACCCGCTTGAGCAGATAGCCGCCTGCAGCCTGGAAAACCGCCAACACCCCGGCCAGCTTCTGGACCTGGACCGCCTCTGCCAATGGCTGGCGAACAAGGTCGACCAGCCCTACCTGCGCATCGACCCGATGCAGCTCGACCTGCCCCAGGTCACCGGCCTGATCTCCCCGGCCTTCGCCCAGCGCCACGGCATCCTGATTGTCGGCGCCGACGCATCCGGCATCACCGTCGCCAGCGCCCAGCCGTACCAGGATGACTGGCAGGCAGACCTGGCCCGCAGCCTGGGCCGGCCGATCCGCCGCGTGCTGGCCAGCCCGGTGCAGATCCGCCAGTCAGGGCAGTCGTTCCAGCGCCTGGCCCAGTCGGTGAAAGGCGCGCAACACCAGCAGTCGGCCAGCCTGGGCGAGCTCGAACAGCTGCTGGAGCTGGGCAAGCGTCAAACCGAGGCCAGCGCGGACGACGCGCACATCGTGCATATCGTCGACTGGCTGCTGCAGTACGCCATCGAGCAACGCGCCAGCGATATCCACCTGGAGCCACGCCGCGAACAGGGCCAACTGCGCTACCGCATCGATGGCCTGCTGCATACCGTTTATACCTTTCCCACCAATGTCACCCTGGCGCTGGTCAGCCGCCTGAAGCACCTGAGCCGCATGGATGTCGCAGAAAAGCGCCGGCCACAGGACGGTCGCCTGCAAAGCCGGCTGCCGGGCGGCGGCGAGGTGGAGCTGCGGCTGTCTACCCTGCCGACCCCGTTCGGCGAAAAACTGGTACTGCGCCTGTTCGACCCGCATCAGCTGCACGAGGGCTTCGACCGCCTCGGCCTGGAAGGGCCGCAACTGGCCCAGTGGCAAAGCCTGTTGCGCCAGCGCCAGGGCATCATCCTGGTCACCGGCCCGACCGGCTCCGGCAAGACCAGCACGCTGTACGCCAGCCTCAAGCTGCTGGCCACGCCACAGGTCAACCTGTGCACCATCGAAGACCCGATCGAACGCCTGGAACCCGCCTTCAACCAGCTGCAGGTGCAGCCCGCACTGGACCTGGGTTTTGCCAACGCGGTGCGGGCCATGCTGCGCCAGGACCCGGACATCATCATGATCGGCGAAATCCGTGACCGCGAAACTGCCTTGGTGGCAGTGCAGGCGGCATTGACCGGGCACCTGGTGTTGTCGACCCTGCATACCAACGATGCCTGTTCTGCAATCACCCGCCTGCAAGAGCTGGGTGTAGCCGATTACCTGATCAAGGCGACCCTGGTCGGGGTCATGGCTCAGCGCCTGGTGCGTACGGTGTGCTCAGACTGCCAGGCCCATGCATCAGCAACCTGCCGAACCTGCCGTGGCACTGGCTTCCACGGGCGCACAGGGTTGTTCGAACTGCTGCAACCCAGCGAAAACCTGCGCGCCCTGATTGGCCCGAACGCCGACCTGACGCATCTACGGCGCCAGGCGCTGGTCGATGGACTGATTGACCTGCGCCGTTGCGGGGAGGCCAAAGTGGCTTGCGGGCAGACCCGCACAGAGGAAGTGCTGCGCGTCTGCAACTGACGAAAAGTCCTTTGTATTCAAGGAACTTGCCTCACCGGAAAAGATCCAACGGCGCATCTTCAACCCTCACCCTTCGAGGTGTTTCAACATGCGTCTCAAAACCGCCATCGCCGCCGCTGCCTTGCTTTCTCTGCCTATTGGCTCGGCCATGGCCGATACCTTTTGGCGTAACGTGATGACTTCCGGTGCAACCACGGCATCGAGCTACCTGACCTCGCACGATCACAAGCTGGTAGTAGCCGCACAGGATGATGCCGGCAGCTTCGTGGCCAGCGAAGGCGCCATTCGTGGGCCGTTCCTGGAGGCAGCGTTGAAGCAGGTGCGGGCGGAGAATCCGGAGATGCAGGCTTCTGACATGGAGCTGGCCAATGCCATTCTGGCCAAGAACGCGGTAGCCGAATAACCGCGTCGCCTGCTTCGCGGGCAAGCCCGCTCCCACAGGATATCTACTGGGTCTGCAGCAGTAGATATCCTGTGGGAGCGGGCTTGCCCGCGAAGAATCCACCACCAATCTCAGCGGTAAGCTTCCACCGGCACACAAGAACAGAACAAATTCCTGTCCCCATACACGTTGTCGACCCGGTTCACCGCCGGCCAATACTTGTGCTGGCGCACATGTGCACTGGGCGCCACCGCCTGCGCCAAGCTATACGACCGATCCCACACCCCCAACACATCTTCCAGCGTATGCGGCGCATGCTTGAGCGGATTATCCTCCGCCGGCCAGTTGCCCTCCTGCACCTCGGCAATCTCTGCACGAATCGCCAGCATCGCCTCGACAAACCGGTCCAGCTCGGCCTTCGATTCACTCTCGGTCGGCTCCACCATCAGCGTGCCCGGCACCGGGAATGACATGGTCGGGGCATGGAAGCCATAGTCCATCAGGCGCTTGGCCACATCCTCTTCACTGATGCCGGTCTGCGCTTTCAGCGGCCGCAGGTCGAGAATGCACTCGTGCGCCACGCGCTGGTTGCGCCCGCGATAAAGTACCGGGAAGGCACTGCCCAGCTGGCAGGCCAGGTAATTGGCTGAGAGAATGGCCACCTCGCTCGCATCAGCCAACTGCGGCCCCATCATGGCGATGTACATCCAGCTGATCGGCAGGATGCTCGCGCTGCCCCAAGGGGCGGCGCTGACCGCGCTGTTGTTCGGGTCCAGGCCAGGCACCGGCACCACCGGGTGGCTGGCGACAAACGGCTTGAGGTGTGAGCGAATGCCGATCGGCCCCATGCCCGGGCCACCACCGCCGTGGGGGATGCAGAAGGTTTTGTGCAGGTTCATGTGCGAAACATCAGCCCCGATATCCGCCGGGCGCGCCAGGCCCACCTGGGCATTGAGGTTGGCGCCGTCCATGTACACCTGGCCACCGTGCTGATGCACCACCTCGCAGATTTCCCGAATGCCTTCTTCGTACACGCCGTGGGTCGAGGGGTAAGTGATCATCAGGCACGACAAGCGCTCGCCAGCTGCGTGGGCCTTGGCTTTGAGGTCGGCCAGGTCGACGTTGCCATGGTCGTCGCAATCGACGATCACCACCTCCATGCCGGCCATCTGCGCCGAAGCCGGGTTGGTGCCGTGGGCTGACGAGGGAATAAGGCACAGTGTGCGCTGTGGCTGATGGCGGCTGCGGTGATAGCGGGTAATGGCCATCAGGCCGGCGTATTCACCCTGGGCACCGGAGTTGGGCTGCATGCAGATGGCATCGAAACCGGTAATCGCGCACAACCAGCTTTCCAGCTCGTCGATCATCGCCTTGTAGCCCGTGGCCTGGCCTGCCGGGGCAAACGGGTGCAGTTGGGCAAAACCGGGCCAGGTGATGGGGATCATCTCGCTGGTAGCGTTGAGCTTCATGGTGCAGGAACCCAGCGGGATCATCGACTGGTTCAGCGCCAGGTCCTTGTTCTCCAGCTGTTTGAGGTAGCGCAGCATCTCGGTTTCGCTGTGGTGCTGGTTGAACACCGGATGAGCGAGGAACGGTGTGCGCCGTACCAGATTGGCGGGGATGCCCTCGGGCAGGGTCAACTGGTCAAGGGCGGCGATTTCCAGGCCGTGATCCACCCCCAGAAAGATGTCGAGCAGGCGCAGCACCGTCTGTTCGTTACAGGTTTCGTCCAGGCTCACGCCCAGGTGCCCGCGTCCGAGAATACGCAAGTTGATCTGCGCCGCTTCGGCGCTTTCGATGATGGCCGCCTGGGCCCCACCAACCTCCAGGGTTAGGGTGTCGAAGAAATGCTGATTGAGGCGCTTGATGCCTTTGGCCTCAAGCCCTGCCGCTAGGATAAAGGTCAGTCGATGCACACGCTGGGCGATGCGTTGCAGGCCTTCCGGGCCGTGGTACACCGCATAGAAGCCGGCAATGTTGGCCAGCAGCACCTGGGCCGTGCAAATGTTGGAATTGGCCTTCTCGCGGCGGATATGCTGCTCGCGGGTTTGCAGGGCCATGCGCAGCGCGGTGTTGCCACGGGCATCGCGCGACACGCCAATGATGCGCCCCGGCATGGCCCGCTTGTAATCGTCGCGGCAGGCGAAGTAAGCCGCGTGAGGGCCGCCGTAGCCCATCGGCACGCCAAAGCGCTGGGTCGAGCCCAGTACCACATCGGCCCCCAGCTCGCCGGGCGGTGCCAGCACGACCAGGCTGAGCAGGTCGGCGGCCACGCAGGCCAGCGCTTGCTGGCCGTGCAACAGGTCGATCAGCGGGCGCAGGTCGCGCACCTCGCCGTGGGTGTCGGGGTACTGCAACAAAGCGCCGAACACCGCGTGTTTGCCAAGGTTATCCACAGCATCGACGATCAGCTCGAAGCCAAAGCCTTCGGCGCGGGTCTTCAGCACCGACAGGGTTTGCGGGTGGCAGTGCTCGTCGGCAAAGAAGGCGTTGCTCTTGTTACGCGCCACCCGCTTGGCCAGGGCCATGGCTTCGGCGGCAGCGGTGGCTTCGTCGAGCAGCGAGGCATTGGCCAGCGCCAGACCGGTCAGATCGATGACCATTTGCTGGAAGTTCAGCAGCGCCTCCAGGCGGCCTTGGGCGATTTCGGGTTGATACGGTGTGTAGGCGGTGTACCAGCCGGGGTTTTCCAGCACGTTGCGCAGGATGACCGTGGGGGTGATGGTACCGTGGTAGCCCATGCCGATCAGGCTGGTCCACACCTGGTTCTGTTCGGCGTAGGCGGCGAGTTTGGCCAGGGCGGCCTGTTCGTCCAACGCTGGCGGCAGGTCGAGGGGGCGGTTGAGGCGGATGTCGGGGGGGACGGTCTGCTCGATCAGCTCACTGCGGGTGGCAATACCCAGCGCGTTGAGCATGGCCTGCTGCTCTGCGGCATCGGGGCCCAGGTGGCGACGCAGGAAAGGGTTGAGCTCTTGCAGTTGATGCAGGGATGGCGACTGTGACATGACGACGCTCTCTTCCTAGACCGGGTCTCATGGAGACTTATAAGTCTAGGAAGGATTGCCGATTCTGCGGGGAATCTTGCTTTGCCTGTTCCGGCCTCTTCGCGGGCATGCCCGCGAAGCAGGCGAGGCGGTCTTACTCGCCGATAGCAGCGGCGTAACCGGCAGCATCCAGCAGCTTGTCCAGCTCGGCCGGGTTGCTTGGCTTCAGCTTGAAGATCCACGACTCGTATGGTTCTTCGTTGAGCAGCTCCGGGCTGTCGGCCAGTTCTTCGTTGACCGCAATCACTTCGCCACCGATCGGTGCGTAAATGTCCGAAGCGGCCTTCACCGACTCGACCACACCAGCAGCCTCGCCTGCAGCGAACACCTTGCCAACTTCGGCCAGCTCGACGAACACCACGTCACCCAGGGCTTGCTGGGCGTGGTCGCTGATGCCCACGGTCACAGTGCCATCGGCTTCCAGGCGAGCCCACTCGTGGCTTTCGGCAAAACGCAGGTCGGCGGGGATATTGCTCATGTCTTGAATTCCTCGATTGGCTCAGCGGTACGCCCGCCGGTTAAAAATGGTTCAGATCAGGATCTTGCCGTGGCGCACGAAGGTCGGTTTGACGACCCGCACCGGGTACCACTTGCCGCGAATTTCCACCTCGGCCCGGTCACCGGTGGCCATGGGTACGCGCGCCAAGGCAATGGACTTACTCAGCGTAGGCGAGAAACTACCACTGGTGATCTCCCCTTCGCCAATGCCTGATACACGCACCACCTGATGAGCACGCAAAACGCCGCGCTCTTCCAGCACCAGGCCGACCAGTTTTTCCTTCACGCCGTGCTCGATTTCCGCCAGCAGGCCGCTGCGGCCGATGAAGTCACGCTCGGCCGGCTCCCAGGCGATGCTCCAGCCCAGGTTGGAGGTCAGCGGGGTGTGGGTTTCATCGATATCCTGGCCGTACAGGTTCATGCCGGCTTCCAGCCGCAGGGTATCGCGGGCGCCGAGGCCGCTGGGCGCGATGCCGGCGCCGACCAGGTCGTTGAAGAAAGCCACGGCCTGCTCACCCGGGAAGATGATCTCCAGGCCGTCTTCACCGGTATAGCCGGTGCGGGCAATGAACCAGTCGCCTTCGGCAACGCCTTCAAACGGGCGCAGTTCACGAATCAGGGCCGCGCGTGCAGGGCTGAGCAAAGCGGCGACCTTTTCGCGGGCATGCGGCCCTTGGATGGCGAGGATGGCAAGGTCGGGACGGGGCTGGAAGTTCACGGCGAAACCGGCCCGCTGCTGCTCTAACCAGTCGAGCACTTTGGCTCGGGTGGCGGCATTGGTGACCAGGCGGTAGCCGTTTTCCATGCGGTAGACGAGCAAGTCGTCGATTACCCCACCCTGCTCGTGGAGCAGCGGGCTGTACAGTGCCTTGCCGACGTCGTCGAGGCGGGCCACGTCGTTGGCCAGCAAACGCTGCAGCCAAACGCAGGCATCGGTGCCATCGACGTCGATCACGGTCATGTGGGAAACATCGAAAACGCCGCAGTCACTGCGCACCTGGTGGTGCTCCTCGACCTGCGAGCCATAGTGCAGGGGCATGTCCCAGCCACCGAAATCGACCGTTTTGGCGCCTAGCGCCAGGTGCAGGTCATACAAAAGCGTGCGCTGTCCCATGGGTTTCTCCTTCCGGGCGTGGCGAAGCGGCGGCGGTCGATGACGTTGGTCGTCAGCTCTTGTTGTAAAGACCCGCCGCGCGAATGCCGCGCATTGTAGCCGCAAGGCCGCAAGCTGGCACCCTCAGTGACTGTGACCGGGTCGACGCGCCGAACGGCGGATCAGGCCGATGACCGGCAGCAGCCCCACCAGCACCAGCGTCAATGCTGGCAGCGAGGCACGTGCCCACTCGCCCTCGCTGGTCATCTCGAACACCCGGACGGCAAGGGTGTCCCAGCCGAACGGTCGCATCAGCAAGGTGGCCGGCATTTCCTTGAGCACATCGACGAACACCAACAGCGCGGCACTGAGCGCGCCCGGTACCAACAACGGTAGATACACCTTGAAAAACAATCTCGCGCCACCGACGCCCAGGCTGCGGGACGCCTCGGGCAGCGACGGGCGTATGCGCTCTAGGCTGCTCTCCAGCGGCCCGTAGGCCACCGCGATGAAACGCACCAGATAGGCCAGCAGCAACGCCGAGAGGCTGCCCAGCAGCAGCGGCTTGCCGGCCCCGCCCAGCCAGCTGGACAGCGGGATCACCAAGTGGTTATCGAGGTAGCTGAAGGCCAGCATGATCGACACGGCCAGCACCGAGCCTGGCAAGGCATAGCCCAGGTTGGCCAGGCCGACCCCGGCGCGAATACCACCGGTCGGTGCCTGGCGGCGGGCAAAGGCCAGCAGCAGCGCCACACACACGGTGACCAGCGCCGCCATGCCACCCAGGTACAGGGTGTGCAGCACCAGGCCGACATAACGCTCGTCCAGGTCGTGTCGGCCACGTTGCCAGAACCACGCCAGCAGCTGCAGCAGCGGGATGACGAAGGCGCAGGCGAACACCAGCAGGCACCAGCCACTGGCCAAGAGTGCCTTGACCCCGCGCAGGTGGTACAACGCCTGCCCCCGTGGCCGTTCGTTGCCGCTGCGGCTGGCCCCCCGGGCACGCCGCTCGCCGTACAGCACCAACATAACGGCCAGCAACAGCAGGCTGGCCAACTGGGCAGCACTGGACAGGCTGAAGAAGCCGTACCAGGTCTTGTAGATAGCGGTGGTGAAGGTGTCGAAGTTGAACACCGCCACCGCGCCGAAGTCGGCCAACGTTTCCATCAGGGCCAGGGCGATGCCGGCGCCGATGGCTGGCCGTGCCATGGGCAGGGCCACGCGCCAGAACGCTTGTACCGGTGACAGCCCCAATACCCGTGCCGCTTCCATCAGGCCCTTGCCCTGGGCCAGGAAGGCTGTCCGCGCCAGCAGGTAGACATAGGGGTAGAACACCAGCACCAGGACGATGATCACCCCGCCAGTGGAGCGCACCCGTGGCAAACGCATGAGCCCGAATACCTCGCGCAAGGCGCTTTGCACCGGGCCGGCGAAATCCAGCAGGCCGACGAAGACGAACGCCAGCACATAGGCAGGGATGGCGAATGGCAGCATCAGTGCCCAGTCCAGCCAGCGTCGGCCGGGGAACTCGCAGAGGCTGGTGAGCCAGGCGAGGCTGACGCCCAGCACGGTGACGCCGATGCCGACGCCCATCACCAGCGTCAGCGTGTTGCTGAGCAGGCGGGTCATCTGGGTGTCGAGCAGGTGCGACCAGATCTGCGTATCGATCGACTGCCAGGACAATAGCAGGACGCTCAGGGGCAACAGCACCAGGGCGGCGATCAGGGAGACCGGGAGGTACCAGCGGCGTTGGGGGGTGTGGGGCAAGTTCAATGTCTCTGTGGCTGGTTTGCGACCGCTTTGCGGTCGTTCGCGGGCAAGCCCGCTCCCACAGGGACCGCACAAGGTTTGGACTCTGTGCAGTTCCTGTGGGAGCGGGCTTGCCCGCGAAAGGGCCCTTGCGGGCCCCGAAAGGATAAAGCCTGGCGCTTAGTTGTAACCAGCCCGATCCATCAGACGAATGGCTTCAGCCTGGCGCTTGCCGGCAATTTCCACCGGAATGGTATCGGCCTTGAAGCTGCCCCAGGCGGCCACTTCCTCCGATGGCTTCACCTTCGGGTTGGCCGGGAATTCCTGGTTGATGTCGGCAAACAGTTTCTGCGCTTCTTCACCGGTCATCCATTCCACCAGCTTTTTCGCGGCTTCCGGGTGCGGCGCGTGCTTTGTCAGGCCGATACCCGACAGGTTCACATGCACGCCACGGTCTCCCTGGTTGGGCCAGAAGATCTTCACCGGCAGGTTCGGGTTCTGCTTGTGCAGGCGGCCGTAGTAGTAAGTGTTGACCACGCCCACGTCGCACTGGCCGGCTTCGATGGCCTGGATCACCGCGTTGTCATCGGAGAACACGTCGGTGGACAGGTTGTTGACCCAGCCTTTGACGATTTGCTCGGTCTTGGCCTCGCCATGGGTTTCGATCAGGGTGGCGGTGAGCGACTGGTTGTACACCTTCTTCGCCGTGCGCAGGCACAGGCGGCCTTCCCACTGTTTGTCGGCCAGGGCTTCGTAGGTGCTCAGTTCTTCGGGTTTGACCCGCTCGGTGGAGTAGATGATGGTGCGCGCGCGCAGGCTCAGGCCGGTCCAGTCATGGGACGAGGCGCGGTACTGCGACGGGATGTTCTGGTCGATGATGTCGGACTTGATCGGCTGCAGGATGCCCATCTGCTCGGCCTGCCACAGGTTGCCGGCATCGACGGTCAGCAACAGGTCGGCCACGCCGTTGTCGCCCTCGGCCTTGATGCGCTGCATCAGCGGGGCTTCCTTGTCGGTGATGAACTTGATCTTGACCCCGGTCTTGGCGGTATAGGCATCGAACACCGGCTTGATCAGCTCGTCGATGCGCGAGGAGTACACCACCACTTCGTCCGCCGCTTGGGCGGTGCCGCCGAACAGGGTCAGGGCCAGAGCGGCCAGTAGGGGCTTGCGTGGCAACATGTGAAGCACTCCTCGGATCGTATGAGAGGTGCAAATGGTAGTGAATCCCATTTTCTGGCTCATCTACCTAGCCGTTACCGGATGTTGCAGAGGGGGCCGCTTTGCGGCCCCAGCAATCTCAAGCCCTGGCCAAATCCGGCAGGTCCCCACTCAAACCCAGCGCCTGGCGCACAAACACCGCCTTGGCCTCCGGCATCTTCTCCACCAGTTTCAACCCACTGTTACGCAACCAGCGCAACGGCAGCGGATCAGCCTGGAACAACCGCTCAAAACCTTCCATGGCCGCCATCAACGCCAGGTTGTGCGGCATGCGCCGCCGCTCGTAACGGCTCAACACCTTCACATCTGCCAGCCGCTCACCACGCGCGCAGGCATTGACCAGCACCTCGGCCAGCACCGCAGCATCCAGGAAGCCCAGGTTCACACCCTGCCCGGCCAGCGGGTGAATGGTGTGCGCGGCATCGCCGATCAACGCCAAGCCCTCATCCACATAGCGCTTGGCATGGCGCTGACGCAGCGGCACGCACACCCGTGGGTCGGCCTGCAACACGTCACCCAGCCGCCCCTCGAACGCCCGCTCAAGGGCCCGCAAGAAGGCCGCTTCATCCAGCGCCATCAGCTGCTCGGCATGCTCCGGCGTGGTCGACCACACAATCGAGCACCAGTCCTGCTGGCCATCGCGGGTCAACGGCAGGAATGCCAGTGGCCCCTCATCGGTAAAGCGCTGCCAGGCCGTGGCCTGGTGCCCGGCGCTGCAACGCACGCTGGTCACGATGGCGTGGTGGAGGTAATCCCACTCGCGGGTTTCGCAGCCGGCCAGGCGTCGCACGGCCGAATTGGCGCCGTCGGCCGCGATCACCAGCGGCGCACGCAGCTGGCGGCCGTCGGCAAGGGTCAGCAGCCACTCATCGCCGGAACGACGCAGCTGCTCCAGCCGGGCGTTGGGCAACAGGCCTACGTCACTGTCGTGCAGGCGCTCCAGCAGGCCGTCCTGCACCACCCGGTTCTCGACGATATGGCCGAGCACCTGTGCATGCACACTGGCGGCCGAGAAATGAATCTGCCCAGTGCCACTGCCGTCCCACACATGCATGTCGGAATACGGTGTGGCACGCCGTTGGGCAATGCCGTCCCAGGCGCCAAGGCGTTCGAGAATGCGCTGGCTGGCCGCCGAAAGCGCACTGACACGCGGCTCGAACGGGGCTTGGGCATCGAATGGCTTGACCGTGAGCGGCCCGCCATCGAGCAAGAGGATTTGCAGGCCACTGTGGCGCAATGCCAGGGCCAGGGCGCTGCCGACCATACCGGCACCGACAATCAACAGATCTGCGCGCATTTCCATGCCTTACGCCAGCCTCGCTTGCGGCTTGAGCCGCACGTATAGGGTTTTATCGACCCGCGCGACCAGTTCGCCGGCACCATCGCGGATATCGACCTGCAAACGCGGCAGGCACTTCTTGCCGGTGGCGGTCTGCTGGCGAATGTCGTCCAGCAGCGCGTCATCGACGTGGAATTCGGCATACACCGGGCCTTTGCCCGGCGAGATGAAATCGATGCTGGCGGCCTTGTCCCAGACGATGTAATCGCGGCCCAACTGCTCGATCAGCAGCAACATGTAAAACGGGTCGACCATCGAATACAGGCTGCCGCCGAACTGCGTACCGACATAATTGCGGTTCCAGCGGGTCAGCTTCATCGCTACCTTGACGCTGCGCATGTCCGGGCTGATGTGCTGCACGCGGATCCCGGCGCCCAGGTAGGGTGGATAGAGGTTCAGCAGCCAGCGCAGCATGCGCGCCCGGCGCGCCAGTTTACGAGGGTTGCTCATGCCTGGCCCCGCGGATCGGGGCGGGTACCCAGGCCCATGGCCTGGCGGGCGAACCAGCTTTTGGCCGGCGGCAGCAGGTCGAGCCCGAGCAGGCCGAGGTTACGCCCGGCGGCGAGCAACGGCTGGTTGCTGCCGAACAGGCGCGTGACCTGGTCGGAAAAGCCGATGGTCATGGCCTGGTCCAGGCGCTGACGCTGGTGATAGGCCTGCAGCGTGGTCAGGTCGCCAGGCTGCTGCGGCCCGGCCAGCAGCGCGTCGGCCAGCGACTGCACATCGCGCAGCGACAGGTTGAAACCCTGGCCGGCAATGGGGTGCAGGCTGTGCGCGGCGTTGCCCAGCACCACCAGGTGCGGCCGCACCTGCTCTTGGGCTTCGATCAGCGACAGCGGGTACAGGTGCCGTGCGCCAACCTGGCGCAACGCGCCCAGGCGATAGCCAAACACGCCCTGCAGCTCACGCAGGAAGCTACGCTCGTCGATGTCGGCCAGGCGCCGTGCGTCCATGCCTTGGCGTGTCCACACCAGCGCGCAGCGGTTTTCCGGCAGCGGCAGCAGGGCCATGGGGCCTTCTTCTGTGAAACGCTCAAACGCCTGGCCGCCGTGGGCTTCACCCGGGGTGATGTTGGCGATCAGGGCGCTCTGCTGGTAAGGCGTGTGGCGTACGTGAATACCCAGCTGCTCGCGCAGGCCGGAACGGCCGCCGTCGGCCAGTACCGCCAGGTCGCACTCCAGCTGGGTATCGTCGTTCAAGCACAGGCGGTAACCGCCCTCGATCGCCTGCATGGAGGTGACTTCCGCCGGGCAGCGCCAGCTCACCACCTCACTGTCCAGCCCCTGCCACAGGCATTGGCCCAGCCAGGCGTTTTCCACCACGTAGCCCAACGCTGGTACGCCCTCTTCCAGGGCATCCAGGCGAGTGGCGCCAAAGCGGCCACGGTCGGACACGTGAATCTGACGGATCGGCTCTGCACGCTGACCGATGGCCTGCCACAGGCCCAGCTGCTGGTAGATCTGCTGGGTGCCGAACGACAACGCCGAAGAGCGCGCATCGTAGCTGGGCTGGAAGCTGTCGCCGGGGGCGAACGGTTCGATCAGCAGGATCTTCCAGCCACGCGCTTTGGCCCCGGCTTGCAGGGCCAGGGCCAGGCTTGCGCCGACCAGCCCACCACCGATGATCGCCAGGTTTACCCGGTTCATGCCGCGTCCTTGCGGGCGGCCTGCATCAGCGCCTCGATCTCGGCAACCGTGCGCGGCACGCCCGAAGTCAGGATTTCACAACCTTGCCTGGTCACCACCACGTCGTCCTCGATCCTTACACCAATGCCGCGCCATTTTTTGGCCACGGCCTGATTGTCGGCGCCAATGTAGATGCCTGGCTCGACGGTCAGCGCCATGCCGGGCTCCAGCACCCGCCACTCGCCGCCCACTTTGTACTCGCCCACATCATGCACATCCATGCCCAGCCAATGCCCGGCACGGTGCATGTAGAAGGCGCGGTAGGCCTCACTGTCGATCAGCGCCTGCACCTCACCGGTGAGCAGGCCCAGCGCCACCAGGCCCTCGGTAATCACCCGCACGGTCGCCTCATGCGCGTGGTTCCAGTGCTTGCCGGGGGCAATTTCGGCAAAGGCCGCCGCCTGTGCCTTGAGCACCAGCTCGTAGATGGCCTTCTGCTCGGGCGAAAAACGCCCGCTAACCGGGAAGGTGCGCGTGATGTCACTGGCGTAGCAGTCGATTTCGCAGCCGGCGTCAATCAGCACCAGGTCGCCATCCTTGAGCGGGGCGTCGTTCTGCTGATAGTGCAGGATGCAGCCGTTGCGCCCGGCCGCGACGATCGAGCCGTAGGCCGGCATCTTCGCCCCGCCTTTGCGGAATTCGTAGTCCAGCTCGGCTTCCAGGCTGTATTCGTGCAGCCCGGCCCGGCAGGCCTGCATGGCCCGCACATGAGCCCGTGCCGAAATGTCTGCCGCTGCGCGCATCACCTTTACTTCCGCCGCCGATTTATACAGGCGCATGTCGTGCAGCAGATGATCCAGCGCAACGAACTCGTTCGGCGGCTGCGCGCCCAGGCGGGCCTTGGAGCGGATCACGTTGATCCAGTCCATCAGCCGGCGGTCGAACTCGGCATTGCTACCCATGGCGCTGTACACCCGCTCGCGGCCTTCGATCAGGCCCGGCAGAATCTCGTCGATGTCGGTGATGGGGAAAGCATCGTCGGCGCCAAAATCGCGCACGGCGCCTTCCTGGCCGGCCCGCAGGCCGTCCCACAGCTCGCGCTCGGGGTTGCGTTCACGGCAAAACAGCACGTACTCGCCGTGCTCACGCCCGGGGATCAACGCAATCACTGCCTCCGGCTCCGGGAAGCCGCTGAGGTACTGGAAATCGCTGTCCTGGCGGTACACGTGCTCGACGTCGCGGTTGCGGATGGCAACGGCGGCGGCGGGCAGGATGGCGATACTGTTGGGGACCATCTGCGCCATCAGCGCCTTGCGCCGACGGGCATACTCGGCCTTGGGAATGTGGCTCATGGGCAGACTACCCCCGGTTGATCAGTGCAGCGATGGCTTGGGCGCGGGTGCGGCCGGCTTGGCCAGCTCGGAGAACAGCAACAGCGGTGCCACGCGCAGGTATTCCATGACTTCCATGTAGTCGCTCTCGCCGTCTTCGGACTCTTCGAGCGCTTCCTGCACCTGGGAAATGGCCACCAGGTCCTGCAGCACTTCCTTGGCCTCGTCGGACAGGTCCTTGCCACCGGCATTCAGGCCAAAACCGGTAATGAAGCCCTGGCACCACTGGCCCAGCGCGGTGGCGCGGTCGCTCAGTGCGGCGTCGTCGGAAGGCAACAGCAGGACGATGGCCATGTCGTCGCTGGTGAGCTCGCCCTTGACCATTTCCTGCAGGCCGACCAGAGCGTTGCGCACGGTATCACCGGGCTCGGTTTCCAGCAGCTGGGCGGCATCGGCCAGCCAGCTGTCGGCGTCAAAGCCGGCACCGGCGCAGCTGCGGCCGATCAGCAGGCCGTGCAGCTCGGCCGGGGTAACAGGGTGGCCATTGCTCGAAAGCAGCATGGCGAAGGCGATGTAGGGCGATTGGGTATTGGGCATGGGCAGCTAGGCGCCAGACGGCGCAATGACTAGAATGGAGACCTTGTATCCTAGCACCGGCAGGCGCGCCAAGACCATCGGCACTGGCCGTCGCCGCCCAGGGAGAGGCATCATCGCCAGGTGACTCAACGACGGAGCGAATCGAGTGCAACCCACGCAAGAGAACGACCTGCAGGCACTGATGAGCCGATTCGAGTTGCTGATCGAACGCGTCGAGCAACTAAAACGGCAAAATGCACTCCTAGTAGCGCAGGAAAAATCCTGGCGCGAAGAGCGCGCCCACCTCATCGAAAAGAACGAGATCGCCAAGCGCAAAGTCGAGTCGATGATTTTACGCCTCAAGGCTCTGGAGCAAGACTCATGAGTTCAAGCAATAGCGTCACCGTGCAGATCCTCGACAAGGAATACTCGATCATCTGCCCGCCGGAAGAGCGCAACAACCTGGTCAGCGCCGCCCGCTACCTGGACGGTAAAATGCGCGAGATCCGCAGCAGCGGCAAGGTGATTGGCGCCGACCGTATCGCGGTGATGGCGGCCTTGAACATTACCCACGAGATGCTGCACCGCCAGGAAGACCGCAATGAAGCGCCGGCCAGCGGCACCACCCGCGAACAGGTGCGCGACCTGCTGGAGCGGGTCGATCAGGCGCTGTCCGACGACACGGGTACCAAAATCGGCTGACATTGGTATACTGGCGCCACTCCCTGGGGGATGCGCCAGTCGGTTATGTCCCTGAGCCGATACGCACAACCACGGGGGTTGCACGCTGGGGCCGGTGTGCATGTCCGCCCGACGGAAAGCCTTAACGCCCCCTGCAATCTCCACCTTGAACTTTCGGGTTCAAGGGCTACACCGATAGCGGTCTTATCGGGGAGCCTGAATTTTCTTGCCCGCCCCTTCTGGCGGGCAATTCGTTTTGGCCGACAATGTCGGCCATCACTTCTGGGATCGCCCGTGCCATGACCGACACCGCGCCGCTCACCCGCCCCCAGCTCCGTCGCCTGCTTCGCAACGCCCGCCGCGCCCTTACCCCTGCCCAGCAACGCCAGGCCACCCTCGGCCTGTACCGCCAACTGGCGCAACACCCGCTGTTCCGCCGCGCTCGGCACATTGCCTTGTATTTGCCCAACGACGGCGAAATCGACCCCGGCCTGCTGCTGCGCGAAGCTCAGCGCCGCGGCAAGCGCACCTACCTGCCGGTGCTGCACGCCTGGCCACGTACGCGCATGGTGTTCCAGCGTTTCGAGCAGGGCGAAAAGCTCAAGCCCAACCGTTTCCGTATTCCCGAACCGGTCACCGACCGCAAGCGCCAACGGCCGATCTGGGCGCTGGACCTGATCCTGCTGCCGCTGGTCGGTTTCGATGAAGTGGGCGGGCGCCTGGGCATGGGCGGCGGCTTTTATGATCGCAGCCTGGCCTACCAAGGGCGTCGCAACACCTGGAAGAAGCCTTTGCTGCTGGGGCTGGCGCATGAATGCCAGAAGGTCGAGCGGCTGGCGCAGGCCAGCTGGGATGTACCGCTGCAGGGGACGGTCTCGGACCGTGGCTGGTACCTGGCGCCGCGTTGAGCGGCGCCAGCGAGGGCATCAACGTTGTTGTGGCTGGCTGGCGTCGACCGGCATCTGGTAGGCGTTGTCCAGCTTACGCTCCCAGAACCCTTGCGCATAACCGGTAGTGACCACACCCAGGCCAAAAATGAACACCAGGATCCACAGCAGATCCGGCTTTTTACGTTGATTCATCGAAGATTGCCCCCCAGGCAAACTGTTCAGTGCGCGGCGATTTTCTGGGAATCGCCAGCGCATAGCGCTTTAAACGGGGCGCATTTTCCGACAACCTGCGTCCGCACGCAAACCTTGACGCCAACCGGCTGTCGGTTTCGTGCAACAGGTTATTTCAAACCTTTTCAGGAGCAACCTCCATGGCCTATTGGCTGATGAAATCCGAGCCCGACGAGCTCTCCATCGAAGCCCTCGGCCGCTTGGGCGAAGCGCGCTGGGACGGCGTGCGCAACTATCAGGCGCGTAATTTCCTGCGGGCCATGAGCGTGGGTGACGAATTTTTCTTCTACCACTCCAGCTGCCCGCAACCGGGCATCGCCGGTATTGCCAGGATCACCCGCGCGGCCTACCCCGACCCGACCGCACTGGACCCGCAAAGCCACTATTACGATGCCAAGGCCACGCCCGAGAAAAACCCGTGGAGCGCAGTGGATGTGGCCCATGTGCAAACCCTGCCTCGGGTGTTGGAGCTGGGCTGGCTGAAACAACAAGCCGGCCTGGCCGAGTTGCCGCTGGTGCAAAAAGGCAGCCGCCTGTCGGTGATGCCGGTAACACCCGAACAATGGGCGGTGATTGTCGCGTTGCGTTGAATGTGCAGCTAAGGTCAAGGGTTTGACCGATATCAACACGCCATACAGGGCCGCGCGCCATGATGTGGCGTGCATGACCGCAAGGATGCAGAACGATGAACCGATACGCCCCCAGAATCTTCGCCACCGCACTGATCGCCCTGCTGGCAACAGCCGGTGGGCTGGGGTACTGGAAATCGCTTCACGACCAGTTGCCCGAAGGCCTGAGCATGGGAAATGGCCGCCTGGAGGCCACCGAAGTGCAGATCGCCAGCAAAATTCCCGGTCGCCTGGCCGAAGTGCTGGTCGACGAAGGCGACAAGGTCACCCGCGGCCAGTTACTGGCACGTATCGACACCCGCACCATGGAGGCCCAGCGCACCCAGGCCGAGGCCGAAGTGCTGCGCGCCCGGGAAAACTACGCAGCGGCCCAGGCGTCCGTACAGTTGCGCCAGAGCGAATTGCTGCTGGCCAGCCAGGAACTCAAGCGCGTGCGCGAAATTTTCCAGCGCAAGTACGCCAGTCAGCAATTGCTCGACCAACAGCAGGCGCGCTTCGACACGGCCAACTCGGCCGTGGTCGCGGCCCGCGCCCAGCTGGCAGCAATCAAGGCCGCCATCGGCGCCGCCGAAGCCCAGGTGGCCCAGCTCACCAGTGAAATCGACGACAGCAGCCTGCGTGCGCCCATCGACGGCATTATCCAGTTGCGCCTGGCCGAGCCCGGTGAAGTGCTGGGTGCTGGCGGCCGCGTGCTGATGCTGATCGACCCCAGCGACCAGTACATGAACCTGTACCTCCCGGCTTCCACCAGCGGCCGGCTGATGGTAGGCGACCAGGCGCGGATCGTGCTCGACGCCCTGCCCGAACGTGCCCTGCCGGCGAAAGTGGCGTTCGTTGCGGCCAAGGCCCAGTTCACTCCCAAACAGGTGGAAACCCGCGACGAGCGGCAGAAGCTGGTGTTCCGGGTAAAACTGCGCCTGACCGATCCGGGCACCGTGCCGCAGGCCAAACCGGGCATGCCTGGCGCCGGCTACGTGCGCACGGCTGAGGTGGACTGGCCGGCCAACCTGCAATGAACGCCCCGGCACTGCTGGCCGAGGGTATCAGCCACCGCTATGGCGACCTGACAGCCCTGCATACACTGGGTTTCAGCCTGCCTGCCGGTACCCGCTGCGCACTGATCGGCCCTGATGGCGCGGGCAAATCGACCCTGCTTGGGCTGATCGCCGGCGTGAAGCGCCTGCAACAGGGCGAGTTGCAGGTGCTGGGCGGCTCGATCCGCCAGCGCCGTCATCGGGCTGCGCTGTACCCGAAAGTGGCGTTCATGCCGCAGGGGCTTGGCAACAACCTGTACCCGGAACTGTCGATCAGCGAGAACATCCGCTTTTTCGCCACCCTGTTCGGGCTGGGTCGGCGCGAGTGCGAGCAGCGTATGGCCAACCTGCTGCAAGCCACCGACCTGCAGCGCTTTGCCGAGCGGCCGGCCGGCAAGCTGTCAGGCGGCATGAAGCAGAAGCTGGGCCTGTGCTGCGCGTTGATCCACGAACCGGACCTGCTGATCCTCGACGAGCCGACCACTGGCGTCGACCCGTTGTCGCGGCGGCGCTTCTGGGAGCTGGTCGAACAGGTGCGCGCACAACGCCCCCAGCTGACACTGTTGGTGGCCACCGCCTACATGGAAGAGGCCGAACAATTCGAACATTGCCTGATGCTCGATGGCGGCCGCCTGCTGGCCGCAGGCCCCAGCCATGAGCTGGCCGCAGCCACTCCCAGTGGCAAGCTGGACGATGCCTTCACCCACTACCAGGGCGCAGGCAAGGCGCAGCATCAACCCCTGACCATCCCGCCGCGTGAGGCCAAGGACGGCCAGATCGCCATCGAGGCCCACGACCTGACCCTGCGCTTTGGCGACTTCACAGCGGTGAACAAGGTCAGCTTCGCCATCGGCCGTGGGGAGATCTTCGGCTTCCTCGGCTCCAACGGCTGCGGCAAGACCACCACCATGAAAGTGCTGACCGGCCTGATGCCGGCCAGCGAGGGCAACGCCAGCCTGCTGGGGCGCCCGGTGGACGCCAGCGACCTGGCCACGCGCAAGCGGGTCGGTTTCATGTCGCAGAGTTTCTCGCTGTATGGCGAGCTCAGCACCCGGCAAAACCTGGCCTTGCATGCCCGCCTGTTCGACCTGCCCAAAGCCGAAAGCGCCCAGCGCATCGACGAATTGATAGAGCGCTTCGACCTTGCCGCTATCGCCGACCAACCGTCCGGCGCCCTGCCCCTTGGCCTGCGTCAGCGCCTGTCGTTGGCGGTGGCGGTGCTGCACCGCCCGGAAGTATTGATCCTCGACGAGCCAACCTCTGGCGTCGACCCGGCCGCCCGCGACGACTTCTGGCGCCTGCTGGTAGAGCTGTCCCGCGAGCAGGGCGTGACCATTTTCCTTTCCACTCACTTCATGAACGAAGCCCAGCGCTGCGACCGCATCTCGCTGATGCATGCCGGACGGGTACTGGCCTGCGACACACCGGATGCCTTGCAGCGCCAGTACCACGGCGTCACCCTGGAAGACGCATTCGTTCGCTGCCTGGAGCAAGCCCAGGAGCTGGCACCACAAGCCACGGACAACGCTGTGCTGGAGCAGGCCGCCACGGCCGCGCCGCCGCTGCGCCAGGGCTTCAGCCTGCGCCGCCTGCTGGCGGTGGCCAGCCGCGAGGGCAAGGAGCTGCTGCGCGACAAGGTACGCCTGGCCTTCGCCCTGCTGGGTGCGCTGTTCATGATGGTGATCTTCGGCTACGGCATTTCGCTGGATGTGGAAAACCTTGCCTTTGCTGTGCACGACCAGGACCAGAGCCCGCAAAGCCGGGCGTACCTCGAGGCCTTCCGTGGCTCACGGTATTTCGCCGAGCAGGCGCCGATCCGCGACAGCCGCGAAATGCACCAGCGCCTGCAACGCTCGGAAATCAAACTGGCGCTGGAGATTCCTCCCGGTTTTGGGCGTGACCTGTATGCCGGGCGCCAGCCGGTGGTGGCCGCCTGGCTCGACGGCGGCATGCCGTTCCGGGCGGAAACCAGCCGCAACTACGTGGAAGCCGTGCACCAGGCCAACCTGGAGCAATTGGCAAGGGCCAGCCCACCGCCGCAGGCACGGCAGGACCTGGTGCGCCTGGAAACGCGTTTTCGCTACAACCAGGACGTGGTCAGCGTGAATGCCATCGGCCCGGGCGTGATGGCACTGATCCTGGCCTTCATCCCGGCCATGCTTACTGCGTTGGGCATCGTCCGCGAGAAAGAGCTGGGCTCCATCACCAACTTCTATGCCACCCCCCTCACGCGCCTGGAGTTCCTGCTGGGCAAGCAGATGCCCTACCTGGCCGTAAGCCTGGTCAACCTGGCGCTGCTGGTGGCGATGAACCGCTGGCTGTTCGCCGTGCCGCTCAAGGGCAGCGTGCTGGCCCTGGCCTGCGGGGGCGTGGCCTACCTGCTGGCCACCACCAGCCTGGGCCTGCTGATCTCGGCGTTCACCCGCACCCAGATCGCGGCCATCCTGGGCACCATGATCATCACCAGCCTGCCAACCATCCAGTTTTCCGGGCTGATCGTGCCACGCTCGTCGCTGGACGGCGCAGCGGCGGTGATGGGCCAGCTGTTCCCGGCGGGCTATTTCCTCGATATCGCGGTCGGCACCTTCACCAAGGCACTGGGCCTGCGCGAACTGTGGCCGCAGTGCCTGATCCTGCTGGGCTTCTTTGCCGCGTTCACCGGCCTGAGCCTGGCCATGCTGAAGAAGCAGGAGGCCTGACATGTCGCGCCTGAACCACACCCTGCGCCTGGGCCTGAAAGAACTGACCAGCCTTCGCCACGACAGCGTCCTGCTGCTGTTCCTGCTGTATGCCTTCAGCGTGGCGATCTACATGCCGGCAGCCGGCTCGGTGATCGGCGTGCACAACGCCAGCGTCGCGGTGGTGGACGAAGACCACAGCCTGCTCTCACGCAAGCTCAGCGAAGCCCTGCAACCGCCCGAGTTCCAGCCCGCCGTGCCGCTGGCACCGGAGCACCTGGACCAGGCCATGGACAGCGGCCAGTACACCTTTGTGATCAATGTGCCGGTGAATTTCCAGAGCGACCTGTTGGCCGGGCGCTCGCCGGAATTGCAGATCAATGTCGATGCCACGGCCATGAGCCAGGCGTTCATGGGCGCTGGCTATATCGGCCGCATCTTCGAGCGTGAACTGCTCGACTACAGCCAACGCGGCAATGTGCAAAGCCCAGTGCTGATCAACCCCAAAGCGCTGTTCAACCCCAACCTGGAGGGTGGTTGGTTCCTGGCGGTGATCCAGATCGTCAACAACATCACCATTCTGGCGATCATCCTCACCGGCACCGCGCTGCTGCGTGAGCGTGAGCACGGCACCCTCGACCACCTGCTGGTGCTGCCGCTGACGGCACTGGAAATCATGCTGGCGAAGATTGGCAGCAACGCGCTGGTGGTGGTGATCTGCACGTGGATTTCGCTGGTGGTGGTGGTGAAAGGTGCGCTGGGCGTGCCGTTGTCCGGCTCGATGGGGCTGTTCCTGGCCGTGACGGCGCTGTACCTGTTCGCCAGTACCGCGCTGGGCATCTTCCTCGCCACCCTGGCGCGCTCGACACCGCAGTTCGGCCTGCTGGCGATCCCGGTGATCATCCCGATGCTGTTACTGTCAGGCGGCAGCACACCGCTGGACAGCATGCCGCAGTGGTTGCAGTGGGTGATGCAGGGCTCGCCGTCGACGCACTTCGTCAGCCTGGGGGCGGCGATCCTGTTCCGGGATGCAGGGTGGGCGGTGGTTTGGCCGGATATCCTGGCGCTGGGCCTGATCGGCCTGGTGTTCTTCAGCGTGGCGCTGGCGCGGTTTCGTCGGAGCCTGGCGTCTTGATAACGCAGGCACCGTGGAGGCATCTGTGGGAGCGGACACGCCCGCTCCCACAATTGATTACTGCACGATCAGGTTATTGAACAGCAAGTCTTCAACAATCGGCTTGCCCTCTTCTGCTTCCAGCACCTGCTGCACCTGCTTCAGCGCCTCCTGGCGCAGGTGTTCCTTGGCCTCGACATTGCTCATGCTGTCCACCGTCTGCTGGGTGAACAGCGCCACCAGCTGGTTGCGGATCAGCGGTTCGTGGTGCTGCACCGCCTTGGCGGCTTCATCGCCTGTCACGCGCAGGGCCACATCGGCCTTGTACACACGCAGCCGTGGGCCGCCGTCGAGGGCATAGTTGCCGACAAAGGGCGGGCTCAGACTGATGTAGGCGACCTTGGGCGCCCCTTCCTTGGCTTCTTCGGCCATGGCCGCAGCCGGCAGCAGCAGCGCCAATACCATCAAGATCCACGCTTTCACGAATTCGCTCCTCAATACAGTTGGCGCCAGCTTACCCAGCACACCGCTCAAACCCAAGCCCGGGCTTATGCCGGCACTTATGCCTGCACATCAGGGTGGGCCATGCTCGTTGACCCGGCAGGTGGCCCTCCTACACTTATCGGCCACTACCCGCAAAGGAATAGCCCCGATGAAAGCTGTGTTGTGCAAAACCCTGGGCCCGGCGCGCAACCTGGTGCTGGAAGACGTGGCCAGCCCGCTGCCGAAGAAGAACGAGATCCTGCTGGATGTGCAGGCCGCCGGGGTCAACTTCCCCGACACCCTGATCATCGAAGGCAAGTACCAGTTCCAGCCGCCGCTGCCATTCTCGCCGGGTGGCGAAGCGGCGGGCGTGGTGGCTGCGGTCGGGGAAAAGGCTGGAGCGTTCAAGGTGGGTGACCGGGTCATGGCGCTGACCGGCTGGGGCGCGTTTGCCGAACAGGTGGCGGTGCCGTTCTACAACGTACTGCCGATCCCGGCGAGCATGGATTTCACCACCGCTGCGGCATTCGGCATGACCTACGGCACCTCGATGCACGCCCTGCGCCAGCGTGGCCAACTGCAAGCAGCTGAAACCCTGCTGGTGTTGGGCGCTTCCGGCGGTGTTGGGCTGGCGGCAGTGGAAATCGGCAAGGCCATGGGCGCGCGGGTGATCGCGGCGGCCAGCAGTGCCGAGAAACTGGCCGTGGCCAAGGCGGCCGGGGCGGATGAGCTGATCGACTATAGCCAGGCCAGCCTGCGCGACGAGATCAAGCGGCTTTCCGGTGGCCAGGGTGTGGATGTCATCTACGACCCGGTCGGTGGCGAGTTGTTCGAGCAGGCCGTGCGCGGGCTGGCCTGGAATGGCCGGCTGCTGGTGGTGGGCTTTGCCAGCGGGACCATTCCGCAGTTGGCGGCCAACCTGGTGTTGCTCAAGGGCGCTGCGGTGCTGGGGGTGTTCTGGGGGGCGTTTGCACAGCGCCAGCCGGAAGATAACGCGGCCAACTTCAGGCAGCTGTTTGCCTGGCATGCCGAGGGCAAGTTGAAACCGCTGGTGTCGCAGACTTATCCACTGGCTGAGGCTGGAGCTGCCATCGAGAAGTTGGGGCAGCGGCAGGCTGTGGGTAAGTTGGTGGTGTTGGCCAAGTAAGAAAGTTCCGGCCCTTTCGCGGGCAAGCCCGCTCTCACAGGGATCGCACCGACCTTGAGAAATGTGCAGTACCTGTGGGAGCGGGCTTGCGCGCGAAGAGGCCGGTACAGGTTACTCACACTTCGCGCAGGTTATGGCAGCGCCGGAACCGCGCCTCCAGGTTGCGATCGGGCATCTGGTGGCTGCGCAAGGCATTCAACGTCTGTTCCACGTAGTCCCGCGTGGTGCCATAACGCCCTTTGGCACTGGCCAGAATCTGGCTGAGCAAGGTATCTGGCAAGTTCCCCGCATAGCACGGCAAATGCCGCTCCAGCACAAAGCCTAAAGCCTGCACCTTGCTACCATCGCCCAGCCGGCAGGTGAGCCAGTGCGGTCGGTATGCCGGGTACGGCATCTCGCGCTGCCACAGGGCCATCAGCGAGTCATCCAGGTTGCTTTCATCCAGCCGGTAGGCAAAGCCGCTGCAGGAACCGCCACGGTCCAGGCCAAACACCAGCCCGGGCGTTTCCGGGGTACCGCGGTGTTCGTGCGACCACAGGTACAAGCCCCGGTGATAGCCATGTACCCGCGCGCGCTGGCGTTCTACCGAATTGCACTCCGGCCGCCAGATCAACGAACCATAGGCAAACAACCACACCGGCCCACCCTGATGGCGCGACATGGTCGTCTTCATCGAGTTGAACAACTGGTCGTGAGTATGTTGCTGACCGAAGTCGAGTGCCGGAGGATATGAAACTTCCCAGGACATACTTTCAAGTGCCGACATAAGCTGCCGCCATTATCCCTGTGAACTACGGATGTAGCGAGATTCGATTACGCTGCGGCCCAAGGCCTCTATACCAAGGGCGCTTGCAGTAAACATAGGCCAGAACGGCAGGAATACTCAAGCCCTCGCATCAGTGTTTCATGCGCGGTTCCGACGACTGGAAAGTACTGTTTCAACAGCGGTGAAAGTTATTAGCCAAGGCGGTAACAATTACCGCCTTATACCCACACTTTCAAACTTCGGTTATTAACCGCGCGGTGCGTAGGCAAACACATCCGCACGCATGCGGTGTGCATCCATGCCGGCTTCGACCAGGGCGTCGAGGGTGGCGTAGATCATGTTTGGGGAACCACTGGCATACACATGCACGGTGTTGAGGTCGGCAATGTCCTCGCAAACCGCCTCGTGCAACATGCCGCAACGGCCTTCCCAGCCACACAGGTCGCTGACAACCTGATGCAGGAACAGGTTGGGCAGGCGCTGCCATTCATCCCAGTGCTCGATCTGGTAGAAGTCTTCGGGCCTGCGCACGCCCCAGTACAGGTGCACCGGGTGCTTGAAGCCCTTGGCCCGGCAATGCTCGACCAGGCTGTGCATCTGGCCCATGCCGGTACCCGCGGCGATCAGCACCAGCGGCCCATCCGGCAGCTCGGCCAGGTGAGTGTCGCCGAATGGCATTTCGATGCGCGCCAAACCGTCACGCTTGAGTTGCTCGATCAGTTGCAGCGCACTGGGCTCACGCGCCAGCACATGCAGCTCCAGCTCACGACCGCCGTGGGGCGCGGAGGCCAGCGAGAAGGCCGCCTGCTTGCCGCCCTCGCGCTCGATCATCAGGTATTGCCCGGCGTGGTAACGCGGCGGCTTGCCGGCTGGCGCGCGCAAACGCACCCGCCACACGTCGCCACCGACGTCGACGCACTCGCTGACGCTGCACGCCAGCTTGCGCACTGGCAGCTCGCCCAGGGCGAGCACACCGTCCCAGAGCAACACACAGTCCTCCAGCGGTTCGGCAATGCAGGTGAACAACTCGCCATGGTCGCGGACTTCGCCATCCTGGCGTACCCGGCCTTCGACCAACAACGCGGCGCAAACATGGCAATTGCCATTGCGGCAGCTGTTCGGGCAGTCATAGCCCAACCGCCGCGCTCCATCCAGGATCCGTTCCCCGGGTTCGAGCGCCAGCACCGCCCCGGACGGCTGCAACGTTACCTGCATCAATCTATTCCCAACTGATCCCACAGCTCATCGATACGGCGGGTGACGGCTTCGTCCTTGACGATGACCCGTCCCCATTCGCGTGTTGTCTCGCCCGGCCACTTGTGCGTGGCGTCCAGGCCCATCTTCGACCCCAGCCCCGATACCGGCGACGCGAAGTCCAGGTAGTCGATCGGCGTGTTGTCGATCATCACCGTATCACGCTTGGGGTCCATGCGCGTGGTAATGGCCCAGATCACATCGTTCCAGTCACGGGCGTTGATATCGTCATCGGTCACAATAACGAACTTGGTGTACATGAACTGTCGCAGGAACGACCACACACCCAGCATCACGCGCTTGGCGTGGCCCGGGTACTGCTTCTTCATGGTCACCACCGCCATACGGTACGAGCAGCCTTCCGGCGGCAGGTAGAAGTCGGTAATTTCCGGGAACTGCTTCTGCAGGATTGGCACGAACACTTCGTTCAACGCCACACCGAGGATTGCCGGCTCATCTGGCGGCCGGCCGGTGTAGGTGCTGTGGTAGATCGGCTTTTGCCGGTGCGTGATGCGCTCGACGGTGAACACCGGGAAGCTGTCCACTTCGTTGTAGTAACCGGTGTGGTCGCCGTACGGGCCTTCCGGGGCCATTTCGCCCGGATGAATCACACCTTCCAGGATGATTTCGGCAGTGGCCGGCACCTGAAGGTTGCTGCCACGGCACTTGACCAACTCGGTGCGGTTGCCACGCAGCAGGCCGGCGAAGGCATATTCAGAGAGGGTGTCCGGCACCGGGGTCACGGCGCCGAGGATGGTTGCCGGGTCAGCGCCCAGTGCCACGGCAACCGGGAACGGCTGGCCGGGGTTCTTCTCGCACCACTCGCGGTAGTCGAGGGCGCCACCACGGTGGCTGAGCCAGCGCATGATGACCTTGTTGCGGCCGATGACCTGCTGGCGGTAGATGCCCAGGTTCTGGCGGTCCTTGTTCGGGCCACGGGTAACCGTAAGGCCCCAGGTGATCAGCGGCGCCACGTCGCCCGGCCAGCAGTGCTGGATCGGCAGTGCACCAAGGTCGACATCGTCACCCTCGACCACCACTTCCTGGCACACCGCGTCCTTGACCACTTTCGGCGCCATCGACACGACCTTCTTGAAGATCGGCAGCTTGGACCAGGCGTCCTTCAGGCCCTTTGGCGGCTCGGGCTCCTTGAGGAAGGCCAGTAGCTTGCCGATCTCACGCAGTTCGTCGACCGACTCGGCGCCCATGCCCATGGCCACGCGCTCTGGCGTACCGAACAGGTTGCCGAGTACCGGGATGTCGAAGCCGGTGGGCTTTTCGAACAGCAAAGCCGGGCCTTTGGCACGCAAGGTGCGGTCGCAGACCTCGGTCATTTCCAGGACGGGGGAAATCGGAACCTGGATGCGCTTGAGTTCGCCGCGCTGCTCCAGGCCACGGATGAAGTCGCGCAAGTCGCGATACTGCATGCATAAGCCTCGTGTTGGCCGTATCGGTCGGGGTGCAGAGTGTAGCGCCGATAGGGCCGCAATAGCCAAAGTACAGATAGCAAAAAGCCGGGTTTCCCCGGCTTTTGCGTGGTACGACGATCTTACTTGCGCTTCATCGACAAGAAGAACTCGTCGTTGGTCTTGGTCTGCTTGAGCTTGTCGACCAGGAACTCGATGGCGGCGATTTCGTCCATCGGGTGCAGCAGCTTGCGCAGGATCCACATGCGCTGCAGTTCGTCGTCGGCGGTCAGCAGCTCTTCGCGACGGGTACCGGAACGGTTGATGTTGATGGCCGGGAACACGCGTTTCTCGGCGATGCGGCGGTCCAGTGGCAGCTCCATGTTGCCGGTGCCCTTGAACTCTTCGTAGATCACTTCGTCCATCTTCGAGCCGGTTTCGACCAGCGCGGTGGCGATGATGGTCAGCGAGCCGCCTTCCTCGATGTTACGCGCAGCACCAAAGAAGCGCTTCGGCTTCTCCAGGGCGTGGGCGTCGACACCACCGGTCAGCACCTTGCCGGAGCTCGGGATCACGGTGTTGTAGGCCCGCGCCAGACGGGTGATGGAGTCCAGCAGGATGACCACGTCCTTCTTGTGCTCGACCAGGCGCTTGGCCTTTTCGATCACCATTTCGGCAACCTGCACGTGGCGGGTTGGCGGCTCGTCGAAGGTGGAGGCAACCACTTCGCCGCGCACGGTGCGCTGCATTTCGGTCACTTCTTCCGGGCGCTCGTCGATCAGCAGGACGATCAGGTGGCACTCGGGGTTGTTACGGGTGATGTTGGCCGCAATGTTCTGCAGCATGATCGTCTTGCCCGCTTTTGGCGGAGCGACGATCAGGCCACGCTGGCCTTTGCCGATCGGGGCGCACAGGTCGATGACGCGACCGGTCAAGTCCTCGGTGGAGCCGTTACCAGCCTCCATCTTCAGGCGCTTGTTCGGGAACAGCGGCGTCAGGTTTTCGAACAGGATCTTGTTCTTCGCGTTTTCCGGACGGTCGAAGTTGATGGTGTCGACCTTCAGCAGGGCGAAGTAACGCTCCCCTTCCTTCGGTGGGCGGATCTTGCCGACGATGGTGTCGCCGGTACGCAGGTTGAAACGGCGGATCTGGCTAGGCGAGACGTAGATATCGTCTGGGCCGGCCAGGTAGGACGCATCAGCCGAACGCAGGAAACCGAAACCATCCTGGAGAATCTCCAGCACGCCGTCACCCGAGATCTCTTCGCCGCTTTTCGCGTGCTTCTTCAGCAGGGCGAAAATCACGTCCTGTTTGCGCGAACGGGCCATGTTTTCGATGCCCATCTGTTCGGCCATTTCCAAAAGATCGGTAATCGGCTTTTGCTTGAGTTCAGTCAGGTTCATAAGGGGAGTGACGTAATCATGTAAGAAGGGAGAATTAAGCTTCTGGCTTAATGAGGCCGCGCCGCTAGATGGCGACAGGATCGCGTACTGATTCGAATTAGGGATGCTTCGGCGACGGCGTGTAGAGGGCACTGGAAAAGCAGTGCGAGGCCGAATGTAACACTTGCTTTTTTCTGCGTCTAGTGCTCTGAAAAAGAAAAGCCCCGCATTTGCGGGGCCTTTTCACATCACAGGTGGGCGTCGAGGAACGCGGCCAGCTGCGATTTGGACAGAGCGCCAACCTTGGTGGCTTCGACGTTGCCGTTCTTGAACAGCATCAGCGTCGGGATACCACGCACGCCGTGCTTGGCCGGGGTTTCCTGGTTCTCGTCGATGTTCAGCTTGGCGACGGTCAGTTTGCCCTCGTAGGTGGCAGCGATGTCGTCCAGAACCGGAGCGATCATCTTGCATGGGCCGCACCATTCAGCCCAGTAGTCGACCAGCACCGGGCCTTGAGCCTGCAGTACGTCGGCGTCGAAGCTGGCGTCGGTGACGTGTTTGATTTTGTCGCTCATGGAAATCTCCAAGGTCGTAAGCAATAAAAAACGTTGCCCATCATAGCCGCCCCTGCCGTCTACAGGAAGCTGCGGACGATTGAGTGTAACTATAGTTGTGCAAGACGCCGCGAATCGAAACTGTCACACAGCCGTCATAGAATCGAATGGCACATTGCCTTGCATCAAGGCCAGCACACCGGCTGCGTGTCACGCGTTGGCGACAGCCTGCTATCGTGGCACGATTGCCGGGTTAACGACCGAGAACAACCAGATCATGCCGCATACCATCGCGAAGAACCTGTCCCTGATCGCTGCCATCGACCTTGGCTCCAACAGCTTCCATATGGTCGTGGCCAAGGCCCACCATACCGAAATCCGCATTCTCGAGCGGCTGGGCGAGAAGGTTCAGCTGGCCGCCGGCATCGGCGAGGACCGCCTGCTTAGCGAAGAAGCCATGGAACGGGGCCTCGAATGCCTCAAGCGCTTCGCACAGCTGATCAACGGCATGCCGGCCGGCGCCGTGCGTATCGTCGGTACCAACGCCCTGCGCGAAGCGCGCAACCGTAATGCATTCATCCAGCGCGCCGAGGCCATTCTCGGCCACCCGGTGGAGGTCATCTCCGGCCGTGAAGAGGCGCGCCTGATCTACCTGGGTGTGTCGCACACCCTGGCCGACACCCCAGGCAAGCGCCTGGTGGCCGACATTGGCGGTGGCAGTACCGAATTCATCATCGGCCAGCGCTTCGAGCCGCTGCTGCGCGAAAGCCTGCAGATGGGCTGCGTCAGCTTCACCCAGCGCTACTTCCGCGACGGCAAGATCACCCCGGCGCGTTATGCACAGGCCTACACCGCTGCACGCCTGGAGCTGATGAGCATCGAACACGCCCTGCACCGCCTGACCTGGGACGAGGCCATCGGCTCGTCCGGCACCATCCGTGCCATCGGCGCCGCCATCAAGGCCGGCGGCCTGGGCAATGGCGAGGTCAACGCTGAAGGCCTGGCCTGGGTCAAACGCAAGCTGTTCAAACTGGGCGAGGTCGACAAGATTGACTTCGACGGCGTCAAACCGGACCGCCGCACCATCTTCCCAGCGGGCCTGGCGATTCTGGAGGCGATCTTCGACGCCCTGGAACTGCAGCGCATGGACCACTGTGACGGCGCACTGCGCGAAGGTGTGCTGTTCGACCTGCTCGGCCGCCACCACCATGAAGACGTGCGCGAACGCACGTTGAACTCGCTGATGGAGCGCTACCATGTGGACCAAGGCCAGGCCGCGCGCGTCGAGCGCAAGGCGTTGCACGCCTTCGACCAAGTGGCCGATGCCTGGGACCTGAAAGACGGCAACTGGCGCGATCTGCTAGGCTGGGCGGCGAAAGTGCACGAAATCGGCCTGGATATTGCCCACTACCACTACCATAAGCACGGCGCCTACCTGATCGAGCACTCCGACTTGTCGGGCTTTTCCCGCGAGGACCAGCAGATGATGGCCCTGCTGGTGCGCGGCCACCGCCGCAACATCCCCAAGGACAAGTTCGCCGAACTGGGTGAAGAAGGCGTCAAACTGCTACGCCTGTGCGTGCTGCTGCGCTTCGCCATCCTGTTCCACCACATCCGTGGCAACCAGCAGATGCCAAAAGTTCAGCTCAAGGCTGCCGATGACAGCCTCGATGTCGCCTTCCCGGAAGGCTGGCTGGAACAGAACCAGCTAACCCAGGCCGACTTCGCCAACGAGGCGGAGTGGCTGACCCGGGTCGGCTTCGTCCTCAGCGTACGTTGAGGACCGGGTTGCTCAGGCGCTCCAGCAGGGTCGCCTGGGCACTGCGCGGGTTCTGGTTGCCGGTTGGCGTGCTGCGCACGTAGCGCCCGTCTGGCTGCAAGGTCCAGGCGTGGGTGTTGTCGGTCAGGTAGCCTTCCAGCTCCTTCTTCACCCGCAGCAACAGCTTCTTGCCTTCCACCGGGAAGCAGGTCTCCACACGCTTGTCGAGGTTGCGCTCCATCCAGTCGGCGCTGGACAGGTAGATCTGCTCTTCGCCGCCATTGAGGAAGTAGAACACCCGCGTGTGCTCCAGGAAGCGGCCGATGATCGAGCGCACTTGGATGTTGTGCGAAACCCCCGGAATGCCTGGGCGCAGGCAGCACATGCCACGCACTATCAGGTCGATCTTCACGCCCGACTGGCTGGCTTTGTACAGCGCCTTGATGACCTTGGCGTCGGTCAGCGAGTTGAACTTGGCAATGATGTGCGCCGGCTTGCCCTCGAGGGCGAACTGGGTTTCCCGCGCGATCATGTCGAGCATGCCCTTTTTCAGGGTGAACGGCGCGTGCAGCAGCTTTTTCATGCGCAGGGTCTTGCCCATGCCGATCAGCTGGCTGAACAGCTTGCCGACGTCTTCGGTGAGGGCGTCGTCAGAGGTGAGCAGGCTGTAGTCGGTGTACAGGCGGGCGTTGCCGGCGTGGTAGTTACCGGTACCCAGGTGCGCATACCGCACGATCTCGCCCTGTTCGCGGCGCAGGATCAGCATCATCTTGGCGTGGGTCTTGAAGCCGACCACGCCGTAGATCACCACCGCACCGGCCGCTTGCAGGCGGCTGGCCATCTGCAGGTTGGACTCTTCGTCGAAGCGCGCGCGCAATTCGATCACCGCAGTGACCTCCTTACCGTTACGCGCCGCGTCCACCAGGGCATCGACGATTTCCGAGTTGGCCCCGGAGCGGTACAGGGTCTGGCGCACGGCCAGTACGTGTGGATCCTTGGCGGCCTGGCGCAGCAGGTCGATCACCGGGGTGAAGGACTCGAAAGGGTGCATCAGCAGGATGTCCTGCTTGCCGATCACGCTGAAGATGTTGTCGGCGTTCTGCAGCAGTTTTGGAATCGCCGGGGTGAACGGCGTGTATTGCAGCTCCGGGTGGCTGTCCAGACCGGTGATGCTGAACAAGCGGGTGAGGTTGACCGGGCCATTGACCTGATACAGCTCGCTTTCGCTGAGGCTGAACTGCTTGAGCAGGTAGTCCGACAGGTGTTTCGGGCAGGTGTCGGCCACTTCCAGGCGAACGGCGTCGCCGTAACGGCGCGAGAACAGTTCGCCGCGCAGGGCGCGGGCCAGGTCGTCGACTTCTTCAGAGTCCAGCGCCAGGTCGGCGTTACGGGTCAGGCGGAACTGGTAGCAGCCCTTCACCTTCATGCCCTGGAACAGGTCGTCGGCGTGCGCGTGGATCATCGACGACAGGAACACGTAGTTGGCGCCTGGGCCACCGACCTCCTCCGGCACGCGGATCACCCGCGGCAGCAGGCGCGGGGCCGGGATGATCGCCAGGCCTGAATCGCGACCAAAGGCGTCGACACCTTCGAGCTCGACGATGAAGTTGAGGCTCTTGTTCACCAGCAGCGGGAACGGGTGAGTCGGGTCGAGGCCGATCGGGGTGATGATCGGGGCGATTTCGTCGCGGAAATAGCGGCGCACCCAGGTCTTGAGCTTGGGTGTCCAGTAACGGCGGCGAATGAAGCGGATCTGGTGTTTTTCCAGCTCTGGCAACAGCACGTCGTTGAGGATCGCGTACTGGCGCTCTACCTCGATGTGCACCAGCTCGCTGATGCGCGCCAGCGCCTGGTGCGGCTGCAGGCCGTCGGCGCCAGCCTGCTCACGGGCGAAGTTGATCTGCTTCTTCAGGCCGGCGACGCGGATCTCGAAGAACTCGTCGAGGTTACTGGAGAAGATCAACAGGAACTTGAGGCGTTCGAGCAGCGGGTAGCTCTCGTCCAGCGCCTGTTCCAGCACGCGGATGTTGAACTGCAGCTGCGAGAGTTCGCGATGAATGTACAGGCTGCTGTCGTCCAGGCCAGGGACGGCGATTGCCGGGGCGGGCGCGGGGGCAGGCACCGGGGCCACAGGCTCGGCCACCTGCTCCGCTACCGGCTCGGGCGCAGGCGGCAGGTCTGGCGGGGTCTGCACCATCTCTTCTGGGAGCTCCTGGGCATCCTTGATCGCGACAGGGGTGAGCACTTCGTTATTCATCTGGCGTTCCTGAGGACGTTAACGCCCTATCATCAATTGAGCGGCAAGATAAGCGCCCATTATGACGCCTGTGTTACACACCAGGGCAAGCCATGGCGCGTGGCTTCTGGCATTGTCTGAGTAGGGATTGTTCATGTCGAGACACATTTGGACACTTTCACGAACGCGCGCGAAGGGGTAGGCTGCGCGTTCATTTCGCCAGCACCTCAGAAAATGCTTCAACAATTCCTGCAGGATTTCGGCTACTTCGCCCTTTTTCTAGGCACCTTCTTCGAAGGCGAGACCATCCTGGTGCTTGCAGGATTCCTTGCGTTCCGCGGTTACATGGACATCAACCTGGTGTGCCTGGTGGCCTTCTTCGGCAGCTACGCCGGCGACCAGCTGTGGTATTTCATGGGCCGCCGCCACGGGCGCAGGATCCTGGCGCGCAAGCCGCGCTGGCAGGCCATGGGTGACCGGGCGCTGGACCACATCCGCCGCCACCCCGATATCTGGGTGCTGAGTTTCCGCTTCGTTTATGGCCTGCGCACGGTCATGCCGGTGGCCATTGGCCTGTCGGGCTACCCGCCTCGCCGCTACCTGCTGCTGAACGGCATTGGTGCGGCCATCTGGGCAATAGCCTTGGGCGCCGCTGCCTACCACTTCGGCGCCATTCTCGAAGGCCTGCTGGGCAATGTGAAGCGTTACGAGCTATGGGTGCTCGGTGGCCTGCTGGCGCTGGGCGGCCTGCTGTGGCTGCGCCGGCGCTTCCGCACCCTGCGTGCGGAGCGCAAGGCGGCGGGCCAGGCCCCAGAGGCTAAGCAGGCTGTAAGCCACGAGCAGGAACCAGGCCAGCGGCGCGACCACCGCTAGGCCCACTGCGCCGGCCAGTAGTGCCTGCCTTGAGTTTTCAGGTGATGCATAAATCGAGCGCAGCCCGCGCGGCGCATCGCGAGCTGGCGCTCGCTCCTACGTTTGTTTCTGGCCAATAATACCTGTGGGATTTGCGCGCGACCGCCTTGGCGAATGGCTTGGTATCGCGTAGTACGAACATCGCAGCCATGGGCCTGTCACAGACATGACTGGCCCGAAACAAACGTAGGAGCGAGCGCCAGCTCGCGATGCGCCGCGCGGGCGGCGCTCGATCTCCCAGGCGCCATAAAATACTGGAGTTTTAAACATGACAAAAAAAGTGGCGGTGATTCTTTCCGGCTGTGGCGTGTATGACGGCGCCGAAATCCACGAAAGCGTGATCACCCTGCTGCGCCTCGACCAGCGCGGCGCTCAGGTGCAGTGCTTCGCGCCGAACATTGCGCAGATGCATGTGATCAACCACCTGACCGGCGAAGAAATGCCCGAATCACGCAATGTGCTGGTGGAATCGGCGCGCATTGCCCGCGGTGAGGTCAAGGACATCCGCGAAGCCAAGGCCGAAGACTTCGATGCGCTGATCGTGCCTGGCGGTTTTGGTGCAGCGAAAAACCTGTCCAACTTTGCCGTGGAAGGCGCCAACTGCAGCGTCAACCCGGACGTGCTGGCCCTGGCCGAAGCCTTCGCCGACGCCTGCAAGCCGGTCGGCCTGATCTGCATCTCGCCGGCACTGGCGGCGAAAATCTACGGGCCGGGCGTGGTCTGCACCATCGGTACCGACGCAGGCACTGCGGCAGCCGTGACGAAAATGGGCGGCACCCATGAAGAGTGCGATGTGCACGATATTGTCGAAGATACCCAGCGCAAACTGGTGACGACACCGGCGTACATGGAGGCCAAGTCGATCAGCGAAGCGGCTGGCGGGATCTACAAGCTGGTGGATCGGGTGCTGGAGCTGACGCACGAGTAACCCGCAAGTATTACGCAAATCCCTGTGAGAGCGGGCAAGCCCGCGAAGCAGGCACCGCGGTGGATGGCACGGGCTTCGCCCGTGTTCGCGGGCAAGCCCGCTCCCACAGGTACCGCGCAAGCTTCCAATATTTGCAGAAGACAGTTAACCCACAACATGCCCTCACAGGGTCGCCTCAGGGCTTGGACAGCCGGGCAATGATCCGGTCCAGCGCATTGGCGAACGCCTGTTTGTCGCGCTCGCCATAGGCCGCCTGCCCTCCCCCCACCTGGCCTTGCTCACGCAGCTCGGTAAACAGGTTGCGCGCCGCCAGGCGGTCGCCCATGTTGCGTTCGTCGAATTCGCGCCCGCGCGGGTCCAGCGCCGCCACGCCCTTTTTCACCAGGCGGTCAGCCAACGGCACATCACTGCAGATCACCAACTCGCCCGACACAGCGTGCTCGACCAGGTAATCGTCGGCTGCGTCCATGCCGCTTGGCACCACGATCAACCGCACGATCGAGAACGCCGGCTTGGCGACGGCCTGGCCCGCCACCATCACCACTTCGAACTTGCGCTTGAGGGCGAACTTGACGATCAGATCCTTGGCCGCCTTGGGACAGGCGTCGGCATCGATCCATACACGCATCGGACTACTCTTCATGAATTCAAGGCCCCCATCATGCCTCAAGCCCGGTGAAAACTGCAGCCGCCCGGCAAGCGCTGTAAAAATGGCGCCAATATTTCGATTGCCGCTTATCCGACCCCGCCACTCAGGCTAAACTCGCCACAGCCCCACTGGCCTGCCCGAGTGCGCAATGAACCACCCTCACGAAATCCGCCCAGACCTGGACGAAGGCATCGACCGCAAGGTCCTGGCGACGTTGCGTGCGCGCTTCCTGCGGCTGAACCAAGGGCGGCTGCAGCGGGCCATGGAAGGCCTGTCGACGCGCCAGCAACAGGTACTGACGCTGCTGCCGCTGCTGTTCCATGTGAACCACCCGCTGTTGCCGGGTTACGTCTCGGGCAGCACTCCAGCCGGCGTATCGGGCTACGAGCCAGGCGCCGACCTGGTGATCGAGGCCCAGCGCCTGGCCCGCTCGTTCACCTACAAAGCCCGCCATGGCAACCCGCCACGCCCGATCCACGGCCTGTTCCTGATGGGCAGCCTGGGCTCGCTGGCCCAGGCCGAGCAAAGCGACATGGACCTGTGGGTGTGCCACGCGCCCGGTTTACCCGAGCCGTTGCTGGAAGAGCTGCGCCGCAAATGCCAATTGCTGGAGGACTGGGCCGCAAGCCTGGGCGCCGAGGCACACTTCTTCCTGATCGACACGCAAGGCTTTGCCCGGGGCCAGCGGGAGGGCCAGCTGGGCTCCGACGACTGCGGCACCACCCAGCACTACCTGCTGCTGGACGAGTTCTACCGCACCACCCTCTGGCTAGCCGGGCGCACACCGCTGTGGTGGCTGGTACCCGTCTACCAGGAACACAACTACCACGCGTATACCCAGACCCTGCTGACCAAGCGTTTCATCCGCAGCCAGGACGCACTCGACCTTGGCAACCTCGCGCACATACCGCCAGGCGAGTTCGTCGGCGCCGGCCTGTGGCAATTGTTCAAGGGCATCGATTCACCCTACAAGTCGCTGCTCAAGCTGCTGCTGACCGAAACCTACGCCAGCGAACACCCCGCTGTGCGCTGCCTGAGCCTGGACTACAAGCAAGCCGTATTCGCCAACCAGCTCGACCTCGACGAGCTGGACCCGTATGTGATGGTCTACCGCCGTATCGAGCGCTACCTGCTGCAACGTGGCGAGCCTGCGCGCCTGGAACTGGTACGGCGCAGCCTGTACCTGAAGGTGAACAAGAAACTCAGTGACCAAGGCCGCAATCAGGGCTGGCAGCGCCGCCTGTTGCAGCGCCTGGCCGACGAGTGGGGCTGGGACAAACGTCAGTTGGCCCTGCTGGACACCCGCAGCCAATGGAAAGTGCAGCAGGTGGCCGCCGAACGCCGCGAACTGGTGGCCGAGCTGAACCATAGCTATCGCTTCCTCAGCGAGTTTGCGCGCACCCAGAACGCAAGCAGCCGCGCCGACCAGCGCGACCTCAACGTGCTGGGCCGGCGTTTGTATGCAGCCTTCGAGCGCCGTGCAGGCAAGGTCGAAGTGATCAACCCCGGCATCGCCCCGGACCTTGCCGAAGGCACCCTGACCCTGGTCCAGGCACCCAACCGCAGGGAGCCCGGCAGCTACCACTGGGAGCTGTACACCGGCAACCTGAATACCCATGAAGTTGAACACTTCAGCCCGATCAAACGCTGCCGCGAGCTGCTTGAACTGCTGGCCTGGGCACACCGCAACGGCGTAATCGACAGCAGCACGCGCCTGGCACTGCACCCGGGCGTCAGCGACCTCACCGAGTACGAGCTGTTCAATCTGGTGGGCTGCCTGCAGCAGCGTATCCCTCTGCCCTTGCCGATCGTCAGCGAAGTGCGCCTGCTGCAACCCAGTGTTGCCGACGAGGTGCTATTGCTGGTCAACGTCGCCGTCGACCCGCTGCGCCACCACCGCGACCTGAACATCCTGATGACCACCGAGCGTACCGACGCCTTGAGCTATGCCGGCGTGCGCGAGAACCTGGTGCTGACCCTGGACCAGGTCACCCTGAACAGCTGGAACGAAGTGCTGGTGCAGCGCTACGAAGGCGAACACGCGCTGGTACGCTGCCTGCGCGACTTCCTCAACAGCCCGGTGCTGCGCGGGCACCGGCCACGGGTGCGGGTGCGTTGCTTCTGCCAGAGCCGCGCCCAGGCCATCGGCCAGCGTGTGGAGGAAATATTCGACACCGTGCAGCTATTGCTGGACCAAGGCCTGAACCACCGCTATCTGCTTCAGGTAGCCCAGCACACCCATGTACTGGAGCTGTTACCCGGGCATGTCAGCCTGGCCACCCTGGCCGAGCACGATGCGCTGCTCAGCCACCTGGGCGAGGAGCGCAGTGCCTACAGCCCGCTGTACCTGGATGCCAACGCCCTGCTGGACCACGATCTGCGCCTGGTGCTGGAACAAGGCCGGCCGGCGTGCATCCAGGTGTTCTACCGCCTGCAAGATGGCTGGGCCGACCTGTATGTGCTGGATGAATACAATGCCCTCTGGCAGCAACGCCTGCCCTTGCATGACGAAGCGCACCTGCTGCTACCGCTACAGCGCTTCCTGCGTTCGGTGGTGATGCGCCGCGATGCCCGCTTGCCGCTGGACAGCCAGCGCGCGGCCTCGCTGGACATCCACTATGCACAACTGTTGCCTGCCGGCCCTGGCAAGGCGCGCAGCATCGAGCCATGCCCGGCCCCGGTCGAGGGTAGCGCTCAGCCTTACTACGAGGTGCAGGCCATCATCCAGGCCGGTGTGGCGGGTACGGCACATGTGACGCTGTACTGCGACCAGCAAGAGTTTTCCGAGCTGGAGCATGGTGACCAGCTGTATGCGGTGGTGGCCCGGCAGATCATCGGGCAGCGGCGTGGCGCGGGGCGGTACCGGTGCTACATCACCGACCTGGATTTGTCCGAGCTGCTGGATGACCGGCTGGGGGCGACGCAGGTGTACCTGAGCTACAAGCGGGTGCTGGAGCAGGCGTTGAATGAGGGTTTGGAGCAGGTGTTGGCGGAAGGCGCCTGAAATGCCGGGGCCGCTTTGCGACCCCTTGACCCTTACAGGTCGAAATCGCCCGCCGCTTCCGGCTGGTATTCCACTTCCAGCAGCTTCAGCTTGAGGGTTTTGCCGCCCGGTGCCGGCCAGTCGATCTGCTCGCCCACCGACAGCCCCAGCAGCGCACAGCCGATCGGCGCCAGGATCGAAACCTTGCCTTCCGGCCCGGCATCCTTCGGGTACACCAGGGTCAGGTGGTAGTCCTTGCCACTGGCTTCCTCACGGCAGTGCACGCGGGAATTCATGGTCACCACGCCTGCCGGCACTTCCTCGTGACCGACCACCTGCTCGGCGCGGTCCAGCTCGTCCTGCAGGGCGAGCACACCCGGCGTACTCTCGTCGAGGCTGTCGATCAGACGCTCCAGACGTTGTACGTCCAATCGGGTGAGGATGAGGGAAGGCTTGGTGCTCATGATCCAGTCAGACTCCTTTGAACAGGCGGTTTTCATCGTGCAGATAAAGCAAAACCCCGCCCAAGGGCGGGGTTTGAGAAGGCTTTGGCGTCACCGACGCAGAACCCGACGTTACCACAGCCGGGCAAATACTCAAGCCCCTGCGTTCAGTGTGCCTTAGCCTGGTCGCGCAGGGCCTGTGCCTCGCGGCAGATCTGCCGGCGCCGTTCGTCATCGGCCGAACGCCATTCGCGGATGTGCTCGACATGCCGATGGCAACCCGTGCAGACCCGCTGTTCGTCCAGCCGGCAAACACTGATGCAGGGCGACGGTACTGCGGGGCTGACGTTGCTGTAGAGCGGCTTGGGCGGCCGGGCCTGGGTGCTGCTCATGTCAGATCTCGTCGAAGTCCAGCTTCTCGCCGGCCCGCTCCCAGACGATGCGCTCGAGCATTTCGCCCAGCAGCTCCTCGCTCTTCTCGCACACCCACTTGCCGCTTTCTTCGTCGTAGTCGAAATGGAAACCGCCGGAACGGTCGGCCAGCCACAGCTGGCGCAGCGGCTCCTGGCGGCTGAAGATCAGCGTGCTGCCATTGTCGAACTTGATGGTCAGGACACCAGCGGAGTTCTCCATGTCCAGGTCCAGGCCGCTCTCGTCGAACAGGTCTTCCAGGGCCTGTTGGGTCGCGTCGACCAGATCATGGAAACGCGCTTCACTCAAACTCATTGCAGGAACCTCGAAATTGGCTGCGTTACAGGCAAGCCGGGCAAGATACGGGCACAAAGCGCCAGCTGCAAGCTGCTAGCTTCAAGCGGCAAGAAAAAGCTCAGCCTACACCTGGCAGCCTTTTCTTGCCGCTTGAAGCCTAGAACTTGCAGTTTTCTGCTGCTCCGTCCGGCTGACCGGCCCTTGCATAGGCAAGCCGCCGGTCGCTCGGTATACTCGGGCGCAATACTGCATTTTCTAAGGATTTCACCCATGAAGCGCCTGATTTCCTCCTTCGCGGCGCTGGTCGCTGTTGCCTGCCTCGTTTCTGCCTGCGGCCAGAAGGGCCCGCTGTATCTGCCTGAAGACGGCGATAACGGCAAAGCGCACAAGGCACATCAGCACCAGCCAAAAGCCAAGCCGGCCCCGGTACAAGGACAGCAGCCCGAGCTGCCGTCCGAGCCCGAGCAGTCGCCTGCGCAGTAAGGAAACCAGATGAATGCTTTCAACTACCGCGACGGTGAGCTGTTCGCGGAGGGGGTGGCCCTGTCGGCCATCGCCGAACAGTTCGGCACCCCGACCTACGTGTACTCGCGCGCCCACATCGAGGCCCAGTACCGCAGCTACACCGACGCCCTGCAAGGCGCCGAGCACCTGGTGTGCTTCGCGGTCAAGGCCAACTCGAACCTGGGCGTGCTGAACGTACTGGCGCGCCTGGGCGCAGGCTTCGACATCGTCTCCGGCGGTGAGCTGGAGCGCGTGCTGGCCGCTGGCGGGCGCGCTGACCGCGTGGTGTTCTCGGGCGTTGGCAAAACCCGCGAAGACATGCGCCGCGCCCTGGAAGTGGGCGTGCACTGCTTCAACGTCGAATCCACCGACGAGCTGGAGCGCCTGCAAGTGGTGGCCGCCGAGATGGGCAAGGTGGCCCCGGTGTCGCTGCGGGTCAACCCGGACGTCGACGCCGGTACCCATCCGTACATTTCCACCGGCCTTAAAGAAAACAAGTTCGGCATCGCCATTGCCGACGCCGAGGCCATCTACGTGCGCGCCGCGCAGTTGCCGAACCTGGAAGTGGTCGGTGTCGACTGCCACATCGGCTCGCAGCTGACCACCGTAGAGCCGTTCCTCGACGCCCTCGACCGCCTGCTGGTGCTGGTCGACCGCCTGGCCGAATGCGGCATCCACCTGCGCCACCTGGACCTGGGCGGCGGTGTGGGCGTGCGTTACCGCGATGAACAGCCGCCGCTGGTGGCCGACTACATCAAGGCCATCCGCGAACGCGTAGGCACGCGCGACCTGGCCCTGGTGTTCGAGCCGGGCCGCTACATCGTGGCCAACGCTGGCGTGCTGCTGACCCGCGTGGAATACCTCAAGCACACCGAGCACAAAGATTTCGCCATCATCGATGCGGCCATGAACGACCTGATCCGCCCGGCCCTGTACCAGGCCTGGATGGGTGTCAGTGCGGTCAAACCACGCGCCGGTGAAGGCCGTGCCTACGACCTGGTCGGCCCGATCTGCGAGACCGGGGACTTCCTGGGCAAGGACCGTGTACTGAACCTGGCCGAAGGTGACCTGCTGGCCGTACAGTCCGCGGGCGCCTATGGTTTTGTCATGAGCTCCAACTACAACACCCGTGGCCGTTGCGCTGAAATCCTGGTCGACGGCGACCAGGCGTTCGAAGTACGCCGCCGCGAGACCATCGCCGAACTGTACGCTGGCGAAAGCCTGCTGCCGGAGTAAGCCCATGCTGCTGCGTTTTACCAAGATGCATGGGCTGGGCAACGACTTCATGGTCCTCGACCTGGTCAGCCAGCACGCGCACATCCAGCCCAAGCATGCCAAGCAATGGGGTGACCGCCACACCGGTATCGGCTTCGACCAGTTGCTGATCGTCGAGGCGCCGAACAACCCGGAAGTGGACTTCCGCTACCGCATCTTCAACGCCGACGGCTCCGAGGTCGAGCAGTGCGGCAATGGTGCGCGTTGCTTCGCCCGCTTCGTGCTGGACAAGCGCCTGACCGCGAAAAAGCGCATTCGGGTGGAAACCAAGAGCGGCATCATCGTGCTGGACGTGCAGAACGACGGCCAGGTGAGTGTCGACATGGGCCCTCCGCGCTTCATCCCTGCCGAAATCCCCTTCATCGCTGACGCGCAAGCACAGAGCTACCCACTGGACGTCGACGGCCAGCTGTATTCGATTGCCGCCGTGTCCATGGGTAACCCGCATGCGGTGCTGCGCGTTGACGACGTGCAGACTGCCCCCGTGCATGAGCTGGGCCCGAAGATCGAAAACCACCCACGCTTCCCGCAGCGGGTGAATGCCGGCTTCATCCAGGTCATCGACCGCCACCGCGCCAACCTGCGCGTGTGGGAGCGCGGCGCGGGCGAAACCCAGGCCTGCGGCACCGGCGCGTGCGCCGCAGCCGTGGCGGCAATCAGCCAAGGCTGGATGGACTCCCCGGTGTCCCTCGATCTGCCCGGCGGCCGCCTGCACATCGAATGGGCCGGCCCCGGCAAGCCCGTGCTGATGACCGGCCCGGCCGTACGCGTCTACGAAGGACAGGTTCGTCTCTAAGCGAGTAAACGCCATGACCGATCAGCCCAAGGTTGTACCCACGCAGTCCGTCGAGCTCGATGCCGAAGCGGTGGTCGCCTACCTGCGCGCCCACCCCACCTTCTTCGCCGAGCACGACGAGCTGCTGATCGAGCAGCGCATCCCGCACCAGCGTGGCGACAGCGTTTCGCTGGTTGAGCGCCAGCTGAAGCTGCTGCGTGACCGCAACATCGAGATGCGCCATCGCCTGTCGCAACTGATGGACGTGGCCCGCGACAACGACCGGCTGTTCGACAAGACCCGCCGGCTGATCCTGGACCTGCTCGATGCCGGCAGCCTGGAAGAAGTGGTGATGGCCGTCGAGGACAGCCTGCGCCAGGAGTTCCAGGTGCCCTTCGTCAGCCTGATCCTGTTCGGCGACAACGTCGCGCCGGTCGGGCGCTGGGTCAGCAACACCGAAGCGCAACAAGCCATCGGAGCCCTGCTGGGCGGCGGCAAGACGGTCAGTGGCAACCTGCGCGAGCACGAGCTGGCCTTTCTGTTCGGTGAGGAACAGCGCCGGGAAGTGGGCTCCAGCGCCGTCGCTACCCTTGAGTACCAAGGGCTGCATGGGGTGCTGGCAATCGGCAGCCGCGACCCGCAACACTACAAGAGCAGCGTCGGTACCCTGTTCCTCGGCTACATTGCCGAGGTGCTCGGCCGCGTTGTGCCACGCGTGACCCAAACCCTGCGCCCGGTACGCTGATGGAGCGCCAACTGGAGGCTTATTGCGCACACCTGCGCAACGAGCGCCAGGTGTCGGAGCACACCCTGCTGGGCTACCGTCGCGACCTGAACAAGGTCATGGCCTACTGCGAAGAGCACGGCATTGCCGACTGGCAAACGCTGCAGATCCAGCCGTTGCGCCAGCTGATCGCCCGCCTGCACCACCACGGCCAGTCTTCGCGCAGCCTGGCACGGCTACTTTCGGCAGTACGCGGCCTGTACCGCTACCTCATCCGCGAAGGCCTGTGCCAGCACGATCCGGCTTCCGGCCTGAGCGCGCCCAAAGGTGAGCGACGGCTGCCCAAGGTGCTGGACACCGACCGTGCCCAGCAGCTGCTCGATGGCGGCGTCGACGACGACTTCTTCGCCCGCCGTGACCACGCCATCCTGGAACTGCTCTACTCGTCGGGCCTGCGCCTGTCCGAGCTGACCAACCTCGACCTCGATCACCTCGACCTGGCCGCCGGCCTGGTACAGGTGTTGGGCAAAGGCGGCAAGGCACGCGTGCTGCCGGTGGGCCGCAAGGCACGCGAGGCGTTGCAGGCTTGGTATCGCCTGCGCGGCATCGGTAACCCGCGCGATCGCGCGGTGTTCATCACCCGCAACGGCAACCGCATCAGCCCCCGGGACGTTCGGCGAAGGGTGAAGGCAGCCGGCGAACGCGAGCTGGGCCAGCACCTGCACCCTCACATGCTTCGCCATTCCTTCGCCAGCCATATACTGGAGTCGTCTCAGGACCTGCGCGCGGTGCAAGAGCTGCTCGGCCACGCCGACATCAGCACCACCCAGATCTACACCCACCTGGACTTCCAGCACTTGGCCGCGGTGTACGACAGCGCCCACCCTCGGGCCAAACGCAGCAAAGGCACAGACTCATGAGCATCAAGCTGATCACCTTCGACCTTGACGACACCCTGTGGGACACCGCGCCGGTCATCGCCAGTGCAGAAGTCGTGCTGCGCGACTGGCTGGAAGCCAACGCCCCGATCCTGGGCGGTGTGCCGGTAGAGCACCTGTTTGCTATCCGCGAGCGCCTGGTGCAGGCCGAGCCCGGCCTCAAGCACCGCATCAGCGCCCTGCGCCGGCGGGTGCTGTTCCATGCCCTGGAAGAGGTCGGCTACAGCGAAAAACATGCGCAGGAGCTGGCCAATGAAGGCTTTGAAGTGTTCCTGCATGCTCGCCACCAGGTGGAGATCTTCCCCGAGGTGCAGCCGGTGCTGGAGATCTTGCGCCATCAGTACACCCTGGGTGTGGTTACCAACGGCAACGCCGACGTAAGCCGACTGGGGCTGGCGGACTACTTCCGCTTTGCCCTGTGCGCCGAGGACCTTGGCATCGGCAAGCCAGACCCGGCCCCGTTCCTGGAAGCCCTTCGCCGTGGCGAAGTGGACGCCAGCGCGGCTGTGCACATCGGCGACCACCCTGGCGATGACATTGCCGGCGCCCAACGCGCCGGACTGCGGGCAGTGTGGTTCAACCCACAGGGCAAGGCCTGGGCGGGTGAGCAGGCGCCGGATGCCGAGATCCAGCGGCTGTCGCAGTTACCCGACGTCCTTTCGCGCTGGCGCTGACAGGGTCCGCTACGCGGCCCATTCGCGGGCACAGGCAACCCATAACCCGCAGGCACAAAAAAGCCCGCAGCGACGGCGGGCTTTTTTGCGATCAGCCACTCAGATAGGGCGGCTGCCGTACTTGTTGTCCGGCTTCTTGGGCGGGTCAGCGACCACGTTGGCCTCGACTTCCTGCACCTTGCCACCGCGAGAAAGGAATTCTTCCATCGCCTTGGCCAGTGCATCACGCTCTTTCTGCTTGGCTTCCATGCTCGGCATCTCGTCTACCGAGACCGCCGCCTTGGATTTGCCCTTGGCAGTGGGTGCCGGGCTGCTGTCGTCATCGCCAGCGTCTTCGGCGCCGTCGTCAGCTGCCGCGTCGAGGCCTTCATCACCCTCGTCTTCGTCGCCTACTTCGAGGTCGTCGTTTTCCAGATCGTCGTCGCTCATGTTCTACCTCATGACTTGCGAAAAGCAGGTTAGTTATAGACCAGTGCAGCCGTAGACCGGCAGCCACCAGTGAAAATTCAACTGGCCGTGGGTTAGGCCACTGCCCTTGGGTCGGCGCTCCTGATGGGAGGCGGCACCCAGCAGGCCCTGCTCCTGGCAGGACCTGACAAATCCATTAGCCCCTGCTGGCCACACGCTATTGGCAAGCCTAGCAAAGGCTGGAGAAGTGTGTGGACTACTCGTAAAACACCCTTCGGCGCGCATTCTAGCGCGCCCGTGGAAAAAGCAAAGCACCATAAATGCCCTACGACTTGTAAGTTTTCTACCTACGTCGCGAACGTGTTGGATAAACCGTTTGCCGTGCGGGAAATGCTAAAAATCTGGCAAAAAAATGCCCGGCAAGCCGGGCAAGTTTTTACCGCGTCGCAGTTACAGGTTGTAGCCGCGTTCGTTGTGTTGAGCCAGGTCGAGACCGACCGACTCTTCTTCTTCGTTGACCCGCAGGCCCATCACCACATCCAGCACCTTGAGGATCACGTAGGTAACGATGGCGGTGTAGACCACGGTGAAGATCACGCCCTTGGCCTGGATCCAGACCTGCATGCCGATGTCGGTGACGGCGCCGAAGCCGCCCAGCGCCGGAGCTGCGAACACGCCAGTGAGAATGGCACCGATGATGCCGCCGATACCGTGCACGCCGAAGGCGTCCAGCGAGTCGTCATAACCCAGCTTGCGCTTGAGGGTGGTGGCGCAGAAGTAGCAGATCACACCCGAAGCCAGACCGATCACCAGGGCGCCCATCGGGCCTACGGTGCCTGCAGCCGGGGTGATGGCGACCAGGCCGGCAACCACACCCGAGGCAATGCCCAGGGCACTTGGCTTACCGTGGCCGATCCACTCGGCGAACATCCAGCCCAGTGCAGCAGCGGCAGTGGCGATCTGGGTAACCAGCATGGCCATGCCGGCGGTGCCGTTGGCGGCAGCGGCGGAGCCTGCGTTGAAGCCGAACCATCCGATCCACAGCATGGCGGCGCCCATCAGGGTGTAACCCAGGTTGTGCGGGGCCATCGGGGTGGTCGGGTAGCCCTTGCGCTTGCCCAGCACCAGACAGCAGACCAGGCCTGCGATACCGGCGTTGATGTGCACCACGGTGCCGCCCGCGAAGTCCAGTACGCCCCAGTCCCACATCAGTGCACCGTCACCGCTCCACACCATGTGCGCGATCGGCGCGTACACCAAAGTGAACCAGATGCCCATGAACACCAGCATCGCGGAGAACTTCATGCGCTCGGCGAAGGCACCCACGATCAGCGCCGGGGTGATGATGGCGAAAGTCATCTGGAAGGTGATGAACACCGCCTCAGGGAACAGCGCGGTGGCCGACGTCAGGTTCTCGGGCGTGACGCCACTGAGGAAGGCCTTGGAGAAGCCGCCGACGAAGGAGTTGAAGTTGAGCACGCCCTTTTCCATACCGGTGGTATCGAAGGCCATGCTGTAGCCGTAGACGACCCAGAGAATGCTCATCAGGCCGGTGATTGCAAAACACTGCATCATCACCGACAGCACGTTCTTGGAGCGCACCATACCGCCATAGAACAGGGCCAGGCCCGGAATGGTCATGAACAGCACCAGCGCCGTTGCGGTCAGCATCCAAGCGGTGTCGCCGGAGTTCAGCGCTGGGGCAGCTTCCTCTGCCAGGGCAAGCCCGGGCATTACGAGGGACAATAGGGCTCCTAGCCCTGCGATCTTACGCAGAGTCATGTTGTTTTCTCCTGGGGCTTTGGGTTTGGTGAGGCTTTGTTGCTGCTTAGATCGCGTCGGTATCGGTTTCGCCGGTACGGATGCGGATCGCCTGCTCCAGATTCACCACGAAAATCTTGCCGTCACCGATCTTGCCGGTGTTGGCTGCCTTGGTGATGGCTTCGATTACCCGATCAAGGTCCTTGTCATCGATGGCGACATCGATCTTCACCTTGGGCAGGAAATCGACCACATATTCAGCACCGCGATACAGCTCGGTGTGGCCCTTCTGGCGACCGAAACCTTTGACTTCGGTGACGGTGATGCCCTGCACGCCGATTTCCGACAGCGACTCGCGCACGTCGTCCAGCTTGAACGGCTTGATGATGGCTGTGACTAGCTTCATGAAACTCTCTCCCGATTTGGTGGACTTGCCCCAGGAAAACAAACCCGTCTCAAGTCTAAGCGCAGCGGTTGGCTTTGTAACGCGTCGTCGGCATCCGGCTCCGCGTGCGCACTGCCTGGTCACAAGGAACTGCATCAGTGCATGGCTCGTACAGGTCTTTGCAGAAACCTTGCCAGTTCGGGCAAAGCACCGGAAAACAGTGGGTTATGCAAATCAGTCGGGATTGGCCAGTCGCCAGCATGGAAAACATGCACAATTTCGGTGCGCACCGGCAGGCCGCGCTGCGCGAAAAACGTGCAGGCGTGTGGCCCCAAGCCGCGTCATGGCCCGTGCTACACTGCCGGCCATTCTCAGTTTCAGTGGACAGCCCCATGCTCGCGCCAAAAGCCCTTCTCGATGCCCTGAGCGACCAGGCCTCGCGCCTGTTCAGCGGCGATACCGCCCAGCCCCGCGCAGAGCTGGAAAGCCAGTTCAAGGTGCTGATGCAAGGTGCCTTCAGCAAGCTGGACCTGGTCAGCCGCGATGAATTTGACAGCCAGATGGTCGTGCTGGCGCGCACCCGCGCACGCCTCGAGACCCTGGAAAAACAAGTAGCCGAGCTGGAAGCACGGCTGAACCCGACCCCACAGGATGAGTGAATGCAGCCCTCCAGCGCCTACCCGGTATTGCTGTTTTCCTACGGCACCTTGCAGGACAAGGCCGTGCAACTGGCCAACTTCGGCCGTGAGCTGAACGGCCAGGCCGACCGCATGCCGGGCTACCGCCAGGACTGGGTCGAGATCACCGACCCGGCCGTACTGGCGGCCAGCGGCAAATCCCGTCACCCCATCGTTTCCCCCAGCAGCCAGGCCGATGACAGCGTGGCCGGCATGGTCTTCCAGATCAGCGAAGAAGAGCTGGCGGCAGCAGACCGCTATGAAGTCGCCGACTACAAGCGTGTCGCCGTCACCCTTGCCTCGGGCCTGACTGCCTGGGTTTATGTGCGCGCCTGAATCAGGCCGAGGCCCGTAATCGAGGTAGCCGGGATGCCGCTTGTTTCGGCGGTAGCTCACTGGCATGCAGAGTGCCGCGAAACAGGGCCGCACCGCACTGAGTGAACAGGGTTTTCACCCGGTTGTGTGAATTGAGTATCTCGGCCTGGATATCCTCGATGGCCGAATCCCCTGGCTGCAAAGCGGCCGCACGGTTGGCCCATTCGATGGCGGCAAAACGGCTCTGCTTGCGGGTGCCGCGCCCCTGCATCCAGGCCAGCCCCAGTTCGGCGCTGGCACGCCCGGCAATCCACGGGTCCGGGTGCTCGACCAGGCTCGACAGGTAGGCGACCGCTTCGGCCCGTTCCTGCGTTTGGCCAAACTGGCGCAACAGAATCCCCAGGTGCAAGCGCGCGCGTGCATTGGTTTGTGCATTGCCCAGCGCGTCGACCAGCAGGCACCTGACGGCCAGCATGGCACTGCGCTCGTTAAGGTCCTCATCACCCTCCATGCGCAAGCAGGCCAGGTTGTACTTGGCTTGCCGGCTGCCTGTTTCCACCGCACGCAGCAGCCAGTGCTCTGCCGCCTCGTCATCCAGATAGTGCGCCGGCGTGTTGCTCAGGCCGCCGCTGTGCAGCTCGTACAGTCCCAGGGCAGCCCCCGGCAGGTTCAGCTCGGCACAGCGCTCATACAGGTAACAGGCCAGCTCATGCCGGTTGGCAGCCCACAGCAGCCGCGCCGCGCCAAGCACCTCGAGGCCCGATACCTGGCCCGCGCGCTGGAGTTTCACCGCCACCTGCGACCATACCCTTGCCTGCTCGGCCGAGCGCGGCATCCCCCAGAGGCCGAAGCGATGCCCGACAGCGCGCAGTGCACTGGCGCCAGCATGCAAGCGACCGTCACACAGGCGCTCGATGGCGGTGCGCAACAGCTGTTGTTCATCTGCCATGCCATCGCGCAGTATCAGCTCGACCAGACAGCGAAACGGCACGCCCATGGCGCGGATTGCGCCGTGATCGGCGTTGCACGCAAAGCTCGCGGTAAAGTCGCGCATACCACCGACAGCGTCCTGCAAGGCACTGCTGCGCAGCGCGGCTCGCCAAGCCAACACGACAGCGCGCTCCCTGGGCCTTAGCGAGCGTTGCAACCAGGCGTCGAACAGCTGCTGCCAATCCGCGACGGCCTGCAACTGGTCGCCATGGGGCAGTTTCAGCCGGTCTTCGACGGCCATCCAGCGCAACGCATTACGCAACGCTTCGTCCCACGCCTCGCACAACGGTCCATTGGCCAATAGCTCCAGCGCATCGAAGCTGGCGCCCCAACGGGGCAGCAAGTATTCGGCGAGGGCCTGGATCGCTTCGAAGCAACCCGGGCGGGCAACCAGCGCATGGCGCAGCCAGTAATAGCGGGGGGCTTCGTTCTCGTGATCGACTCGCCTGCTGAGGCATGCCGGCAATGCCAGTGGCAATTCGGCCAGGGGCAGCAACCCATGCTTCACCAGCAGTGGGGCCGCAGCCTCCTGCACCTCCACATCGGTATGGGCACTGGGCCTGTAGCGTGCGGGCTGACCCTGGAACAGTTCGACCAACCAGCCGGGCTCGCGCAATTGCGCACTGATGCGCAGCATACCAATGGCCGCTGCCACAGGCTGGGCAGAACGGTCCATGGCGCGGAGCAAGTGCGCCGTCGCGCGTTCACACATCTGCTCGACGGCCAGCACGCGTGCCGCGTTGCTTTGGCCGCCGCCCTGCACCTGACAGGCGCGATGAAAACAATGCAGGCCCATTACCACCTGCGGGTGGTAGGCCTTGGGGCAGACGTCGATCCAGGCTTTGAGCACCTGGCTCAGCGCCCTGTCGCCCTGGCTGCCCAGGTCGACCAGCATGTGCCCCTCGAGGGCCGCCATGTAGGCGGGAAACTCGCCGGGCGGGGCTTGGTGCCATTGCGCCTCGAGGCTGTCGAAAAAGCGGGTGAGCTCTATGAATGAATTGGCCTGCACCAGTTCGCGGATAACCTGGCGCGTGCGGGCGAGCGTTTGCACGGAGCAATACCTCAAGTCCATTTGAAAGAAGCCGCGATGCCATCCCATGGCAACGGCAGTTGCCCAACAACACTAAGCCATCGCGGGCACCTGCGCAAAGGTAATTGGATCCATTCTTGCCAATCTGCCTGAAAATACAGGGAAAGTCCCTGCCCTGAAAAACCATGACGCACACTTCTTGCGCCACCCAGGCACGGAGCTGGCTATCCTTGGCCCAGCCGCAGGAAGCGGCCCTTTCCAGCGACAACGGAGCGTCCATGTCCCTAGCCCTCGTCCATAGCCGCGCCCAGGTGGGTGTGCAGGCACCGGCAGTCAGCGTTGAAACCCACTTGGCCAATGGCCTGCCCCATCTCACCCTGGTCGGTTTGCCGGAAACCACCGTCAAGGAAAGCAAGGACCGGGTGCGCAGCGCCATCGTCAACTCCGGGCTGAACTACCCGCAGCGGCGCATTACCCAGAACCTTGCCCCTGCCGACCTGCCCAAGGATGGCGGGCGTTACGACCTGGCCATTGCCTTGGGCATACTGGCTGCCGACGGCCAGGTGCCGGTTGCCACCCTCGCCGAAGTCGAATGCCTGGGCGAACTGGCGCTGTCGGGCAAGTTGCGCCCGGTGCAGGGCGTGCTACCCGCGGCACTGGCGGCGCGAGAGGCAGGCCGGGCGCTGGTGGTACCACGGGAAAATGCCGAGGAAGCCAGCCTGGCGGGTGGACTGGCGGTGTATGCAGTGGGGCACCTGCTGGAGCTGGTCGCCCACCTGAATGGCCAGGTGCCGCTGCCACCGTACGCTGCCAATGGCCTGATCCTGCATCAACGCCCCTACCCGGACCTGAGCGAAGTGCAGGGCCAACTGGCAGCCAAACGGGCTTTGCTACTGGCAGCGGCCGGTGCACATAACCTGTTGTTCACAGGCCCCCCGGGCACCGGCAAGACCTTGCTCGCCAGCCGCCTGCCCGGGCTGCTGCCGCCGCTGGACGAGCACGAGGCGCTGGAAGTAGCGGCCATTCAGTCGGTCAGCGGGCATGCACCGCTGAATAGCTGGCCACAACGGCCGTTTCGCCACCCTCATCACTCCGCCTCCGGCCCGGCACTGGTCGGAGGCAGCAGCCGACCGCAACCGGGCGAAATCACCCTGGCCCACCATGGCGTGCTGTTTCTGGATGAGCTGCCAGAGTTCGAACGGCGTGTGCTGGAAGTGCTGCGCGAGCCGCTGGAATCGGGCGAAATCGTGATTGCCCGGGCCCGCGACAAGGTGCGCTTCCCGGCACGCTTTCAGCTGGTGGCTGCCATGAACCCCTGCCCTTGCGGCTACCTGGGCGACCCCACAGGCCGCTGCCGGTGCAGCACCGAGCAGATCGCACGGTACCGCAACAAGCTGTCCGGGCCGCTGCTGGACCGTATCGACCTGCACCTGACCGTGGCCCGCGAAAGCACCACCCTGAACAACCAGCCCTGCGGCGAGACCAGTGCCGATGTGGCCGTCAGGGTGGCTGAAGCACGGGAACTGCAGCACCGGCGCCAAGGGTGCGCGAATGCGTTTCTCAACCTCGAGGGGTTGCGCCGCCACTGTGAGTTGACTCCAGCAGACCAGGCCTGGCTGGAGGGTGCCTGTGAGCGATTGACCTTATCGTTGCGGGCGGCACACCGCTTGTTGAAGGTGGCACGAACGTTGGCAGACCTGGAGGGTTGCGAGGCGATTGGCCGGGCTCATCTAGCCGAGGCCCTGCAGTACCGGCCGGGGAGCAGTTAGATTGCCGGGGCTTTTTTGCCCCGGCAGAAATACCCGGAAACCGAATACGCCCCAGGCCCAGTCAACGCCAACCCGCCGTAAAGTGCCACCAGCAACCAGGCAAACTGCCCCTGCTCTAGCGTCCAGTCCGGGTGCACCACCACCAGCGCCACCAGCAACACTGCCAGCACCGGCAGGCAAGCCAGGCGCGCGGCAACACCCAAAAGCAGCAACAGTGGGCAAACCACCTCGGCAAAAACCGCCAGCCCCAAGGTCAGCGGTGCGCCCAACCCGAATGGGTCTTCTATGCGCTGCAATTCACCGCTCCAGTCCAGCAGCTTGGGGAGCCCATGGATAAACAGTAATAGCAAGGCGGCCATTACCCGCATGAAGAGCAGGCCGGTGGCGCTCAGGCTTGGGGATTGGGGGTCAAGGAAGGTTTTCAGGCGGGGCATGGCAAGGGGCTCGCTAAACGATTACCACGGGAGCATTGCCCGAATCCCCGGTGATTGATTGCGCAAGTGTGCTGAGATGGATGTTAAGGCTACTGGCCTCTTCGCGGGCGAGCCCGCGAAAGGGCCGGCAAAGGCAGCACATCACTGCCCGCCCGCCAATGCCTCTTCAACCACTCTTAGCAGCACCTCTTCAGAAAAAGGCTTGCCCAGGCAGGCCAATGCCCCAAGGCTCATCGCCGCATGCACCGCGTCATCATCCCAATGCGCCGACATGCAGATCACCGGCAACCGCCACTGCTGCCGGGCCAGCTTGCGCTGCACGGCCAGCCCGCTCATTCCGGGCATTTTCAGGTCGAGCAGCACACAGCCCGCCTGCCGCGCCAGCTCCGAACCCAGGAATACATCCCCCGCAGCAAACGCCAAGCTCTCGAACCCGGCCGAACGCAGCAGGTTGGCCAGGCTTTTGCGCACCAAAGCATCGTCATCGACGATGCACACCCATTTGCTCATGCGCCGGCCAGGCCCTCTACCCGCGCCCCGATGATGTTGTGCATGGCCACCAGTTCCACCAGCGAGCGGGACTGCATCTTGTTCATGATGTTTTTCTTGTGCACCTTGGTCGTCACTTCGCTGGTGCCGATCTGCCTGGCGATCTGCTTGTGCGACAGGCCATCGACCACCAGCGAGAACACCTGGCGCTCACGCTGGGTCAGGCGTTGGTACTTTGCCTCGACCTGCCGCGCATGGTGCCATTTGCGCCCATCGACCACAGCCTGGGTGCGCACGGCCTGCAGCAGCGTCAGCAACTGGTCTTCATCAAAAGGCTTGGTCAGGAACTCCACTGCCCCCGCACGCATGGCCTGCACCGTCATCGGGATGGTGCCGAAACCGGTCATGAACACGATCGGCCAAGGCAGCCCCAGCTGGCGGAGGGCGTGCTGCACCTCAAGGCCAGTGGTATCGGGCAGGTGCATATCGAGCAGCAGGCAGGCGCAGGGGGTTTCCAGACGGGCTTCGAACAACGCGTCGGCACTGGCGAACAAATGATGCGGAATACCCTGCAAGCGCAGCAGGCGGCCCAGTGCCGTACGCACCGAGGGGTCATCGTCCACCACCAGCACCGGTACATTCGCACTGTCTTCCAAGGGCCCAAACATGTCGGCACCGGCGCCCTGCGGCAAGTGGCCCGGCGCCTGGCAAGGGACATCAAGGCTTATCTCGGCAGCCAGGCGGTAGCCCCGGCGGGATACGGTCTGAATCAGCCCACGGTCGCCAAAGGCCTTGCGCAGCAAGGACACCTGCACCTGCAGGTTGTTGTCCTCGACCACCGTGCCGGCCCACACCTGGCTGAACAGTTCGTCCTTGCCGACCACCCGGCCCTTGGCCTTGATCAACGTGGCCAACACCTCGAATGCGCGGCCACCCAACAGGATCGGCTTGCCGTCGAGAAACACTTCTCGCCGCTCCAGCGACACTTGGGCATTGCCTATTCGGATCATGGCGTCCTCACGCGGGCATGGGCGTTTACGCAGCCCCGGGCAGGCTAGGACAGCGTACGCGTTCACACAATTATCCCGAGGGATAGGTTGCCCTCAGGACTATACAAAAGCCCGCCTGCCCGCAGGGTGCGATAACGGACAACAGCGTGCCCGTTCCTGCCAGGCAGGCTACAAGCCGCATCCTTACTGGGCCCGCTGCGTATACTCGCGACTCAGGATGTCGCTAGCAGGGGGTGCTTTATGCTCGATGAACGCCTTGCCCACAGGCCCATCGAATACGACCAGTCGGTCGACGAGGGCTGGCTGAACCGGTGCGACATCAGCGCGCTGGGCCAGGAAGGCGAGCTCAGCTACTTTCGCCTGCGCGACCCGGCCACCCATCAGGCCTGGATCGCCGTGCGCGCCCCACTTGAGGCCCCCGCCGCCTGTCAGCGCCTGGAAAGAGACTACCGCCTGCAACTGGACCCGCAGTGGGCGGTGATCCCGTCTGCGTTCGTGCGTTCAGCCGAAGGCCCGCTGCTGGTGTACCCGGCTGGCCACTCAGTCGCCGACCTGATCGCCGAAGGCCCGGCAGCCCTAGCGCCATTTCTCGACATCGCGGTAAATGCGGCCAATGCCTTGGCACAGGCTCACGCAGGCAATGTGCTGCATGGCGCGCTACAACCCGAGTACGTGTGCCTGTACGCCAGCCAGCGAGTGCGCCTAGGCTGTTTTCGCGCCGACCTGGCGGAACTGATTGGCGAACAAGGCGCCCCCCTCGGCAACTGGTCGTACCTGGCACCGGAACAGGTCTGCCCGCACGGCAGCAGCAGCGATCAGCGCAGTGACATCTATGCCCTGGGTGCGATCCTGTACCAGTTGCTGCTGGGTGAACTGCCGCTGGCAGGGCGCGACACTCAGCACTGGCGCCAGCTGCATGCCGGCGTGCAGCCAAGGGCGGCCTGCGAAGTGGACAGCAACGTGCCACAGCCGCTGAGCCGGGTGCTGGCCAAGGCGCTGGCCAAGGAGCCCGACGCCCGCTATCAGAGTGCGCGCGCCCTGGCGGTAGACCTGGCCCACTGCCAGCGGCAATGGGCCGCCAGCAAGACCATTCAGGGCTTCGAGCCAGGCTGCGCCGACCCCGCCACGCCTGGCCGCGAACGCCTGTATGGCCGCTGCGCCGAACAGAAGGCCATCGCCCTGCTGCTCAAGGCCCTGCGCCGCGACAGCAAGCCGCAAGCCCTGTTCATCAACGGCGCCACCGGCATGGGCAAGTCGACTCTGGTCGAGGCAGCACTCAAAGCCAACGCCCAGGGTTACTGGGCCATCGGCAAGTGCAACAGCGTTGCCCAAACCGTGCCCTACGCACCCTGGGTCGACATTCTCGGTGCGCTGACCACCCAGTTGCTGGCCAAGAGCAGCCAGGCCCTCGACAGCCTGCGCCGCGAGATCCTGCGCCGCATCAAAGGCCATGGCCGGCTGCTCGGCAAGCTGGCACCAGACCTGCAACTGATCCTTGGCCCCTTGCCCGCGTTGCCGGCCAAGCCCACGCGCCTGGCACTGCAGAAGGAGCTACGGGCGATCGTCGAGTTCTTGCAGGTGTTCAGCAGCCCCGGTCAGCCGCTGGTGCTGTTCTTCGATGACCTGCAGTGGGCTGACGACGCCAGCCAGCAACTGTTGACGCAACTGCTGGCTCACGCACCCGGCAACCTGCTGTTGATCGTCGCCCGACGCAATGATGCGCCAGCCAGCAGTGCCCCCCTTAGCCTGCCCGCAACGGTGCGCAGCACCACGCTGAACCTGCGGCCTCTGGGTGTGGACGCGGTGTCCGAGCTGATCGGCGAGCGCTACCACATCGGCCCCGAGGACGCATTGCCGGTGGCCGTGCTGGTGCACGACAAGACGGCGGGCAACCCGTTCTTCATCCATCAGATCCTCCGGGCCATGGTCGAGGACCAGCTGTTCACCTTCGACACCCAGGCCATGCGCTGGTCATGGTGCCTGCAGGCCGTGGCCCGCCACCGCTACTCCGACAATGTCGCCGACCTGATGATCCACCGCCTGGCCCGCCTGCCGATGCCGCAGCGCGATCTGCTGCGGGTGGCCAGCGCGGCGGGTAGCCGCTGCGATGAGCGCTTGCTTCAGCAGGTCCTTGCCCAGGCGCCTGGCGAACCGTTGAGAGCCTTGATTGGCGAGGGTTTCCTGCAACAGGGCCAGAACGGCCTGGGCTTTGCCCATGAGCGGGTGATGGAAGCCGCGTACGCGCTCACGCCCATACGCGAACGTACCCAACTGCATGCACGTATTGCCCTGGCCATGCGACAGGCCTGGCCACGCCACCTGCACGAAGCACTGTTCGAGCTCGCCAGCCAGCTGCAACGCGCCAGCCCATGCGGGTTTGCAGCAGATGACTGCGAAGCGTTCCTGCAGCTTTTGCGCGAAGCAGCAACGCGCGCGCGCGACGGTGGCGCTTTCGAGCAGAGCGCAGGCTACCTGCACACCGCCGAGCAGCTGCTGCAGCACGGCGCCACGCTGGAAAGCCGCGCCACACATGGCTTTGCCATCGCCTGCATGGCGACGGAGTGCGACATGCAACTGTCGCGAATGATCGCAGCCGAAGCCCGGATCACCGAATGCCGCCAGCGCGCACGTTCGACGCTGGACCAGGCGCGGGTGTGCCGCCTGCAGGCACTGCTGCATACCTTGCGCGGCGACTATCAGGCGGCCATCGACAGCGCCATATCCGGCCTGGACTTGCTGGGTATAAGCCCGGTACGGGGCATCGACTGGCAACAGGTCGAGGCGAGTCATGCCCATGTGCAGGCCTTGGTCGAACAGAAAGGGCGGCACTGTCTGGAGTCGCTGCAGCGCACCGATTCGGAAGAAGTGACGGTTGCCATCAGCCTGCTGGCCACCCTGTCGTCATCGTTTTTCGTCAAAGACGACATCTGCTTCCTGCACCTGGCCAAGCTCATGGAGCTGTCGCTGCTGCACGGTGCTGCCCCGGGCAGCACTTATGGCATGGCCTGGTACGGGGTGATGATTGCCGAGCGTTTCGGCGCTTACCATGATGGCCACGCCTGCTGCCTGGCCGCACTCAAGCTGATTGAACGGCACGGCTTCGACGCGGACCTGACCAGCGCGCTGCTGGCCCTGGACCAGGTCAGCGCCTGGACCTCGCCCATGGAGTTCACCCGCCGTACCGCGCTGGATGCGGTCGATTCAGGGCGCCTGAGCGGCGACCTGGCGATGAGCTGCTACGCCTGCAACCACCTGGTTTCCGACTCGCTGTTCATGGGCCGTTACCTGCCAGACGTGGTAGAGGAACTGGCGCAAGGCCTGACCACCGTACGTCGCTACGGTTACCGCGACGTCGAGCAGATCCTGCTAGCCCAGCAAGCGTTCGTCACCCGCTTGAGCGGCACGCCCTGCCCAGCCTCGGCCACAGCCTCGAAATCGCCCACGACGCGGTTCTTCCAGTACCTGTTCGCCGGCATGTGCGACTTCTACCTGGGCAATATCCCGCAGGCCATGCGCAACCTGGCACTGGCCGCAGACAACACCTGGGCAGTACCGGCGCACATCAACCTGGCAGACTTTCACCTGTTCCGCGGCCTGGCCCTGGGCAGCCCCGAGGCCGCTGGCAGCATTGCCGACAAGCTGCGCGAGCTACAGGCCCTGCGCGAGCGCTTCGGCCGCTGGGCCGGTTTCAACCCGGCCACCTTCCGCAACAAGCTGTTGCTGATCGAAGGCGTGATCGCCAAGCTCGAAGGCGACGGCCTGAGTGCCATCCGCTGCTTCGACCAGGCGCAGATCGCAGCCGCCGCTGCCGGCTTCATCCACGAGCAGGCCCTGGCCCATGAACAGCTGGCCGAGGTATGCATCCCCAGCGGCCTGATTTCCGGTGCCAACCTGCACCTGCGCATTGCCCGCGACTGCTTCCATATCTGGGGGGCGACCGGCAAGGTGCATCAGCTGGAGGCGCTGCACCCCTTCTTGCGCACCCAGCCGATCCAGGAGGCCTGCCACACCGACCACCAGGCCAAGCGGGACCTGGAAGCCGGCATAGAAGCGGCGCGCGCGTTGTCCGAAGAAGTGCTGCTCGAAGGGCTGATCGAAACCTTGATGGGCCATTTGACCCAGCATTCAGGTGCTGACCATGGCGCGCTGCTGATCGTCAGCGGTGCCGAATTCCAGATGGCTGCCCTCGCCTACATCGACGATGCCGGGCTGCACGTGAGCATGGACAACTGCCAGAAGTTCATGACCCAAGCACCACTGTCGGTCATCAACGCCACCATGCGCACACGCAAGCCACTGGTGCTCAACGATGCCCAAAGCGACTGTCCCGAAGCCTTTCGCCATGAGCTGCAGGCGCGCAATGCCCGCTCGGTGCTGTGCCTGCCGCTGGTGATCCAGGGCGTGCTGATCGGCCTGGTGTACCTGGAAAACCGCCTGGTGCCCAATCTGTTCGGCAGCCAGCGCCTGGCCATGCTGGAGATCCTCGCCTCGCAGGCGGCGGTGTCGCTGCAAACCGCCAAGTTCTATACGCGCCTGGCCGAAGACAACCAGAGCCGCGCCCAGATAGAGGCCGAGCTGCGCCGCTCTCGTGCAGAGCTGGCCCGCAGTGCGCACCTGCAGGTGATGAACGAGCTGTCGGTGTCCATCGCCCATGAGATCAGCCAGCCGTTGCTGGGGATTGCCTCCAACGCCGCCGCCAGCCTGCGCTGGCTCAAGCGCGCCAAGCCCGACCTGGAAGAAGCGATTGCCGGCCTGGAAGACATCCGCAACGACAGCGAGCGTGCTGCCAACATCGTGCGTGCACTGCGTTCGCTGGCCAAACAATCGCCGGTGCAGCTCAAGGCCGTGAAGCTGGATGAGCTGATCCGTGAGGTCGTGCGTCTGACCTCGGCCGAAGCCGCCAAGGGCACGGTGGACGTGCAGACACGCTTGCAGGCAGGGGTGAGCGTGATGGCCGACCCGGTGCAGTTGCAGCAACTGGTGTTCAACCTGATTACCAATGGGCTGGAGGCGCTGGCGGGGTATCGCGGCGATGGGGTGCTGCGGATTGCTTCGGCGGTCGTCGGGGATGCGGTGGAGATTTGCGTGGACGACAACGGGCCGGGAATTGCGCCTGAAGAACGGGAGCAGGTGTTCGGGGCGTTCTACACCACCAAGAGCGGTGGTATGGGGATGGGGCTGGCGATCTGCAGTTCGGTGGTGCAGGCCCATGGTGGGGAGTTGCAGGCACTGGCATCCGAGCTGGGTGGTTGCCGGATTCGCTTCACTCTGCCTGTGAATCCTTAACAGCCTGTACCGGCCCTTTCGCGGGTAAACCCGCTCCCACAGGGACTCCACAGCCCTCAGGTTACGCACCACTCCTGTGGGAGCGGGTTTACCCGCGAAGAGGCCGGTACAGGTTTACATTAACGCGAGGTCAACGCCGCATAGCTGTTCATCAGGTTGCGGTAGTTGGGAATGCGCTGCGACAGCAGGTTACCCAGCCCTTCGATATCGTTGCGCCAGTCACGGTGCAGCTCACACGCCACCGAAAACCAGTTCATCATTTGCGCGCCCGCCTGGGTCATGCGTACCCACGCTGCCTGTTGCACGGTTTCGTTGAAGGTACCCGAAGCATCGGTCACCACAAACACCTCAAAGCCTTCAGCCAGTGCCGACAAGGTCGGGAATGCCACGCACACATCGGTTACCACGCCAGCAATGATCAGCTGCTTGCGGCCGGTGGCCTTGATTGCCTTGACGAAGTCTTCGTTGTCCCAGGCGTTGATCTGGCCGGGGCGGGCAATGTAGGGCGCATCCGGGAACATTTCTTTCAGCTCGGGCACCAGCGGGCCGTTCGGGCCTTGCTCGAAGCTGGTGGTGAGGATGGTTGGCAGGCCGAAGAACTTGGCCAGGTCACCCAGGGCCAGCACGTTGTTCTTGAACTCGTTGGGCGAGAAGTCCTGCACCAGCGAGATCAGGCCGGTCTGGTGGTCCACCAGCAGGACCACGGCGTCGTCTTTGTTCAAGCGCTTGTAATCAGGTTGGCTCATGGGGTGACTCCTTGGGTTGGGATGACGGGCCGGCACTGTCCGCAAGGGGCTATACCGGTGGATAGATACGGCTTAAGAAATGGCCTGCGCCTGTCGCCAGGCCTTGGGCGGCTGGCCAACCAGGCGGCTGAAGGCGCGGGTGAAATGGGCCTGGTCGCAAAAGCCGCATTCCAGGCTCACATGGGTTATCGGCGCTTCGGTGACGAGCAGACGCTTGGCCTTTTCCATGCGTGCCAGCAGGCGCCAGGCCTGGGGCGAAAGGCCGGTATTGACCTTGAAGGCGCGGGAGAAGTGGCTGCGGGTGAGGTTGCATACGCTGGCGATCTCGATGATCGACAGCGAACTGCGCAGCATCAGTTCCTTGGCCTGGCGCAACCGCGCGGGCGTCAGTGCGCCGGGGGTTTGCAGCGGCGCTTGGGGCATGCCGGGGTGCATGGCGACTCTCCTGTTGAATGCAGAAAGTCTCGCCCCCGGCACATGACAAAGTCCTGAGCCAAACCTGAATTATTCTTAATTGTGCGCGGCGGTATACCGTAAGATGCACGTTGTATTCAGCTACCGAGCGAAGAAGCATGCAGGTAAATGCTCACCGCACCGTGGCCATGGTGCTGTTCAACGATGTGCTCTTGCTGGATGTGACCGGGCCCATGGATGCGTTCGCCATCGCCAACCGTTTTTTGCCGGCAGAGCGGCAATACCGGCTGCTCACCCTGGCCGAAGGGCAAGCAGCGGTGCGCGGCTCCTGTGGTCTGAAAGTGGTGGCCGACCTGCGCCTGGAAGACTTGCCGGACGCCGTCGACCTGTTGCTGGTGCCCGGCGGCCCTGGCGCGTATGACATTGCCTTGCCAGCGCTGGAGCGCTGGTTGCCACGGGCGGTGCACAGCGCCAAGCGCTTTGGTGCCATTTGTACCGGGGTGTTCCTGCTGGGCCGGGCGGGGTTGCTGGACGGCTACCGCTGCACCACCCACTGGAATTACGTGGAGCGCCTGGCGCGGGCATTTCCTCAGGCCAAGGTCGAGACCGAGCAGATCTATGTGATCGACCGCTGCCTGATTACTTCGGGCGGGATCACTGCGGGTATCGACCTGGCGCTGGCGGTGGTGGCCGAGGACCACGGCAAGGCGCTGGCCCTGGAAGTGGCCAAGGTGCTGCTGGTCGCCCGTCATCGCCAAGGCGGGCAGACCCCGTACGGGCCGTTGCTGGCGGCGGTGCCGCGTGATGATTCGCCGATTGCCCGGGTACAGGCGCACATCGTCGACCATATCGAGCAGGCGTTTACCGTGCAGAAGATGGCCGACCTGGTGGCCATGAGCAGCCGTAATTTCGCCCGCACGTTCCAGCGCGAGGTGGGGATAACGCCGTTGCAGTACCTGCAGAATGCGCGGATCGACCGGGCGCGCAAGCTGCTGGAAGGCAGCGACCTGCCGTTGAAGGTGGTGGCGGCGCAGTGCGGGTTTGGCAGTGACCGGCATATGCGCAAGGTGTTCTGCGAGCGGATTGGCATGACGCCGGCGCAGTATCGGGCGCAGTTTGGTGGCGATGGATAGTTAGATCTGCGCTGCCTTCTTCGCGGGCATGCCCGCTCCCACAGAGATAACACAGGCCTGAAGGGTTGTGCCGTACTTGTGGGAGCGGGCGCGCCCGCGAAGAGGCCGACACAGGTTGTCTCATTCTTCGGGACAATCTTTCTCCCTGAAAGCAGATTGTCTACCACCCCCTCATTCCCCAGAATTGTCGGCCAAACTGTTCAAACGCTGCCCCGGCAGCTCATGGAGTACGAGCCAATGCCACACGAAGGCAGCCTTCTGCAAACCGCCGTCATCTTCCTGCTCGCCGCAGTCCTCGCCGTCCCCCTGGCCAAACGGCTGCAGCTAGGCGCCGTACTCGGCTACCTGCTCGCAGGCGTTATCATTGGCCCGCAGGCACTGGGCCTGATCCGCGACACCGAAAGCGTGGCGCACATTTCCGAGCTGGGCGTGGTGCTGCTGCTGTTCATCATCGGCCTGGAACTGTCACCCAAGCGCCTGTGGCTGATGCGCAAATCAGTGTTCGGCGTCGGCACCGCCCAAGTGCTGCTGACCGGCGCGCTGATCGGCGCCATCGCCCTGTTCGGCTTCAGCCAGACACTGCCAGCAGCCATCGTACTTGGCCTGGGCCTGGCGCTGTCCTCCACAGCCCTCGGTCTGCAGAGTCTGGCTGAGAGCAAGCAGCTGAATGCCCCACACGGCCGCCTTGCCTTCGCCATCCTGCTGTTCCAGGACATCGCCGCCATCCCGCTGATTGCCTTGGTTCCATTACTGGCCGCCAGTGGCCCGGACACCAGCCACGGCGACAGCCTGCAACACGGCTTGAAGGTATTCGCCAGCATCGCCGTGGTCATCATCGGCGGCCGCTACCTGCTGCGCCCGGTGTTCCGCACCGTGGCCCGCACCGGCCTGCCCGAAGTGTCCACCGCCACCGCGTTGCTGGTGGTGATCGGCACCGCCTGGCTGATGGAAGAAGCCGGTGTTTCGATGGCTTTGGGGGCGTTCCTCGCCGGCTTGCTGCTGGCCGACTCGGAGTACCGCCACGAGCTGGAATCGCAGATCGAACCGTTCAAGGGCCTGCTGCTGGGGCTGTTCTTCATCAGCGTCGGCATGGGCGCCAACCTGCGCCTGTTGCTGGAAATGCCGCTGGTGCTGCTGGGTTTGACCCTGCTGCTGGTGGCGGTGAAGCTGGTGCTGCTGATTGGCGTCGGCCGCCTGGCCGGTGGCCTGAACAGCGCCAGCGCCCTGCGCTTGGGCATGGTGCTGGCTGCCGGCGGCGAGTTCGCCTTCGTGGTGTTCAAGCTGGGCAAGGACCAGGGGCTGTTCGACACCCAGACTTACGACCTGCTGCTGATGACCATCACCCTGTCCATGGCCATCACCCCACTGCTGATGCTGGGCTGCGCCCGCGCCCTCAAGCGCCCGCAGCCTGTGCGGGAAGTGCCTGAGCAGTACAAGCAGATCCAGACGGATACGCCGCGGGTGGTGATCGTCGGCATGGGCCGCATGGGCCAGATCGTTGCGCGCATCCTGCGGGCACAGAAGATCCCGTTCATCGCCTTGGAAACCTCGGTGGACACCATCGAAATGACCCGCATGTTCGAACAGGTACCGGTGTTCTACGGCGACCCGCTCCGCCCCGAAGTGCTGCATGCGGCCAAGGTGGGTGAGGCGGAGTACTTCATCATCACCATCGATGACCCGGAAGCTGCCATTCATACGGCTGAACGCGTGAAGCGCCTGTACCCGCACCTGAAAGTGCTGGCCCGGGCACGTAACCGCCAGCATGTGCACAAGTTGGTGGATGTGGGTGCAGAGCCGATTCGCGAGATGTTCTACTCCAGCCTGGAGATGACCCGCCGGGCATTGGTAGGGTTGGGCTTGAGCGATGAACAGGCGGCGGACCGGATTGCGCGGTTTACCCAGCATGACGAGGAAGTGCTGGTGGCCCAGGGGCAGGTGCGCGATGACAGGGCCAAGGTGATGCAGACGGCCAAGGAGGCGCGGGTGGAGTTGGAGCGGTTGTTTGATTCGGATGCGGATTGAAGGCCTTTGGCGTACGCCTTGAGGGGGGTGGCGCCTATGAGATCGAGCGCCGCCCGCGCGGCGCATCGCGAGCTGCGCTCGCTCCCACGTTTGTTTCGGGCCAATTATTCCTGGGGAATTTGCGCGCGTACGCCTTGGCACATGGCGCAATATCGCGTCGTACAAACAAGACGGTCGCGCGCGTCTGCCGCAGGCGTTACTGGCCCGAAACAAACGTAGGAGCGAGCGTAGCTCGCGATGCGCCGCGCGGGCGGCGCTCGATCTCACAGGCGCCAAAAACCTATCGCCTGGCACCTGGAGGCCATCCTGCAACCTCCTGACGATCACCTCGCCGCCATTACGCGCACCCAAAAACATCACAGAATCGTCCGATTCTCAGCAAGGTCCTACTTCCCGGCCAACCATTTCCTACGTTACCGCCGCCTCCGAGCATTTATCCTACACACCGTGTCGACGCCCGTCTGATTGTCCGTGGAAGCCCTGCTCTCTAGGCTGACCGGGTCGCTGTCGGTTCAGCGATCGGGTGTGGAAACCCGGCAGGTAATCGGAACAGCTGTCGTCATGGCAGTTGCACGCGGGAGGCCGTATGGCCTGCCGGGGTTCCGATAGCCCGGCTTTCCACCCCGCGTGCAGCCGCCACCCTTCGCGTGGAAACGGATGGTGCCGGCCAACCTCTATCGGAGTTTGGCTATGAAAAAGATTGTTCCGGATCCCCCCCTCCCCGACACCACACAACGCCCTTTCAGCCGCTGCGATGCCGGCCATCCCCCATTGTTCACCGTGAACCCAGGCGTCTCCGCCCACGACGCCTTGGTACATGTCGCCCAGTACCTGCGCGGTGCCTATGACTGTGGCTATAAAGCCCTGGAGCATCTGGATGACACGGGCAAAAGCCTGTTCTGGAGCAACCTGAATGCACTCGAAATGGCAGAAGGGTTGGTTGAGGCATTGCTGGATGGGATTGAGTCACAGCCCATGAATTGATGTTGCCTGTGCCGGCCCTTTCGCGGGTTTACCCGCGAAGAGGCCGGTACAGCAAACAAAAAAGGCCGGCTCCCTACAGAGGGAACCGGCCTTTATGCGTACTGCTACTGATTAATTACTTACCCGCAGTCAGCGCGTTGTAGCTAGTCATTAGGTTGCGATAATCCGGAATGTGGTTGGAGCACAGCGCCGCCAGCCCTTCGATATCGTTGCGCCAGTCGCGGTGCAGCTCACAGGCCACGCCAAACCAGGTCATGAGCTGGGCACCCGCCCGGCTCATGCGGTCATGGGCTGCATCGCGGGTCATCTCGTTGAAGGTGCCGGACGCATCGGTCACCACAAACACATCGAACTCTTCTTCCAGGGCAGCCAGCGCTGGGAAGGCTACACAAACCTCAGTCACCACACCGGCAATGATCAGCTGCTTCTTGCCGGTGGCCTTCACCGCCTTCACGAAGTCTTCGTTATCCCAGGCATTGATCTGGCCAGGGCGAGCGATGTACGGCGCATCCGGAAACAGTGCTTTCAGCTCTGGCACCAGTGGGCCGTTGGGGCCTTGCTCGAAGCTGGTGGTGAGAATGGTCGGCAGGTTGAAGAACTTGGCCAGGTCAGCCAGGGCCAGCACGTTGTTCTTGAACTTGTCCGGCTCGATGTCGCGCACCAGCGACAGCAGGCCAGCCTGGTGGTCTACCAGCAGTACGGCAGCGTCGTCTTTGTTCAGGCGGTTGTAGGTGAATTTGCTCATGGTCTGTGCTCCTAAGGTTTTTGAATTTTTCAGCTATTCGGGGTGTTTCGCGTTGATGGGCACAGATTAAAATCATCACCTTTGCTGCACTAGACTGCGAAAACCGCCCTTAGCGTTCCGTTTGGAGAACGATCATTGGAAGACCTCAATTCCCTCTACTACTTCACCCAGGTTGTAGAGCACGGTGGTTTCGCCCCGGCAGGCCGAGCGCTGGACATGCCCAAGTCAAAGCTCAGCCGGCGCATCGCCGACCTTGAGGACCGCCTGGGCGTGCGCCTGCTGCACCGCACCAGCCGCCACTGCTCGCTCACCGAAATCGGCCAGGCCTACTACAACCGCTGCCTGGCCATGCGCGTGGAGGCCGAGGGCGCGGCGGAGATCATCGAGCGCAACCGCAGCGAGCCGCGCGGGCTGGTGCGTATCAGCTGCCCCACCACCCTGCTCAACTCCTGGGTCGGGCCGATGCTGACCCGCTACATGCTCAAGTACCCGCAGGTGGAGCTGTTCATCGAAAGTACCAACCGCCGCGTCGACCTGTTGCATGAGGGCTTCGACATTGCCCTGCGGGTGCGCTTTCCACCGCTGGAGAACACCGACATGGTGATGAAGGTACTGAGCAACAGTACCCAGTGCCTGGTGGGCCAGCCGCAGTACCTGAAGCAATTGCCCAAGGGCTTCGATCCGCAGCTGCTCGGCACGCTGCCGAGCCTGCATTGGGGCAGCGCACAGCGTGAGTACCAGTGGGAGCTGTTCCAGGGTGAAGACAGCAGCCGCAGCATTGTCATCCCGCATAGGCCGCGCATGGTGACTGACGATTTGTTTGCCCTGCGCCATTTCGTGGTGGCTGGGGTGGGGATTGCGCATTTGCCGCGAGTGGCGGTGCGCGAAGACCTGGCTGCGGGGCGGTTGGTGGAGTTGATACCCGACTGGCATCCGCGTTGCGGCATCGTGCATGCCATTTTTCCATCGAGGCGGGGGTTGCTGCCTTCGGTACGGGCATTGATTGATCATCTGGCTGAGGAGTTTGCCATCAGCGACATGGCTTGAGTGTTGGCCCGCGAAAGGGCCGGAACAGCCAAAACAGATCCCAGCACACCCTTACAAGACCCCTGGCCTATCCTTGCTCCACAGTCCCGGATCATCCCCCGGAGCCCCCCATGATCCGCGCCACTCACGGACCAGGCCGCGCCCTGCTCGCCACCCTCGCCCTCTGCCCCGCACTCAGCCAGGCCGACGAACCCGGCTGGTCGTTGCTCAGCCGCAACTACTTCCTGCACAGCGACTTCCGCTCGCCCTCTGCCAGCGGCCAGAACTACCGCCAGGAATGGGCCCAAGGCTTCATCGGCGAGGTCCGCTCGGGCTTCACTGAAGGCACGGTTGGCGTGGGCATCGACGCCCACGGTTTTCTTGGCCTGAAGCTCGACGGCGGCCGTGGCCATGCCGGCACCGGTTTGCTGCCACGCGACAGCAATGGCCGTGCCGAATCCGACTACTCCAGCGCCGGCGCGGCGCTCAAACTGCGCCTGGGCAACACCCAGTTGCGCTACGGCGAAATGAACGTGGAAACACCGGTGTTCGACACCGGCGACAAGCGACTGCACCCGGAGTACGCCACCGGCTGGTTCGTGCAGAACACCGACCTGCCCGACTGGCGCCTGCAAGCCGGGCGTTTCACCGCCTTCAACAACCAGGACAACAGCTCCACCCACGACGACTTCAGCGGCTACGGCGCCACCACGCACAACCGGGCCATCAGCGTGGCCGGTGCCTCCTTCGCACCCGACGGGCCGTTCGGCGCGGCATTGTATGCCGGGCAGCTGGAGGACACCTGGCGCCAGGCCTACCTCAACCTGAACCTGGCCGAAGGCAACTGGCGCGTGGACGGCAACCTCTACAAAACCCGCGACACCGGCAGTGCTAGCGCCGGAGCCATCGATACTCTCGCCTACAGCCTGCTGGCCAAGTACAGCTTCGGCGCCCAGGCGCTGAGCCTGGCCTACCAGAAGGTCGAGGGCGACACCCCGTTCGACTTCGTCGGCGGCGACTCCATCTACCTGGCCAACTCGATCAAGTACGCCGACTTCAACGGCCCGGGCGAGCGCTCGTGGCAACTGCGCTACGACCTCAACTTCGCCACCCTCGGCGTCCCCGGCCTGAGCCTGATGGGCCGCTACGTCAGCGGCCGTGGCATCGACGGCAGCCATGCACCCACGGGTGGCGCCTACGTGGGCCAGTACGGCGATGGCGGCAAACACTGGGAACGCGACATCGACCTGAAATACGTGGTGCAGTCAGGCGCCGCCAAGGACCTGAGCCTGTCGTTCTCCCACGTCAGCCACCGTGCCAACCAGGCCCAGGCCGGCGATGACATCGACCGCATCTACCTGATCATCGAATACCCACTCAAAGGCAGCTTCTGACATGAGCACATCCCCTTCAGGCGCCTGGAGCCCGTTGCGCAATACCACCTTTCGCATGCTGTGGATCGCCACCATCGCCTCCAACATCGGCACCTGGATGCACGAGGTGGGCGCCGGCTGGTTGATGACCACGCTGTCGGCCAGCCCGCTGCACGTGGCGCTGATCCAGGTGGCCGGCTCCCTGCCGATGTTCTTTCTGGCCCTGCCAGCGGGCGCAGCGGCGGATATCGTCGACAAGCGCCGCTACCTGTTGCTGGTGCAGCTGTGGATGTCTGCCGTGGCCGTGGTGCTGGCAACCCTTACCCTGCTCGGGCTGATGAACGTGACCTTGCTGCTGGTGCTGACCCTGGCACTGGGCATCGGCACGGCGCTGATGATGCCGGCCTGGAGTGCGCTGACGCCGGAACTGGTAGGCAAAGAAGACCTGGCCAACGCGGTGGCCATCTCCAGTGTCGGCATCAATGTGTCCCGCGCCATCGGCCCGGCCTTGGCCGGCGTGGTGGTGAGCCTGGTCGGCCCATGGCTGACCTTTGCCCTGAATGCCATTTCGTTCGCCGGGGTGATCCTGGTGTTGTTCCTGTGGAAGCGCGAGGTGAAGGAGCCGCTGCTGCCAGCCGAGCGCTTCGTGGGCGCCATGCGCACCGGCCTGCGCTTCGCGCGCAGTGCCAAACCCTTGCAGGCTGTGCTGTTGCGGGCCGTGGCGTTCTTCTTCTGTGCCAGCGCCGGCACCTCGCTGCTGCCGCTGATCGTGCGCGGCGAAATGCACGGCACTGCTGCCGACTTCGGCCTGCTGCTGGCGGCCATCGGCATTGGCGCGGTGGCCGGCGCCACCCTGCTGCCGCGCCTGCGCGAACGCATCAGCCGCGACCGCCTGGTGCTGTTCGCCAGCCTGCTGTATGCGCTGTTCCTGCTGGCGCTGGCGCTTGTGCGCAACTTCTATGTGCTGCTGCCGGCGATGCTGCTCAGCGGGGCGGCGTGGATCGCGGTGCTGTCCAACCTGCAGGTGGCGGCGCAAACCTCGGTGCCGGCCTGGGTGCGGGCGCGGGCGTTGTCGGTGTACATCCTGATCTTCTTTGGTGCCATGGCGTGTGGCGGGTTGCTGTGGGGCACGCTGGCCAGCCATGCGTCGATCACCTTGAGCCTGCTGCTGGCGGCGGGTGGCTTGGCCCTGGGTACATTGCTGACCTGCAAGGTGACCCTGCCGGAAACCGAAGCCGAAGAGCTGACACCGTCGTTGCATTGGCCCGTGCCGGTGCTGAACGATGACATGGACAAGGAAAGCGGGCCGGTGATGGTGACGGTGGAGTATCACATCGACCCGGCCAAGGCCGAAGCCTTCCAGCTGGCGGCGCGGGAGTTGGAAGCCATGCGCAAGCGCAATGGGGCACTGTCCTGGGGATTGATGCGCGACAGTGCAGACCCGGCGCTTTGGCTGGAGTTTTTCTTCGAAGAGTCGTGGCTGGAGCATTTGCGGCATCACCATCGGGTGACCCGGGGTGAGCTGAAGATCGAGGCGCGGGTGCGGATGCTGCAGACGGATGGGGTTGAAGTGAAAATTCGGCATCTGCTGGCAGGCGGGGAGCACAAGGCTCACCACTGATGTTGGCTTTTCCGGCCTCTTCGCGGGCAAGCCCGCGATGAGGCCAGTACTGAAGGAGTAAAAAAAGGGGCCAGAAACTGGCCCCTTCTTCACATCAGCTCAGCTTAGAAAGCAAAGCAGGAACAGCCCAGCGCCCCCCAGAAGCCCTGGAAGTCATTGACCGGCACACTCGATTTACGCGCTTTGTCATGACTGTGCGCATGTACCCCGCACGGCCCCGAACACTGATGCACGGCTGCCGCCAGCGATGGCGTACCCACGCGCCAGTGCCCTGGCACCTTGGCCACCGGCGACCATTCCGGCAGTACCGGCACCTGTGGCGGGCCCAGCTTGTCGAATTCGGCAGCGCCGTACACCACCTTGCCATCGACAATGGTCAGTACCGACTCGATGCCCTTGATCGCCTCTTCATCAACGCTGAAGAAGTCCAGCGACAACGCCGCCAGGTCAGCCAGCTGCCCCACCTTGATCTGGCCTTTCTTGCCCTGCTCGCTGGAGAACCAGGCACTGCCCTGGGTGAACAGTTGCAGCGCGGTATCGCGGCTCAGGCCTTCCGGGTAAAGCTCCATGCCGCCAACGGTCTTGCCGCTGACCAGCCAGTACAGCGAAGTCCATGGGTTGTAGCTGGACACGCGGGTGGCATCGGTACCGGCACCGACCGGCACGCCCATGTCGAGCATGCGCTTGATCGGCGGGGTCTGTTCTGCCGCCTTGGCGCCGTAACGGTCGACGAAGTATTCCCCCTGGAAGGCCATGCGGTCCTGAATGGCGATACCACCGCCCAGGGCACGCACGCGCTCGATGTTCTGGGGGGTGATGGTTTCGGCGTGGTCGAAGAACCACGGCAGGCCGTTGAACGGGATGTCGCGGTTGACCTTCTCGAACACGTCGAGCATGCGCGTGATGGATTCGTTGTAGGTGGCGTGCAGGCGGAACGGCCAGCGCTGCTCGACCAGGTGGCGCACCACCGGTTCCAGTTCTTCTTCCATGGTTTGCGGCAGGTCCGGGCGCGGTTCGAGGAAGTCCTCGAAGTCGGCGGCGGAGAACACCAGCATTTCGCCGGCGCCGTTATGGCGCAGGAAATCGGTGCCGCTGTGCAGCTTGACGCTGGAGGTCCACTTCTTGAAGTCGTCCAGCTCTTCCTTGGGCTTCTGGGTGAACAGGTTGTAGGCGATGCGCACGGTCAGCTGGTTATTGTCGGCCAGCTCCTGGATCACCGAGTAGTCGTCGGGGAAGTTCTGGTAGCCGCCGCCAGCGTCGATGGCGCTGGTCAGGCCCAGGCGGTTGAGTTCACGCATGAACTGGCGGGTGGAGTTGACCTGGTATTCCAGCGGCAGCTTCGGCCCTTTGGCCAGGGTGGCGTAGAGGATCATCGCGTTGGGGCGGGCGATGAGCATGCCGGTCGGGTTGCCGAACTTGTCACGCTGGATCTCGCCACCCGGCGGGTTCGGGGTGCTCTTGTCGTAGCCGACGGCCTTCAGCGCTGCGCGGTTGAGCAAGGCGCGGTCGTAGAGGTGCAGCAGGAACACCGGGGTATCGGGTGCAGCCTGGTTGATTTCTTCCAGGGTGGGCATGCGTTTTTCGGCGAACTGGAACTCGTTCCAGCCACCCACCACACGTACCCACTGCGGGGTTGGCGTGCGCGCAGCCTGGTCCTTGAGCATGCGCAGGGCATCAGCCACCGACGGCACGCCTTCCCAGCGCAGCTCCAGGTTGTAGTTCAGGCCACCGCGGATCAGGTGCAGGTGCGAGTCGTTCAGGCCGGGGATGACCGTGCGCTGCTTGAGGTCGACGATTTGCGTGGTGGCGCCCTTGTGGGCCATGGCCTCGGCGTCGTTACCCACGGCGATGAAGCGGCCATCCTTGATGGCAACGGCGGTCGCAGTAGGCTTTTCGCGGTCAACGGTGTGCAGTTTGCCGTTGAACAGAATCAGGTCGGCGGTCATGGAACCTCCTTGGGTGGATGCGTGAGCGGAACCGGCTTGGCCGGTGAAGGGCAATGCGGACCAGAGCGCGCCGGCGGCACCGAGCACGGTGCTGGTGGCGAGGAACTGGCGACGGGTCTTGTCGTTGCGGTCCTGGGACATGGTGTTCTCCGTCTCTGGGTTCGGCAGCAGCAGGCGCAACTGCGGAGCATGCCGGTTGACGCTGGGTCAGGGCTTGGATGGATGTGCGGTGGGCTGTAGAAGGTTAGCCCTGATCAACATTTGTGCTGCCAGGGCTGGCCTCTTCGCGGGTAAACCCCCGAATGCCTCCCGCAATTACCGCTGGAGAAACGCCAGCAAATCCTCATTCAGCTGCTGCGCATGGGTCACCGCAAACCCGTGTGGCGCACCGGCATACACCTTCAGCTCAGCCCCGCGAATCAGCTCTGCCGCCTGCTTGCCGGTGGCTTCGAACGGCACGATCTGGTCGTCGTCGCCATGAATCACCAGCGTCGGCACATCGACCTTGGCCATGTCCGGGCGGAAGTCGGTTTCGGAGAACGCCGTCACGCAATCCAGGGTGCCCTTGATCGAGGCCATCAGCGCGATGTTCAGGGTTTGCGTTTGCACGCCCTGGGACACCTGCTGCCCATGGTTCAGGCCATAGAACGGCGTGGCAAAGTCGGCGATGAACTGCGCGCGGTCGGCACGCAGGCCGGCACAGATACCCTCGAACACTGACAGGTCGACACCCTCAGGGTTGTCGTCGCGCTTGCCGAATACCGGCGTCACAGCCCCCAGCAACACCAGCCCGGCCACCCGCTCGCTGCCGTGGCGGGCGATGTAGCGGCTGACATCGCCGCCACCCATCGAGAAGCCCACCAGGGTCACATCACGCAGGTCGAGGTGTTCGATCAGCTGGGCAATGTCGTCGGCAAAGGTGTCGTAGTCGTAACCGTTCCACGGCTGGCTCGAACGGCCGAAGCCCCGGCGGTCGAAGGCGATGGTGCGGTAGCCGCGGCTGGCCAGGAACTCCATCTGCGAATCCCACATGTCGGCATCCAGCGGCCAGCCGTGGCTGAACAGCACGGGCTTGCCGCTGCCCCAGTCCTTGAAATAGATCGAAGTGCCATCGTGGGTAACAAATGTGCTCATGTCGGTATCTCCTTGAAGGTGTCGAGGTGAAGGCGTGGCTCAGCCGCGCAGCCAGTTGGCGCAGCGGCGGGTAACCCAAGGCATGATGTAGAACACCACGGGCAGGATGACGAACAGGTTGACGATGAGGTTGCCGGTGATCGGGCCGCCCAGCTGCGGGAAGCGTGCGAACAGCGGCGCCAGCAGTTGCGGAATGACCATGGTCATCGGGCAGATCACCAGGTAGGTCAGCAGCGCCTGCTTCCAGCGAGGCGGTTGTGAAACCGGGGTGCTCGAAGCGGTGTCGATCACCTGGTGTTGCAGGCATACGGTCACCACGTCGCGGTTGTCTTGGGTTGCGGTGTTCATCGGCGTTCCTTGGGATGAGCTTGCCCGCATCCACTGTGCAACGGTGAACGGGCGGAGGATTGGATGGGTGTGCTGCCCTTGGCGGGCACCGACTGCCGGTGCCCGGGGCGGTTTGGCTTACTTGCCAGCGTTGAAGGCGTTGTAGCTGGTCATCAGGTTGCGGTAGTCCGGGATGTGGTTGGAGCACAGCGCGGCCAGGCCTTCGATGTCGTTGCGCCAGTCGCGGTGCAGCTCACAGGCCACGCCGAACCAGGTCATCAGCTGGGCGCCGGCCTGGCTCATGCGGTCGTGGGCGGCGTCGCGGGTCATGGCGTTGAAGGTGCCGGAGGCATCGGTAACCACGAACACGTCAAACTCTTCTTCCAGGGCCGACAGGGCCGGGAAGGCTACGCACACTTCAGTCACCACGCCGGCGATGATCAGTTGCTTCTTGCCGGTGGCCTTCACGGCCTTGACGAAGTCTTCGTTGTCCCAGGCGTTGATCTGGCCTGGGCGGGCGATGTACGGGGCGTCCGGGAACAGGGCTTTCAGCTCGGGAACCAGCGGGCCGTTGGGGCCTTGTTCGAAGCTGGTGGTGAGGATGGTCGGCAGGTTGAAGAACTTGGCCAGGTCGGCCAGGGCCAGCACGTTGTTCTTGAATGCGTCCGGCTCGATGTCGCGGACCAGGGACAGCAGGCCAGCCTGGTGATCGACCAGCAGGACAGCGGCGTCGTCTTTGTTCAGGCGGTTGTATTTGAAGTTGTTCATGGGGTAGCTCCTAAGGGTTTTGATGTTCAGTAAGTGGGGTGTTTCGCGTTGATGGGAGAAGATTAAAACCATCACCTTTGGAGCGGTAGATAGCGGTTTTTGGCTTTAGCGTTCTGTTTTAAGAACGATAGATTGGTGTTGGATTTGCTGGTCTCTTCGCGGGCTCGCCCGCTCCCACAGGGATCGCACCAGATTCAAAACCAGCGCAGTACCTGTGGGAGCGGGCAAGCCCGCGAAGAGGCCGGTACAGGCTTTCATTGCTTGCCCGGCAAACCTGCTCTATTACTACCCACAGCCCTCCCTCACCCCCGAGACTTCCATGCTGGCGTTCATCCAGTCGTCCCCGTTGTTGCTCGGTACTGCCCTGCTCCTGCTCGACCTCGTGCTCTGGCAACTCATCCCTACCCAGCGCCGCGCCTGGCGCATCGGCACGCGCCTGGTGATCTTCCTGCTGTTCAGCTCGGTGCTGGTAGCCGCCGGCTTGAGCCCGCTGCAACCACCACCCTGGCCCGACGATGTCTCGCGCAACCTCATGGCCACGGTATTGGCCATTGGCTGGTGGCTGTTTGGCGCACGCACGGTCACGGTGGTGTTCGGCCTGCTGCTGGTCGCCCGTGGCAGCCATGGCGGGCGGTTGTTGCAGGATGTGCTGGGGGCATTGATCTTCCTGGCCGCCGTGGTGGCTGCCGCCGGCTATGTGATGCAGCTGCCGGTGAAAGGCCTGCTGGCAACTTCCGGGGTGATGGCCATCGTCATCGGCCTGGCGCTGCAGAGCACCTTGGCCGACGTGTTCAGCGGCATCGTGCTGAACACCACGCGGCCCTATCAGATTGGCGACTCGATCTCTATCGACGGCACCGAAGGCAAGGTGCTGGACATCGACTGGCGCGCCACGCGCCTGCTGACCGGCACCGGCAGCCTGGCGGTGATCCCCAACTCGGTGGCGGCCAAGGCCCGGCTGCTCAACCACAGCCGCCCGGCCGATGTGCATGGGGTATCGATCAGCGTGGTGGTGCCGGCCAAGGTGCGGCCCAAGCGGGTGTTCGATGCACTGGAAAAGGCCCTGCAGGGCGTCAGTGCCATTCTTGAGACCCCAAAGCCGAAAGTGACGGTGAAGGCCTCGACACTGGAATCCGTGGAGTACGAGGCCAGCGGTTTCGTGGCCGATGCAGGCGCCAAGGGCGACGCACGCAACCAGCTGTTCGACCTTGCGCACCGCCACCTGGAGGCCAGCGGCGTGATGTGGAACGTGGACCTGGCCCTGCCGCCGCGCAGCCGTCAGCGCGAGGTACTGGACGAGGTGCGGGTGTTCCGCTCGTTAAGCGATGAAGAGCGTGATGCGCTGAGCCAGCGCATGACGGCAGTGGAGTACCTGGCGGATCAGGTGATCCTGGGCGTTGGCGAGCATTCCGATCACCTGTTGGTGATTGGCAGCGGGGTCATCTCGGCATCGGTGCGCGATGGCGACAAGTTGGTCGAAGCAGGGCGCATGGGGCCGGGTGAGGTGCTGGGGATCGAGGGAATCATCGATGAAGAGGATTCGCTGGCCGAGTTCCGCACGCTGACCAGCTGCGTGCTGTACCGGATCGACAAGGAGCAGGTGAAGAGCTGTTTGCAGCAGCGTGGCGAGGTGCAGACGGCGCTGAGCAAGTTGCAGCGGTTCCGGCGCCAGAGCCGGGAGTCGTTGTTGCTGCAGAAGCCCGCGCTGATCAAGAAGGGCGGCTTCCTTAGCTGGTTGCACAAGTAAGCCTGTGCTGACCCTTTCGCGGGTAAACCCGCTCCTACATGTCCACCATTGCCCTCTCGGGCGGTGAAAGCCCTTGTAGGAGCGGGTTCACCCGCGAAGAGGCCATTACCTACAACACAACTCTCAAGCATTGCCCCGCGTGGTACAGCGAGAAGCCGGACTCGTAGAACGCCGTGCGCAGCGATGGCGCGCTCACGCCGCTCATCGGCGAGAACGGAATCGGCAGGCTATCCGCCTCCCCCTTCAGCAGGAACTCGGCAAACGCCCGGCCAATCACGGTGCCGGTGGTGTTACCACGCCCGTTGTACCCGGTCACCGCCACCAGCCCCGGCGCCGGCTCAAACAGGCGCATCAGGTGATCGGGGGTGAAATCGATGCAGCCCGTCCAGTGCATTTCCCACTCGACCTTGCCCAGCTCCGGGTAGTAGTGGCTCTGGATCCGGTCTGCCCAACTGCGGATGAACCACGACGGCTTGTTGTCGACCCGGCCCAGGCTGCCAAGCAGCAGACGGCCCTGGTCGTCGCGGCGGATGCTGCTGAGCACAGTGCGGGTGTCCCACGAGCCTTGACCATGCGGCAGCACCTTGTCGGCTGCTGCGCCCTGCAACGGCTTGGACGCCACCTGGTAGTAGTACCCACGGAAAAACTGCTTCTGCAGGTTGCTCCAGTCGCCTTCGGTGTAGGCACCGGTGGAAATCACCACCTTGTCGGCGCGCACCGAGCCACGTGCGGTCTTCACCCGCCAGGCATCGCCGTCACGCTCCAGGCCTTCGACCGAAGACTGCTGGAACAGCTTGCCGCCCAGACGCGCCACGGCAGCCGCCAGGCCCTGGGTGTAGCCCATGGGGTTGATGGTGCCGGCGCGGCGGTCGAGCAGCGCGGCGGAAATCTTGTTGGTACCGCAGTATTCCTGGCACTGGGCGCCGGTCAGCAGCTCCACGTCGGCACCGCGGCGGCGCCATTGTTCGTGGCGGGCCTCAAGGTCGGCGATGCCGGAGGCGTTGTGCGCCATGTGCAGCGTGCCTTTGTGCTGGGCCTGGCAGTCGATGCCCAGGCGCTCGATCATGGCGAACACTTCAGCCGGGGCTTCGCCGAGCACTGTGTTCAGGCGGCTGCCCTGCTTCTGGCCGAGGGTGGCCTCGACGTCGTCAGGGCGGATCCAGGTACCGGCGTTGACCAAGCCCACGTTGCGCCCGGAGCCGCCGTGGCCGACCTTCCAGGCCTCCAGCAGGATCACCGACTTGCCCTGTTCGAGCAGGTGGATGGCTGCAGACAGGCCGGTAATGCCGCCACCGATCACGCAAACATCGGCCTTGTGCTCACCGGCCAGGGCCTGGGCGGCTACGGTCGGTTTGCTGACGAATTCCCACAAGCATTCTTGACGCAGTTCGGACATGGCCCGGCTCCAGCAATTTGTTCTTGTTTGGGGCCGCGTTAGGGCCCATTCGCGGGCAAGCCCGCTCCCACAGGAGGTACACAGGTTTCGAACTCTGTGGGGACCTGTGGGAGCGGGCTTGCCCGCGAACCGGGGGCTGAGCCCCCGGCCATGCAGCATCAACCCATCAGTCGAACACAATACCCTGCGCCAGCGGCAGCTCGCGCGAGTAGTTCACGGTGTTGGTCTGACGACGCATGTAGCCTTTCCAGGCATCCGAACCCGACTCACGACCACCGCCGGTTTCCTTCTCGCCACCAAACGCACCGCCGATCTCGGCGCCGCTGGTGCCGATGTTGACGTTGGCGATGCCGCAGTCGCTGCCCGAGGCACTCTGGAAGCGCTCGGCCTCACGAATGTCGGTGGTGAAGATGCACGACGACAGGCCTTGTGGCACTTCGTTGTTCAGGCGCAGGGCCTCTTCGAAGTCGTCATAGGCCAGCACGTACAGGATCGGGGCGAAGGTTTCGTGGCGCACCACGTCGCTCTGCGCCGGCATTTCGGCAATGGCAGGCGACACGTAGTAGGCATTCGGGTACTGGTCGGCCAGCTGACGCTCGCCGCCAAACACCTGGCCGCCTTCGTCGCGGGCCTTGGCCAGCGCGCCTTGCATGGCATCGAACGACAGTTTGTCGATCAGCGGGCCGACCAGGTTGTCCTTGCGTGGGTCGCCGATGCGCACTTTGCCGTAGGCGGCTTTGACGCGGGCAACCACTTCGTCCTTGATCGAGCGGTGCACGATCAGGCGGCGCAGGGTGGTGCAACGCTGGCCAGCAGTACCCACAGCCGAGAACAGGATGCCGCGCACGGCCAGGTCCAGGTCGGCGCTCGGGGCCAGGATCATGGCGTTGTTGCCACCCAGTTCGAGGATGCTGCGGCCGAAACGGGCAGCAACACGTGGGCCCACTTCACGACCCATGCGGGTGCTGCCGGTGGCGCTGACCAGCGGCACGCGCGGGTCGTCGACCATGGCTTCGCCGGCTTCACGGCCGCCGATAACCAGTTGGGCCAGGCCAGCCGGGGCATCGCCGAAGGCTTTCAGGGCTTTTTCGAACAGAGCCTGGCAAGCCAGGGCGGTGAGCGGGGTTTTCTCAGAAGGCTTCCACACCACCGAGTTACCGGCCACCAGGGCCAGGGCGGTGTTCCAGGCCCAGACGGCAACCGGGAAGTTGAAGGCGCTGATCACGCCGACCACGCCCAGCGGGTGCCAGGTTTCACGCATGTGGTGGCCTGGGCGCTCGGAGGCGATGGTCAGGCCGTACAGCTGACGCGACAGGCCAACGGCGAAGTCGCAGATGTCGATCATTTCCTGTACTTCGCCCAGGCCTTCCTGGGTGATCTTGCCGGCTTCGATCGATACCAGCTCGCCCAGGTCAGCCTTGTGCTCACGCAGCACTTCGCCGAACAGGCGCACCAGTTCGCCACGGCGCGGGGCCGGCACGGTGCGCCAGGCTTCGAAGGCGCTTTGGGCCTGGTCGATGCGGGCGATGGTCTCGGCCTTGCCGAGCAGTTTCACCGAGGCGATCTGGCTGCCGTCGATCGGCGTGTGAACAGGGTAGTCGCCCTGGGTGTAAGCCTCGGCGGCAACGCCAAGGCGCTCGAGCAATCCAGCAACCATTTGTGCTTCTCCTACATCGGGTGATGGGGTGGAAAAATGATGTGGATCAGTATTAATCCGATCACATAAGTACAACAAACGACCTTTATTCCGCATATCATTCCGTCAGGTAATGATTTGAGCCGCAGAGACCGCTATGTCCAAACGCCTGGTGCCCTCCATGACCGCCCTGCAGTGCTTTGAAGCTGCAGCCCGCCATTTGAGCTTTACCCGTGCCGCCGAAGAGCTGCACCTGACCCAGAGTGCGGTCAGCAAGCAGGTGGCGCAGCTTGAAGACATGCTGCGCCACCACCTGTTCCTGCGCATTCGCCGGCGCCTGCAACTGACGCCGGCCGGCAGCCTGTACCTGGCCGAGGTCAACAAGATCCTCACCCAGGTGGACATGTCCAGCCGCTACGTACTCACCTACGGCGAGCAGACCGAGATATTGAAGGTAGCCACTCAACCGAGTTTTGGCGTGCGCTGGCTGATCCCGCACCTGAAGGGTTTTGGTAAGCGGCACAGCAATATTCACCTCGATATCCGCAACGAGATGGAGCCGTTTGCCCTGTTGCAGGGCTCGGCGGACGTGGTGTTTTTCTATGGCCAGGGTACTTGGCCGGGTGCCACCTGCGTGGAGCTGTTCCGCGAAGAGGTGGTGCCGGTGTGCGCGCCGGAGCTACTGGCCGGGCGCACGCTGGGCGATGCCGCAGAGCTGGCCGACCTGGTGCTGTTGCAGAGCACGTCGCGGCCGGAGGCGTGGCATGAGTGGTTCCTGGAGCAGGACCTGCAAAGCGTCAGCGCTTACCACGGGCCACGCTTCGATACGTTCTATATGGCCTTGAGCGCGGCGCAGGCCGGGTGCGGGGTGGCGCTGGTGCCACGTTACCTGGCAGCGAAGGAGCTGGCCGAGGGGAGTCTGGTGGTGCCTTGGAACCATGCGATGCGCAGTGCCGGAGCGCATTATCTGGCGTATGCCGAACATGCGGCGGAGGTGCCCAAGGTAAGGGCATTGGTGGAGTGGATTCACGAGCAGCTTCAGGCTTGAGGGCCTCTTCGCGGGCGAACCCGCGAAAGGCCTCTCAAGGTCGATCAAAAAAGGAATGACACACTCACTTTTTTTCGCTTGTGAGCCAAGTGCATTCCCAGCTTTCATGTAAGCGTCCGAACCCAACCAGGAAGCTAGCGATGCCCGCCCACGATTTCGTCAGCCCAGACAGCATTCGCGCGCAGTTCTCTGCCGCCATGTCGCTCATGTACAAACAGGAAGTGCCCCTGTACGGCACGCTGCTGGAGCTGGTGAGCGAAATCAACCAGCAGGTCATGGCCCAGCAGCCCAAGGTTGCCGAGGCCCTGCGCTGGACCGGGGAAATCGAGCGACTGGACCAGGAACGCCATGGCGCCATCCGCGTTGGCACCGCCGAAGAGCTGGCCACCATCGCCCGCCTGTTTGCCGTCATGGGTATGGAGCCGGTCGGCTACTACGACCTGAGCTCTGCTGGCGTGCCGGTGCACTCCACCGCCTTCCGCGCCGTGCATGAACAGTCGCTGCATGTCAGCCCGTTCCGTGTGTTCACTTCGCTGCTGCGCCTGGAGCTGATCGACAACCCGCAACTGCGCGAGCTGGCACAGGGCATCCTGGCCAAGCGCCAGATCTTCACCAGCCGCGCCCTCGAACTGATCGCCCAGAGCGAGCGCGATGGCGGGCTGAACGCCGCAGATGCCGGTGCGTTCGTGCAGGAAGCGTTGCACACCTTCCGCTGGCACCATGACGCCACCGTCACCGCCGAGCAGTACCAGCAGTTGCACGACCAGCACCGCCTGATCGCCGATGTGGTGGCCTTCAAGGGCCCGCACATCAACCACCTGACCCCACGGACCCTGGACATCGATGCGATCCAGGTCGGCATGCCGGCCAAAGGCATCCCGCCGAAGGCCGTGGTCGAAGGCCCGCCTACCCGTCGTCACCCGATCCTGCTGCGCCAGACCAGCTTCAAGGCCTTGCAGGAAAAGGTCGCATTCAGCGACCAGCAGGGCAGCGAAGGCAGCCACACCGCCCGTTTCGGCGAGATCGAACAACGCGGCGCGGCGCTGACGCCGAAGGGTCGCCAGCTGTACGACAAGCTGCTCGATGCCACCCGCGCGGCCCTGGGTGGCGCACCGGCCGAGGCCAATGCCGAGCGCTACATGGCGCTACTGAAAGACACCTTTGCCGAGTTCCCGGACGACCTGGCGCAGATGCGTGAACAGGGCCTGGCATACTTCCGCTACTTCGCGACCGAGAAAGGCCTGGCTGCGCGTGACCAGGAAGGCCGCCCGACCACCCTGCAAGGGCTGATCGACGCAGGCCATGTGCACTTCGAGGCGCTGGTGTACGAGGACTTCCTGCCGGTGAGCGCGGCGGGCATCTTCCAGTCCAACCTGGGCGACGATGCGCAGGCCGAATATGGCAGCAATGCCAACCGCGATGCCTTTGAGGCGGCGTTGGGGTTGCAGGTGCAGGATGAGCTGGCGCTGTATGCGCAAAGTGAACGCCGGTCGTTGCAGGCCTGTGCTCAGGCACTGAACCTGGGCTCTATGTAAGGCATTGCGGCCTCTTCGCGGGTAAACCCGCGAAGAGGCCGGTACATGTGATCAGAGGGACGGCAGGATTTCCACATCCGGCAAATCCATCGCCGCCACCTCGTCTGCCAGAAAATCACTCAACCGCCGCAACCGCTCGCCACCCGGCCGGGTACGTGGCCATACCAAGTAGTAGTCCATCCCGCTGGGCACTGCTGTCGGCCAGGGCAGGCTCAACCGCCCCTGCGCCACATCTTCGGCCACCATCAGCAAATCGCCCATGGAAATCCCGTAGCCACGCGCAGCGGCGATCATGCCCAGTTCCAGGGTGTCAAACACCTGCCCGCCCTTGAGCGAAACCTTGTCGCTCAACCCCATGCGCTCCAGCCACTCCCGCCAGTCGCGCTTGTCCACCGTGGGGTGCAGCAGCTCGATAGAGGCCAGCTGGTGCTCGTCCCAAGGTCCTTTTTCCAGCAGATCTGGCTCCCCCACCGGTATCAGCAACTCCGGGAACAGCTTGCGCACTTCCCAGTCCGGCGGGAACACTCCGTCGCTGAGCAACACCGCGCAATCGAACGGCTCCTGGTTGAAGTCCACATGGTCAACGTCCATCCAGGCACTGGTCAGCTGTACTTCATTGCCTGGCTGCAGGTGACGGAAACGGCTCAAACACGCCAGCAACCAGCGCATGGTCAGGGTCGAGGGGGCCTTCATGCGCAGGATGTCGTCTTCACCGCGCAAGGTATCGCAGGCCCGCTCCAGCGCCGCGAAGCCTTCGCGAACGCCTGGCAGCAATACCCGTGCGGCCTCGGTCAGTTGCAGGTTGCGGCCACTGCGCACGAACAGGCGGCAGGCGAAGTGATCCTCCAGCGTGCGGATATGCCGGCTGACCGCGCTCTGAGTGATCGACAGTTCCTCACCGGCACGGGTGAAGGAACTTAGCCGTGCGGCGGCTTCAAATGCGCGAAGGGCATACAACGGAGGAAGCTGACGAGACATGAGGCACCTGCCATACGGGGCTGTGGAGCGGATCACCAAGAAGCATATATACATGAGTCAGACTCATGCCAATGATCGCTTTTATCCTTTTGTGCAAAGTTGACCAAAGCCTCAGAATCGCCCTTCGTTCATCACCTCAGGAAGAAGGACAGCCCTCATGCACGTCGCGCCCACCACAGAACTCAAGGCTTTGCTGCGCCTGGCCGGGCCGCTGATTGCCTCGCAGTTGGCGCACATGCTCATGGTGCTGACCGACACCCTGATGATGGCCCGCATCAGCCCGCAGGCCCTGGCCGGTGGCGGTCTGGGTGCAGCCAGCTACTCGTTCGTGTCGATCTTCTGCCTGGGTGTGATCGCCGCAGTCGGCACCCTGGTGGCGATTCGCAAGGGCGCCAACGATATCGAAGGCGCGACCCGGCTGGCGCAGAGCGGCCTGTGGCTGGCCTGGGGCCTGGCGCTGTTCGCCGCGCTGGTGCTGTGGAACCTGGAGCCGGTGCTGCTACTGTTCGGGCAAAAGCCCGAGAACGTGGCCTCGGCGGCCGAATTCCTCACGCTGCTGCCACTGGCCCTGCCCGGCTACCTGACGTTCATGGCGTTGCGCGGTTTCACCAGTGCGCTGGGGCGCTCGACCCCGGTGATGGTCATCAGCCTGATCGGCACGGTGCTGAACTACCTGTTCAACGTGGCGCTGATCGAGGGCATGTTCGGCCTGCCCAAGCTGGGCCTGATGGGCATCGGCCTGGTCACCGCAGTGGTGTCGATGGGTATGGCTATCGCGCTGGCGCTGTATATCCGCTGGCACTCGGCCTATGCCGCCTACCCACTGCGCAAGGGCCTGTCGCGCCCGTCGCTGCCAGCACTGCGCGAGCTGTGGCGGCTGGGGCTGCCAATTGGCGGTACCTACATGGTGGAAGTGGGCCTGTTCGCCTTCGCCGCGCTGTGCATGGGCGTGCTGGGCAGTACCGAGCTGGCCGCGCACCAGATCGCCCTGCAGATCGTGTCCACGGCGTTCATGGTGCCGACGGGGCTGTCGTATGCAGTGACCATGCGGGTGGGCTTGTATTACGGCGCTGGCAACCTGCTGGCGGCGCGCAGCGCCGGGCGCGTGGGCATTGGCTTCGGGGCCATGATCATGTTTGCCTTCGCCGCGCTGTTCCTGCTGCTGCCCGAGGCGCTGGTGGGGCTGTTTATCGACCGTAACGACCCGGCTTTTGCTGCGATCTTCCAGGTGGCCGTGCAGTTGCTGATGGTGGCGGCGTGGTTCGAGCTGTTCGATGGCATGCAGACGATTGCCATGGGCTCGATCCGCGGGCTGAAGGATGCCAAGACCACCTTCCTGATTGGGCTGGTGTGCTACTGGCTGGTGGGGGCGCCGAGTGCGTGGCTGTTCACCTTTACCTTGGGCGGTGGTGCGGTGGGAATCTGGTGGGGCTTGGCGCTGGGGCTGGCGTGTGCGGCGGTGGCGCTGACGTTTGGCTTTGAGTGGCGGATGAAGCGGTTGCTTGTGAAGGCTGAGGTGCGTGCAGGGGCTGCTGCTTCGGCCTGACGTCAGGGCCTCTTCGCGGGCACGCCCGCTCCCACAGGATTGCGCGGCCCCTGTGGGAGCGGGCGTGCCCTCGAAAGGGCCCTAACGCACAGCATCCAGCTGACGGCCAGGCACCTTCAGCAGAAAATCGATCAACTCCCCCACCGGCAGCGGCTTGCTGACCAAGAAGCCCTGCACCTGGTCACAGCCAAACCCACGCAACAATGCCAGCTGCTCTTGACTCTCCACCCCCTCGGCGACCACTTCGAGGTTGAGGTTGTGCGCCAGGTTGATCATGGCATGCACCAGCTTGCGGTTTTCCTCGCGCATTTCCATTTCGGCCACAAAGCTGCGGTCTACCTTGAGCAAGGTGATCGGCAAGCTGTTGAGGTGCACGAACGAAGAAAACCCGGTACCGAAATCGTCCAGGGAGAAACGCACACCCAGGCGGCCAAGGGCGTCCATGGTCTGGCGCACCAGCTCGTTGCGGCGCATGACTGCCGTTTCGGTCAGTTCGAACTCCAGCCAGCGGGCATCGACACCGTGCTCGAGGATCAGGCGGCTCAAGGTGGCCAGCAGCTGGCTGTCCTGGAACTGGCGGAAGCTCAGGTTGACTGCCATGTGCAGCGGCTCCAGGCCGCGCTCGCACAGCACCTGCATGTCACGCAGGGCACGGGAGATGACCCAGTAACCCAGCGGCACGATCAGGCCACTTTGCTCGGCCAACGGCACGAACTCGCTGGGCGGCAGCAGCCCGCGCTCGGCATGGCGCCAGCGCACCAGCGCTTCCAGGCCGACAATTCGGCCATCGGCCAGGTCTAGCCTCGGCTGATAGTGCAGCTCCAACTCATCACGGCGCAGGGCGCGGCGCAGCTCGCTTTCCAGGTCGGCCAGGCTACGGGCGTTGCGGTTGATGCGCTCGTTGAACACATGGAAGGTGCAGCCTTGGCTGCCCTTGGCCTGGCGCATGGCGATGTGGGCGTGCCACATCAAAGGGTCGGCCCCCGCTTGGGCGCGGGCATGGGCCAGGCCCAGGCTGCAGCCCAGCAGCAGGCTTTCGCCGTCGATGAAGTAGGGTTCGGCCAAGGCTTCGACGATACGTTCGGCAATCCATTCGGCGCGGTTGGCGTCGCGGCGGGTGTCGATCAGCAGGGCAAACTCGTCGCTGCCCAGGCGGGCCAGCTGGTCACCCGCCTCCAGCTGGTTTTGCAACCGCGCCACCACCTGCAGGATCAGCCGGTCGCCGCTCTGGTGGCCGAGGGCATCGTTGACGTGGCGGAAGTTGTCCAGGTCCAGGTGGCCCAAGGCAACGCCACGGCCTTCGTTTTCGGCCAGGCGCGCAGTCAGCAAGGCCTGGAAGCCTTGGCGGTTGGCGATGCCGGTCAGGGGGTCCTGCTCAGCCAGGCGCTGCAAGGTGGCCACCAGCACACCACGCTCACGGACATGACGCAGCGAGCGGCGCAAAGTATCGGCATTGAGCTGGCCGCGTACCAGCCAGTCGCTGACGGCCGTGGGCGCCACCTCGGGCTCGTGGTCGAGCAGCAGGATGGTCGGCAGGTCGCAGCGCCCGGGCACGGGCTGCTGAGCCGGGGTTGCCAGCACCACAGCCTGGCGATCATTGCTGAACAGGCTGTCGACGGACTCCCAGTTCGGGGCGGTGAGCAGCACGGCGCTGCCGCTCAGGGCAGGCATGCAAGCGTGCAACAAGGCGGCCCATTCCGGCTCATCAGCCAACAGCAGCAAACGCAAAGGTTCGACAGGCGTGGACAAGCGGACTCCTTAGGGCTTCACGGTGCAACGATAACTGGCGGGTATGCTACTGCATTTAATGAAAATGATTTTCACTTTTATACATGTTTTTTTACGAGCGTAGCATCCCGACGTATTTTGTCGTGCATCCTGCTCGAAACGAGCCGTACCGGCAAATATGATTTTTTCAGGTACTAGGATTAGTCCCGCTAATAGTAGGCCGGACAAAAGTCTGACTCAGACGTCAGACGGTCGCGCCATAACGGCCCCATGCCTGTTAGAATGCGCGGCTATTTTCTGGCGACCCCCGGTTTCTAGCATGTCCCGACTCAATCCCCGGCAGCAGGAAGCCCGTGACTACGTCGGCGGCCCTCTTTTGGTGCTCGCCGGTGCAGGTTCGGGCAAGACCAGCGTGATCACGCGCAAGATTGCCCACCTGATCCAGAACTGCGGCATCCGTGCCCAGTACATCGTGGCGATGACCTTTACCAACAAGGCCGCGCGCGAGATGAAGGAACGTGTCGGCACCTTGCTGCGTCCGGGGGAAGGCCGCGGCCTTACGGTGTGTACCTTCCACAACCTGGGCCTGAACATCATCCGCAAGGAGCACGAGCGACTGGGCTACAAGCCGGGCTTCTCGATCTTCGACGAGTCCGACATCAAGGCGTTGCTGTCGGACATCATGCAGAAGGAATACTCCGGCGACGACGGCATCGACGAGATCAAGAACATGATCGGTGCCTGGAAAAACGACCTGATCCTGCCACCCGAGGCCCTGGAAAAGGCGCGCAACCCGCGCGAGCAGACCGCCGCCATCGTCTACACCCACTACCAGCGCACGCTCAAGGCGTTCAACGCGGTGGACTTCGACGACCTGATCCTGCAACCGGTCAAGCTGTTCCAGGAGCATCCTGAGGTGCTGGAGCGCTGGCAGAACCGCGTGCGCTACCTACTGGTGGACGAATACCAGGACACCAACGCCAGCCAGTACCTGCTGGTGAAGATGCTGATCGGCATGCGCAACCAGTTCACCGTGGTGGGCGACGACGACCAGTCGATCTACGCCTGGCGCGGTGCCCGCCCCGAGAACCTGATGCTGCTCAAGGAGGACTACCCCTCCCTGAAGATCGTCATGCTGGAGCAGAACTACCGCTCCACCAGCCGCATCCTGCGCTGCGCCAACGTGCTGATCGCCAACAACCCACATGCGTTCGAGAAGCAACTGTGGAGCGAGATGGGCGTAGGCGACGAGATTCGCGTCATCCGCTGCAAGAACGAGGAAGCCGAGGCCGAGCGCGTGGCCATGGAAATCCTCACCTTGCACCTGCGCACCAACCGCCCGTACAGCGACTTTGCCATCCTTTACCGTGGCAACTACCAGGCCAAGCTGATCGAGCTGAAGCTGCAGCACCACCAGGTGCCGTATCGCCTGTCGGGCGGCAACAGCTTCTTCGGTCGCCAGGAGGTCAAGGACCTGATGGCGTACCTGCGCCTGCTGGTGAACCCGGACGATGACAACGCCTACCTGCGCGTCATCAACGTGCCACGGCGCGAAATCGGTTCCACCACCCTGGAAAAGCTCGGCAACTATTCCACCGAGCGCGGCATTTCCATGTACGCCGCCAGCGAGGAGCTGGGCCTAGGCGAGCACCTGGATGCCCGCTACACCGAGCGCTTGCAGCGCTTCAAGCATTGGCTGGACGGGGTGCGCCAAAAGGTTGCCCTGGAAGACCCGATTGCCGCGCTGCACGAGATGATCCGCGACATCGACTACGAGAACTGGATCCGCCAGCAGACCGCCAGTGACAAGGCTGCCGAGTTCCGCATCAGCAACGTCTGGTTCCTGGTCGACGCGCTGAAGAACACCCTCGAGAAGGATGAAGAGGGTGACATGACCATCGAGGACGCCATCGGCAAGCTGGTGCTGCGCGACATGCTCGAGCGCCAGCAGGAAGAGGAAGAGAACGCCGAAGGTGTGCAGATGATGACCCTGCACGCCTCCAAGGGCCTGGAGTTCCCCTACGTGTTCATCATGGGCATGGAAGAGGAAATCCTCCCGCACCGCTCCAGCATCGAGGCTGACACCATCGAAGAGGAACGCCGCCTGGCCTACGTGGGCATCACCCGCGCACGTCAGACCCTGGCCTTCACCTTCGCTGCCAAGCGCAAGCAGTACGGTGAAATCATCGACTGCACGCCCAGCCGGTTCCTCGACGAACTGCCACCGGACGACCTGGCCTGGGAGGGCCTGGACGATGCACCGGTCGAGGTGAAAGCCGCACGCGGCAACAACGCCTTGGCCGATATCCGGGCAATGCTCAAACGCTGATCAACCATTACTCTTTAATTCTGCCGCTTTTAGCGGCCACCTTTGTTACATCGAGGAATACCACAGTGGAAGCACTGCATCAGAAGATTCGCGAAGAAGGCATCGTGCTTTCCGATCAGGTTCTCAAAGTCGACGCGTTTCTCAACCACCAGATCGACCCTGCGCTGATGCAGCTGATCGGTGACGAGTTCGCCCGCCTGTTCGCTGACGCGGGCGTGACCAAGATCGTCACCATCGAAGCCTCGGGCATTGCCCCGGCGGTGATGACGGGCCTAAAGCTGGGCGTGCCGGTGATTTTTGCCCGCAAGCACCAGTCGCTGACCCTGACCGAGAACCTGCTGACCGCCTCGGTGTATTCCTTCACCAAGCAGACCGAAAACACCGTGGCCATCTCGCCGCGCCACCTCAACAGCAGCGACCGCGTGCTGGTGATCGACGACTTCCTGGCCAACGGCAAGGCGTCGCAGGCGCTGATCTCGATCATCAAGCAAGCCGGCGCCACCGTGGCTGGCCTGGGTATCGTGATCGAGAAGTCGTTCCAGGGCGGCCGTGCCGAGCTGGACAGCCAGGGCTACCGCGTTGAATCGCTGGCCCGGGTGAAGTCGCTGGAAGGCGGAGTGGTGTCCTTCATCGAGTAAGGCCGCAACGCGATCCCTGTGGGAGCGGGTTCACCCGCGAATGCGATGGTGCGCTCACTCAAGCATTCGCGGGTAAACCCGCTCCCACAGGGGCCAATAACCCCTAGGGTTCATTTGGTTGTCGCCAACCCCGCCAGCAGCAACCGCTGGTAAAGCTCTTCCTTCAGCCCATTCGGCTGATCCAGCCGCATCCGCGCCAGATGCCCCTCATACCCCTCCGGCCCCGGCGCATCCAGCGCTGCCTTGCCCAGTTCAAGCACCTCGCTCAGCTTGAACTTGCTCTTCAACCAGTTCAGCGCCCGCAACAAGTCCCGCTCTTCGGCGGTAAAATCCGTTCCCATCGGATACTCCGGAAACAACCGCGCATGCCGTGCCCGAATTGCCTCCAGCCGCTGCGGTGTGTTGTCGGTAAACCGCGCATCCAGCTGGAAATCCCTGGCCAGTTTGCCGGCCTCTTTAGCCTGCTCGATCAGCCCCTGCTGGAACCGCGAATCACACACCGCCAACAACCGCGCAATCACCTCGCTGTCGGTCTGCCCGCGTAGGTCGGCAATGCCGTACTCGGTCACCACGATATCGCGCAGGTGTCGGGGGATGGTGCAGTGGCCGTAGGTCCAGAACAGGTTCGAGGTCACCTCCCCACCCGCCTCGCGCCAGCTGCGCAACAGCAGGATCGAGCGCCCGCCTTCCAGTGCATGGGCCTGGGCGACGAAGTTGTACTGGCCACCCACGCCGCTGAGCACACGACCATCTTCCAGCTGATCGGCCACCCCGGCGCCGAGCAACGTCATGCCGAACGCCGTGTTGATAAAGCGGGCATCACGTCGCTGCTGGCGTTTGAGTTCCTCCTGCCCGTACAGCTCGTTGATGAAGCTGATACGGGTCATGGCAAACCGTGCGCGCTGCTCAAGCGGCATCTCCCTTAGCCGCTGGTAGAACGCATGAGGCCCGAGGAAAAAGCCACCATGCAACACCGGCCCCTGCTCATCGGCCGAGCGCCGTAGCAAGCCAGCTTCGGCCAGCACCAACAGGCCGTTAACGAACATTTCGCTGCAGCCGTACAGGCCTTCGGCAAAAGTCTTTAGCCCCCCTTCCCGCTCAATCAGCGCCTGCCACGGGCCGATATCCAGCTCGTCGAGCAAGGCCCGGTAGCCTGCGTTGTCGCCCTGGCGCGCCAGCAACGCTGCAGCGACTGCATCCCCCATGGCACCGATGCCGACCTGCAAGGTGCCGCCGTCACGCACCAGCGTGCTGGCGTGCAAACCAATGCAGTGGTCCTGGGTGTTGACCGGCATGTTCGGCGTGGAGAACAACCGGCGCTGCTCGGCTTGATCGATCAGCAGGTCGAACGCATCGATGGGCAATTCCGCATCGCCGGGCATGTACGGCAGTTCGGTATGTACCTGGCCGAGCATGAGGATGGTTTCGCCGGCCGCGCGGCGCTTGGCGATCATTGGCAGCAGGTCGAGGGTGATGTCGGGGTTGCAGGCCAGGCTGAGGTGGACGGGCTTCTCGGGCGTGGCCGCGACCAGTTGCGCGATCAGGTTCAGGCCCTTGGCGTTGATGTCACGGGCGGCGTGGCTGTAGTTGCTGCTGATGTAGTCCTGCTGGGCCGATTCGCTGTGCAGGAGGCTGCCGGGCTGCATGAAAAACTGCTCTACGCGGATGTTTGGTGGCAGGCTGTCGTTGCGCAGGTCAGCGAGGTAGGTGAGGTCTTCGTAGTCGGCGAAAACGCGCTCGACGAAGGGTTCGAGAAAGCGCCGTTGCAGGCCATCGCCCAGTGGCGGGCGACCGAGGGACAACGCGGTGTAAATGGTCAGCTGTCGCTCGGGCAGTTCGCGCACCCGGGCGTAGAGGGCGTTCACGAAAGCGTTGGGTTTACCCAGGCCCAGGGGCAGCCCCATATGGATATGGGCTGGCAGCCGGGACAGGACCTGCTCGACAGCCTGGTCGATAGCGCAGAGGTGCATCGGGGCCTCCTGAGACATCCATGGGTTCAGGGGTTGGACATAGGCCTGAACTGATTGGTTGCCTGTGCCGGCCCTTTCGCGGCTAAAGCCGCTCCCACAGGGATCTCACAGCCCTTGAATCCTGTGCAGTACCTGTGGGAGCGGCTTTAGCCGCGAAAGGGCCGGCACAGGCAATACAAAAACAAAGCCCGCCATCAACGGCGGGCCTCGTGCAATTCAGCTGTGTGTTACAGCCCGGACATTTTCTTGATCGCCCCTTTCAGGTCGTCATCCGAGCAATCTGCACAGGTGCCCTTCGGCGGCATGGCGTTGATGCCGGTAATGGCCTTGGCCAGGATGCCATCCAGCCCGCCCTGGTGGTCGGCGCGTTCTTTCCACGCGGCGGTGTCGCCAATTTTCGGCGCGCCGAGCAGGCCGGTGCCATGGCAGGCATTGCAGTGCTTGGCGATGATGTCATCCGGCGTTTTGGCGCCCCCGCCCCCCGCCGCTGCAGCCACTTCCATGCCTTTGCATTCCTGGCCCTGGACACACACCTGGCCTACCGGCTCCAGGCGCTTGGCAATGTCGTCGTTGGTCGCAGCGGTTGCGCTCATTGCCCAGAGGGCGAATACGGCTGCTGGTACGGCCAGCATCTTCTTGATTTGGTTCACGCGAACACCCTCATGGTGGCTAATCACGCTCGCGGCCACGGAACGGCGAGCGTTGAAAAGTATAGCGGGAACCCAGAGGCCGTGAAACGACCCTACACAGGAAAGGGGTATTGCCGAATCAATGCACTGCGCTGGATCAAAAGTTTGAAGGCGTCGCTGCACTGATCAATCGCGCCGGCTGGTCGAAGGGGTTGCGAAAACGGTGCGGGCGGGTGCTTTCGAAGTAATAGCTGTCGCCTTCTTCGAGGATGAAGATCTCGTTGCCGACCACCAGTTCCAGGCGGCCTTCCAGCAAGATGCCGGTTTCCTCGCCGTCATGGGTGAGCATTTCGGCACCGGTGTCGGCACCCGGCGGGTACACCTCGGTAAGAAAGGCGATGGCGCGGTTGGGGTGCGACTTGCCGACCAGCTTCATGGTCACCGCACCGTCCGAGATGTCGATCAGCTCGTGGGCCTTGTAAACAATCTGCGTGGGGCTTTCAGGTTCCAGCTCGACCGAAAAGAACTCGACCATGGACATGGGGATGCCGCTCAGCACCTTGCGCAGCGAGCTGATCGAGGGGCTCACACTGTTCTTCTCGATCATCGAGATGGTGCTGTTGGTCACGCCGGCACGCTTGGCGAGTTCACGCTGGGACAGGCCCTTGAGCTTGCGGATGGCTTGCAGTCGTTCGCCGACGTCCAAAGCTGGAGCCTCCTGAAACGGTGGAATGGGGGGTGGATGTGAACGATATCATGGCAATGCCGTTCAGTATTTACAACACACCGCCCCTCAACCTGTCCGCTTCAGCGTGTCATTCGCCGATGTAGTCCCGCGGCACGCGCTTCAGGTTACAGAAGATCTGGTACGGAATGGTGCCTGCATGCGCGGCCACTTCGCTGGCCAACACCTGCTTGCCCCACAGTTCCACCGGGCTGCCGACGGTGGCGTGCGGCACATCGGTGAGGTCGATGCTGAGCATGTCCATCGACACCCGGCCGATCAGCTGGGTGCGCTGGCCGGCCACCAGCACCGGGGTGCCGTTGGGCGCCTGGCGCGGGTAACCATCGGCATAGCCCATGGCGACCACACCGACACGGGTTGGCCGCGGGCTGACGAACTTGGCGCCATAGCCCACCGGCTCGCCGGCAGGCAACTCGCGCACGCTGATGACCCGCGATTGCAAAGTCATGACCGGTTGCAGGCGTTCGGCCTGGGCCTGGGCCACTTCGAACGGGGTGGCGCCATACAGCATCAGGCCTGGGCGTACCCAGTCGCTGGGCGCTTGTGGCCAGCCCAGCACGCCAGGGGAATTGCGCAGGCTGCACTCGGCGGCCAAGCCCTGGCGGGCGGCCTCGAACACGGCGATCTGCTGGGCGGTGGCGTCGGCATCCAGTTCGTCGGCGCGGGCGAAGTGGCTCATCAATACGATGCGCGCCACCTTGCCGCTGGCCAGCAGGCGCTGGTAGGCGTCGTGGTAATCCTTCGGATGCAGGCCGACACGGTGCATGCCGCTGTCGAGCTTCAACCAGACAGTAAGCGGCTTGTGCACCTGGGTCTGCTCAATGGCTTCGAGTTGCCACAGCGAATGCACCACACACCACAGGTCGTGCTCGGCGATCAGCCCCAGCTCGCTGGCTTCGAAAAAGCCTTCCAGCAGCAGCACTGGGGCCTTGATGCCAGCGGCGCGCAGTTCCAGCGCCTCTTCAATGCAAGCCACGGCAAAACCGTCGGCTTCGGCCTCCAGGGCCAGGGCGCAGCGCACGGCGCCATGGCCATAGGCGTCGGCCTTGATCACGGCGAGGGCTTTGGCACCGGTCAGTTCACGGGCCAGACGGTAGTTGTGGCGCAGGGCCTGGAGGTCGATCAGGGCGCGGGCGGGACGCATGGCGGCTGCCTTATGGTGGTTCGGGTTGAAATCGGTGTTGGATTCTTCGCGGGCGAGCCCGCTCCCACATGTACTGCACAGCTTTCAAAACCTGTGAAATACCTGTGGGAGCAGGCGAGCCCGCGAAAGCGCCGGTACTGGCGAACTTACTGCTGGTGAGCCGGCGCAGTCTGCCCGTGCTTGGCCACTTCCGGGCTGTTGCCATAACGGGAAATGTCCAGGCCTTCGGCACTGATCTGCGGCTTCTTGCGCGCAATCAGGTCGGCCAGCAGACGACCGGAGCCGCACGCCATGGTCCAGCCCAAAGTTCCGTGACCGGTGTTCAGGAACAGGTTGCGGAACGCGGTCGCACCCACAATCGGCGTACCGTCCGGGGTCGCCGGGCGCAGGCCGGTCCAGAAGCTGGCCTGGCTCAGGTCACCGCCGCGAGGATAAAGGTCGTTGACGATCATCTCCAGCGTTTCGCGCCGACGCGGGTTCAGCGACAGGTCAAAACCGGCGATTTCAGCCATGCCACCCACACGGATGCGGTTGTCGAAACGGGTGATCGCAACCTTGTAGGTTTCATCGAGAATGGTCGACGTCGGGGCCATGTCGCCGTTGGTGATCGGCACGGTCAGCGAGTAGCCTTTCAGCGGATAAACCGGGGCTTTGATGCCCAGCGGCTTGAGCATCTGCGGCGAGTAGCTGCCCAGCGCCAGCACGTAGCGGTCGGCGGTTTCCAGCTTGCCGTCGATCCACACACCGTTGATGCGGTCGCCAGCGAAGTCCAGGCGCTGGATGTCCTGGCCGAAGCGGAACTCCACACCCAGTTTTAGCGCCATGTCGGCGAGCTTGGTAGTGAACAGCTGGCAGTCGCCCGTCTGGTCGTTAGGCAGGCGCAGGGCACCGGCCAGGATGTCTTTTACACCCGCCAGGGCCGGTTCAACGCGGGCAATGCCGTCGCGGTCGAGCAATTCGTAAGGCACGCCGGACTGTTCGAGCACGGCAATGTCCTTGGCCGCGGCGTCTACCTGGGCCTGGGTACGGAACAGCTGGGTAGTGCCCAGGCTGCGGTTTTCGTAATTGATGCCGGTTTCAGCGCGCAGCTCGTCGAGGCAGTCACGGCTGTACTCGGACAGACGCACCATGCGCTCTTTGTTCACCGCGTAACGGCTGGCGGTGCAGTTGCGCAGCATCTGTGCCATCCACAGGTACTGGTCGACGTCGCCGGTGAGCTTGATGGCCAGGGGGGCGTGGCGCTCCAGCAGCCACTTGATGGCCTTTAGCGGCACGCCAGGTGCGGCCCAGGGCGAGGCATAGCCGGGCGAGATCTGACCGGCGTTGGCAAAACTGGTTTCCATGGCCACCGCCGGCTGGCGGTCGACCACCGTCACTTCGAAACCTTGCCGGGCCAGGTAGTAGGCACTGGCGGTTCCGATTACGCCGCTACCAAGTACCAGAACTCGCATCGTTATATCCCTCACACGCGGCACGCCGCAGACTTTTATTGAAATGGCATGAATGGGCGCAGTATAGGAATTTGAGACCAGTGCAATTCACTATATAAAAGCCTATTATTGGCGAGAATTCTCGGCAAAATCGCCTTTCACGGAGGGGCATCCCCTATGAGAACCCAGCACCAGAGCAAGCGTGAACTGGACAAGATCGACCGTAACATCCTGCGTATCCTGCAGAATGACGGGCGTATTTCCTTCACCGAACTGGGCGAGAAAGTTGGGCTTTCCACCACCCCTTGCACCGAGCGGGTTCGCCGCCTGGAGCGCGAGGGCATCATCATGGGCTACAACGCACGCCTGAACCCGCAGTACCTCAAGGGCAGCCTGCTGGTATTCGTGGAAATCAGCCTGGACTACAAATCGGGCGACACCTTCGAGGAGTTCCGCCGCGCGGTGTTGAAGCTGCCCCATGTATTGGAGTGTCACCTGGTGTCGGGTGACTTCGACTACCTGGTGAAAGCGCGTATTTCGGAGATGGCGTCGTACCGCAAGCTGCTTGGCGACATCCTGCTGAAGCTGCCGCATGTGCGCGAATCGAAGAGCTACATCGTGATGGAGGAGGTGAAGGAGAGCCTCTGCCTGCCGATTCCGGACTGAGGCTAGACCAGCACCTGGCGGGTAGTGGCAATGAACTGGTGGACCAGTTGCTCGGCGGCAGGGTCGATCATCGGTTCAGGGCCACGGCCACGCGGGCAGGCCATGCGCGGCGTGGTGCCGAACAGGCGGCAGATCATGGGCCGTTCTTCGTACACCGTGCAGCCGTTGGGGCCCAGGTGCACGCAATCCAGGCGCTCCAGGGCGGCGTCCTGCTCGGCCTGGGACTTGCGTGGCAGACGGGCCATTTCTTCCGTCGAAGTGGTGACCGGGCCGCAGCAGTCGTGGCAGCCGGGTTCGCACTCGAATGAGGGGATGAGTTCGCGCAGGAAATGGATCTTGTGGCGGTTGCAGGACATGGCGATATTCAGCGTAAACAATGGCGGGATTATAGGCCCACTGGCTCTGTGTAGGAGCGGCCTTGTGTCGCAAAAGGGCCGCAGAGCGGCCCCGGCAATATCTGCGGCGAAGCTGATAGCCTCGGGGGCGCTGCGCACCCCTTTCGCGACACAAGGCCGCTCCTACAATTAACCGCGCCAGACTGAAGGCCGGTTGCCCACCCCAAAGGCCGGGCTTATCCTCCCCCCCTAGCCCACCAGTCCTCAGGAACGAGCCAATGATCCACAGCGCGCAGCACGCCGCCTCCTACTACGCCGCCAGCAGCGCGCCGCACCCTGACCACGCCTTCCTGCAAGGTGACCACAGCGCCGATGTCTGCATCGTCGGCGGCGGCTATTCGGGCCTGAACACTGCCATCGAGCTGGCCGAACGCGGCTTCTCTGTCATCCTGCTGGAAGCGCGCAAGCTGGGCTGGGGCGCCAGTGGGCGCAATGGTGGGCAGTTGATCCGTGGCGTTGGTCATGGCCTGGAACAGTTCCTGCCGGTAATTGGCGAGGAAGGTGTACGCAGCATGAAGCTGATGGGCCTGGAAGCCGTGCAGATCGTCCGCGAGCGGGTAGAAAAGCATGCCATCGCCTGTGACCTGACCTGGGGCTACTGCGACCTGGCCAACAAACCCGCCGAATTGCTGGGTTTTGCCGAGGACGCCGAAGCACTGCGCAGCCTGGGCTACGCGCATGAACTGCGGCTGGTCGGCAAGGACGATATCCACAGCGTGGTCGGTGCCGACTGCTATGTGGGCGGGCTGGTCGACATGGGCTCCGGCCACCTGCACCCGCTGAACCTGGCCCTGGGCGAAGCGGCCGTGGCCAGCCGCCTGGGCGTGAAGCTGTTCGAACAGTCCGAGGTTGCCCGCATCGACTACGGGCCCGAAGTGCAGGTGCATACTGCCCAGGGCCGGGTGCGCGCCAAGACCTTGGTGCTGTGCTGCAATGCCTATCACAACGACCTCAACCGCGAATTAGGTGGCAAGGTGCTGCCTGCGGGCAGCTACATCATCGCTACCGAGCCGCTGGGCGAAGAACGCGCACGCGCGCTGTTGCCACAGAACATGGCGGTGTGCGACCAGCGCGTGGCCCTGGACTACTACCGCCTGTCCGCCGACAACCGCTTGTTGTTTGGCGGTGCTTGTCACTATTCAGGTCGGGACCCGAAGGACATCGCCGCCTACATGCGCCCCAAGATGCTCAAGGTGTTCCCGCAGCTGGCTGACGTGCGCATCGACTACCAGTGGGGTGGCATGATAGGCATCGGCGCCAACCGCCTGCCACAGGTCGGCCGCCTGGCCAGCCAGCCGAATGTGTATTACGCCCAGGCCTATTCAGGCCATGGGCTCAACGCCACCCACCTGGCCGCACGCCTGCTGGGCGAGGCCATCAGCGGCCAGGAGAGCGGGCGTTTCGAGCTGTTTGCCAAGGTGCCACACATCACCTTCCCTGGCGGCAAGCACCTGCGCTCGCCGCTGCTGGCGTTGGGGATGCTGTGGCACCGGCTTAAAGAACTGGTCTAAGGCCTCAATCTTTCCAGAAGGGCTTACGCCCTTCTGTCCGGGCCTGCTCCCAGCTCAGCCCGACATCGCGCAGCTCGTCATCCGTCAACTGCAGCAGCGCCCTGCGGGTGTGCCAGCGATGCAGCATCAGCCCCCAACGCCCCAAACCCTCCGGCGCGTTGAATACCTTGGCCTGCTGCCCGACTTCCAGCTCCTTGGCCAACAGTTGCAAGCGCACATCGCTCATGCCACCCATCGCTGCATTCTCCCATTCGATTGATACCGTGGAGAAAGCATGCGCGTCGGCAGCACCGGCAATACAGATCCAATACAGCCTTATTATTCCCATACAGAATTGGCTGAAGATCGACTGAATGCTGTATTTTCAACCCAACTGTACCGGTCGCTATGCCAATGCAGCGCAGGAGTATGCCGTGACCCTCTACCTGAACCTCGCCGAACTGCTCGGCGCCCGCATCGAACAGGGCCTGTACCGCCCCGGCCAGCGCCTGCCATCGGTGCGCGCCCTGAGCGTGGAGCATGGCGTCAGCCTGAGCACCGTGCAGCAGGCCTACCGCACGCTCGAAGACAGCGGCATGGTCTCGCCACGGCCCAAGTCCGGCTACTTCGTCAGTGACCACCGCCTGCTGCCAGCCCTGCCCGCCGTCAGCCGCCCGGCCCAACGCCCGGTGGACATCTCGCAGTGGGAACAGGTGCTGGAATTGGTGCGCAGCACCCCACGCAAGGATGTGGTCCAGCTCGGCCGCGGCATGCCCGACATCGACAGCCCCACCCTCAAGCCGCTGCTGCGCAGCCTGGCGCAGTTGAGCCGGCGGCAGGACATGCCAGGCCTGTACTACGACAACATCCACGGCAACCTGGCCCTGCGTGAACAGGTTGCCCGGCTGGTGCTCGATTCCGGTTGCCGCCTGGGCCCGGCTGACCTGGTGATCACCACCGGCTGCCACGAGGCGCTATCGTGCAGCATCCGCGCCGTGTGCGATCCTGGCGACATCGTTGCCGTCGACTCCCCCAGCTTCCACGGCGCCATGCAAACCCTGAAGGGCCTGGGCATGAAAGCGCTGGAAATCCCCACCGACCCGGTCACCGGCATCAGCCTGGAGGCGCTGGAGCTGGCTCTGGAGCAGTGGCCGATCAAGCTCATCCAGATCACCCCCAGCTGCAACAACCCGCTTGGCTACATCATGCCCGAGGCACGCAAGAAGGCCTTGCTGAGCCTGGCCCAGCGCTACGACGTGGCAATTCTGGAGGATGATGTATACGGCGACCTGGCCTACACCTACCCGCGCCCGCGCACCCTCAAGTCGTTCGATGACGATGGCCGCGTGCTGCTGTGCAGTTCGTTCTCCAAAACCCTCGCCCCTGGCCTGCGGGTAGGCTGGGTGGCCCCTGGGCGCTATCTGGAGCGCGTGCTGCACATGAAATACATCAGCACCGGCAGCACCGCCTGCCAGCCCCAACTGGCCATCGCCGACTTCATCGCCGCCGGGCACTATCAACCCCATGTCCGGCGTATGCGCAGCCAGTACCAACGCGGCCGCGACCTGATGAGCGACTGGGTGACCCGCTACTTCCCGGCGGGCACCCGGGTGAGCCGGCCCCAGGGCGGCTTCATGCTCTGGGTAGAATTGCCCGAACATTTCGATACGCTGCGCCTGAACCGAGCTTTACTGGAGCAGGGCGTTCAGGTGGCCGTCGGCAGTATCTTCTCGGCCTCGGGCAAGTTCCGCCACTGCCTGCGCATGAACTTCGCCGCGCGGCCAACGCCGCAGATCGAAGCCGCCGTGCGCAAGGTAGGTGAAACCGCCCTTCGTCTACTGGATGAAGAAAGCGCCGACGCGTAACTTTGCGCCGCCCGCGACGGTCCAACCCCCCAAAGCCCTTGCTGCACAGGAAGATCCACCCTTGAGACTCCAGCGAGCCTTGCCTCTGCTGCTGGTACTGTCGTTTGGCCTTACCGGCTGCGCCAGCGTCAGTGTGCCCCGCGAAACCAGCCAGGCGTTACCCGCCAACGACTCGGCCTTCGGCCGCTCGGTGCTGCGCCAGGCCGCGCCCTACGGGGGGCGCTCGGGCTTTCGCCTGCTGCCCAACAGCAACGAGGCATTCCGCGCCCGTGCCGAACTGATCCGCAACGCCCAGGCAAGCATCGACCTGCAGTACTACATCGTCCACGACGGCCTCAGCACCCGCGCACTGGTGCATGAACTGCTACGCGCCGCCGACCGTGGCGTGCGTGTACGCATCCTGCTGGACGACACCACCAGCGATGGCCTGGACACCATCATGGGCACCCTGGATGCCCACCCGAACATCCAGATTCGCGTGTTCAACCCGCTGCACCTGGGCCGCAGTACGGGCGTGACGCGCGCCGTGGGCCGGCTGTTCAACCTGTCGCGCCAGCACCGGCGCATGCATAACAAACTCTTCCTGGTGGACAACAGCATGGCCATCGTGGGCGGCCGCAACCTGGGTGACGAGTATTTCGATGCCGAGCCCAACCTCAACTTCACCGACATAGACCTGCTGGGTGTAGGCCCGGTGGCTGAACAGCTTGGGCACAGTTTCGACCAGTACTGGAACAGCGCCCTGAGCCGGCCGATTACCGACTTCCTCTGGCGTGCTCCGGATGCCAATGACCTGCACGCCAGCCGCCATCGCCTGGAGGTGTCGCTGGCCGAAGCCAGAACCCGGCGCAAGGCCTTGTACGACCGCCTGATGGCCTACCAGTCGCAGCCGCGCCTGGATGTCTGGCGCAACGAGCTGATCTGGGCCCACGCCCAGGCGTTGTGGGATGCACCGAGCAAGGTGCTGGCCGATGACGAACCCGACCCACAGCTGTTGCTGAGCCAGCAACTGGCGCCGGACCTGGCCAACGTGCACCGCGAGTTGATCCTGATGTCGGCCTACTTCGTGCCGGGCGAACCGGGCCTGCTCTACCTCACCGGCCGCGCCGACGCCGGTGCTTCGGTGAGGCTGCTGACCAACTCGCTGGAAGCCACCGACGTGCCGGCGGTGCATGGTGGCTATGCGCCCTATCGGCGGGCCTTGCTTGAGCATGGCGTGCAGCTGTTCGAGCTGCGCCGCCAGCCGGGTGCGCCAGTACACACGCGCCTCAGCCTGCATGGCAGCAGCTCGGATTCGAGCCTGCACACCAAGTCGATCGTGTTCGACCGGCGCAAGACCTTCATCGGCTCGTTCAACTTCGACCCGCGTTCCGTGCTGTGGAACACCGAGGTAGGCGTGCTGGTGGACAGCCCGGAGCTGGCCGAATACACCCGCGAACTGGCCCAGCAAGGTATGGCACCTGCGTTGAGTTACCAGGTGAAACTGGTGGGTGACAAATTGGTTTGGGCGACCGAGGACAATGGCCAACGGCATATGCTGACCTCTGAGCCGGGCGGGATGTGGCGGCGGTTCAATGCCTGGATCAGCAAGGCCGTTGGCCTGGAGAAGATGTTGTAGCAACGATCTTTGGGGGCCGCAGAGCGGCCCCCAAATTCCATCAGGCAGACACTGCCTCGAAAGCCCCACGCCGCTGGGTCAACACCACCAGCCCGGCAGCCCCGGCAGCCATCAGGAACAGCAATGCATGTCCGCTGATCCACTGGCTGCCGGCCCCCGCCAGCAACGGCCCGAGCAGGCAGCCAATACCCCAGAGCTGCGCCACATGGGCATTGGCCCTTACCAGCTCATCATCGCGATAACGCTCACCGATCAGCACCAGCGACAGGGTGAACAAGCCACCGGCACTGGCCCCGAACAGCACCCACAACGGCCACACAACCGGGGTATGCAGCAGCAGCGGAATCGCCAGACTGGACACCAGCAGCGTCACCGCACACCCCGTGAACAATGCACGTCGCGACATATGGTCGGCCAGCGCGCCGATCGGCAGCTGCAGCACTGCATCACCAACCACCACGGTACTGACCATGAACAGGGCGATTTCAGTGGTAAAGCCTTGCTGCAGGCAATACACCGGCAGCAAGGTAAGGATCATTGCCTCGAACGAGGCGAACAGGGCGATGGCCCAGGCAATCACAGGCAAGCGCCGGCAGAAGGCGAACAAGTCGCGGAAGGTAACGCTGCAGGCCTCCGTGCTCGGCGCTCCGCCACGCCCCAACAGCACCAGCGGTGCCGCCAGCAGCAGGCCGGTCGCGGCCCAGAAGCCGAAGTCGTCATCCGAGCCGAGGAAACCCAACACCAACGGCCCGGCCAGCTGGCTCAGGGCATAGCTGCTGCCGTACAGGGCCACCAGCCGGCCACGCCACTGCTCGACTACCAACTGGTTGATCCAGCTTTCGCCGAGGATGAACACCACGGTGAGGGACATACCGATCATCAGCCGCAGCAACAGCCACAGCGGGTAGCTGGGCAGCAGCGCGACCAACCCGATCGACAGCGCCCCGCCCCACAGGCACAAACGCATGGCCGAAGGCACGCCGACCCAGCCGGCCAGGCGGCTGGCGATACTGGCGCCGGCCAGAACACCCAGCGCTGGCATCGCAGCCATTACGCCAATGGCGAAGCTGCCGTAGCCCCAGGCCTCCAGGCGCAGGGATACCAGCGGCATGCTTACGCCAAGGGCCAGCCCGACACTGAGTACGGATGCCAGCACGGCGAAATAGGTACCCCAACGCATTGCAGCCTCCCAGGCAGAATTCTTGAACAGCAAAAACGACAAAGCCGGGGCAGCGTGAGCCGACCCGGCTTAGGTTGGGGCTGCTCTGCAGCCCCCGGCGATTACAGCTTGATCCAGGTCGCCTTCAGCTCGGTGTATTTCTCCAGTGCATGCAGCGACTTGTCACGGCCGTTGCCCGACTGCTTGAAGCCACCGAACGGCGCGGTCATGTCGCCGCCATCGTACTGGTTGACCCACACGCTGCCAGCGCGCACGGCACGGGCGGTCTTGTGGGCCTTGGAAATGTCCGAGGTCCAGATGCCGGCGGCCAGGCCATATGGCGTGTCGTTGGCAATGGCCACGGCTTCTTCAGCGGTGTCGAAGGCAATCACCGACAGCACTGGGCCGAAGATTTCTTCCTGGGCAATGCGCATGGCGTTGGTCACGCCGTCGAAGATGGTCGGTTCGACGTAGGTACCACCCGTCTCTTCCAGGGTACGCTTGCCGCCAGCCAGCAGCTTGGCGCCATCCTGGTGGCCCGCTTCGATGTACGACAGCACGGTGTTCATCTGCTGGGTATCGACCAGGGCACCGACGGTGGTCGCCGGGTCCAGCGGGTTGCCGGGCTTCCAGCCTTTCAGGGCCTCGACCACCATCGGCAGGAACTTGTCCTTGATCGAACGCTCGACCAGCAGGCGCGAACCTGCGGTGCACACTTCGCCCTGGTTGAAAGCGATAGCGCTGGCAGCCGCTTCGGCAGCTGCTTGCAGGTCTGGCGCGTCGGCGAAGACGATGTTCGGGCTCTTGCCGCCGGCTTCCAGCCAGATACGCTTCATGTTCGATTCGCCCGCGTACACCATCAGCTGCTTGGCGATCTTGGTCGAGCCGGTGAACACGAGGGTGTCGACGTCCATGTGCAGGGCCAGGGCCTTGCCCACAGTGTGGCCGTAGCCGGGCAGCACGTTCAGCACACCTGCCGGGATACCGGCTTCGATCGCCAGCTGGGCGATACGGATGGCGGTCAGCGGCGATTTTTCGGACGGTTTGAGCACCACCGAGTTACCGGTGGCCAGCGCCGGGCCGAGTTTCCAGCAGGCCATCAGCAGCGGGAAGTTCCACGGTACGATGGCACCGACCACACCCACTGGCTCACGGGTAACCAGGCCAAGCTGGTCGTGCGGGGTCGGGGCGACTTCGTCGTAGACCTTGTCGATGGCTTCGGCGGTCCAGTGAATGGCTTGCGCCGCACCCGGGATGTCGATGCTGGAGGAGTCGCCGATCGGCTTGCCCATGTCCAGGGTTTCCAGCAGCGCCAGCTCTTCAACGTTCTTGCGCAGCAGGTCGGCGAAGCGGATCAGCTTGGCCTTACGCTTGGCCGGGGCCAGCTGCGACCACACGCCAGCGTTGAACGTGGCGCGGGCGTTTTCCACTGCGCGGTTGGCATCGGCCAGGTCGCAGCTGGCAACCTTGGCCAGGAAGCGTCCGTCGACCGGGCTCAGGCACTCGAAGGTTTCACCGGATACGGCATCGGTGTATTCGCCGTTGATGAAGGCGCGACCTTCGATCTTCAGTTGCTGGGCACGTTGTTCCCAGTCCGCACGGGTCAGGGTGGTCATACGAAACTCCTCCTCTTGTTTAGGTGCAACGCCGCACTGAGGACTCACAGGCGTTGTCAGAATTCTGGCCGGGCGACGCGCGCACACGGGCAAGCGATACCCTAAACCAGCCGGTGTAAACTATCAATATATTTGACACGCAGGGCTCAAAAGCCTACTGATGTTCATTTTATTAAACAAAAACAGGAGCCGCACCATGAGAATAGACAGCATCATCGACTTCGCGCAGGTCATCACCGAGGCCGAACGCTACCGCCCGGCGGCGGAAAAAATCCTCAAGGGCGAGCCGGACCAGGCTGTCTATAACCATTATTCCAGCCCGTGCGGGCAGTTTGCCGCAGGCGTGTGGGAAGGTGAGGTGGGCCAGTGGACGGTGAACTACACCGAACACGAATACTGCGAAATCGTCCAGGGCGTTTCGGTGCTGCGCGACCAGGACGGCGGGGCGAAAACCCTGCGTGCCGGTGATCGGTTCGTGATTCCCGCCGGTTTCCAAGGTACTTGGGAGGTGCTGGAACCGTGCCGCAAGATCTATGTGATGTTCGAACAGAAATAACTATGTAGTGCAGGCAGCCTGCTGGCGTGCGTGAGGATGGCCCTGCCCATGTCGGGCCATCCAGCTTCAACAGGAAGATCACCATGACCAACGAAGACGTTCTGAAAACCCTCGCCCACCTGGTCGGCACCCCCTACGCGCCGGCAATCAAAGACACCATCTGCTCCCTCACCGGCCGCACCCGGGTAGTCGGCCCCAACGAGATGTGCACCCGCGAGTACGACGTCGAGCGCATCCAGATCAAGGCCGGCACCGACCTGCTGATCCAGGGCTTCCACTTCGGTTGAGCGTAATGCAGGCATAAAAAAACCCGCGTCCTTTCGGATGCGGGTTTTTTTCAGGTCGCCGATCAATTACTTGATCTTGGCTTCCTTGTACACCACGTGCTTGCGAACAACCGGATCATATTTCTTGATCTCGATTTTGTCCGGGGTGGTGCGCTTGTTCTTGTCGGTGGTGTAGAAGTGGCCGGTACCGGCACTCGAAACCAGACGGATCAATTCACGCATGATGTTCTCCCTTAAACCTTGGCGCCAGCTTTACGGATGTCAACCAGAACGGCGTCGATGCCGCGCTTGTCGATGATACGCATGCCTTTGGCGGAAACGCGCAGACGCACGAAACGCTTCTCGGATTCAACCCAGAAACGGTGGTGCTGCAGGTTCGGCAGGAAACGACGACGGGTTTTGTTGTTTGCGTGGGAAATGTTGTTCCCGGTTACTGGACCCTTACCAGTAACTTGACAGACTCTCGACATGACTCAGCCCTCTAAAACCACATGCCCAACCCGGCATGGGTTGGCCGCTTAATCTCTCAGTCTTTGGCGCCTTGGGCGCCGTGATTCTGGAGGTCTTATCGACCGGATCCGCTGATGCGACAGGCCGAGCCCCTAGAAAAGAGCGCTGCTTTATACCAGAAAGACTTGGCTGCAACAACAGTAGATGCACATTACCGCGAGCCAGAACGCGCCGGGCCAGCATAACGGCAGGCCCCGCCAGCCGTCGACCGCTCGTCGCCAGATTTGTAAAAAAGAGTGTGGTCATTTGCCGGCAGGCGCACTAGGGTAAGCCTTTTCCAGACTGCACTGGCAGATGGGCCACTGACAGCCAAGGAGCCACCATGCGTGTAGCCGCCCTTTCCTTATTGTTCAACTCTCTGTTCGCCGCCGGCGCCCTGTTCGCTGCCGGCGCTGCCCAGGCCGCCCCGCTGAGCGTTTGCAGCGAGGCAAGCCCCGAAGGCTTCGACGTGGTGCAGTACAACTCGCTGACCACCACCAACGCCACAGCTGACGTGCTGATGAACCGCCTGGTGGAGTTCGACGCGGCGCAGGGCAAGGTGGTGCCGAGCCTGGCGGCCAGCTGGGCAGTGTCGGTCGACGGCCTGGTGTATGACTTCACCCTGCGCGATGGCGTGAAATTCCACACCACCCCCTACTTCAAGCCAAGCCGCGAGCTGAATGCCGACGACGTGCTATTCAGCTTCCAGCGCATGCTCTACCCGGCCCATGCCTGGCACAAGACTGCACCGGGCGGCTACCCGCATGCCCAATCGCTGCAGCTGGGCAGCCTGATCAAGGCGATCGAGGCACCGACGCCGAACACCGTGCGCTTCACCCTCAGCCACCCGGACGCCACCTTCCTGGCCACCCTGAGCATGGGCTTCGCCTCGATCTATTCCGCCGAATATGCCGACAAGCTGCTGAAGGCCGGCACGCCGGAGAAGCTCAACAGCCAGCCGATCGGCACCGGGCCTTTCGTGTTCCAGCGCTTCCAGAAGGACGCCGTGGTGCGCTACCGCGCCAACCCGGACTACTTCGCCGGCAAGCCGGCGGTCGACCCGTTGATCTTCGCCATCACCACCGACGCCAACGTGCGCCTGCAGAAGCTCAAGCGCGGCGAGTGCCAGGTCGCCCTGTCACCCAAGCCACTGGACATTGCCGAAGCGGGCAAGGACGGCAACCTCAAGGTGGCCAGCACTCCGGCGTTCATGACCGCCTTCGTCGCCATCAACAGCCAGCACCCGCCGCTGGACAAACCGGAAGTGCGCCAGGCCATCAACCTGGCTTTCGACAAGCAGGCCTACCTCAAGGCCGTGTTCGAAGATTCCGCGGTGGCCGCCAACGGCCCCTACCCGCCAAACACCTGGAGCTACGCCAAGGACCTGCCCGGCTACCCGCTGGACCTGAAGAAAGCCAAGGCGTTGCTGACCAAGGCTGGCTTGGGTGAAGGCTTCAGCACCACGATCTGGACCCGCCCGTCGGGCAGCCTGCTCAACCCCAACCCCAGCCTCGGCGCACAGATGCTGCAGGCTGACCTGACCAAGATCGGCATCAAGGCTGAAATCCGTGTGATCGAGTGGGGCGAGCTGATACGCCGCGCCAAGGCCGGCGAGCATGACCTGCTGTTCATGGGTTGGGCAGGCGACAACGGTGACCCGGACAACTTCCTCAGCCCGCAGTTTTCCTGTGCGGCGGTCGAGTCGGGTACCAACTTCGCACGGTTCTGCGACAACCGCCTGGACCAGTTGATCAGCGCCGGGCGCACCACCAACGACCAGAGCGTGCGCAGCCGGTTGTACCAGCAGGCGCAAGCGTTGATCCAGCAACAGGCGCTGTGGGTGCCACTGGCGCACCCGACGGCGGCCACCCTGCTCCGCCAAGGGGTTGAGGGATACCAGGTGAACCCGTTCGGGCGGCTGGACTTGAGCAAGGTGTCGGTGACCAAGTAAGCCCTGGAGGTGCCTACCTTGAAAGGGGTGGCGCCTGGGAGATCGAGCGCCGCCCGCGCGGCGCATCGCGAGCTGCGCTCGCTCCTACGCTTGTTTCGGGCCAATTTTCCAGTGGGATTTGCGCGCGAACGCCTTGGCGCATGACTCGATATCGCGTCGTACCAACAAGGGGGTCGAGCGCGCCTGGCGCAAGCATTACTGGCCCGAAACAAACGTAGGAGCGAGCGCAGCTCGCGATGCGCCGCGCGGGCGGCGCTCGATCTCTCAGGCGCTACAGCCCTCAAGACAGGCACCTAGCAGCCATGGCAGCATTGACCTGCCTAAGCCACAACCCACCCCTGCTCAACCATCGACAACGGCTCCCCGTCACCGATGATGATGTGATCCAGCACCCGCACATCGATCAGCCCCAGTCCCCGCTTCAACGACAGGGTCAAATGCACATCGTCCTGGCTCGGTTCACTGTTGCCTGAGGGGTGGTTGTGGCAAAGGATCAACGCCGCCGCGTTATGCAGCAAAGCCCGCCGCACCACCTCTCTCGGGTAAACACTCGCCCGGTCTATCGTGCCCCTGAACAGGATCTCGAACGCCAACGGCCGGTGCTTGGTGTCCAGAAACAGGCACCCGAACACTTCACTGGCCTCATGCCGCAGCATGGCCTTCAAATAGCGCCGCACCGTTTCCGGGCTGTCCATGGCAGACTCACGCTCAATCGAAGTTGCAAGGTGCCTGCGTCCGATCTCCAGCAATGCCTGCAACTGGCCGTACCTCACAGGGCCCAACCCAAGCTCGCTCATGAAGGCTTCACGGTCGGCCTCCAGCAGCTGACGCAAGCTGCCGAACTTCACCAGCAGACCTCGCGACATCTCCACGACATTGCGCCCGCGTACACCTGAGCCAAGAAAAACAGCCAGCAACTCCGTATCGGTCAGGCTCCCAGCCCCACGCAACAACAACTTCTCCCTCGGCCGCTCTTCAGCGGGCCACTCCCTGATATTCATCCCCGTCCCCTGCCCTTGCTGCGGCCCATTTCGACCCTGTGTTAATCTATTTCGCCTCGTACATGCGACGTTCTGCCGCAGGCATTTTCGAACGTCGCCGCCCGCTCTCACTGGAAAAAGGCAAGCCTATGCAGCGGCTGTATCGCAAGCGCATCGTTCTCGGCGTAGGTGGCGGCATTGCCGCCTACAAAAGCGCCGAGCTGATTCGCCGACTCCTGGAGCACGGCGCGCAGGTGCGCGTCGTCATGACCCGTGGTGGTGCCGAGTTCATCACCCCGCTGACCCTGCAGGCGCTGTCGGGCCACCCGGTGCACATGGACCTGCTCGACCCGGCCGCCGAAGCAGCCATGGGCCATATCGAACTGGCCAAGTGGGCCGACCTGGTGCTGATCGCCCCGGCCACCGCCGACCTCATGGCGCGCATGGCCCAAGGCATGGCCGACGACCTGCTGACCACCCTGGTGCTGGCCACCGATGCCACCGTCGCCGTGGCCCCGGCCATGAACCAGGCCATGTGGCGCGACCCGGCCACCCAGGCCAACCTTGAGCTGCTCAGGAGCCGTGGTATCCAGGTGTTCGGCCCGGCCTCCGGTAGCCAGGCCTGTGGTGACGTGGGCCTGGGCCGCATGCTCGAAGCCACCGACCTGGCCTGGTGCGCCGCAGAAAGCTTCAAGCGCCAGGCACTCACCGGCAAACACGTATTGATCACTGCCGGGCCGACCCAGGAAAACATCGACCCGGTGCGCTACATCACCAATCATAGCTCCGGCAAGATGGGCTTCGCCCTGGCCGAAGCGGCTGCCGAAGCCGGGGCTCGGGTGACCCTCGTCACTGGCCCGGTGCACCTGCCAACCCCCGACCGGGTCAGCCGTATCGACGTGGTCAGCGCGCGGGACATGCTCGCGGCCTGTGAAGCGGCCATGCCGTGCGACCTGTTCATCGCCTCGGCAGCGGTCGCGGACTACCGCCCGGAAGTGGTTGCCACACAAAAACTGAAGAAAGATCCTACGACCGGCGACGGCATGCTGCTGCAGATGGTGCGCAATCCCGATATCCTTGCCACCATTGCTGGCCGCAGCGACCGCCCGTTCAGCGTCGGCTTCGCCGCCGAAACCGAACACCTGCTCGATTACGCCACGCGCAAGCTCAAGGACAAGAACCTCGACCTGATCGTCGCCAATGATGTGGCCAACCCCAGCATCGGCTTCAACAGCGAAGAAAACGCCTTGACCGTGATCGACCGCCAGCAGCACCAGACCCTCTTCGCGCAGACCAGCAAGGGCAAGATCGCCCGGCAACTGGTCGCCTTCATCGCCGAACGGCTCAATCAGGTTCAATAAGTTACATGCACGCTCTTCAAGCCAAGATCCTCGACCCACGCCTGGGCACCGAATTCCCCCTGCCGACCTACGCCACCCCTGGCTCCGCCGGCCTGGACCTGCGCGCCCTGCTCAAGGAGGACACTGTCCTTGAGCCAGGCCAGACCCTGCTGATCCCTACCGGCCTGTCGATCTACATCGGCGACCCGGGCCTGGCGGCGGTGATCCTGCCGCGCTCGGGCCTGGGCCATAAACACGGCATCGTGCTGGGCAACCTGGTCGGCCTGATCGACTCGGATTACCAGGGCGAGCTGATGGTGTCGTGCTGGAACCGCGGCAACACGCCATTCACCATCGCCGTTGGCGAGCGTATCGCCCAGCTGGTGCTGGTGCCGGTGGTACAGGCCCATTTCGACATCGTCGAAGCCTTCGATGAAAGCCAGCGTGGTGCTGGCGGCTTCGGTCACTCCGGCAGCCACTGAGCCGGCAGAGGACCGTTCAGGCCAAGGATGGCGAACTCTCTGGCGAAAGCACCGTCCAAGCGTTCAGTTTGCGCCTGCCCAGAAAGCCTTTGACTAATGGAGCTTCCAGAGATGAACGACATGGCCCACCTGGTCCCCGCCGCATTGCCCGACAGCATTTTCCGCGCGTATGACATCCGCGGCGTGGTCGGCAAAACCCTTCACGCCGAAACCGCCTACTGGATCGGTCGCGCCATCGGTGCGCAAAGCCTGGCCCAGGGCGAACCGCAGGTTTCGGTCGGCCGTGATGGCCGCCTGTCCGGCCCGATGCTGGTCGAACAACTGATCAAGGGCCTGGTCGATGCCGGCTGCCACGTCAGCGACGTCGGCCTGGTGCCCACCCCGGCCCTGTACTACGCGGCCAACGTGCTGGCAGGCAAGTCGGGCGTGATGCTGACGGGCAGCCACAACCCGTCGGACTACAACGGCTTCAAGATCGTCATCGCTGGCGACACGCTGGCCAACGAACAGATCCAGGCCCTGCTCACCCGTCTGAAAACCAACGACCTGACCTTGGCCGAAGGCCGCGTGGAAAAGGTCGAGATCCTTGACCGCTACTTCCAGCAGATCGTCGATGACGTGAAGCTGGCGAAAAAGCTCAAGGTGGTGGTGGACTGCGGCAACGGTGCCGCTGGCGTGATCGCACCCCAACTGATCGAAGCCCTGGGCTGCGAAGTGATCCCGCTGTTCTGTGAGGTGGACGGCAACTTCCCCAACCACCACCCGGACCCGGGCAAGCCGGAAAACCTTGAAGACCTGATCGCCAAGGTCAAGGAAACCGGCGCCGACATCGGCCTGGCCTTCGACGGCGATGGCGACCGCGTTGGCGTAGTGACCAATACCGGCAGCATCGTCTACCCCGACCGCCTGCTGATGCTGTTTGCCCAGGACGTGCTGGCGCGCAACCCGGGCGCCGAAATCATCTTCGACGTCAAATGCACCCGTCGCCTGACTCCGCTGATCGAGCAACACGGCGGCCGCGCACTGATGTGGAAGACCGGTCATTCGTTGATCAAGAAGAAGATGAAACAGACAGGCTCGCTGCTGGCCGGCGAGATGAGCGGTCACATCTTCATCAAGGAACGCTGGTACGGTTTCGACGACGGCATCTACAGTGCCGCACGCCTGCTGGAAATCCTCAGCCAGGCCGGGCAAAGCGCCGAAAACCTGTTTGCCGCCTTCCCGAACGATATTTCCACGCCGGAAATCAATATTGATGTGACCGACGAGGGTAAATTCAGCATCATTGATGCACTGCAACGCGACGCCGACTGGGGCGAAGCCAACCTGACCACCATCGACGGTGTGCGGGTGGACTACGCCCACGGCTGGGGCCTGGTTCGCGCCTCCAACACCACCCCGGTGCTGGTGCTGCGCTTCGAGGCCGACAGCGACGCCGAATTGCAACGTATCAAGGATGTTTTCCGTACCCAGTTGCTGCGGGTTGCCCCTGAGCTGCAACTGCCGTTCTGACCGACTATCTGTTCCTTACAGGAGCCCTGCATGACCCTCGATCGCGATGCCGCTTCCCATGTAGCCGAGGTTTTGTCCGAAGCACTGCCTTACATCCGCCGCTTTGTCGGCAAGACCCTGGTGATCAAGTACGGCGGCAACGCGATGGAGAGCGAGGAGCTCAAAACCGGCTTCGCCCGTGACATCGTGCTGATGAAGGCTGTGGGTATCAACCCGGTGGTGGTCCACGGTGGTGGCCCGCAGATCGGCGACCTGCTCAAGCGCCTGTCGATCGAAAGCCACTTCATCGACGGCATGCGCGTCACCGACTCGGCGACCATGGACGTGGTGGAGATGGTGCTGGGTGGCCAGGTGAACAAGGACATCGTCAACCTGATCAACCGCCACGGCGGCAGCGCCATCGGCCTGACCGGCAAGGACGCGGAGCTGATTCGCGCCCGCAAGCTGACCGTCAGCCGCCAGACGCCCGAGATGACCACCCCGGAAATCATCGACATCGGCCACGTTGGCGAAGTGGTGAGCGTGAACACCGACCTGCTGAACATGCTGGTGAAGGGTGACTTCATCCCGGTCATCGCGCCGATCGGCGTGGGTGCCAACGGTGAGTCGTACAACATCAACGCCGACCTGGTAGCAGGCAAGGTAGCCGAGGCGCTGAAAGCCGAGAAGCTGATGCTGCTGACCAACATCGCCGGTTTGATGGACAAGCAGGGCCAGGTTCTGACTGGCCTGACCACCGAACAGGTCAACGAACTGATCGCTGACGGCACCATCTACGGCGGCATGCTGCCGAAGATCAAGTGCGCACTGGATGCGGTGCAGGGCGGCGTGAACAGCTCGCACATCATCGACGGCCGTGTGCCGAATGCTGTGCTGCTGGAAATCTTCACCGACAGCGGCGTGGGTACCCTGATTACCAACCGCAAGCAGCGCTGATCGGCCGAAACAGGCGACAAAAAAAGGCGACCTTCACAAGAAGGTCGCCTTTTTCATCTCCAGGCCAGGATCAGATCCCGTACTGCGCCCGGTAAGCCTCGACAGCCGGCAGATGCTGCTTCAGCTGCGGGTCATCGGCCAGGAACTCCAGCACCTGGGTCAGCGAAACGATGCTGACCACCGGGATACCGAAGTCGCGCTCCACTTCCTGGATCGCCGACAGCTCGCCATTGCCACGCTCTTCGCGGTTCAGCGCGATCAGCACGCCGGCGGCCTTGGCCTGCTGGGCGTTGATGATCTGCATGACTTCGCGGATGGCAGTACCGGCGGTGATCACGTCGTCGATGATCAGCACATCACCGGCCAGCGGTGCGCCAACCAGGCTGCCGCCTTCGCCGTGGTCCTTGGCTTCCTTGCGGTTGAAGCACCAAGGCACGTCGAGCTTATGCTGGTCCGCCAAGGCCACGGCAGTGGTCGCCGCCAACGGAATACCCTTGTAGGCCGGGCCAAACAGCACGTCGAATGAGATCTTGCTGTCGACGATGGCGGCAGCGTAGCAGCGCCCCAGCTCGGCCAGCGCGGAACCTGTGTTGAACAGGCCGGCATTGAAGAAATACGGGCTGGTACGCCCCGATTTCAGGGTGAATTCACCGAAACGCAGTACCCCGCGATCGATGGCAAAACGGATAAAGTCGCGCTGATACGGCTGCATGAATAGTCCCGGACACCACGGATTTAGCTAAATGGGTTGAGCTCGGGTATCATACACGCACGAGATTTTTGGGGCCATTTATGCGGATCATCAGTGTGAACGTGAATGGCATTCAGGCTGCGGCCGAGCGTGGTTTGCTCAGCTGGCTGCAAGCCCAGAATGCCGACGTCATCTGCCTTCAGGATACCCGCGCCTCGGCCTTTGAACTCGATGACCCAGCTTTCCAGCTCGATGGCTATTTCCTTTATGCCTGCGACGCGGAGGTGCCTGCCCAAGGTGGTGTGGCCCTTTATTCGCGCATGCAGCCCAAGGCAGTCATCACCGGCCTGGGCTTCGAGACAGCCGACCGCTACGGGCGTTACCTGCAAGCAGATTTCGACAAAGTCAGTATTGCCAGCCTGCTGCTGCCTTCGGGCATGAACGGCGACGAAGACTTGAATCAGAAGTTCAAGTTGATGGACGACTTCGCCAAGTACCTGGACAAGCAGCGTCGCAAGCGTCGCGAGTACATCTATTGCGGCTCGTTCTACGTGGCGCAGCAGAAGCTCGACATCAAGAACTGGCGTGACAGTCAGCAATCGCCGGGCTTCCTGGCGCCGGAGCGCGCCTGGATGGATGCGATCACTGGCGAGATGGGTTACGTCGATGCCCTGCGCGAAGTCAGCCGTGAAGGCGACCAGTACAGCTGGTGGCCGGACAACGAGCAGGCCGAGATGCTCAACCTGGGCTATCGGTTCGACTACCAGATCCTCACGCCAGGCCTGCGCCGCTTCGTGCGTAACGCCCGCCTGCCGCGTCAGCCGCGCTTCTCCCAGCATGCGCCGCTGATCGTGGACTATGACTGGACGTTGACCATCTAAGCGTGTTGCTCAGATACAAAAAAGCCGACAGTAATGTCGGCTTTTTTTTGTATTTACGAAATCAGTCAGTCCGCCAGTGCAGCCTGCTGCAGCTCGAAGATTTCGGTCATGCCCTTCTGCGCCAGCGCCAGCATGGCGTTGAAGTCTTCAGGCTGGAACGGCGCACCTTCGGCAGTGCCCTGCACCTCGATAAAGCCACCGGCGCTGGTCATGACCACGTTCAGGTCGGTTTCGGCGGCGGAGTCTTCCAGGTAGTCCAGGTCGAGCACGGCTTCGCCCTGGTACATGCCCACCGACACAGCAGCAATCATGTGCTTGAGCGGGTTGCCGGCCTTCAGGCCACCGCGTTTCTTGATCACCGCCAGCGCGTCGCACAGGGCGACCATGGCACCGGTGATGGACGCGGTACGGGTACCGCCATCGGCCTGGATCACGTCGCAGTCGACGTACAGGGTGATGTCGCCCAGCTTGCTCATGTCCAGTGCGGCGCGCAGCGAGCGGCCGATCAGGCGCTGGATTTCCAGGGTGCGACCACCCTGTTTGCCACGGCTGGCTTCGCGCTGGTTACGCTCACCGGTAGAACGCGGCAGCATGCCGTATTCGGCGGTCAGCCAGCCTTGGCCCTGGCCTTTCAGGAAGCGCGGCACACCGTTTTCAACGCTGACCGTGCAGATGACCTTGGTGTCACCGAACTCGACCAGTACCGACCCTTCGGCGTGCTTGGTGTAGTTGCGGGTGATGCGGATCGAGCGGAGCTGATCGGCGGCGCGACCACTTGGACGTTTCATCTGGGATACCTGTACTGGGACTTTGAATCTGCCGAGCATTATAGAGCCCGCAGCCCGGGGAAGACATGCCTATTGTCGTACCCGCCACAGCCCGTCGCCTTTTCCTACTGGCGCGGCCGCCCGTCGGTAACATAGGTGGATTGGGCGCCACGGCCCCACTGCGCTACAATCCTGCGCCTTGCAGCCGAGAGGCTCCCACCGTCCATTCAACTAAGCGAGGTACTCCCCATGGTGCACAGCATGACCGCTTTTGCTCGTGTCGAGCGCGCCGGCAGCCAAGGCACCCTGATCTGGGAGCTGCGTTCGGTCAACCACCGTTACCTGGAACCGCACCTGCGCCTGCCAGAGGCCCTGCGCGACCTCGAAGGCGCCGTGCGTGAAGGCCTGCGCCAGGGCTTGTCGCGGGGCAAGGTGGAATGCACCTTGCGCCTCAACGAAGACAGCAACGGCAAGCCGCTGAAGGTAGACCGCGAACGCGCCGCGCAACTGGTTGCCGCCGCCGAGGAAGTGGCCGGCCTGATCAAGCAGCCAGCACCCCTGAACCCGCTGGAAGTGCTGTCGTGGCCAGGCGTGCTGGTGGCCGACACCAGCGACCCGCAGGCACTGAACGCCGAAGCCATGGCACTGTTCGACGAAGCCCTGGCCGAACTCAAGGCCGGCCGCCTGCGCGAAGGCCAGGAACTGGCCCGGCTGATCAACGAGCGCCTGGACAACATGTCCAGCGAAGTCACCACCTTGCGCGCCCTGGTGCCGCAGATGCTGGCGGCGCAGCGGCAGAAGATCCTCGACCGTTTCGGCGACATGCAAGCCGAGCTCGACCCACAGCGCCTGGAACAAGAGATGGTGCTGCTGGCGCAGAAGAGCGACGTGGCCGAGGAGCTCGACCGCCTCAGCACCCACGTCACTGAAGTGCGCCGGGTACTCAAGGGCGGCGGCGCCGCAGGGCGGCGCCTGGACTTCCTGATGCAGGAACTCAACCGCGAAGCCAACACCCTCGGCTCCAAGGCCTTCGACCCACGCAGCACGCAAGCGGCGGTCAACCTGAAGGTATTGATCGAACAGATGCGTGAACAAGTACAGAACATCGAGTAAGGCCACCCCGACCATGAACCACAGCAGCGGCACCCTCTACATCGTTTCGGCCCCTTCGGGCGCCGGCAAGACCAGCCTGGTAACGGCCCTGACCAAGGACGACCGGCAGATCCGCGTTTCGGTCTCGCACACCACCCGCGCCATGCGCCCGGGCGAGGAACACGGGGTGAACTACCACTTCGTGGTCCACGAAGAATTCAAGGCGCTGATCGCGCAAGGCGACTTTCTGGAGCATGCCGAAGTGTTCGGCAACTTCTACGGCACCTCGCGCAGCGCGCTGCAGCAGACGCTGGATCAGGGCTACGACCTGATCCTGGAAATCGACTGGCAAGGCGCCCAGCAGGTGCGCAAGCTGATGCCACAGGCGTTGTCGGTGTTCATCCTGCCACCTAGTCAGGAGGCGCTGCGTCACCGCCTGGATGGCCGTGGGCAGGACAGCGAAGAAATCATTGCCGGGCGCATGAAAGAAGCGGTCAGCGAGATGGTGCACTACGACGAGTATGACTACGTGATCATCAATGATGATTTCGACGTGGCGCTAGAGGATTTGAAGGCGGTGTTCCGCTCGAATCGCTTGCTGTTGAAGAAACAGCAACAGCGTCATGCGACGCTGCTGAAGCAAATGATCAGCTGAAGAACGAATTGGGGCTGCTTTGCAGCCCCAATTATTTATTCCTGCAACGGCAGGGTAGCCTGCTGACGCAGGGTAGCCCCCAGGAAGTAAGCCGGCGCGCGCATGCGCGACAGCATCATCAGCCCGATGCCCAGCACCGAGATGATCGCGGCAATCACGAACACCAGCCCCAACCCGCCCACATGCGAACCACTGCCGAAGTCCGGCGAGGCGCTGTCGATGGCAGTCCGTATGAAGATTACCGACAGGATCACCCCACCCACCAACGGGCACAGGCCGCGCATGATGAAGTGGCGCAGGCTGTCGAACAAGCTGCCACGGAAATACCAGACGCAGGCAAATGCGGTCAGCGAATAATAGAAGCAGATCATCATGCCCAGCGCGGTGATGGTATCTGCCAGCACGTTCTCGCTCAGGCTACGCATGGTCACGTAGAACAGACCTGCTGCCAGGCCCGCACAAATAGTGGCGTAGCGCGGGGTTTGCGAACGCGGGCAGACGCTGGCGAATTTCGGCGGCACTGCACCGTAGTACCCCATCGCCAGGAGGGTGCGCGCCGGCGCCACGAAGGTCGACTGCAACGACGCCGCCGTACTGGCCAGCACCGCGATGGACATCAGGATCGCCAGCGGCCCCATGACCGGGCCGGCCAGGTGGGCAAAGACGTTCTCCTGGATGCGCGGGTTGTTCAGGCCCAGGCCCGTTTCGCTGATACCGGCAAACTGCAGAGTGGCGATGGCGGTGAACAGGTAAAGGCCGAGGATCAGCATCACGGTCCAGGTGGCGGCCTTGCCCGGCACCTCTTCGCTGCCCACCGACTCTTCGCTGACGGTCAGGCACGTGTCCCAGCCCCAGAAGATGAAGATCGACAGCGACAGCCCAGCGGCAAAGGCCGAGAACGACTCGACACCAAACGGGTTGAACCAGGCGAAATCGAACGCCAGCGGTGGCGGCGCGGTGGTACCGCCAAAGGCGGCGACGGCAAATCCGATCAGCACCACCAACTGCAAGGCCACCAGGCCGTACTGCACGGTCATGGTGGTGGCGATGCCGCGACAGCAGATCCACACGGCCAGGGCGATGAACACGCAACAGGTAACGATGTTGATCAACAGGTTATCGGCCAACGCCGCCAGCTCATGCTTGCCGGTGATCTGGCCCAGAAACAGGTAGAAGAAGTCGACTGCCACCCCTGCCAGGTTCGACAGCACGATGGTGGTGGCAACCACCAACCCCCAACCGCCAATCCAGCCGATCATCGGGCCGAAGGCACGTGCCGACCAGGTGAACGATGTACCGCTGTCCGGTTCTGCCGAGTTCAGCTCGCGGTAGCCCAGGGCCACCAGCAACATCGGCAGGAAGCCGACGATGAACACGGCTGGCAGGTGGGCACCGACCTCGCGCACGGTCGGGCCAAGGGCGCCGGTCAGGGTGTAGACCGGGGCGATGGTGGAAATGCCCAGCACCACGCTGGCCAGCAAGCCCAAACGGCCCTTGGCCAGGCCTTTGCTGCGCTGAGTGTTGCCCGCGTCGGCTGCCACGTCGGGTGGGCGGCCGGCTTCTGTGTAATTGCTCATGAGTATTTGCCGTAAATTTTGGAATTGTTTTCACAGGCCTTGCGTACAAGGCCCGCTTTCACTCATTGAAAGCTTGCTGTCGGGGACAAGTCATCCGAGACCTTCGGCTGACGTCAGAATCATTCCTGCCGTGCGCCCTCCCCTGCTGCATAGGCAATGCAGGCCTGGCGAAACGCCTGAAACAGGCGCAGCGAGACCGGGTTTTCGTTGAAGCGCCACTCCGGGTGCCACTGCACACCGAGCACAAAGCCCGGCGCATCGGGCATGGACACTGCTTCGATCAGGCCATCCGGGGCCCGTGCCTCGACGCGCAAGCCTGGGGCAAGGCGGTCGATGCCCTGGCTGTGCAGCGAGTTGACCTCGAACTGCGCCGCCAGGCCCAGGCGCTCGAACAACCCGCCAGGCTCGATGCCGACCGGGTGACGAGGGCCGTATTGCACCTCCAGGGGTGCGTCCTCAGGTTCGCGATGATCAAGGTAGCCAGGCAGCTCCTGCACGCGTTGGTGCAGGCTGCCGCCAAGGGCCACGTTCAGTTCCTGATAGCCACGGCAAATGCAGAACACCGGCACACCGGCGGCAATCGCCGCCTGCAGCAGTGGCAGGGTCAGCCGATCACGCGCCAGGTCGTGCCGGGTACCCGCCACGCTGGGGGCGCCATTGTAATGATGCGGTTCGATATTTGAAGGCGAGCCTGTAAAAACAATGCCGTGCAGACGGGACAGCAGCGCCTGTGTGTCGCTGCCCCCGTCGCGGGCCGGCAAGATCAGCGGCAAGCCGGCAAAGCCGGCCGCCTCGACATACTTGTCGCCTACCGTGTGCGACGAGTTCTTCCCCACCTGCTGGCGGCAGGCGCTGACACCGATCAAGGGGACCGCAGTTGCGCTCATGGGCTTACACCGTGTGCAGGTACCAGTTGTACTCAAGGTCGGAAATCGACACTTCGAACTCGGCCAGTTCGCTTTCCTTGCAGGCCACGAAGATGTCGATGTAGTCCGGGCTGATGTATTGGTTGAGGACTTCGCTGTCGTCCAGCGCGCGCAGGGCATCGCGCAGGTTGTTCGGCAGGCTTTGCTCCAGCTGTTCGTAGGAGTTGCCTTCGATCGGCGCCTGCGGCTCGACCTTGTTGGTCAGGCCGTGATGCACGCCGGCCAGGATGGCCGCCAGCATCAGGTACGGGTTGGCGTCGGCGCCGGCCACACGGTGCTCCAGGCGCACGTTGTCGCTGCTGTCGGTGGGCACGCGTACCGCCACGGTGCGGTTATCCAGACCCCAGCTTGGCGCATTGGGCACGTAGAACTGCGCGCCGAAACGGCGATAGGAGTTGATGTTCGGGCACAGGAACGCCATCGACGCCGGCATGGTTTCCAGCACACCACCGATGGCGTGGCGCAGCGTGTCGCTTTGCAACGGGTCATCGCTGGCAAAGATGTTCTTGCCGGTTTTCTTGTCCAGCAACGAAATGTGTACGTGCAGGCCGTTACCTGCCTGGCCCGGGTAGGGCTTGGCCATGAACGTGGTGTCCATTTCATGGTCGTAGGCCACGTTCTTGATCAGGCGCTTGAGCAGGATCGCGTAGTCGCAGGCCTTGAGCGGGTCGGCCACGTGGTGCAGGTTGACTTCGAACTGCGCAGGGGCGCTTTCCTTGACGATGGCGTCGGCGGGAAGGCCTTGCTCCTTGGCGGCTTCGAGCATGTCCTGCAGGCAGTCGGCGTATTCATCGAGGTCGTCGATCAGGTACACCTGGGTCGACTGGGGGCGTTTGCCGGAAATGGGCGAACGCGGCGGCTGCGGGCGACCATTGAGGTTGTCCTGGTCGATCAGGTAGAACTCCAGCTCGAACGCCGCGCAGATATCCAGGCCCAGATCGTCGAACTTGCTCACCACCTGGCGCAACACTTCGCGCGGGTCGGCGAAGAACGGCTGGCCATCCAGCTCGTGCATGGTCATCAGCAGCTGGGCAGTGGGGCGCTTCTGCCACGGCTCGTCCGACAACGTGCCCGGGATCGGGAAGCAGATGCGGTCGGCATCGCCGATGTCCAGGCCAAGGCCGGTGCTCTCGACGGTGGAGCCATTGATGTCCAGGGCGAACAGCGATGCGGGCAGGTTGATGCCCTTCTCGTACACCTTGTGCAGGCTGGCCCGCTCGATGCGCTTGCCACGTACCACGCCATTCATGTCGGAGATCAGCAGGTCGACGTACTGCGTGTCCGGATGGGCCTGGAGGAAGTCATTCATCTCGCTGGAAGAACTGGCGCACGGGGTTACCGACGTCATGGTGTACATCCTTTGATGTGCTGCGGCGATGTGGGATACGGCTGGCGCCTCACGGGCGACGATGGTTGCAGCTGTTGTTCTTTTCACTTTCCCATCGTGGGGACTGGTTACCCGACCGGGCGCATTGATTCCGGGGGGCCGTTTCACTATAAAATGGCCCTGATGCAACAGACATTGGCAATTCGGCAAGCAGAGCGTGCACCAATGCAATATCAGATTACCCACGCCGACCTCTCCCTGGTCCTGGCACTGGAGCGAGGCCGCTCGCTGGCCAAGGCCGCCGAGCTGCTGAAAGTCGATGTTTCGACAGTATTCCGCTCGATCCGCCGGCTGGAGTCGGCGCTGGGCACCGCCTTGTTCGTCAAGAGCCGCAAGGGCTACCTGCCGACCGATACCGCTCAGGCCCTGGCCGAGCAGGCCGAACGTGCCGAACAGGCGCTGGAGGCGGCGCGCATTGCCATGACCAGTGGCGAGCAGGTGGTCAGCGGCACGGTGCGGCTGACCTGTACCGAGGCGGTGATGCACAGCCTGTTGCTGCCGGCGCTGGCCGAGTTCATGCCCAACTACCCGGCGCTATCGCTGGAGATGGGCACCTCCAACACGTTTGCCAACCTCAGCCGGCGCGATGCCGACATCGCCCTGCGCCTGACCAACACCCCACCGGAGCACCTGGTGGGTCGCAACCTGGGGTCTACCTCCTATGTCGTCTGCGGCCAGCCACAGTGGCGCGAGCGCCTGGCCGAGTCGCCCGCCAACGTGCCGTGGATCGCCCCCGATGACTCGATGGTGGACCACCCTACGGTGGTCTGGCGCAACCAGCAGCACCCTGGGGTAAGCCCGCGCTACCAGTGCAGCAGCATGTCGACCATCGCCCAGCTGGTCACCGCCGGCCTGGGCGTGGCGGCGTTGCCGGACTATATGGTGCATGCCTTGCCCGGCGTGGATGCGTTGAGTGGGCCGCTGCCGGGTTGTGACACCCAGCTGTGGCTGCTGACCCGGCCGGATTGCCGGGCATTGCGCTCGGTACAGACCTTGTTCGAAGAGCTGACCCCGCGGTTGCGTGACGCGATGCTCTGAGGTTATCGTCAGGCTCAAGTCTGAGGCTGTCTGTTCCGGCCCTTTCGCGGGTAAACCCGCCCCCACAGGGTGCGCGGTGCCTGTGGGAGCGGGTTTACCCGCGAAGAAGCAAACAGGGGCTTGAAGGTATCACCCGACAAAACAGCGCTTCCCTATTGGCTGGTGATTTTTTAAACTATCGAGTCCGCCTGCCCATTACTGGGCTGCACGCCCACCGCATTTGCTACTGAGGAAGACCATGGCCCGCGTAACTGTTGAAGACTGCCTGGAACACGTGGATAACCGCTTTGAGCTGGTCATGCTCTCGACCAAGCGCGCTCGCCAGCTGGCGACCGGCGGCAAAGAGCCACGCGTTGCGTGGGAAAACGACAAGCCAACCGTTGTTGCCCTGCGTGAAATCGCCGAAGGCATCGTCACCAACGAGTTCATCGCCGCTGAAGAGATCGTCACCGAGGATCCGGTGTTCGCCGCGTTCGAGGACGAGAACAACGAGGCTGTCTGATTGATGCCAGGTCGACGTCGCACGGCGCAAGGCCCTCTTCCTCCGCAGGAGGTGAACCCATGCCGGGTATAGAAGCCTTGGCCGAACGGCTGTCGACCTATCTTGGCCCCGAACAGGTCAACCTGGTCCGCCGCGCCTATTTCTACGCCGAACAGGCCCACGACGGGCAGCGCCGCCGCAGCGGCGAGCCCTACGTGACCCACCCGCTGGCCGTGGCCAGCATCCTCGCCGACATGCACATGGACCATCAGAGCCTGATGGCGGCCATGCTGCACGATGTGATCGAAGACACCGGCATCGCCAAGGAAGCCCTCAGCCAGCAATTTGGCGAGACCGTGGCCGAACTGGTCGATGGGGTCAGCAAACTGACCCAGATGAACTTCGAAACCAAGGCCGAGGCGCAGGCCGAAAACTTCCAGAAGATGGCCATGGCCATGGCTCGCGATATCCGCGTGATCCTGGTCAAGCTGGCCGACCGCCTGCACAACATGCGCACCCTGGAAGTGCTGTCTGGCGAAAAGCGCCGGCGCATTGCCAAGGAAACCCTCGAAATCTACGCCCCCATCGCCAACCGCCTGGGCATGCACACCGTGCGCGTGGAGTTCGAGGACCTGGGCTTCAAGGCCATGCACCCGATGCGCTCGTCGCTGATTCACCGGGCGGTGAAAAGCGCACGCGGCAACCGTAAAGAGATCGTCGCCAAGATCGAGCACTCGCTGGCCAACTGCCTGGCCGCCGACGGTATCGAGGGCGAGGTCAGCGGCCGGCAGAAACACCTCTATGGCATCTACAAGAAGATGCGCGGCAAGCGCCGCGCCTTCAACGAGATCATGGACGTGTACGCCTTCCGCATCATCGTCGACAAGGTCGACACCTGCTACCGCGTGCTCGGCGCCGTGCACAACCTGTACAAGCCGCTGCCCGGTCGCTTCAAGGACTACATCGCGATCCCCAAGGCCAACGGCTACCAGTCGTTGCACACCACGCTGTTCGGCATGCACGGCGTGCCCATCGAAATCCAGATCCGCACCCGAGAGATGGAAGAGATGGCCAACAACGGCATCGCCGCGCACTGGCTGTACAAGTCCAACGACGACGAGCAGCCCAAGGGCAGCCACGCCCGTGCCCGCCAGTGGGTCAAGGGCATCCTTGAACTGCAGCAACGTGCCGGCAACTCGCTGGAATTCATCGAAAGCGTGAAGATCGACCTGTTCCCGGACGAGGTCTACGTGTTCACGCCCAAAGGCCGCATCATGGAGCTGCCCAAAGGCTCCACGGCCGTCGACTTCGCCTACGCGGTCCACACCGACGTGGGCAACAGCTGCATCGCCTGCCGCATCAACCGCCGCCTGGCGCCGCTGTCCGAGCCGCTGCAAAGCGGCTCGACGGTGGAAATCGTCAGCGCACCGGGCGCACGGCCGAACCCGGCCTGGCTCAACTTCGTGGTCACCGGCAAGGCGCGCACGCACATCCGCCATGCCCTCAAGCAGCAGCGTCGGTCCGAGTCCATCAGCCTGGGCGAACGCCTGCTGAACAAGGTACTCACCGGCTTCGACAGCAGCCTGGAGAAAGTCCCCCAGGAGCGTATCCAGTCGATTCTCGCCGAGTACCGCCTGGAACTCATCGAAGACCTGCTCGAAGACATCGGCCTGGGCAACCGCATGGCCTACGTGGTTGCACGTCGCCTGCTGTCGGCCGAAGGCGAGCAGTTGCCAGCGCCGGAAGGCCCGCTGGCGATTCGTGGTACCGAAGGCCTGGTGCTGAGCTACGCCAAGTGCTGTACGCCGATCCCGGGTGACCCGATCGTCGGCCACCTGTCGGCTGGCAAAGGCATGGTCGTGCACCTTGAGAACTGCCGCAACATCAGTGAAATCCGCCACAACCCGGAGAAGTGCGTGCAACTCTCCTGGGCCAAGGACATCACGGGCGAGTTCAATGTCGAACTGCGTGTCGAACTGGAGCACCAGCGCGGCCTGATCGCCCTGCTGGCCAGCAGCGTCAACGCCGCCGACGGCAACATAGAGAAGATCAGCATGGACGAACGCGACGGCCGTATCAGCGTGGTCCAACTGGTGGTCAGCGTGCACGACCGCGTGCACCTGGCGCGTGTGATCAAGAAGCTGCGTACCCTGACCGGTGTGGTCCGCATCACCCGCATGCGTACGTAGTCCGCCAACCGCAAGGAGTCATCATGAGCAAGACCGTCATCAACAGCGACAAGGCCCCAGCTGCCATCGGCACCTACTCGCAGGCGATCAAGGCCGGCAACACCGTGTACATGTCGGGCCAGATCCCGCTGGACCCGAAGACCATGGAGCTGGTTGAAGGCTTCGAAGCCCAGACCGTGCAAGTGTTCGAAAACCTCAAGGCCGTGGCTGAAGCCGCTGGCGGTTCGTTCAAGGACATCGTCAAGCTGAACATCTTCCTCACCGACCTGAGCCACTTCGCCAAGGTCAACGAGGTGATGGGCCGCTACTTCGAGCAGCCCTACCCGGCCCGCGCCGCCATCGGCGTTGCCGCTCTGCCGAAAGGCTCCCAGGTCGAAATGGACGCCATCCTGGTCATCGAATGATGCCCCTGGTGACGAGCGCCCTGCCCGTCACCCCTCCCTCTTCTGCAAGGTTATTCCCTCATGCGTCAAGCACTGCCCTTCGCACTGGCAGCCCTGCTTCTGGGCGGCTGCGCCAGCCACAAACCCGAAGACTTCAACGGCACCTGGATCAACCAGGACGCCATCACTGCGGCCGTCAAGGGCAGCAGCCTGCGCCAGGCGCTGAACGAGCACGGCCCGGTGTTCGAGTGGAAACTCGACGTTGCCAGCCAACAGGCCAGCTACAGCAATGGTTTCGAGGCCGCTGACGGCCAGTTGAGCGCCAACGACAAGCAGTGGCAGGCCAACTTCGAAGGTGGCCAGACCGAGCAGTTGTCGCTTGATGGCGATGAACTGCTGACCGTTGATCAAAGCGGAGCCAAGCAGACCTTCGTACGCGCCAAGGCACCGGCTACCGCCAATGCCCCGCTGGGTAGCAGCTTCGAGAAGGCGCTGTACCAGGCCTACCTGGGCGGCGACTGGAAGATCACCGAAGGCCAGGGCAAAGGTGCCAGCGTGCGCTTCAGCGACACCGGCAACGTCACCGGCCTGCCAGGGCCAGACCGTTTCGCCCTGTGCCTGGCGGGCGATTGCGCGACCATGGGCGGCAGCAATGACAGCCTGTGGCTGGAGCGTAACCAGCGTGGTGCACCGTTCATCATCAAGCGTGATGGCGGCAAGCTGGAGATTTTCCAGGCGGTGAACCGTGCGCAGCCGGATGACATGCCGGAGCTGGCGGCGGGCAAGCGCCAGTGGGTGCTGGAGCTCAACTGAGCCCTAATGCATTTGCACTGAATGCACTGGCCTCTTCGCGGGTAAACCCGCTCCCACAGGGTAATCACTGTCTTCAGGCCTTGTGATATCCCTGTGGGAGCGGGTTTACCGGCGAAGAGGCCGGCAGACTCAACGCCCTCCTTTCAGGATGGCTGCATACCCTTCCTTGTAACTCGGATATTCCGGCACCCAGCCCAACGCTCGCGCCCGGGCATTGCTACAGCGCTTGCTGCCGGTACGCCGCACCCGCTGCTCATCAGACCATTCGGTAACCCCCATGTATGCCCGCAGCCAGGCCACCACATCGGCCAGCGGAGCCGGGTCGTCATCGACGCCAATGTAACAGTCGTCCAGCGCCTTGCCGTCGGCATCGGCCTGCAGCAGGTGCGCCAGCAGGCTGGCAGCATCCTCGGCATGAATGCGGTTGCCATACAGCGGCGGCTCCTCGGCGACGCGGTAACCCTGGCGCACCTGGCTCAGCAGCCACTCGCGGCCTGGGCCATAGATGCCGGTCAGGCGCACCACACTTGCCGGAATGCCGCTGGCCAGCGCCAGCTGCTCGGCCTCAAGCATCACCCGCCCGGAATAACCTTCAGGCTCGGTGGCCGCACCTTCTTCGATCCATTCACCGTCTTTTTGGGCATACACGCTGCTGCTCGATACAAACAGCAGGCGACGCGGGTGCTGGCCTCGCTCGGCCAGCCACGCCAGCACATGGCGCAAGCCGTCGACGTAGGCCGCCTGGTAACCTGCCTCGTCGTGCTGGCTGGCCGCCACGCAGTACACAAGGTAGTCCAGCGAACCCTGCGGCCAGGCTTGCGGAATCGACGGCTCGGCCAGGTCGGCGGCAACCGGCGCGATCCCCGCAGGCAGTTGCCCGACAGAACGGCGCAGGCCGCTTACCTGCCAGCCTTTGGCCAGCATCTGTTTGGCAAAACGCCCGCCTACATCACCACATCCCACCACCATCACGGATAGGTCTGACATCACAAAACTCCCTAGACCAATTGATCACCCCGGCCACGCTACACGATGGGCGGCTAGACCATAGGCGAAAAAAGCAACAAGATTACTTTTGTTAACAAGAATTACTTGCAATAATGGCGGCCAATTTGTTCTCGGCCTATCTCGAGGCCTTGGAGAACGTCCACTTTTTCTTCATCAGGTCCGGCCAGCATGACACGCACTCAACCTTCCGCTTCGCCAACCCCGTCGCGCGCCTGGCGCGCCATCGCCGCGCTGACACTCAGCCTGGTGCTGGCCCCGGTGGCCATGGCCGATGAGCCAACCGCCAATGCCGCTACACCAGCCGCTGCTTCCGCCCCGGCTACTCCAGCGACACCGGCTGTGGAAGGCCAGGCTCCCGCTGGCGAAGCACAAGCTGCCGCCCCGGCAGATTCGCAGGTAGTGGTTGATCCCGCTACCGATGCACTGGTTGAAGACACGTCCCTGGGCATGGCCCACGACCTGTCCCCGTGGGGCATGTACAAAAACGCCGACATCGTGGTGAAGATCGTCATGATCGGCCTGGCTATCGCCTCCATCATCACCTGGACCATCTGGATCGCCAAAGGCTTCGAGCTGATGGGCGCCAAACGTCGCCTGCGTGGTGAGATCGCCCAGCTGAAGAAGTCCACCACCCTGAAAGAAGCCAGCGAAGTCTCCAACAAAGAAGGCACCCTGGCCCACACGTTGGTTCACGACGCCCTCGAAGAAATGCGCCTGTCGGCCAACGCCCGCGAAAAAGAAGGCATCAAGGAGCGTGTCAGCTTCCGCCTGGAGCGCCTCGTGCATGCCAGCGGCCGTACCATGAGCACCGGCACCGGCGTACTGGCCACCATCGGCTCCACCGCGCCGTTCGTCGGCCTGTTCGGTACCGTATGGGGCATCATGAACAGCTTCATCGGCATCGCCAAGACCCAGACCACCAACCTGGCCGTGGTTGCCCCAGGTATCGCCGAAGCCTTGCTGGCCACCGCCCTGGGCCTGGTCGCAGCAATCCCGGCCGTGGTCATCTACAACGTCTTCGCCCGCTCCATCGCTGGCTACAAGGCCCAGGTGTCCGACGCCTCCGCTCAGGTACTGCTGCTGGTCAGCCGTGACTTGGACCGCCAGGGCAGCGATCGCGCCGCCCCGCACATGGTGAAAGTGGGGTAAGCCATGGGCCTGCATCTCAACGAAGGTGGCGACGACCTCGCCGAAAACCACGAAATCAACGTTACGCCGTTCATCGACGTGATGCTGGTGCTGTTGATCATCTTCATGGTCGCAGCCCCCTTGGCCACGGTCGACATCAAGGTCGACCTGCCGGCCTCGACCGCCAAACCGGCGCCGAGGCCCGAGAAACCGGTGTTCGTCAGCGTCAAGGCCGACCAGAAGCTGTACGTCGGCGACGATCAGGTTGCTGCACCCGACCAGCTTGGCCCGATGCTCGACGCCAAGACCAAGGGTGACAAGGAAACCACCATCTTCTTCCAGGCTGACAAAGGCGTGGATTACGGTGACCTGATGGAAGTGATGAACAACATGCGCGCGGCCGGCTACCTCAAGGTCGGTCTGGTAGGTCTAGAGACGGCAGCCAAGAAATGACAAAAACGCGCTCTAACATGGCGCGCTACGGTGGCAGCCTGGCGATCGTGCTGGGCGTGCACGTGGTCGCCGTGCTGCTGACGCTCAACTGGTCGGTGCCCCAGGCCATCGAACTGCCACCGGCAGCCATGATGGTCGAGCTGGCGCCATTGCCGGAGCCTGCGCCACCACCGCCCCCGAAAGCGGCACCGCAGCCACCGGCACCGGTCGAGGAACCGCCGCTGCCGAAGCTGGCCGAGGCCCCCAAGCCCAAGATCGCCATTCCCAAGCCGCCCAAGCCGAAGGCCAAGCCACAGCCGCCCAAGCCTGAGAAAAAGCCTGAGCCGCCGAAGGAAGCGCCGCCGACCGAACAAACGGTAGACGCACCGCCCAGCAACACGCCGCCGCAGAAGTCCGCGGCACCGGCGCCGAGCATTGCGTCCAACAGCAACGCCCTGCCGACCTGGCAGAGCGACCTGCTGCGTCACCTGGCCAAGTACAAGCGTTACCCGGAAGACGCGCGCCGTCGCGGCCTGCAGGGTATCAACCGCTTGCGCTTCGTGGTCGACGCCGAAGGCAAGGTGGTGTCGTACGCCATGGCCGGTGGTTCGGGCAGTGCCGCACTGGACCGGGCGACCCTGGAAATGATCCGTCGGGCCGGCACGGTACCCAAGCCGCCACCCGAGTTGCTGAACAATGGCACGATTGAAGTCGTGGCACCGTTCGTCTACTCGCTGGACCGCCGCTGAGACTTTTGTTTCTGTCACAAATCGGCAAGTCTGATAACGTGCGTCTATCGATTGCAGCCGCTATGCTGGGCCCGCAACTTCATGGACGCACGTTATGACCCTCACAGAATTACGCTACATCGTCACACTCGCCCAGGAACAGCACTTCGGCCATGCCGCCGAACGCTGCCACGTGAGCCAGCCGACCCTGTCGGTCGGTGTGAAGAAGCTCGAGGATGAGCTTGGCGTTCTGATCTTCGAACGCAGCAAGAGCGCGGTGCGCCTGACCCCGGTCGGTGAAAGCATCGTCGCCCAGGCGCAGAAGGTACTGGAGCAGGCCCAAGGCATTCGCGAACTGGCCCAGGCCGGCAAGAACCAGCTCACTGCCCCGCTCAAGGTTGGCGCCATCTATACCGTCGGCCCCTACCTGTTCCCGCACCTGATTCCGCAACTGCACCGCGTAGCGCCGCAGATGCCGCTGTACATCGAAGAAAACTTCACCCACGTACTGCGCGAAAAGCTGCGCAATGGCGAACTGGACGCGGTGATCATCGCCCTGCCATTCAACGAAGCCGACGTGCTGACCCTGCCGCTGTACGATGAGCCGTTCTGCGCCCTGATGCCGGCCGACCACCCGTGGACGGCGAAAAAGACCATCGACACCGCCATGCTCAACGACAAGAGCCTGTTGCTGCTGGGTGAGGGCCACTGCTTCCGCGACCAGGTACTGGAAGCCTGCCCGACCCTGAACAAAGGTGGTGAAGGCTCCAAGCACACTACGGTCGAGTCCAGCTCGCTGGAAACCATCCGCCATATGGTGGCATCAGGCCTTGGCGTTTCGATCCTGCCGCTGTCGGCGGTGCACAGCCACCACTACGCCCCTGGCATCATCGAGGTCCGCCCGCTGACAGCGCCGGCGCCGTTCCGCACCGTCGCCATTGCCTGGCGTGCCAGCTTCCCGCGGCCAAAGGCCATCGAAATCCTCGCTGATTCGATCCGCCTGTGCTCGGTCGCCAAAGCCCCTGCGGACCAACCGGCCTGAGTCATGAGTGAGCTGTCGAAGGTCCCGGTCACGGTACTCAAGGGTGTTGGCGAGGCCATGGCGGAAAAACTCGCCAAGGTCGGCCTGGAGAACCTGCAGGATGTGCTGTTCCACCTGCCCCTGCGCTATCAGGACCGCACCCGCGTGGTTCCGATTGGCCAGTTGCGCCCCGGCCAGGATGCCGTGATCGAGGGTGTGGTCAGCGGTGCCGATGTGACCATGGGCAAGCGCCGCAGCCTGGTGGTACGCCTGGGTGACGGCACAGGTGTGCTGAGCCTGCGCTTCTACCATTTCAGCAACGCGCAGAAAGAAGGCCTTAAACGTGGCACCCACCTGCGCTGCTACGGCGAGGCCCGCCCCGGCGCCTCGGGCCTGGAGATCTACCACCCGGAATACCGGGCGCTGAATGGTGACGAGCCGCCGCCACCGGTCGAGCAGACCCTGACACCGATCTACCCGTCCACCGAAGGCCTCACCCAACAACGCCTGCGCCTGTTGTGCCAGCAGAGCCTGGGCCTGCTTGGCCCGCGCAGCCTGCCTGACTGGCTGCCTGACGAGCTGGCCCGGGACTACCAACTGGCGCCGCTGGACGATGCCATCCGCTACCTGCACAACCCGCCGGCCGATGCCGACCTCGACGAGCTCGCCGAAGGCCAGCACTGGGCCCAGCACCGCCTGGCCTTCGAAGAACTGCTGACCCACCAGCTGTCGCAGCAACGCCTGCGTGAAAGCCTGCGTAGCCTGCGCGCACCGGTCCTGCCCAAGGCCAAACGCCTGCAAGCGCAGTACCTGGCCAACCTGGGCTTCCACCCGACCGGCGCGCAGCAGCGGGTGGCCAACGAAATTGCCTACGACCTCAGCCAGCACGAACCGATGATGCGCCTGGTGCAGGGCGATGTGGGGGCAGGCAAGACCGTGGTCGCCGCACTGGCCGCGTTGCAGGCGTTGGAAGCCGGCTATCAGGTGGCCTTGATGGCACCCACCGAGATCCTTGCCGAACAGCACTACATCACCTTCAAGCGCTGGCTCGAACCACTGGGCATCGAAGTGGCCTGGCTGGCCGGCAAGCTCAAGGGCAAGGCTCGGGCAGCTTCCCTGGAGCAGATCGCCAACGGCGCACCGATGGTGGTCGGCACCCACGCGCTGTTCCAGGAAGAGGTGAAGTTCAAGCACCTGGCCCTGGCGATCATCGACGAACAGCACCGATTTGGCGTTCAGCAACGCCTGGCCTTGCGCAAGAAGGGCGTGGCCGGCGAGCTGTGCCCGCACCAGCTGATCATGACCGCAACGCCTATTCCGCGCACCCTGGCCATGAGCGCCTACGCCGACCTGGACACCTCGGTGCTCGACGAGCTGCCGCCTGGGCGTACCCCGGTGAACACCGTGCTGGTAGCCGATAGCCGCCGCTTCGAAGTGGTCGAACGGGTACGCGCCGCCTGCGCCGAGGGCCGTCAGGCTTACTGGGTTTGCACCCTCATCGAAGAGTCTGAAGAGCTGACCTGCCAAGCAGCCGAAAGCACCTATGAAGAACTTGGCAGCGCCTTGGGTGAACTGCGTGTGGGCCTGATCCACGGTCGCATGAAGCCTGCGGAGAAAGCCGAGATCATGGCGCAGTTCAAGGCCGGTGATTTGCAGCTGCTGGTTGCGACCACGGTCATCGAGGTAGGCGTGGACGTGCCCAACGCCAGCCTGATGATCATCGAGAACCCCGAGCGCCTTGGCTTGGCCCAGTTGCACCAGCTGCGCGGCCGGGTTGGCCGGGGCAGTGCCGTGAGCCATTGCGTGCTGCTGTACCACCCGCCACTGTCGCAGATCGGCCGCGAGCGCCTGGGGATCATGCGCGAGACCAACGACGGCTTCATCATCGCCGAAAAGGACCTAGAGCTGCGCGGCCCGGGCGAGATGCTGGGGACCCGCCAGACCGGCCTGCTACAGTTCAAGGTCGCCGACCTGATGCGTGACGCCGACCTGTTGCCAGCGGTGCGCGACGCCGCCCAGGCCCTGATCGCGCGCTGGCCGGAACACGTCAGCCCGCTGCTCGACCGTTGGCTGCGTCATGGCCAGCAATATGGCCAAGTGTGACGCCAGTACCAGAATGGATCCAGATTTGCTCGCAGGCTGGTTATACTTCGCGTTTAAAAGAAACAGTGGATACGGACCATGACTGAAGTTGCCCTGGACACCGCAACCCCACACGCACCCTCTGTCATCAGGCGGCTGCTCGACAAGCTCGGCGTCGCCTACCGCGAGGTGACCGAGCACCCGCACCTTCCTGCGGCTTCGCGGGTGCAGGCAGTGCTTCTCGACGACGAGGTCGGCGCCCTCATGGTGCTGTTCCCGCAGAGCCAACTGCTGGACCTCAACCGCCTGGCCGAACTGACCGGGCGCAAGCTCACCGCCGTGTCGGTGCCGCGCCTGAAGCAGATGCTCGACAAACACCAGCTCAAGGCCCTGCCAGGCATTCCGGCGCTGACCAGCTCACCGTGCCAGTACGAGAAGAGCCTGCTCGACGCCGAAACCGTCTATATCCAGTCGGGCGAAACCGGCCTGCTGCTGGAAATCGAACGCGCGCACTTCAAGCGCATGCTGGCCAAAGCCAGCGCCAGCAGCTTCGGCCAGGAAGTCGAGGCCATCAGCCCAAACCTCGACCGCCCCGATGACGACACCCGGGAAATCACCAATGCCGTGCAGGCCTTCACGGCCCGACGCATCCAGAAGCGCCTGGAAGAAACCATCGAGATCCCACCGCTGGCCGATACCGCGCAAAAGATCATCAAGCTGCGGGTAGACCCCAACGCCAGCATCGATGACATCACCGGCGTGGTCGAAACCGACCCGGCGCTGGCGGCCCAAGTGGTGAGCTGGGCGGCATCGCCGTACTACGCCTCACCCGGCAAGATCCGCTCGGTGGAAGATGCCATCGTGCGCGTGCTGGGCTTCGACCTGGTGATCAACCTGGCCCTGGGCCTGGCGCTGGGCAAGACCCTGAGCCTGCCTAAAGACCACCCGCAGCAGGCCACACCGTACTGGCAGCAGTCGATCTACACCGCTGCAATCATCGAAGGCCTGACCCGTGCCATGCCGAGGGCAGAACGCCCCGAGGCCGGGCTTACCTACCTGGCCGGGCTGCTGCACAACTTCGGCTACCTGCTGCTGGCACACGTGTTCCCACCGCACTTTTCGCTGATTTGCCGCCACCTGGAGGTAAACCCGCACCTGAGCCACACCTACGTGGAGCAGCACCTGCTGGGCATCAGCCGCGAACAAATCGGCGCCTGGCTGATGAAGCTGTGGGACATGCCGGAAGAGCTGTCGACCGCGCTGCGTTTCCAGCACGACCCGGCCTACGACGGCGAGTACTCGGCATTCCCCAACCTGGTGTGCCTGGCCACCCGTTTGCTGCGCTCGCGAGGCATTGGTTCGGGGCCGATGGAGGAGATCCCGGACGCGTTGCTGGAGCGCCTGGGGATTACCCGGGACAAGGCGGAGGATGTGGTGAACAAGGTACTCGAGGCCGAGAACATGTTGCGCGAACTGGCTTCGCAGTTTCACGCACCGCACTGAGGCTTGTCAGGAACCCTGTGGGAGCGGGCTTGCCCGCGAAACAAGCGCTGCGGTGCATGGCACCGGCTTCGCCGGTGTTCGCGGCGGTTCGACGCCTCGACAAGCCCGCTCCCACAGGTAAGTATTGGCAGCCCAGTTGAGGCTCAGCCTTTCTTCTTCGGCTTCAGGTACTTCATCAACCCCTGGAACCACATCACCAGCGCCGGATTGCCCTTGATCTGGATGTGCTTGTCCTGAATCCCCTGCATGAACGCCAATTGCTTGTTGCCCGCTTGCATCGTGGCGAAGCCAAAGGCTGCGTCCTTGAACGCAATGGCGAAAGCTGGCTGTGCGTGCGCCCCGCCCTTACTGCTGATGCGCTCGTTATTGACGATGAAGTGCCGGGCGACCTTGCCGTCCAGGGTCTGCATCTGGAACACCAGGTCCTTGCCCTTGAGCTGCTGCTGGAACGCCGGGTTATTGCGGCTGGCCCTGGCCATCAACAGCCCCATGGCCCAGAGAAGAAAGCGAAACTTCATCAACGCGCCTCGAATGAAAAGTGACTAAGGCGCGCAGTTTATCCCTTTCCTGAACTAATTATGCAAGTTCGAAACATTTTGCCTGCAGAAAGCACAACGGGCGCCCTGGGGCGCCCGTTTGGCTGACACGGGGGTTGTCAGGGAGCGATCACTTGCCTTTCTTGGCTGGCTTGACGGGGGCGTTGACGCTGTCGCGCAGGTTCTTGCCTGGCTTGAAGGCCACGGTGTTGCTGGCTTTGATCTTGACCGGCTCGCCGGTTTGCGGGTTCTTGCCGGTACGCGCGCCGCGATGACGTTTTTCGAAGGTGCCGAAACCGACCAGGGTCACGGTGTCCTTGTCCAGGGCGCCGGTGATGCTGTCGAGAATCGCGTTCAAAACCTGATTGGCCTTTTCCTTGGTCAGATCGGCCTTATCGGCGATGACGGCGGCGAGTTCTGGTTTGCGCATAGTGAAGCCTCTTTGACGGAATTCTTGTTGTTATGCCGTGCTGCCTTTGGGAGCAGCGCTCAAGGCACCGCAGGCTCTAATCTGCGGCAGACGGAAGTGAGAATGGCACGAGCTCCGGGGCCGCGCCAGTATCTGGGCGGCCATTGTGCGGGCAACAACAGGATAAATCCGACAGAACAGCCTCTATTTACGCCATTATGGCTGGCAACTGACGATTCAGCGCCAGCTTCTCCATCACGGCTTTCCCGGTCAGGGCGTAGCCCAGCAAGTTGCCGTCTGCGCCGTGGCAGAGCACCTTGAGGTCACTGCCCTGACCGTCCACCTGCCAAGTACCTTCGTGGCCCATGGGCGGCGGCGAAACCACCAGCGGGCAGGCCGGGGTTTTTACCGTGATCGGCATCGGCCCATAGGCGACCGCCGTCGGCTTGCCGGCAAGGGTTTGCGCCAGCGCCCGGGCACAGCTCATCAGTGGCATCACGTAGAGCAGGTTGATGCCATCGACCTCGGCACAGTCGCCGAGGGCGAAGATGTTGGCGTGGGATGTACGTAATTCGCGGTCTACGCTGACGCCACGGTTGGTCTGCAAGCCGGCTGCGGCAGCCAGGTCGGTGCGCGGGCGAAGGCCGATGGCCGAAACCACCAGGTCGCAGGCGATCACGCTGCCATCCGACAGGTGCGCCTCCAGGCCTTGGGCCACCTGCTGCAAGCGGGTCAGCACCGGGCCCAGGTGGAAGCGCACGCCCAAGCCTTCCAGCCCGGTTTGCACGGCCGCCGCTGCGGCCGGGTGCAACAGGGTTGGCATCACTTGCTCACATGGCGCCACGACCTCCACCTGGAAGCCACCCAGGCTCATGTCGTTGGCAAACTCGCAGCCGATCAGGCCGGCACCGAGAATCAGCACGCGCTGCTTGCCGACAGCGGCAGCACGGAAGCGCGCGTAGTCTTCGAGGTCGTTGATCGGGAACACCAGATGGCTGCCGTCGCCTTCGATCGGCACCTGCACGGTCTGCGCGCCCCAGGCCAGCACCAGATCGCGGTACTCCACGGCCTCTTCGCCGATCCACAGGCGCTTGTGGCCTGGGTCGATGCCGCTGATACGGGTATGGGTGCGGATCTCGGCATTCAGCTGTTCGGCCATTGCGCCTGGCTCGGCCATGACCAGGCCGTCGGCCTCTTTCTGCTTGGCAAAGCCCATGGAGAGCATGGGCTTGGAGTAGGAACGACCATCGTCGGCGGTGATCAGCAGCAACGGCGTCTGCGTATCGAGCTTGCGAAATTCACGCGCCAGGTTGTAACCCGCAAGGCCGGTACCGATGATTACCACAGGGGACGTCATGTCGTGCTTTCCTCGATTAGCCGATGGAGATCATTTCAAAGTCGCTTTTGCCAACCCCGCAGTCAGGGCACAGCCAGTCTTCAGGCACATCTTCCCAACGGGTGCCGGGGGCGATGCCGTCGTCGGGCCAGCCTTCGGCTTCGTCGTAGATCAGGCCACAGACAATACATTGCCACTTTTTCATCAGGTCTTTTCCTTGGTGGAACTCAGGCTTTATCGGGCCGGTCTTTGGCCCTGCTTCCATGCATTATGCAAGCAGTCAGGGCAATCATGCTAAGCTCGCCGCCTCTCTGGTTGTAACAAGCAGACCGACGTGTCGTACGAATCCCCGCAAGCAGCCGCTGTCGCGTGGCTGCCGTATTCACAGCTGGCGACCGGCATCGACCAGCCCACCCTTGACTGGCTGTTCGACGAGGGCTCACTGACTCGCCGCCTGACCCGCCTCTCCGACGATCACTTCTCCGTCACCCCGCTGTTCGAGGGCTGGCAGCCACTGCGCGATGACGAATGCCAGGCGCTGGGCATTGCCGCTGGTGCCGAAGGCTGGGTGCGCGAGGTGTACCTGCGTGGCCATGGCCAACCTTGGGTGTTCGCCCGCAGCGTCGCCAGCCGCAGCGCCCTGGAGCGCGGCGGGCTGGACCTGGAAACCCTGGGCAGCCGCTCGCTGGGCGAATTGCTGTTCTGCGACCAGGCGTTCATCCGCCACCCGATTGAAGTGTGCAGTTATCCACAGGCCTGGCTGCCGACCGAAGCCACCCGCGCAGCACTGTGGGGCCGCCGCTCGCGCTTCGAACGGGGCGGACTGGACCTGCTGGTGGCAGAAGTGTTCCTGCCAGCATTGTGGCAAGCGGCCAAGGAGGAAAACCGCTGATGTACCTGCAACTGCTCAAGTCGCTGAACCGCCTGCACCCGCGAGCCTGGGACTTCGTCCAGCTCAGCCGCATGGACCGGCCGATCGGTATCTACCTGCTGCTGTGGCCAACCCTGTCGGCGGTGTGGATTGCCGGCAACGGTTCACCTACCGTGGCCAATGTGCTGATCTTCGGCCTCGGCGTGGTGCTGATGCGCGCTGCGGGCTGCTGCATCAACGATTTCGCCGACCGTAAGGTGGATGGCCACGTCAAGCGCACTGCCGACCGGCCTCTGGCCAGTGGCCGAGTAAGGCCACGCGAAGCGCTGGCGCTGTTCGCCATCCTGGTCGGGGTCAGCTTCCTGCTGGTGCTGTGCACCAACAGCCGCACGGTATGGCTGTCGTTCGGCGCGGTGGCGCTGGCGTTCTGCTACCCGTTCATGAAGCGCTACACCTATTACCCGCAGGTGGTGCTGGGGGCGGCGTACTCCTGGGGCATCCCCATGGCGTTCACGGCAGCGGGGGGCGAACTGCCGGCCAGCGCGTGGCTGCTGTATATCGCCAACCTGCTGTGGACGGTGGGTTATGACACCTACTACGCCATGGTGGACCGCGATGACGACCTGAAAATTGGCGTGAAGTCGACTGCGATCCTGTTTGGCGACGCCGATCGCACCATCATCCTGACCTTGCAGCTGCTGTCGCTGGGCTGCCTGTTGCTGGCGGGTAGCCGCTTCGACCTGGGGGGCTGGTTCCACCTGGGGCTGCTGGGGGCTGCTGCGTGCTTTGCGTGGGAGTACTGGTCGACGCGCAAGCTGGACCGGGAGTCGTGCTTCAAGGCGTTTCTGCACAACCACTGGGCGGGGTTGCTGGTGTTCATTGGCGTAGTGCTGGATTACACGTTGCGTTAAAGCTGATGGCCCAATCGCAGGCAAGCCAGCTCCCACAGGTACAGCGCTGCCCTTGAGGCTTGCACATGACCTGTGGGAGCTGGCTTGCCTGCGATGGGCCGCGCAGCGGCCCCGGCAATCTCAAGGCTTGGCGACGTGCCAGACGTCCTTCACGCCATCACCGGTCATGTCACCGGCTTTCTTGTCCTTGATGAAGGTATACAGCGGCTTGCCGTCGTAGGCCCACTGCATCGAACCGTCGTCACGGGTTACATGGGTCCATTTGTCCTTGGGCGCTTCGTCTTCTTTCTTGACCATCAACGGCGGCCAGTTGGTGGCGCACTCACCATTGCACATCGACTTACCACCCGCATCCTTGTCAAAGGTGTACAGGGTCATGCCGGCATGATCGACCCACATGCCGTCCTTCTCCATGGCATGGTGGGCCGACGCCACCCCCGGGAGCGCCAGCGCAGCGAAAAGGGCCATCCAGCTCAGCGTTTGTCGTGTCATTGGATTCACCATTGTTTCGGGGGGAGGTAAGTTCGGGTAACCGCCACAGCGGCCCTTTGAAGCCTAGTCCAGTCACGGAATGTCGCCATAACGGCCAACACCCTGTCACACAGCTGCAATAATTCCGTTATCTAATGCGGGCCAAGACACCGAATCCAGGAGAGGTTTTGAGCATGGTTGGCAGGAACATTCTGATCGTCGACGACGAAGCGCCCATTCGCGAGATGATCGCCGTTGCCCTGGAAATGGCCGGCTATGACTGCCTGGAAGCGGAAAACTCCCAACAGGCCCACGCGATCATCGTCGACCGCAAACCGGACCTGATCCTGCTCGACTGGATGCTGCCGGGCACCTCCGGCATCGAGTTGGCCCGCCGCCTCAAGCGCGACGAGCTGACCGGCGACATCCCGATCATCATGCTTACCGCCAAGGGTGAAGAGGACAACAAGATCCAGGGCCTGGAAGTGGGTGCCGACGATTACATCACCAAGCCGTTCTCGCCGCGTGAGCTGGTGGCCCGCCTGAAAGCCGTGTTGCGCCGTACCGGCCCGAGCGACGGCGAGGCGCCGATCGAAGTTGGCGGCCTGCTGCTTGACCCGATCAGCCACCGCGTCACCATCGACGGCAAGCCAGCCGAGATGGGCCCGACCGAATACCGCCTGCTGCAGTTCTTCATGACCCACCAGGAGCGTGCCTACACCCGTGGCCAACTGCTGGACCAGGTATGGGGCGGCAACGTCTATGTCGAGGAACGCACGGTCGACGTGCACATCCGTCGCCTGCGCAAGGCGCTGGGTGAAGCCTATGAAAATCTGGTACAAACCGTCCGGGGCACTGGCTACCGCTTCTCGACCAAGAGCTGATCGGGTTTAAAAGCGCCACGCTGCACGTTGTTGTACAAGGACCGTCAATTGAACCAGAACTGGCACGCGACCCTGATTCGTCATCTGCTGTTGCTGATTACCGTCTGCCTGATCGGCGGGCTGGTCAGCGGCTACTATGGCTGGAGCCTGGCCATTGGCCTGGCAATCTACCTGGGCTGGACCCTCAAGCAACTGCTGCGCCTGCACGACTGGCTGCGCAACCACCAACCCGATGAGGCACCGCCCGATGGCTACGGCCTTTGGGGCGAGGTGTTCGACAGCATCTACCACCTGCAACGCCGCGACCAGCGTGTGCGTGGCCGCCTGCAGGCCGTGATCGACCGGGTGCAGGAGTCCACCGCCGCGCTACGTGACGCCGTGATCATGCTCGACAGCGACGGTAACCTGGAGTGGTGGAACCGCGCCGCCGAGACCCTGCTGGGCTTCAAAACCCCACAGGACGGCGGCCAGCAGGTCACCAACCTGGTGCGTCACCCGCGCTTCAAGGAATACTTCGAAGCGGAGAATTACCTCGAACCGCTGGAAATCCCCTCGCCCATCAACGACCGCATGCGCGTGCAACTGCACATCACCCGCTACGGCAACAACGAACACCTGATGCTGGTACGCGATGTCACCCGCATTCACCAGCTGGAACAGATGCGCAAGGACTTCGTCGCCAACGTGTCGCACGAGCTGCGCACGCCGCTGACGGTTATCACCGGCTACCTGGAAACCTTGCTGGACAACGTCGAGGACGTGAACCCGCGCTGGAGCCGCGCCCTGCAGCAGATGAGCCAGCAAGGCTCACGCATGCAATCGCTGCTCAACGACCTGCTGCTGCTGGCCAAGCTGGAAGCCACCGATTACCCGTCGGACAACCAGCCAGTGGCCGTCGATGCCCTGCTCGCCGCCATCAAGAATGATGCCCAGGCCCTGTCCGGGCCACGCAACCAGCGCATCAGCCTGGAAGCTGCGCCCGGCGTGAAGCTGAAGGGCAGCGAGTCGGAGCTGCGCAGCGCCTTTTCCAACCTGGTGTTCAACGCCGTCAAGTACACCCAGGACGAAGGCAACATCCGCATCCGCTGGTGGGTCGATGCCCAAGGTGCGCATTTGTCGGTGCAAGACTCGGGGGTGGGCATTGACGCGAAGCACTTGCCCCGCCTGACCGAACGCTTCTATCGGGTGGACTCCAGCCGCGCGTCGAATACCGGCGGCACCGGGCTGGGGCTGGCGATTGTGAAGCATGTGCTGATGCGCCATCGCGGCAAGCTGGAAATCAGCAGTTTGCCGGGGCATGGCAGCACCTTTACCTGTCACTTTGCACCGGCACAATTGGCCAACGGCAAGGTTTGAGATTGGGGCTGCGGTGCAGCCCTTCGCGGGCGCGCCCGCTCCTACAGCGACCGCAATACATCAGCCACCCTTTGCTTTTACGGCTCCAGCCGCTACATTGGATCCCCTGTGCCAGCAAAAGCTGGCACTTTTTTTCTCTCTATCTCTAAGACGGACCCCGTAAAAACTCCATCATGGACCCTTCCCCTGGTATCAGCCTCACCTCGTTATTCGCCGATTTCGGCATGATCATCTTTGCCTTCCTGCTGGTGCTGCTCAACGGCTTCTTCGTTGCCGCCGAGTTCGCCATGGTCAAGCTGCGCGCCACCCGCGTCGAGGCCATCGCCGAGCAGCATGGCTGGCGCGGCAGTATCCTGCGCAAGGTTCACAATCAGCTCGACGCCTACCTGTCGGCCTGCCAGTTGGGCATTACCCTCGCCTCGCTGGGCCTGGGCTGGGTCGGTGAACCGGCGTTTGCCCACCTGCTTGAGCCGCTGCTGGCGTACTTCGGGGTCGACTCGCCCGAGCTGATCAAAGGCGTCTCGTTCTTCGTCGCCTTCTTCGTCATCTCGTACCTGCACATCGTGGTCGGCGAGCTGGCGCCCAAGTCCTGGGCTATCCGCAAGCCGGAGCTGCTGTCGCTGTGGACCGCCGTGCCGCTGTACCTGTTCTACTGGGCGATGTACCCGGCCATCTACCTGCTCAATGCCAGCGCCAACACCATTTTGCGTATTGCCGGTCAAGGCGAGCCTGGCCCGCACCACGAGCACCACTACAGCCGTGAAGAGCTGAAGCTGATTTTGCACTCCAGCCGTGGTCAGGACCCAAGCGACCAGGGTATGCGCGTATTGGCGTCGGCCGTGGAAATGGGCGAACTGGAGGTGGTCGACTGGGCCAACTCGCGTGAGGACATGGTCAGCATCGACGCCCATGCGCCGTTGAAGCAGATCCTGGCCCTGGTACGCCGCCACAAGTTCAGCCGCTATCCGGTGTACGACGCCGAGCGCGAAGAGTTCACCGGCCTGCTGCACATCAAGGACCTGCTGCTGGAGCTGGCCGAGCTGGAGCACTTGCCCGAAACCATCGACCTGGAAAACCTTGCCCGCCCCCTGGAGCGCGTATCGCGGCACATGCCGCTGGCCCAGTTGCTGGAGCAGTTCCGCAAGGGCGGCGCGCACTTCGTGTTGGTGGAGGAAGCCGACGGCAAGGTTATCGGCTACCTGACCATGGAAGACGTGCTGGAAGTGCTGGTAGGCGATATCCAGGACGAGCACCGCAAGACCGAGCGCGGCATCCTCGCTTACCAGCCAGGCAAACTGCTGGTGCGCGGCGACACGCCGCTGTTCAAGGTCGAGCGCCTGCTGGGGGTCGACCTCGACCACATCGAGGCAGAGACCCTGGCCGGGCTGGTCTACGAAACGCTCAAGCGCGTGCCTGAAGAAGAGGAAGTGCTTGAGGTCGAGGGGCTGCGCATCATCATCAAGAAGATGAAAGGGCCCAAGATCGTGCTGGCCAAGGTGCTGAAGCTGGACTGATGGCTATATCGGTCAGGGGTTGCCGGCAGTGAAGTCCGGTAACCCGCTGATCGGCCTGTCGAACCGGTAAGGTATCGACTCCAGCGCCAGCCCCACATTGCGCTGCACCACGAAATGCAGGTGCGGCCCGGTGCTGTTGCCAGTATTCCCTGACTTGGCCAGCATCTGCCCCTGCCGTACCCGCTGCCCCTCCGCCACCACCACCGAACCGCGCATCAGGTGCAAGTACACGCCCATGGTGCCGTCCGGGTGCAGGATCCTGACGAAATTCCCTGAAGGGTTGGTCCCCCGCCCGCTCTGGGTGTTTTCCGTCTTCACCACCACGCCTTCGCGCGCCGCAATGATGGTGGTGCCTTCAGGCATGGCGATGTCCATGGCATAGCGCCCCTTTGGCCCAAAGTGGCTGACACGCCCGTTGGGCCCTTGAGTGACACGGAACGGCCCGCCAATCCAGGGGAATGCGTAACGGAAGCCCTGTGGCCGCATGCCCGGGTCACCCATGGCCTGCAGCAGGGTCGAGCGGTAGTTCAGCAGCAGCCCGGGACGCCCCCGGAGCACACTGAGCATTTGCGTGGTCTGCGGCGGCAGCAAGCGGCGCACGATGCGCGGAGCATCGCCACCTTGCGCGTTCACCAGATTGTCCAGTCGCAACTCGACCTCCACGGGTACATGCAGCTCGTTGCGCGCCGAAAAGCTCACGCCACCGTCGAAGGTCCTGGCGTTCAACAGCACCTGGCCCTCCAGCGTCTCGACCATGGGCTCGCGCAGCACCAAGGGCTTGGCGCCCGGGCCTGGCCGGTCGGAATAGGAGACCACACCGGAATCGTCAGTGATCTTGTAGAGGGTCACACCCAGGCTCGACGCCGAGACCATGAGCAATGCACAGAACAGCAGCAGGCGCGTGGGCATGATAGTGGCTTTTTGACAGTTTTGATGTCTCGAAGCCTAGCAGCGGGTTTTGCGGCAGGTATTGCAGTTGGTCGGATGGCGCAGGAGCAGCACTGTGCTGCCCCTGCTTAGGCGTCAAGCACCAGGGGTGAAATGCTTCTGCGCTGTGCCGCGGGCAATCAAGCGCGACAGGTAATCGAGCTTCTGGGCATCCTGATCGACGAACTTGAAGGTCAACTGCAGCCAGTCGCTGTCGGGCTTGGGCTCCAATGCCGCGACAGCATGCAGGTAGCCGTTCAAACGCGCGACTTCGGCGCTCTCACCCTGCTCCAGGTCCAGCACCGCACCTTCCAGCACCTGCGGCAGCGCTTCGCTGCGGCGTACCACCAGCAAGGCCTCCTTCAAGCTCAGTGCCTTGATCACACAGGGCTGCATGCCGCTGGCCAGTCGCAACTGGCCCTGGCCACGCCCGGTCGGTGCAGGGGCGGGTGGCGTGGGGGCTGCTGCCAATGGCTTGGTGGCCGCCGGGGCCGGTGCGGGGGCCGCCACCTTGGCGGCTTCTGGTTTGCCCCCTGTCAGGGCACTCAGCGAGTCATTGGCAAACGCCGAATTCACCCGCGCCGGGCCGCTGGCCATCAGGCTGTCGAGCTTGCCGATCTTGGTCAGGGCCTTTTTTACCTTGGTCAGCAGTTGCTCGTTGGTGAACGGCTTGCCGACAAAATCGGAAACACCCGCCTGGATCGCCTGAATGACGTTTTCCTTGTCGCCACGGCTGGTCACCATGATGAACTGCAGGTTTTTCAGCGCAGGCTGCTGGCGGCACCAGGTAAGCAGTTCCAGGCCAGACATTTCCGGCATTTCCCAGTCGCACAGGACCAGGTCGAACGCTTCCTTGTCCAGCATGGCCATGGCCTTGCGACCGTTTACCGCGTCGTCGATGGCCATGCCCGGGAAGGCACTGCGCAGGCATTTGCGGACCAGGTCACGGATAAACGGCGCGTCATCCACGACCAGCACATTCACTTTACTCATCGATACTCCTTCTGAACCCCGACTAGCCTACTGCCAAATAATGGCCATTTGCTACAACCTGGTCACGCCGGGACTTCTTCACATCGTTCGCGGGTGCCTGCAGGCGCTCGACCGCAAACGAAAACGCCCGGCCAAGGCCGGGCGTCGATGCTCGGGAGCAACCTTACTTATCGTCAGATTCGCCCGAAACATTAGCCTTTTCGCCATCAGCGACAGCGGTACCCTGCACTTCTGCTGTCATGCGCTTGAGGCCCATGTGACGTACGTCGGTGCCGCGCACCAGGTAGATCACCAGCTCGGAGATGTTGCGCGCATGGTCGCCAATACGCTCCAGCGAGCGCAGGACCCAGATCACGCTCAGCACCCGCGAAATAGAGCGCGGGTCTTCCATCATGTAGGTCACCAGCTCGCGCAGCGCAGTCTTGTATTCACGGTCGATGGTTTTGTCGTACTGGGCCACCGACAACGCCAGGTCGGCGTCGAAGCGGGCAAAGGCGTCCAGCGCATCACGGACCATGTTGCGCACCTGGTCACCGATGTGACGAACCTCAACGTAGCCACGCGGCGATTCACCTTCTTCGCACAGCTGGATGGCGCGACGGGCGATCTTGGTTGACTCGTCACCAATGCGCTCCAGGTCGATCACCGACTTGGAGATGCTGATGATCAGGCGCAGGTCGGAGGCGGCCGGCTGGCGGCGGGCGAGGATACGCAGGCACTCCTCGTCGATGTTGCGCTCCATCTGGTTGATCTGCTCGTCAACCTCGCGCACTTGCTGGGCCAGGCCCGAGTCGGCTTCGATCAGCGCGGTGACCGCGTCGTTGACCTGCTTTTCCACCAGCCCGCCCATGGCCAGCAGGTGGCTGCGCACCTCTTCGAGCTCGGCGTTGAACTGCTGGGAAATGTGATGGGTAAGGCTTTCTTTGTTGATCATCGTTCGCTCCGCGAAGAAGCTGCAAGCTTCAAGTAGTTCGTGTCATTCCCTGTGGGAGCGGGCGTGCCCGCGAACACCGGCGAAGCCGGTGCCACACACCGCGGCGCCTGCTTCGCGGGCACGCCCGCTCCCACAGGGGCCGCGTGGCTGCTAGCCGTAGCGACCGGTGATGTAGTCTTCGGTCTGCTTCTTCGCCGGGTTGGTGAACAGGGTGTCGGTATCCCCGAATTCAACCAGTTTGCCCATGTACATGAACGCGGTGTAGTCCGAAACACGGGCCGCCTGCTGCATGTTGTGGGTCACGATGACGATGGTGTACTTGGATTTCAATTCGTAGATCAGCTCTTCGACCTTCAGGGTCGAAATCGGGTCCAGCGCCGAGCACGGTTCGTCGAGCAGCAGCACTTCCGGCTCCACGGCGATGGTGCGGGCGATGACCAGACGCTGTTGCTGGCCACCGGACAGGCCCAGGGCCGACTCATGCAGGCGGTCCTTGACCTCGTCCCACAGGGCTGCGCCCTTCAGCGCCCACTCGACGGCTTCGTCGAGCACACGCTTCTTGTTGATGCCCTGGATACGCAGGCCGTAGACGACGTTCTCGTAGATGGTCTTGGGGAACGGGTTGGGCTTCTGGAACACCATGCCCACACGGCGGCGCAGCTCGGCCACGTCTTCGCCCTTGCGGTAGATGTTGTTGCCGTACAGGTTGATGGCGCCTTCCACGCGGCAGCCGTCTACCAAGTCGTTCATGCGGTTGAAGGTGCGCAGCAGGGTCGACTTGCCGCAGCCGGACGGGCCGATGAAGGCGGTCACGCGTTGCTTGGGGATGTTCATGCTGACGTCGAACAACGCCTGCTTGTCGCCGTAGAACAGGCTCAGGCCCGGCACTTCGATGGCCACGGTTTCTTCGGCCAGGCGCAGGCTCTGCTTGTTGCGGCCCAGGGCAGACATGTCGATGCCGTGGGTATGGGAATCTTGCTGCATGGTCTCACTCCGTTTGTAGCTGCGAGCTGCAAGCTGCAAGCTGCAAGTTAGGACAAAGCGGCAATCTGCTTGTAGCTTGCCGCTTGTGACTTAAAGCTTAATTAGCTGTCCAGCGCCTTGTACTTCTCGCGCAGGTGGTTACGGATCCACACGGCCGAGAGGTTGAGGGTCGCGATCACCAGCACCAGCAACAGCGCAGTGGCATACACCAACGGCCGGGCGGCCTCGACGTTCGGGCTCTGGAAGCCGACGTCATAGATGTGGAAGCCCAGGTGCATGATCTTCTGGTCCAGGTGCAGGTACGGGTAATTACCGTCCACCGGCAGCGACGGCGCCAGTTTCACCACACCCACCAGCATCAGCGGCGCGACTTCACCAGCGGCGCGGGCCACGGCAAGGATCATGCCGGTCATCATGGCCGGGCTGGCCATGGGCAGGACGATCTTCCACAGCGTTTCGGCCTTGGTCGCGCCCAGGGCCAGCGAGCCTTCGCGCACGGTACGCGGAATCCGCGCCAGGCCCTCTTCGGTGGCCACGATCACCACCGGCACGGCCAGCAGTGCCAGGGTCAGCGATGCCCACAGCAGGCCCGGGGTACCCAGGGTCGGTGCCGGCAGCGCTTCAGGGAAGAACAGGCGGTCGATCGAGCCACCCAGCACGTAGACGAAGAAGCCCAGGCCAAACACGCCGTAGACGATCGCCGGTACGCCGGCCAGGTTGTTCACGGCAATGCGGATCAGGCGCGTCACGGGGCCCTGCCTGGCGTACTCACGCAGGTAGACCGCCGCCAGCACGCCGAACGGGGTGACGATCACGGCCATGATCAGGGTCATCATCACGGTGCCGAAAATGGCCGGGAAGATACCGCCTTCGGTGTTGGCTTCACGCGGGTCGTCGCTGAGGAACTCCCAGACCTTGGCGAAGTAGGTACCCAGCTTGGTGAAGCCGGACATGCCGTTCGGCTGGATGGCATGCACCACCTTGCTCAGGTTGATTTCCACTTCACGGCCGTTGCCATCGCGGGCCACCAGGCTGTCGCGGGCGAAGGCCTGGTGCAGGCCGGTCAGGCGGTCTTCGATGGCCTTGTAGCGGCTGTTCAGCTCGGCGCGGTCGGCATCCATGTCGGCCTGGGCAGCGGCGTCCAGCTTGCCGTCCAGCTCCAGCTTGCGGGCCTGCAGGCGCAGGCGCTCGAGGCCATGGTTGATGGCGCCGATGTCCTTTTTCTCCAGCTGCTGCAACTCGCCGTTGAGCTGGTTGGCGCGCTTGAGGCGGGCCTGCAGTTCGTGCCAGGCGGCAGGGCCTTCGGCCACCACGCGGCCTTCTTCCTTGACGCTAACCAGGTAGCCGTAGAAGTTGCCCCACTCGCGGCGTTCCAGGGCGATCAGGTCGGCCGGGCGTTTTTCGTCAACCAGCCAGTCGCCGACCACCCAGGTAAAGTCGCTGCCGTTGAGGTCGCGGTTACCAATCTTGATCAGTTCACGGGTCATGAACTCCGGGCCCTGGTCCGGTACCGGCAGGCCGGCACCCTTCAGTCGGGCGCGTGGCACTTCTTCCTTTTGCACCACTTCGCCGATGACGACGTGGTCAGCCTGGCCCGGTACCTTGTAGGTGGCCTGGACAAGATCGGCCGGCCAGAAGTGGCCCAGGCCGCGCACGGCAATCACCGCCAGCAGGCCGACGGTCATGATCACCGCCATGGCCACCGCGCCGCCGCTCATCCAGACGCCGGGGGCGCCGCTCTTGAACCAGCCTTTGAGGGAATCCTTTTTCACGGATCGCTACCTTTCTATCAAAGCGACGAGTATTTCTTGCGCAGACGCTGGCGAATCAGCTCGGCCAAGGTGTTCATCACGAACGTGAACATCAGCAGCACCAGAGCGGCCAGGAACAGGACGCGATAGTGGCTGCCGCCGACTTCCGATTCCGGCATTTCCACGGCCACGTTGGCGGCCAGGGTGCGCATGCCCTCGAACAGGTTCATCTCCATCACCGGGGTGTTGCCGGTGGCCATCAGCACGATCATGGTCTCGCCCACCGCACGGCCCATGCCGATCATCAGCGCCGAGAAGATGCCCGGGCTGGCGGTGAGGATGACCACACGGGTCAGGGTCTGCCAGGGCGTCGCGCCCAGGGCCAGCGAGCCCAGGGTCAGGCTGCGCGGCACGCTGAACACGGCGTCTTCGGCAATGGAGTAGATGTTCGGGATAACCGCGAAGCCCATGGCGATACCCACGACCAGGGCGTTGCGCTGGTCATAGGTGATGCCCAGATCGTTGGTGATCCACAGGCGCATGTCGCCGCCGAAGAACCAGCTTTCCAGATGCGGGCTCATGGTCAGCGCAAACCAGCCGGTGAACAGGATGACCGGGATCAGGATCGCCGCTTCCCAGCCATCCGGCACACGCAGGCGGATCGACTCTGGCAGGCGGGTCCAGGCAAAGCCGGCCAGCAGGATGCCAACCGGCATCAGCAGGAACAGGCTGAACACGCCCGGCAGGTGGCCTTCCAGGTAAGGGGCCAGGAACAGGCCGGCGAAGAAGCCGAGGATTACCGTGGGCATCGCTTCCATCAGTTCGATCACCGGCTTGACCTTGCGGCGCATGCCCGGGGCCATGAAGTAGGCGGTGTAGATGGCGGCGGCAATGGCCAGCGGGGCGGCCAGGATCATCGCGTAGAACGCGGCCTTCAAGGTGCCGAAGGTGAGCGGCGACAGGCTCAGCTTGGGCTCGAAGTCAGTGTTCGAGGCGGTCGACTGCCAGACGTATTTCGGCTCGTCGTAGTTCTCGTACCACACCTTGCCCCACAGCGCGCTGAAGGAAATTTCCGGGTGCGGGTTGCGCAGGCTCAAGGGCAGCAGTTTGCCGCCTTCTTCGATGATGATGCGGTTGGCGCGTGGCGACAGGGCCAGGATACCCGGGCCTTCGGCAGCCGGCTCTACCAGCAGGGTGCGGTGCGCGGTGCTGTGGAACACACCCAGCTTGCCGTCTGCGTCCAGCGCGATGAAGCCTTTGCGGCGCTCTTCGGCGTCGATCTGCACGATAGGCGCTTTGCCCATCTGGAAGATACGAATCTGCTTGAAGCGTGACTCGCCGTCCGGGTCGCGTGCCATGAACCACTGGGCCAGGCCGCCTTTGGAGTCACCGATGATCAGCGAGATGCCGCCAACCAGCTGGGCCGTGGCGGTGATTTCGGTATCGCCGCTTTCAGACAGCTTGTAACGGCCGTTGAGGCTCTTGTCGCGCAGGCTGAACACGTCGGCAGTGGCGCGGCCGTTGATCACGTACAACCACTGCTGGCGCGGGTCGATGAAGATGTTCTTTACCGCTTCGGTCATTTGCGGCAGTTCGATGCGGTTCTGCTCGGTGGTGACCTCTTCGGTCATCATGTTTTCCGTGCGGGTCAGCTCCAGCACCTGCAGATGCGCGCCGGTGGAACCGGCCAGCAGCAAGGTATCGCCATTGACGTTGACGCTGACGTGCTCCAGCGCACGGCCCTGTTCGTCGAGCACGAACGGCTGCTCGCCGTACGGGTAGTCGATGCCTGGGGTGATGGATTTCTTGTTGTCCGGGTAGGTGATCTTGTAGGTGTGGTGGAACACCAGCGCCTGGCCATTGGACAAGCCCAGCACCACCAGCGGGCTACCCGGCTGGTCGGCACTGATCGACGTAACCTGGGTGCCTGCCGGCACGGGCAGGTCGGCACGCTTGAGTTCGTTACCGGTCTTGGTATCGAAGAACAATGCCTGGCCTTTGTCCGAAACACGCATCCCCACCAGGTTCTGCTCTTCTAGCGCGATCATCAGCGGCTTGCCGGCATCCTGCTGCAGCCAGGCCGGCGCGAGGGCTTGCTTGCTGCTCAGATGGGCGCCCTGGAACAGTGGCAGCACCACATAGGCCAGGTAGAAGAAGATGAGGGTGATGGCCGCCAGAACGGCAAGCCCGCCCACCAGCACATACCAGCGGGTCAGGCGGTCCTTGAGCGCACGCATGCGGCGCTTGCGTTGCAACTCGGGCGTATTGAAATCAATGCGCACGGGCTGGGAGTTTTGGGTCATGTTGGAATTGGCCAGATCATTCATGCGCACACCCTAGCGGTCCCGTGTGACAAAAACATTACAAAGTGGTGACGCGCGAAAGCCCGCCGCACAGGGAGCCTGGCTTCGGACTGGAATTCGTGGAAGAGGCCGGATATCAGCACCGGCCTCTTCTTCAGTTAGTTACTTCTTTGCAACGTTACCCGCGTGCGACAGGCCCAGGTCAGCCAGGGTCTTGTCGACGACTTTGGCCGGCAGTGGGATGTAGCCATCCTTCACCACGACCTGCTGGCCAGCTTGCGACAGCACCAGCTTGACGAACTCGGCTTCCAGCGGGGCCAGAGGCTTGTTCGGGGCCTTGTTGACGTACACGTACAGGAAGCGCGACAGCGGGTAGGTGCCGTTCAGGGCGTTGGTTTCGTTGTCTTCAACGAACTCGCCGCCTTCTTTCTTGGCCAGGGCTACGGTCTTGACGCTGGCGGTCTTGTAACCGATACCCGAGTAGCCAATGCCGTTCAGCGAAGAGCTGATCGACTGCACCACCGAGGCCGAGCCAGGCTGTTCGTTGACGTTAGGCTTGAAGTCGCCTTTGCACAGGGCTTCTTCCTTGAAGTAGCCGTAGGTGCCCGATACCGAGTTGCGGCCGAACAGCTGGATTGGCTTGTTGGCCAGGTCGCCGGTCACACCCACGTCGCCCCAGGTCTTGATTTCGGCTTTGCCACCGCACAGGCGAGTGGAAGAGAAGATGGCGTCGACCTGAGCCATGGTCAGGCCTTTGATCGGGTTGTCCTTGTGCACGAACACAGCCAGGGCGTCGACGGCAACCGGGATGGCGGTCGGCTTGTAGCCGTACTTCTGCTCGAAGGCCTGCAGCTCGACGTCCTTCATCTTGCGGCTCATCGGGCCGAGGTTGGCGGTGCCTTCGGTCAGCGCGGGTGGCGCGGTGGAGGAGCCGGCCGCCTGGATCTGGATGTTTACGTTCGGATATTCCTTCTTGTAGGCCTCGGCCCACAGCGTCATCAGGTTCGCCAGGGTGTCGGAACCAACGCTGGAGAGGTTGCCCGAAACACCGGTGGTCTTGGTGTAGGTCGGGATCGCAGGATCGACAGCGGCTACCGCGTTGGCGGTTGCAACGCCAGCGGCGGCAAAGGTGAGGGCCGCCATCAAACGCTTCAGTTTCATGCCTTGCTCCTAGCAGGAATATTGGGGTGTTGGATGGAACGGGCCCAAGTATCGGCAGGCCGCATGAACACGATATGACTTCATTGTGACAATTGGATGAAAGGCCATCACTGAAAGCAGGTATGGCCTCGAAGCAGATCAGCGCTTGTTGGCGAGCAGGTACAGGCCCACGGCCAGGCCCACGGCGCACAGCCCTGCCACATAATAAGCAGGCGCCATCGGGCTGACCTTGAGCAGCGCAGTCACCACCATCGGCGTCAACCCGCCAAAGATCGCGTAGGCCACGTTGTACGAGAACGACAGCCCACTGAAACGCACCGCCGCCGGGAACGCCTTGACCATCACATAGGGCACCGCGCCAATCACGCCCACGCACAGACCAGTCACCGCATACAGCGGGAACAACAGCTCAGGCCGGGTCGGCAGGCTGTGGTAGAAAGCCCAGGAACTGGCCAGCAGCAACAGGCTGCCAATCACGAACACGCGGCCCGCACCAAAGCGGTCGGCCAGGCTGCCGGCGCCGATGCAGCCAAGGCTGAGCAGCACGATCGCCAGGCTGTTGGCCTTGAGCGAGTCGGTCGGGCTGATGTGGTAGAAGCTCTGCAGCAGTGCCGGGGTCATCAGGATGACCACCACGATGCCGGCCGACAGCATCCAGGTCAGCAGCATCGACAGGATGATCGGGCCACGGTGGTCACGCAGCACGGCGCGCAACGGCAGCTCTTCGGCCAGCGCCTTGCGCTGCTGCATCTCGGCGAACACCGGGGTTTCGTGCAGCCAGCGGCGCAGGTACACCGAGAACAGGCCGAACACACCACCGAGCAGGAACGGAATCCGCCAGGCGTAATCGGCCACTTCTTCAGGGCTGTACACGCTGTTGATCAGGGTCGCCACCAGCGACCCCAGCAGAATGCCCGCCGTCAAGCCCGCAGTCAGGGTGCCGCAGGCGTAGCCGGTGTTGCGCGCCGGCACGTGCTCGGACACGAACACCCAGGCACCCGGCACCTCACCGCCGATCGCCGCGCCCTGGATCACGCGCATCAGCAGCAGCAGGATCGGCGCCCACATGCCTATTTGTGCATAGGTGGGCAGCAGGCCCATGATCAGGGTCGGCAGGGCCATCATGAAGATGCTCAGGGTGAACATCTTTTTGCGCCCGAGCAGGTCGCCAAAGTGCGCCATGATGATGCCGCCCAGCGGCCGCGCCAGGTAGCCGGCGGCGAAAATGCCGAAGGTTTGCATCAGGCGCAGCCACTCGGGCATGTCGGCCGGGAAGAACAGCTTGCCGACCACTGTGGCGAAGAACACGAAGATGATGAAGTCGTAGAACTCCAGCGCACCGCCCAGGGCAGACAGTGAAAGGGTCTTGTAGTCACTGCGGGTCAGCGGCCGCGAGGGCTGCTCGATACTGCTGGGCACGGAAGTCATCGCTCGTTGTTCTCTTTGTAGGGCATGCAGGCCGCTTGGTACGCGGCTTCTGGATTAGGTGACACGCGAAGATAGCAAATAGCCGAGCTGCGCTGAAAGCGATACAAAATCCCTACACATATTCATGAATGCGCGGTCGTCGCTGGCCGTTATGCTCTATATACTGGCAGTTCGTAGGAAAAGGTTGCCCCTAACGTGGGATGTTGTGCGAAAACGCCGGTCAGTATTGTCAGACGGTTTCGCAGAGTTTCCCTACGGCCGCCCAGTGAAACGAAATCGGCGTAGTATGTTTCAAGCTGAATCGTTTACCCGGCCTTTGCGCCACACCAACGAAAAGCGTCACGGGTCAGAGGCCCCATCGCATGATTGAGCTCGAACAAGAAGATCCAATCCCACAAGGCGACCTGGCCTTGCAGATCACCGCATTGCCGCGCGAGACCAACGGCTTCGGCGACATCTTCGGCGGCTGGCTGGTTGCCCAGATGGACCTGGCCGGCACCGCCATGGCCAGCCGCGTCGCCGGTGGCCGCGTGGCCACCGTGGCCATCGACCGCATGGCCTTCCTGGTACCGGTCGCGGTCGGCGCGCAGCTGTCGTTCTATACCCAGACCCTGGAGATCGGCCGCAGCTCGATCCGGATGATGGTCGAAGTGTGGAGCGACGACCCGCTGTCCAGCGAATGGCGCAAGGTTACCGAAGCGGTATTCGTCTTCGTCGCCATCGACGGCAGTGGCCGTACCCGGTCTGTGCCTCGTCGCTAAGCCTCGCCGGCGGTAAACTCATTGCATGTGCCCGGGTCCAAGGCCCACTGGCAACCAATGAGATGAATGCAATGGCTACCTACCAGGTCGTAACCGAGCAACATGGCGAACTGAACTGCTGGCGTATCAGCAGCGACCGCGCCGAACTCCTGATCGCCCAGCAAGGCGCACAGATCCTCAGCTACCAGCGGGTCGGCGAGCCGCCGCTGCTGTGGCTGAGCGACCAGGCCATCTTCCGCCAGGGCAAGTCGGTTCGCGCCGGGGTGCCGGTGTGCTGGCCGTGGTTTGGCAACTTGCAGCGCAACCCCCAGGCCGTGCAGGCCATGTACCACGGCGAGCAGGCACCTGCTCACGGGCTGGCGCGCTCACGTGACTGGCAGTTGCTGGGCATCGAGGAAACAGGCGACGGCCTGCGTATCGAGTTCGAGCTGCCTGAGGCGCAGGGCGACCTGCCCGGCTGGCCCCATGACGTCGAGCTGAAGCTGGTGGTGGAGCTGGGTGACGAGCTGAAGCTGAGCCTGACCAGCCGCAACATGGGCAACACCCCGGTTACCATCAGCCAGGCGTTGCACAGTTACTTTGCAGTTAGCGATGTGCGTCAGGCGCGGGTCGAGGGCGTCGAGGGGCTGGGCTATATCGAGACCCTGGCTGGCTGGGAACAGCGCCAGCAGCAAGGGGCGCTGGCGTTTGCCGGGGAGACGGACCGGATCTACCTCGATACCCCGCAGGCGCTGAGCATTGTCGACCCGCATTGGAGCCGGCGGATTACCCTGACCAGCAGTGGGTCGCGGTCGGCGGTGATCTGGAACCCGTGGACCGAGCGGGCTCGGGAGTTACCGGATATGGCGGATGATGGCTGGCAGCGGATGCTGTGCATCGAGACGGCGAATGTTTGGGATGACGTGGTGCAGCTGAGGCCTGGCGCGAGTCATTCGCTGGGCGTGCAGATCGGTTGTGAAATGATCTGAGTTTTGCAGTGGTTTTGCGGGCCTCTTCGCGCGCAAGCCCGCACAGGGTCTCCATGAGCCTTGAATACTGTGGAGTACCTGTGGGAGCGGGCTTGCCCGCGAAGAGGCCGGTGCAGACAGTTAGAGGTCAGAGTCCTCCACCACCCTCACCTTCCCGGCATCCAGCGCATAGGCCGCATCGGCCAGGTCATTGCTGACCTTTTCCACCTTTAACGTGCCGCTGACCCACAGCGGTGTGTAGATGTCATCGATCTTCAGTCCTTTCGGGTAGCGCACCAGCACCAGCTGGTTCGGCGGCGGCGGCGGCACGTGGATGCACGCACCCGGGTACGGCACCAGGAAGAACAGTGTGCTGTTGCCCTTGGCATCGCTTTCCAGCGGCACGGGATAGCCGCCCAGGCGGATGTCCTTGCCGTTCATGGCTGCAACGGTCTTGGTCGAGTACATCACCGCCGGCAGGCCTTTGCTCTGTTTCAGGCCGCCCTTGTCGGTAAAGGTGCCCATGGCTTCCGGTGAGTTGTGGTCGATTTCGGGCATTTGCTCGAGCGCCTTCTGGTCCGACTTGGGCATCAGCTCCAGCCAGTCGGTTTCAGGCAGTTCGGCATGGGCCAGGGCGCTGGCCAACAGCAAGGGGACAAGGAAAAAGGCACGCATGGAAATGCTCGGCAACTCGGATGAATTGCCGGGCATTCTAACCAGTATTCAGCGTTTCTTGATGAATCCGTAGATCACCAGAAGGACCACGGCACCGACCAGCGCGCCAAAGAAGCCCGCTGCCTGCCCGGCCTGGTAGATACCCAGCGCCTGGCCGCCATAGGTGGCCAGCAGGGAGCCGGCAATACCCAGCAGGATGGTCATGATCCAGCCCATGCTGTCGTCGCCCGGTTTGATGAAGCGGGCCAGCAGGCCGACGATGAGGCCGATGAAGATGGTTCCAATGATGCCCATGGCAATCCCTCTGCAGTTCGAAGATGGAACAAGCCAAAGCCTAGACAGCGCTTTGGCTTGTTGCCATTTTCAGAGGGCAAGCCGGTGGTAGAAGTTCGATCAGTTGCTGATCAGGGCTTCTACTTCGGCAATCTTGCGCTCGAGGGTAGCCATGTCGTGGCAGCGCAGGGTGGCGTGGCCAACCTTGCGGCCGACCTTGAAGGCCTTGCCGTAGTGGTGCAGGTGGCAGTCACCGATGGCGACCACTTTATCTACAGCCGGCACTTCGCCAATGAAGTTGAGCATCGCACTCTCACCCACCTTGGCAGTCGAGCCCAGCGGCAGGCCGGCAACGGCGCGCAGGTGGTTCTCGAACTGGCTGCATTCGGCGCCTTCGATGGTCCAATGCCCGGAGTTGTGCACGCGCGGGGCGATTTCGTTGGCCTTGAGGCCACCGTCGACTTCGAAGAACTCGAAGGCCATCACACCTACATAGTCCAGTTTTTGCAGCACGCGGCCCACATAGTCTTCGGCAAGAGCCTGCAGCGGGTGCGCCTGGCTGGCCACCGAAAGGCGCAGGATGCCGCTTTCGTGGGTGTTGTGCACCAGCGGGTAGAAGCGGGTTTCGCCATCGCGGGCACGCACGGCCACCAGCGACACTTCGCCGGTGAACGGCACGAAGCCTTCCAGCAGGCACGGCACGCTGCCCAGCTCGGCGAAGGTGCCTACCACGTCTTCAGGCGTGCGCAGTACCTTCTGGCCCTTGCCGTCGTAACCTAGGGTGCGGGTTTTCAGCACGGCCGGCAGGCCGATGCTGGCCACTGCGGCGTCCAGGTCTGCCTGCGAGAGGATGTCGGCGAAGGCCGGGGTCGGGATACCCAGGTCGCGGAACATGCTTTTTTCGAACAGGCGGTCGCGGGCGATGCGCAGCGCTTCGGCGCTGGGGTAAACCGGCACGAACTGCGAGAGGAAGGCCACGGTCTCGGCCGGGACGCTTTCGAACTCGAAGGTGACCAGGTCGACCTCATCGGCCAGCTTGCGCAGGTGATCCTGGTCGCCATAGTCGGCACGCAGGTGCTCGCCCAGGGGCGCGGCGCAAGCGTCCGGCGCCGGGTCGAGGAAGGCGAAGTTCATGCCCAGCGGGGTGCCCGCCAGGGCCAGCATGCGGCCCAGCTGGCCGCCACCGATTACACCGATCTTCATGGGTTGAGCCTCAAGCCTGGCGCGGGTCTGGGTTGTCCAGCACGGTGTCGGTCTGTTCCGTGCGGAACTGCTTCAACGCCGCGTGGAACTGCGGGTACTTGGCGCCCAGGATGCTGGCCGACAGCAGTGCAGCGTTGACGGCACCGGCACGGCCGATGGCCAGGGTGGCAACCGGTACGCCGGCTGGCATCTGCACGATCGACAGCAGCGAATCGACGCCCGACAGCATCGACGACTGGACGGGTACGCCCAGCACTGGCAGGTGGGTCTTGGCGGCGCACATGCCTGGCAGGTGGGCTGCGCCACCGGCACCGGCGATGATCACCTCGATGCCACGGCCTTCGGCCTCCTCGGCATACTGGAACAGCAGATCCGGGGTGCGGTGGGCGGAAACCACCTTCACTTCGTAGGGAATGCCGAGTTTTTCCAGCATATCGGCGGTGTGGCTAAGGGTGGACCAATCGGACTTGGAGCCCATGATCACGCCAACCAGTGCACTCATCGTCGAGCCTCTTCGCTTGTGCGCCCTTGGGCGCGTCAAAAAACAACAAGCCACGCGGGACGACCGGCGTGGCTTGTTTGCTGATCAGGACCGGACGCATCCGGTCGAAAGGCCGCGCAGTATACCGTAAGGTGGTGCGTTTAAGGCACCCCGGCGACCAACTGTCGCCCCTTATTTTTCGGGGCTTTGGCTGACTTTTGGGTCAACCGCCGCCGCGCCTTCCAGCTTGCGCCACAACAGCCGTACATTGGCCTTGCGTACCAGGGCGCAGCGGTACAGGCGGATCTCCAGCGGCACATGCCACTGGCTGCCGCCACAGATCGCCAGCTCGCCCCGTTCCAGCTCGCCGCGCATCGACAGGCGCGGCACCCAGGCGATGCCCATGCCTTCCAGCGCCATGCTCTTGAGACTATCGGCCATGGCGGTTTCATAGACGGTGGTATAGCGCAGGTTACGCTGGCGCAGCAGCAAATTGACCGAACGCCCCAGGAACGCGCCTGCGGTATAGGCCAGCAGCGGCACGCTGCCCTCGCCCTCCAGGTCGAACAACGGCTTGCCTTCGGCGTCCACGGCGCACACCGGCAACATTTCGGTGGTGCCCATGTGCAGCGACGGGAAAATCTCGGCATCCATTTGCAAGGCCGCGTCCGGGTCATAGAACGCCAGCATCAGGTCGCAGCCACCTTCGCGTAATGCATGCACGGCATCCCCGACGTTAGTCGCAACCAGGCGGGTGGCGATGTTCAAACCGTCGTTGCGCAACTGGGCTACCCAGCGGGGGAAAAAGCCCGATGCAAGGGAGTGCGCCGCCGCCACCTGGACGACCTCGCCCTGCCCACCTTCAAGGTGATGCAAATGGCGGAGAATTTCGCTCAACTGGTCGACAACCGTACGCGCCGTGACAAGAAAAAGCTGCCCTGCCTCAGTCAGTTCGATCGGTGTGCGGGAACGATTCACCAACTGCAGGCCCAATGCTGCCTCCAGGCTGCGAATGCGCCGGCTGAAGGCCGGTTGGGTCACAAAACGCCGCTCTGCAGCTTGGGAAAAACTGCGGGTGGCAGCCAGCGCGCTGAAATCTTCCAGCCATTTGCTTTCAAGGTTCACGAAGCACATCTCCCGGCATGCACCAAAATGGAACACGCTCGAATGTCAATTGGCGTCACATGAAACACTATGCCGTTTGTGCATAGGTTAGCGTGCAACAGCATTGGCCGCAAAATCACCTTCAGGCCTAGGATTGGCGCCATTCCGGCATGTGCCGGGTCAAAATCGAGATGATATACATCATGTCCTCTGCTGCATCGTTCCGCGTCGAAAAAGATCTGTTGGGTACCCTTGAAGTTCCTGCTGATGCCTACTACGGCATCCAGACCCTGCGCGCTGCCAACAACTTCCACCTCTCCGGCGTTCCGCTGTCGCACTACCCGAAACTGGTAGTCGGCCTGGCGATGGTCAAGCAGGCAGCTGCTGACGCCAACCGTGAGTTGGGGCACCTGAGCGATGCCAAGCACGCCGCGATCAGCGCAGCCTGCGCACGACTGATCAAGGGCGACTACCACGAGCAGTTCGTGGTGGACATGATTCAAGGCGGTGCTGGTACTTCCACCAACATGAACGCCAACGAAGTCATCGCCAACATCGCGCTGGAGGCCATGGGCCACCAAAAGGGTGAGTACCAGTACCTGCACCCGAACAACGATGTGAACATGGCGCAGTCGACCAACGACGCCTACCCGACCGCTATCCGTCTGGGCCTGCTGCTGGGTCACGACGCGCTGCTGGCCAGCCTCGACAGCCTGATCCAGGCCTTCGCTGCCAAGGGTAAAGAATTCGACCACGTACTGAAGATGGGCCGTACCCAGCTGCAGGACGCCGTGCCGATGACCCTGGGCCAGGAATTCCGCGCCTTCGCCACCACCATGACCGAAGACCTGCAGCGCCTGCGCTCGCTGGCTCCGGAACTGCTGACCGAAATCAACCTGGGTGGTACTGCCATCGGTACCGGCATCAACGCCGACCCTGGCTACCAGGCCCTGGCCGTGCAGCGCCTGGCAATCATCAGCGGCCAGCCGCTGGTGCCGGCTGCCGACCTGATCGAAGCCACTTCCGACATGGGCGCCTTCGTGCTGTTCTCCGGCATGCTCAAGCGTACCGCCGTCAAGCTGTCGAAGATCTGCAACGACCTGCGCCTGCTGTCCAGCGGCCCGCGCACCGGCATCAACGAGATCAACCTGCCAGCGCGTCAGCCAGGCAGCTCGATCATGCCAGGCAAGGTCAACCCGGTTATCCCGGAAGCCGTCAACCAGGTGGCCTTCGCCATCATGGGCAACGACCTGGCCCTGACCGTCGCCGCCGAAGGTGGCCAGCTGCAGCTGAACGTGATGGAACCGCTGATCGCCTACAAGATCTTCGACTCGATCCGCCTGCTGCAACGCGCCATGGACATGCTGCGCGAACACTGCATCGTCGGCATCACCGCCAACGAACAACGCTGCCGTGAGCTGGTCGAGCACTCGATCGGCCTGGTCACCGCCCTGAACCCATACATCGGCTACGAAAACGCCACCCGTATCGCCCGCGTTGCCCTGGAAACAGGCCGTGGCGTACTGGAACTGGTGCGCGAAGAGAAGCTGCTGGACGAAGCGATGCTCAACGACATCCTGCGTCCGGAAAACATGATCGCTCCCCGTCTGGTTCCGCTGAAGGCGTAACCCGGCTGCTGCAAACAGTCTCACCAGGTTAAGGGACTAGACACCTCTCAACCTTTCAAGGCCCGAGCCTATGCTTCGGGCCTTTTTTTTGCCCGCAAAACAGGCGGCGCGCAGACCGCTTGCCGAGATCGGCACACTACTTGCTCGATAATGCGTCCCAGCCCAACGGGATTACCCAGCATGCTGCACAGCCACCTCACCACCCTCAACGCGGTTTCGCTGATCCTCAACGTCTTCCAGGCAGACGGTTGCGAGGCATCAGCGCTGCTGGCCGGCAGCGGCATTGGCCCGTCAGACCTGGGGCATGCCGATGCGCGCATCACCACCCAGCAGGAACTGCAGGTGTGCGCCAACGCGGTGGCCCGGCGCGAGGACATCGGCCTTGAACTGGGCCGGCGCATGCATGTGTCGTGCTACGGCATGCTCGGTTACGCCTTGCTCTCCAGTGCCACTTTGGGTGACGCCTTGCGCCTGGCGCTGGCATATCCGGCACTGCTGGGAACAGTGTTCAAGCTACGTTTGATCGAGGACGGCCAGCGGGTCTGGCTAAGTGCCAGCGACTACCACGACAGCCCGGCGTTGAGCGCATTCAACGCGGAGTTCTGCCTGGTGTCGCTGAAAGTCATCTGCGACGACTTGCTTGGGCGCCCACTGCCTCTGCTAGGCGCCCGTTTCGAACACTCACGGCCCGGTTACCACGCGCTCTATGCCGGTGCATTCCAATCCCCGGTGGGTTTCGACGCTCAGGACAATGCCTTGGCTTTTGAACGGCGCTGGCTGGACATGCCGCTGCCGCTGGCCGACTCGATTACCCACAAGGCCATGAGCGAACGCTGCCGGCGCCTGAACCTGGAGTTCACGGGGCGGCAGGCCTGGCTGGGGCGGATTCGTCAGCTGCTGGCACAGCAGCTGGACGCCGCGCCTGGGCTGGAAGGGTTGGCGCGGCAGATGAATTGTTCGTCGCGCACCCTGCGCCGGCATTTACAGGCGTTGGGCAGCAGCTATCAACAGTTGCTGGATGAACTGAGGTTCGAGCGGGCCAAGCAGTTGCTGGCTGATGAACAGATGCCGATCTATCGCATTGCGGAAACCTTGGGGTTCAGCGAGACCGCCAGTTTTCGGCATGCGTTCCAGCGTTGGAGTGGTGTAGCGCCCAGCCTCTTCCGCGGTTGACCAGCGCCGGCCAAAGAGCTTGGCCACATCGATCCCCTTTTGGCCGTTTGCGTCGTTCTCCGCCACTGACCTGCCCATGACAATGGACCCACGCCAGTATCCAACGGAGAACAACAATGCTGACGATCTATTCCGATGATCACCGCCTGCACCACGGCCGCTGCGAGCTGATCGACGGCAAGCTGATGCCCTGCTTCGAAATGCCTTCGCGCGCTGACCATGTGCTCGACCAGGTAAAAAAACGCAACCTGGGCGACATTCAGGGCCCTACCGACTTCGGCCGCGCGCCGTTGCTGCGCATCCACAGCGCCGACTATCTCGACTTCTTCGAAGGCGCCTGGGCGCGCTGGGCCGCACTGGGCCAGGAGGGCGACCTGCTGCCGTTCACCTGGCCTGCTCGCACCTTGCGCCAGGTAAAACCCACCGGCCTGCATGGCGAGTTGGGCTACTACAGCTTCGATGCCGGCGCACCGATCACCGCCGGTACCTGGCAGGCCGCCTACAGCGCCGCCCAGGTCGCCCTCACGGCCCAGGCGGCAATCCAGCAAGGCGCCCATTCGGCCTTTGCCCTGTGCCGCCCACCGGGGCACCACGCCGCCGGCGAAGTCATGGGTGGCTATTGCTACCTGAACAACGCCGCCATCGCCGCCCAGGCCTTCCTTGACCAAGGCAAACGCAAGGTCGCCATCCTCGACGTCGACTACCACCACGGCAACGGCACCCAGGACATCTTCTACAGCCGCGACGACGTGTACTTCGCTTCGATCCATGGCGACCCGCAGGACGAATTCCCGTTCTTCCTGGGCTATGCCGACGAAACCGGCGAAGGTGCCGGTGAGGGCTGCAACATCAACTACCCGCTTCCGGCCGGCAGCGACTGGGCGGCCTGGAGCGCAGCCCTGGAGGATGCCTGCCAGCGCATTGCCCGCTATGACGCCGACGTACTGGTGATCTCGCTGGGTGTGGACACCTTCAAGGACGACCCGATCTCGCAGTTCAAGCTGGACAGCCCGGACTACCTGGAAATGGGAAAACGTATCGGCCAGCTCGGCAAGCCGACCCTGTTCGTGATGGAGGGCGGCTACGCTGTGGAAGAAATCGGTATCAACGCGGTCAATGTGCTGGAAGGCTTCCAGCGCGCCCAGCCAGGAGCCCGGTAATGGTCCGACTCAAGCATCTGCTCGCCCCGTTCATCGCTGCCACCTTGTTCACCGGTGCCCTGCACGCTCAAGCCGAGCAGCGCACACTGCGTGTGTATAACTGGTTCGACTACATAACCCCGCAGACCTTGACCGATTTCAAGCAGGACAGCGGGGTCAAGCTGATCTACGACATCTTCGACACCAACGAGGCGCTGGAGGCCAAGCTGCTCACCGGCAACTCCGGCTATGACGTGGTGGTGCCGTCCAACGTGTTCCTCGCCAAGCAGATCGAAGCCGGGGTGTTTCAGCCGCTGGACCGCAGCAAACTGCCGAACTGGCAGCACCTGGACCCGGCGCTGATGAAGCTGATCGAGGCCAACGACCCGGGTAACAAGTACGCGGTGCCCTACATGTACGGCACCGTGCTGATCGGCTTCAACCCGGCCAAGGTCAAGGCAGCGCTCGGCGATGACGCCCCGGTGGACAGCTGGGACCTGATCTTCAAGGAAGAGAACATCGCCAAGCTCAAGCAGTGCGGCGTGGCGCTGCTCGATTCGCCTTCGGAGATTCTGCCGCTGGCCCTGCAGTACCTGGGCTTGCCGCCGAACAGCGACAAACCGGCCGACTACAAGAAGGCCGAAGCGTTGATGCTGAAGATCCGCCCGCACATCACCTACTTCCACTCTTCGAAGTACATGGCAGACATCGCCAATGGCGATATTTGCGTGGCGGTGGGTTACAGCGGCAGTTTCTCGCAGGCCGCGAACCGGGCGCGCGATGCCAAGAACGGCGTGGTGGTGGACATGCGCCTGCCCAAGGAAGGTGCGCCGATCTGGTTCGATATGCTGGCGATTCCAAAGAATGCGGCCAACCCGGAAGATGCCCACACGTTCATCAATTACTTGCTCCGGCCTGAGGTGATTGCGCCGATCAGCGACTTTGTCGGTTACCCAAACCCGAACAAGGATGCGACTGAAAAGGTGAGTCCGGCGATTCGCAACAACCCTAACCTGTATCCGACAGCGGAGGCGATGGCCAAGCTTTATACCCTCAAGCCCTTGGCGCGGGACGCAGAGCGGGCCAGAACCCGGGCCTGGACGCGGATCAAATCCGGAACCTGAGTCGCCTGCTTCGCGGGCATGCCCGCTCCCACATTGATCGCATTACAAGCGGACTCTGTGGGAGCGGGCGTGCCCGCGAAGGGCCGCACAGCGGGCCCAATTCACTTTCTCCAGGCCTTGCGCAGTTTCATCAAGGCTTCGGCAATCGCCCCCTCCGGCACCGCCGCAAACCCCAACACCAGCCCTGCCCGATTATCCACAGGCACGTCGCTGTCCGACAGCCAGAAATTGCTCAGCGGCGTCACCTCTACCCCCACTGCTTCTGCCTTTGCCACCAGTTCCTGCTCCCGCGCAAAGTTATCCACATCCACCTTCACATGCAGCCCGGCCGCCACTTCCGGCATCTCGCCCAACCCGGGAATATCCACAGGCCAGCCAGCCGTGAGTACGTTACGTCGACTCAAAGCGGCCTTGCGCATACGGCGGATATGCCGCTGGAAATGCCCGCGTGCCATGAATTCGGCCATCACGCACTGGCTGCTGACTTCCGAATGCCGCACGGCCAACGCCTTGCCCTGACTGAATCCCTGCACCAATTGCGGCGGCAGCACCAGGTAACCCAGGCGCAACGCGGGGAACGCAATCTTGCCGAAGGTGCCGACGTACAGCACCCGACCGTGCCGGTCGAGCGCCGCCAATGGGGCCAAGGGCGCACCGCTGTAGCGGTACTCGCCGTCATAGTCGTCCTCGATGATCCAGCCATCGTTGCGTTCGGCCCACGCCAGCAACGCCAGGCGCCGTGCCAGGCTCATGGTGACCCCGGTCGGGTATTGGTGGGCCGGCGTGACATATGCCAGCCGGCAGTTCGCCTGCTGACCCAGCAGGCGGCAGTCCATGCCCTCTTCGTCCACAGGCACGCCATACAATGAGGCGCCAGCCAGCGCAAAGGCATGCCCGGCCGCGCGGTAGCCGGGGTTTTCCACAGCCACACCATCACCCGGCTGCAACAACAGCTGTGCACAAAGGCTGATGGCTTGTTGTGCACCACTGGTGATCACAATTTGTTCAGCCATACAACTTAGCCCACGCGAACGGCGAAGGTAGGCCGCGATCAACTCGCGCAAAGCCGGCTCGCCTGCCGGGTCACCGTAACCCAGCTGCGCAGGGGATGGTTTACGCCAGAAACCGGCCTGCAGCTTGGCCCAGACGTCAAAAGGGAACAAGTCGAATGCCGGAATGCCGACCCGAAAAGCACGGGGCGCACCACTTCTTGGGGAAGGTAAGTGGTTACTTTTCAGGCGCTGTAAAGGTGCTGATAAATGCCGTTCGCTGGATAAATCCTCAGTATTTTCTGCAGAAAATGTGGATAACCCTGTTGATAAACCCCGGGATAACCCTGTGGATATTTGTGTGGATATTTTTGGCAGCTGACTTACGTAAGTACCATCTCCAACTCGGCTTTCGATGTAGCCCTCGGCATACAGTTGGTCATAGGCGCGCACCACACTGTTGCGTGAAAGTGCCAGCATGACGGCCAGGTCGCGAGTGGCGGGTAGCCGTGTACCACTGCTCAGCCGCCCATCCAGCACCCGCGCCCGCAATGCCTGGTACAGCTGCTGACTCAGCCCACGGCGTCGATCAAGGGCGATACCGGCGGGGTCGAATGGCAGTGTTAAGGGGCGCTCGCTCATGGCATTGGACCTATCAAATCAGGTGGTAATGGCTCTTACCCAGAACCAATAGCCTGCCTAGGATGGAGCCATTCGACAAGGACCACGCCCTATGTACAACAGCAAGCCGCATCAGGAAAACGACCTCGGCCGTCTGCACCAGCACATGCTCGACACCCGCCTGGCTGTCCTGGTCAGCCACGGCGATCAGGGCCTGCTGGCCACGCACCTGCCCGTGCTGGTCGATACCACCGAAGGCGAATTCGGAACTGTCTATGCGCACTTGGCCCGGGCCAACCGCCAATGGCAGGACCTGGCACAGGGTGTCGAAGCCTTACTGGTATTCCCCGGCGCCGATGCCTATGTCAGCCCTGGCTACTACCCGAGCAAGGCTGATAACCCCAAAGTCGTGCCTACCTGGAATTATCTGGCCGTCCACGCCTATGGCACAGCCGAGGTGATCCATGACGCGGAGCCGCTGCTGGCGATGGTCAGCCGCCTGACCGACCGCCATGAACAGGGCCGCAGTGAACCGTGGAAAGTCACTGACGCCCCTGCCGACTACCTCGATGGCATGCTCCGCGCCATCGTCGGCATCCGCCTGCCCGTCGCCCGTCTGCAAGGGGCACGCAAGCTCAGCCAGAACCGTTCCGATCAAGACATCGCTGGCGTGCGCGAAGGCCTGAGCGCCAGCGCCGATCAGCTGGACAACCAACTCGCGGCGCACATGCGCCAACTCTGAAGGAATAGCCCCATGCCTAGCGTTACCCTGCGCCCTGTCACTGCCCAAGATCACGCGGCCTGGCTCGCCCTGTGGCAGGCCTACCTGCACTTCTACGAAAGCGAACTGGCCGATGAAGTCAGCCTGAGCACCTGGCAACGCCTGCTCGATCCGAAGGAGCCCACTCATTCAACCCTGGCCTGGATCGATGGCAAGGCGGTAGGCATGGTCAACTTCATCTACCATCGTTCCAACTGGAGCATCGAGAATTCCTGCTACCTGCAGGACCTGTACGTGGACAGCACGCAGCGGGGCCTGGGCATCGGTCGCCAGTTGATCGAGCACGTCTACGCCACAGCCAAGGCCGACGGGTGCATCAAGGTGCACTGGTTGACCCACGAAACCAATGCCACCGCCATCAGCCTGTATCAGCAGGTTGCCGAGCGCTCGGGCTTCATCCAATTCCGCAAAGGTTTGTAGGCCGAACATGACAGACGCATTGAACTGGAAACCCGCCGCAACGCCCCAGGCCGAACCCATTGAAGGCCGCTTCATCCGCCTTGAAAAGCTCGACCCGGCGCGCCATGGCGACGATCTTTGGGACGTGCTGCAAGGCCCGGCATCCGACCCGGTGCTATGGGACTACCTGCCTTATGGGCCGTTCACCGAGCGTGCCGCCTTCGACCGCTGGCTGGAGGGCAACGCCGCAGGCCGCGATCCGCTGTTCTACACCGTCATCGACCGCCCCAGTGGCCAGGCCCAGGGCATTCTCAGCCTGATGTCCATCGTGCCCGACCACGGGCGTATCGAAATCGGGCATATCGCCTTCGGCGCCGCCATGCAGCGCACGCCCAAAGGAACCGAGGCGGTGTACCTGCTGGGCAAACTGGGCTTCGAACTGGGCAACCGCCGGCTGGAGTGGAAGTGCAACAACGCCAACGCCCGCTCCAAGCGGGCGGCGGAGCGGTTTGGCTTCACTTACGAAGGCGTGTTCCGCAAGCATCTGGTGGTCAAGGACCATAACCGCGATACAGCCTGGTATTCGATTACCGATGATGAGTGGCCGGCGGTGGCTGGCGGGTTCGAGCGGTGGCTGGGAGAGGAAAACCAGCAGCCGGGAGGCCAAGTAGAAACGCTTGAGGCATGCCGTAAAAACTGAAGAATGTGTTTGACCAGCTGGCCTTTTCGCGGGTTTACCCGCGAAGAGACCGGTAAATCCAGCACAAAAAAAGGGGAGCATCCGCTCCCCAGAGGTAAACCGCTTGTAGATGAGGGCTTAAATCAGCCCTCGATCTCGATCAGGATTTCACCCGGCGTCACACGGTCGCCCTTGGCCACATGAATGGCGACGACCTTGCCGGCGATGGCCGCCTGCACTTCGGTTTCCATCTTCATGGCTTCGGTGATCAGCACGGCCTGGCCGGCCTTGACCATGTCGCCTTCCTTGACCAGCACATCGACGATGTTGCCTGGCATGGTGGTGCTGACGTGGCCTGGGTCGGTGGCTTGCTTGCGCTTGCTGCCGCCGCCGCCAACGAACTCGTTCAATGGCTCGAATACCACTTCTTCCGGCATGCCGTCGATCGACAGGTAGAAGTGACGCTTGCCTTCGGCCTTAACGCCCACGCCGGTGATATCGACGCGGTAGGTTTCGCCGTGCACGTCGATGACGAACTCGGTCGGTACACCTTCACCGCCCGGCGCGGCCACGGCGCCGGCTTCCGGAATCGGCAGCAGGGCTTCTGGCGTCAGGGTGCCGGCTTCGCGTTCTTCGAGGAACTTGCGGCCAATGTCCGGGAACATGGCGAACGTCAGCACGTCTTCTTCACAACGAGCCAGGGCGCCGATGTCGGCACGCAGCTTGGCCATTTCCGGCTTGAGCAAGTCAGCCGGGCGTACGTCGATTACTTCTTCACTGCCGATTGCCTGGCGGCGCAGCTGCTCGTTGACCACGCCTGGGGCCTTGCCGTAACCGCCTTGCAGGTACAGCTTCACCTCGTTGGTGATGGTCTTGTAGCGCTCGCCAGCCAACACGTTGAAGAATGCCTGGGTGCCAACGATCTGCGAGGTCGGGGTTACCAGCGGCGGGAAGCCAAGGTCTTCACGTACACGCGGGATCTCGGCCAGCACTTCGTTCATGCGGTTAAGCGCGCCCTGCTCTTTCAGCTGGTTGGCCAGGTTGGAGATCATGCCGCCCGGCACCTGGTTGACCTGCACGCGGGTGTCCACGGCGGTGAACTCGCTTTCGAACTGGTGGTACTTCTTGCGCACGGCGTAGAAGTACAGGCCGATTTCCTGCAGCAGCTCCAGGTCCAGGCCAGTGTCGAATTCGCTGCCTTTGAGTGCAGCAACCATCGACTCGGTACCCGGGTGGCTGGTGCCCCAGGCGAAGCTGGAGATGGCGGTGTCGATGTGGTCGGCGCCGTTTTCAACTGCCTTCAGCTGGCACATGGCGGCCAGGCCGGCGGTGTCGTGGGAGTGGATGAATACCGGCAGGGATTGCTCGGCCTTCAGCGCCCTGACCAGCTCGCCGGTAGCGAACGGCGTCAGCAGGCCGGCCATGTCCTTGATCGCGATCGAGTCGCAACCCATGGCTTCCATCTGTTTGGCCTGGGCTACAAAGGCCTCGATGGTGTGCACGGGGCTGACGGTGTAGGCGATGGTGCCCTGGGCGTGTTTGCCAGCGGCCTTGACCGCTTCAATGGCCACGCGCAGGTTACGCACGTCGTTCATGGCGTCGAAGATGCGGAACACGTCGATGCCGTTGACCGCTGCCTTGGCGACGAAGGCCTTGACCACGTCGTCGCTGTAATGGCGGTAGCCCAGCAGGTTCTGGCCGCGCAGCAGCATTTGCAGGCGGGTGTTGGGCAGCGCGGCACGCAGCTTGCGCAGGCGCTCCCACGGGTCTTCTTTCAGGAAGCGCACGCAGGCGTCGAAGGTGGCGCCACCCCAGACTTCCAACGACCAGTAGCCGACTTTGTCGAGCTTGTCGCAGATCGGCAGCATGTCTTCGGTGCGCATGCGGGTGGCCAGCAAGGACTGGTGGGCGTCGCGCAGGATCGTGTCGGTAACGTGGATTTTCTTGGACATTATGGGGTTCCTCACAGGCCTGCGTGGGCGGCGATGGCGGCGGCGATGGCCAGGGCCAGCTCTTCGGGTTTGCGCTTGATCGAGTAGTTGGTCAGTTCAGGGTGGCTTTCGACGAAGCTGGTATTGAACTGGCCGCTACGGAATTCCGGGTTGCGCAGGATTTCCTGGTAATACGCGGCAGTGGTCTTCACCCCTTGCACGCGCATGTCGTCCAGGGCCCGCAGGCCGCGGTCCATGGCTTCTTCCCAGGTCAACGCCCACACCACCAGCTTCAGGCACATGGAGTCGTAGAACGGCGGAATGGTGTAGCCGGTATAGATTGCCGTGTCGGTACGCACGCCCGGGCCGCCGGGGGCGTAGTAACGCGTGATCTTGCCGAAGCTGGGCAGGAAGTTGTTTTTCGGGTCTTCGGCGTTGATGCGGAACTGCAGCGCGTATCCGCGGTGCTGGATATCTTCCTGCTTGACCGACAGCGGCAGGCCCGAAGCAATGCGGATCTGCTCACGGACGATGTCGATACCGGTGATTTCCTCGGTGATGGTGTGTTCCACCTGCACCCGGGTGTTCATTTCCATGAAGTACACCTCGCCATCGGCGAGCAGAAACTCCACAGTACCGGCGTTCTCGTAGTTCACGGCCTTGGCCGCACGCACCGCCAGGTCGCCGATATAGGCGCGCTGCTCGGGGGTGAGCTGCGGGCTTGGGGCAATTTCGATGAGCTTCTGGTTGCGGCGCTGGATCGAGCAGTCGCGCTCGAACAGGTGCACCACGTTGCCAAAGCTGTCACCGAGGATCTGTGCCTCGATGTGCTTGGGGTTGACGATGCACTTTTCCAGGAACACTTCGGCCGAACCAAAGGCCTTGGTGGCCTCGGAAATGACCCGTGGGAAGTTCTGTTCCAGTTCTTCACGGCTGTTGCAGCGGCGGATACCACGGCCGCCACCACCGGAAGTGGCCTTGAGCATCACCGGGTAACCGATGCGGTCACCTTCGCTCAGGGCTTCATGAATATCGGCAACGTTGCCTTCGGTACCCGGGGTTACCGGCACACCGGCGGCGATCATGGTGCGGCGGGCTTCGGTCTTGTCGCCCATGCGGCGAATCACGTCGGCAGCCGGGCCGATGAACTTGATCCCGCGCTCTGCGCAGATCTCTGCCAGTTCGGCGTTTTCCGACAGGAAACCATAGCCTGGGTGCAGGGCATCGCAGCCGGTTTCCACAGCCAGGTTTACCAGCTTGCGCGGGTTCAGGTAGCCAGCCAGCGGCTCGGCACCAATGCTGTGTGCCTCATCGGCGCGCTTGACGTGCAAGGCGTGACGGTCGGCGTCGGAATAGATCGCTACCGAGCGAATGCCCATCTCGGCGCAGGCACGCACGATCCGAACTGCGATTTCACCTCGGTTGGCGATCAGGATTTTTTTTATCACTGGAGTCTTCCCAAAGCCGTAGGAACAGTCGAGCCGGTTCTACCGGTCGGCGCGTGACCAGACGTTGCTGGCCAGTCGCGCATTCACCCTAGCGCTGTAGGTCGATAAACAAAAATCAATATTTGTTAGAGGCTGTATTAGCAAAAGCTTATAGTGCGGTAACAAGGTGTTGCCGACGAGCCGATAAAAATGCGTAAGTCCTTGATGCGTATGACTTTGCGTCAATTGCAGATCTTCAACGAGGTGTGCGATTTGCGCTCGTACAGCCGTGCGGCAGAGGAGATGGCACTGACGCAACCCGCCGTTAGTCTACAGATCCGCCAGCTCGAAGAGCTGATCGGCCAGCCACTGTTCGAGTACGTCGGCAAGAAGCTGTACCTGACCGAGGCGGCCGAAGCCTTGCAACGCGCCAGCCGCGACATCTTCGGGCGGCTGGAGAGCCTGGACATGCAGCTGTCGGACATGCAGGGCTCACTGCAGGGGCAGTTGAAACTGGCGATCGAGTCCAGTGCCAAGTATTTCGTGCCACACCTGTTCGCCGCCTTCAAGCAGCGTCACCCGGAGGTCAACCTGACCCTGACGGTGGTCAACCGCGCCCAGGCCATTCGCCGCCTTTCGGATAACCGCGACGACCTGATCATCATGTCGATGGTGCCGCAGGACATGGGCCTGGAGTTTCTGCCATTCCTCAACAACCCGATCGTGGCGGTGGCACCGCCCGAGCACCCGTTGTGCAAGCTGGAGCAGTTGCGCCTGCAGGACCTGGAGCCTCATACCCTGCTGGTGCGCGAGCAAGGTTCGGGCACGCGCAAGGCATGCGAGGAGTACTTCAAGGACAAGCGCGTGCACTTCACCCAGACGCTGGAAGTGGCATCGGCCGATGCCCAACGCGAGTGCGTGATCGCCGGCCTGGGTATCGCCCTGCTGACCCGCCATGCAGTCAACCTGGAGCTGGCCACCGGTGTGCTGAAGGAGCTACCGGTGGAGGAACTGCCGCTGTACCGCAGCTGGTGCGTGGTGCAGTCCAAGGCCAAGCGGCAGTCGCCGGTGGCCTTGGCGTTTCTGGCGTTCATCCGCAGCGAACGTGCGTTGATCAGCGCGCTTGTTGAGCGTTTTTCGGGGAAGCTGCCGACGACGCCTGCCAGACCGTGAGCGCTTGCAGCTCGGGGTAGTCTGCCAGGTCGCGGAGCAATTGGCGTTGGTCGCAATAGACCTCGATCGCGCGGCGGTACTCCATGCGGCGCTGATCCTTTTCCTGCTGCTTGCGAGCCTTGGCGTTGGGTTGGTAAGTACCTTCGTGGTCACGTGCCATTGCCTGTCTCCCAGATAGGATGCGGGAGTTTTAGACTGGCCTGGAAGGTTTACGGTTTGGCTGTGGAATGGTGACAAAATCGTGAATTTTCGCTGCCTGTACCGGCCTCTTCGCGGGCAAGCCCGCTCCCACAGGATACTCACCAGCCTTAAGATCGGTGTATTACCCGCGAAAGGGCCGGGACAGGCTGAATTCAGTCGTCTGTAGCCTTGATCGACTTGGGCGACAAACGCAGGCTGCGCAAGCTGCGCTTCACACTTTTCAGGTGGTTGACCAGGCTCGGCCCGCGCGCCATCGCCACGCCCATGGCCAGCACGTCGATCACGACCAGGTGAGCGATACGCGAGGTCAGCGGCGTGTAGATTTCGGTGTCTTCATGCACGTCGATCGCCAGGTTGACCGTCGACAGCTCGGCAAGAGGTGTCTGGCTGGGGCACAGGGTAATCAGGTTGGCACCGCTCTCACGCACCAGGTTGGCGGTGATCAGCAAGTCCTTGGAGCGGCCCGACTGGGAAATGCACACCGCGACATCACCCGGCTTCAGGGTGACCGCCGACATCGCCTGCATGTGCGGGTCGGAATACGCGGCGGCGCTGAGCAACAGGCGGAAGAACTTATGCTGGGCATCGGCCGCCACCGCACCGGACGCGCCAAAGCCATAGAACTCCACACGTTGCGCCTGGGCCATGGCACTCACCGCCTGCTGCAGCGCCTGCGGGTCGAGGTGCTCACGCACCTCCATCAGGGTATGCAGTGTGGTGTCGAAGATCTTCAGGCTGTAGTCGGCAACCGAGTCGTCTTCATGGATAGCGAACTGCCCGAAACTGGCCCCCGCTGCCAGGCTCTGCGCCAGCTTCAGCTTCAAGTCCTGAAAGCCCGAGCAACCGATCGCCCGGCAGAACCGCACGATGGTCGGTTCGCTGATACCCACGCTGTGTGCCAGGTCGGCCATGGAACTGTGCATGACGGCAGCCGGGTCGAGCAGCACGTGGTCGGCCACTTTGAGTTCCGATTTGCGCAGCAGGTGGCGCGATTGGGCGATATGTTGCAACAGATTCACAGGCTGGACTCGGTTATGATCGGCTGGCCGGGTTGTAGCTTTCTTGTAGTTATACTACATGGACGCCAACCCGCCCAGTTAAACGAACGTGGAGAGTGGCGGTTTGACTATTCCTTGCGACATTCTGGTCTTCGGCGGCACCGGCGATCTGGCCCTGCACAAGTTGCTTCCGGCGCTCTACCACCTGTTTCGCGAGGCCCGTCTTGACCCTGCTGTGCGGATCATCGCGCTGGCGCGCCGCAACTTGCCACGTAACGATTATCTCAAGCTCGCCGAACGCCATTGCCGGGCACAGATCGCCCGCAACGACTTCGAAGAAGAGGTCTGGCAGCGGTTTTCCGCGCGGATCGACTATTTCGCCATGGATGCTTCGCAAAGCGCCGACTTCGGCCGCCTGGCGCGCTACCTGGGCGAACCTGGCGGCTTGACGCGCATCTTCTACCTGGCCACCGCCCCCAACCTCTTTGTGCCGATTGCCAAGCATCTGCATAACGCCGGCCTGGCCGACGCCGAGGCGCGCATCGTGCTGGAAAAGCCGATCGGCCACTCGCTGGAATCGGCTACCGCCATCAACGAAGCAATTGGCGCAGTGCTGGAGGAAACCCAGGTATTCCGCATCGACCACTACCTGGGCAAGGAAACCGTGCAGAACCTGATGGCCCTGCGCTTCGCCAATGCCCTGCTGGAGCCGGTGTGGCGCAACAATCAGGTCGACCACGTACAGATCAGCGTTTGCGAGACGCTGGGTGTAGAGAACCGCGGCGCCTACTACGACCGCGCCGGGGCCATCCGCGACATGCTGCAGAACCACCTGCTGCAGCTGCTGTGCCTGGTGGCCATGGAGCCCCCCGCCCAGTTCGAGGCCGAAGCGGTACGCGACGAAAAAGTGAAGATCCTGCGCGCCCTCAAGCCGATCACCGGCCAGGATGTGCAGGACAAGACCGTGCGCGGCCAGTATGGCGCCGGGCACATCGGCGGCCAGGAAGTGCCGGCCTACTACTTTGAAAAGGATGTCGACAACGACAGCGACACCGAAACCTTCATTGCCCTCGAAGCCCACATCGACAATTGGCGCTGGGCGGGCGTGCCTTTCTATCTGCGCACCGGCAAGCGCATGGCACGGCGCTCGTCGCAAATCGTCATTCAGTTCAAACCGGTACCCCACGAGCTGTTCAACGGCGGCCAAGTCAACCAGTTGCTGATCCAGCTGCAACCGGAGGAACGCATCAGCCTGCGCATGATGACCAAAAGCCCGGGCAAGGGCATGCGCCTGGAACCGGTCGACCTGGACCTGAACCTGGCTCAGGTATTCAGCCAGACCCGCCGCTGGGAAGCCTACGAACGCCTGCTGCTGGATGTACTGGAGGGCGACTCGACGCTGTTCATGCGCCGCGATGAAGTGGAAGCAGCCTGGGCCTGGACCGACCCGATCATCAAGGGTTGCGAAGAGCACTTTCAGGCGCCACGCCCTTACCCGGCGGGCAGTAACGGACCAGAGCAAGCCAACAGCCTGCTGGCGCGTCATGGCAGGCACTGGCATGGCTGACCCACTGTCATCAGGTCGATGAACGGCCATGCGCCAAGGTGAATATTTATACAGTGGAGGTTTGCCCCATTTCCTGCCGCGCCCTAGAATGGCCCGATGCACACAGACGACCTCTCCCTCCTGCTGAATTCCCTCAACGATGCCCAACGCCAGGCCGTAGCGGCCACGCTTGGGCGTCAACTGGTGCTTGCCGGCGCCGGTTCCGGTAAAACCCGCGTGCTGGTGCACCGCATCGCCTGGCTGATCCAGGTGGAGCAGGCATCGCCGCACTCGATCCTGTCGGTGACCTTCACCAACAAGGCTGCAGCCGAAATGCGCCAGCGGATCGAGCAACTGCTGGGGATCAACCCGGCGGGCATGTGGGTCGGCACCTTCCACGGCCTGGCCCATCGCTTGCTGCGGGCCCACTGGCAGGAAGCGCGGCTGGTGCAGAACTTCCAGATTCTCGACAGTGACGACCAGCAGCGCCTGGTCAAGCGGGTGATGCGCGAGCTGGGTCTGGACGAACAGAAATGGCCAGCACGCCAGGCACAGTGGTTCATCAACGGGCAGAAGGACGAAGGCCTGCGCCCGCAGCATATCCAGGCCGGTGGCGACCTGTTCCTGGCGACCATGCGTGAGGTCTATACCGCCTACGAGCAGGCGTGCGAGCGTGCCGGAGTCATCGACTTCTCCGAGCTGCTGCTACGCGCCCTGGACCTGTGGCGCGACCACCCGGGGCTGCTGGAGCACTACCAGCGGCGCTTCCAGCATGTGCTGGTCGACGAGTTCCAGGACACCAACGCCGTGCAGTACGCCTGGCTGCGCCTGTTGGCACGCGGGGGCGCCAGCCTGATGGCGGTGGGCGACGACGACCAGTCGATCTACGGCTGGCGCGGTGCCAAGATCGAAAACATTCACCAGTACACCGCCGACTTCCCAGACGCCGAAATGATCCGCCTGGAGCAGAACTACCGCTCCACCGGTGGCATCCTCAAGGCCGCCAACGCCCTGATCGCCAACAACAGCGGGCGCCTGGGCAAAGAGCTGTGGACCGACATGGGCGAAGGCGAACCGCTGACCCTGTACGCGGCCTACAATGAGCACGACGAAGCGCGCTACGTGGTTGAAACCATCGAGAGCCTGGTCAAGCAGGGCAATGCGCGCAACGAAATCGCCATCCTGTACCGCTCCAACGCCCAGTCGCGCGTGCTGGAAGAAGCCCTGCTGCGCGAGCGCATTCCCTACCGTATCTATGGCGGCCAGCGCTTCTTCGAACGCGCTGAAATCAAGAACGCCATGGCTTACCTACGGCTGATCGAAGGGCGCGGCAACGATGCTGCCCTGGAGCGGGTAATCAACGTGCCGCCACGCGGCATTGGCGAGAAAACCGTCGAAGCCATCCGCGAGCACGCCCGCCACAGCCAGGCATCGATGTGGGACGCCATGTGTCAGCTGCTCGCCGCCAAGGCCCTCAAAGGCCGCGCCGCCAGTGCGCTGGGGGCTTTCATCGAGCTGATCGAGGGGTTGGCCGCCAAGGTCGTGGACATGCCACTGCATACCATGACCCAGACCACCATCGAACAATCCGGGCTGATCATCTATCACCAGGAAGAAAAAGGTGAAAAGGGCCAGGCACGGGTAGAAAACCTTGAGGAACTGGTCAGCGCGGCGCGCAACTTCGAATCCACCGACGAAGACGCCGACCTTTCGCCCTTGTCGGCCTTCCTCGGCCATGCCTCGCTCGAAGCCGGCGATGCCCAGGCCGACGAGCACGAAGACAGCATCCAGCTGATGACCCTGCACAGCGCCAAGGGCCTTGAGTTCCATTACGTGTTCCTGGTGGGCATGGAAGAAGGCTTGTTCCCGCACAAGATGAGCCTGGAAGAACCCGGCCGCCTCGAAGAGGAACGCCGCCTGGCCTATGTGGGAATTACCCGCGCCATGCGCCAGTTGGTCATGACCTACGCTGAAACACGTCGTCTGTATGGCAGCGAGACCTACAACAAGGTGTCGCGTTTCGTACGTGAAATTCCGGCGGGCCTGATCCAGGAAGTGCGGCTGTCCAACAGCGTCAGCCGCCCGTTCGGTGGGGTCAAGACGGCCACCAACAGCAACCTGTTCGCCAATGCCAGCATTCCGCAGACCGCGTTCAACCTGGGCCAGCGTGTGCAACATGCGGTATTCGGGGAAGGCGTGATCCTCAACTTCGAGGGTTCCGGCGCGCAGGCGCGGGTACAGGTGAACTTTGCCGAAGGCAGCAAGTGGCTGATGCTGGGGTATGCCAAGCTCGAGGCCCTGTAGCAGCCTTGTAACATTCAGGCAAAAGCTCGAAACACTCTGTCGCTGGTCATGTGCACGGGAACCTGTGCACCATGACGCGCGTGCAATCCACAACAGGGGATATCCCACTTATGCAACGTTTTCTTAGCATCGCTCTGGCGCTCTGCGTCGGCCTGACGCTGAGCCTGGACGCCAACGCCAAGCGTTTCGGCGGCGGCAAGAGCTCGGGCTCCGCGCCTATCCACCAGACCCGTCAGGCTACGCCAACCACGCCTGCCGCCGCGCCGACCGCCGCACCTGGCCGTGCAGCCCCGGCCGCCAGCGGTGCTTCGCGCTGGTTGGGCCCACTGGCCGGCCTGGCCGCCGGCGGTCTGCTGGCGTCCATGTTCATGGGCGACGGTTTCGAAGGCTTCCAGATCATGGACTTCCTGATCGTGGCGCTTATCGCCTTCCTGGTGTTCCGTTTCATCGCCGCTCGCCGCCGCCAGCAGCAGCCGCAAATGGCCATGCCAGGCCATGCGCCAATGCAGCGTGAGGCTCACGCTCAGCCTGCCCAGCCTTCGATCTTCGGTGGTTCGGCCGCACCTGCTGCTGCTGCCCCGGTGATCAATGCCCCGGCCTGGTTCAACGAGCAAAGCTTCCTGTCTGCTGCCCGTAACCACTTCCAGTCGCTGCAGCAGCACTGGGATGCCAACGAGATGGACAAGATTGCCGAGTTCGTTACTCCGCAAATGCTCGAGTTCCTCAAGCGTGAACGTGCTGAACTGGGTGACGGCTTCCAGTCCACCTACATCGATAACCTCGAAGTGCAGCTCGACGGTGTAGACGATCGCAGCGATCGCACCGATGCCACCCTGACCTTCCGTGGCGTGTCGAAGAACTCGCGCTTCGACCAGGGCGAAGTGTTCAGCGAAAGCTGGCACATGGTTCGCGCCCAAGGTGAAAACCAGCCATGGCTGGTTGCCGGTATCCGTCAAAACGGCTAACCGCTGCGTGCTGCACAAAAAACCCCAGGCCCTGTCCTGGGGTTTTTGCTTTTGCCAGAGTGGCCTACTAGGGTATAACGCGCAGCGTTGTCATCTAGGTCAGAGGAAGTGAACCGTGGAAGAAGTGATCGAACAACTCCGTGAAGCCAATGAGCCGGTACCGGTGCCTCTGGAGCTTCCCGATGAAGACCAGTTGGTGGAGATCGAAGAGCAGCTGTTCATCAACATTCCATTCGTGTTCAAAGAATTTCTGCTGACCGTGAGTGATGTGGTTTATGGCTCCCTTGAGCCAGTCACTTGTACCGACCCGCAGTCGCACACGTACCTGCCAGAAGTTGCCGCCAACGCCTGGGACGCCGGCGTACCGCGTGAGCTGATCCCTCTGTGCCAGGACGGCGACAACTACTACTGCGTCGAAGAAGATGGCACCGTGGTGCTCTGGGATGCCGAAGAGGAACTTGTCGGCGAAGACAGCTGGGAATCCGTTTGGCACTGGGCGCGGGATGTCTGGCTGGAGAGCTGATTCCAGCCGTTGCTTGAATGCTACCTGCACAGGAAAAATAATGGCATAGCGCCATCGGTGCAGTTAAAATCGCCAGGCTTTCTGCGCCTGGCGACATCGCTACCGCTCCATCCCCTCGGACGACGGTGAAATCTTGCGCAGGGAGCATGGCCCTCTCAATGTGAATTCTCGCGGCTGTTCTCCAGTGTTTCCAGCAAGGCAATCTGCATGCGCGTGTGCACGCGGATGAACCAGCGCCACAGCAAGGCCACCACCACCGCAGCCACCACGGCAATCACCAGCAGCAACTCGCTGGTTGGCAGAATGCTTGCCGAAAGCGCCGACAACAGCAGGAAAATCACCAACAGCGACAATAGCGGGATCACCTCGGCGATCACTCGCCGCACCCGCTGGGTATGCCGCCCGGCCATTTCCGGCTTAACGCCCATCTCTGCCAGCAGCATCGACAGTGCCTTGAGCTTGCGATAGGCGGCGATCAGGAAGGGCAGCGACAGCAACAGTGCCGCCCCCCAGATAAGCGCCTTCTGTTGGCTGGCATCGCTGACCCACTCACTGAGCCAGTTGCCAATACGCCCTGCGAAGTAACCACCGCTGAAGAAAATGGCGATCACCAGCGCCAGGTTCACCCCTACCTGCAACAGGATGCGCCGAATCATCGCCGCCAGCATGGCGCCCTCGCCCTGCGGCTGGATGTTGCGTAACCACTCGCCATACAAGGAAAGTACCCGCGCCAGACGGCCAGGCACCACATTGCCCAGCTTCTGCGACAAGGGGTCGGCCGCGCGAATCAGGTACGGGGTCAGCAGCGTGGTGATTGCCGATACCGCGACCGCTACCGGGTACAGGAAATCGCTGGTCACCTGCAGGGTCACGCCCAGCGCGGCGATGATGAACGAGAACTCGCCAATCTGCGAGAGCCCCATGCCCACCCGCAATGACGTGCGGCCGTCATTGCCGGCAATGAACGCCCCCATGCCACAAGACAGCATCTTGCCTAATACCACCGCCAAGGTAATGACTACGATTGGCCAGGCATAGTCGATCAACACCTGCGGGTCGATCATCAGGCCAATCGCTACGAAGAAGATGGCGCTGAACAGGTCGCGTACCGGCTCGATCAAGCGTTCGATCTTCAGCAACTGGCGCGATTCAGCCATGATCGCGCCAATCAGGAAGGCACCCAGCACCATGCTGTATTCCAGCTTTACCACCAGCAGGCAGAAGCCAAAGCACAGGCCCAGCACGGTAATCAGCAGCATCTCGTTGCTTTCGAACTTGGCCACATAGGCCAACAGCCGTGGCACCAGCAGGATGCCGATGACCAAGGCAACGATCATGAACAGCGACAGCTTGCCGACGGTGGAAAACACTTCACCGGAGCTGACCGTGCCGCTGACAGCGATGCCCGACAGCAGGGCGATGATGCCGATACCGAGGATGTCTTCCACAATCAGCACACCGAAGATCAGCTGTGCGAAACGCTCGTTTTTCATCTTCAGGTCGTTGAGCGCCTTCACGATGATGGTGGTTGAGGAAATGGCCAGGATGGCGCCAAGGAACAGCGAGTCCATGGTGCTCCAGCCGAACCAGCGGCCGATCTCGAAGCCGATCCAGATCATCAGCACGATTTCCAGAAACGCCGCAATAAACGCCGTGGCGCCGACCTTGAACAGCTTGCGCAGGCTGAACTCGAGGCCCAGGCAGAACATCAGAAAAATCACCCCCAGCTCGGCGAGGGTCTTGATGGTGTCTTCATCATGGATCAGGCCGAACGGCGGGGTGTGCGGGCCAATGATGAAGCCGGCGACAATGTAACCCAGCACCACCGGCTGCTTGAGACGATGAAAAAGAATGGTGACCACGCCAGCGACCAGCATGATGACTGCCAGGTCCTGGATGAAGCTGATGGCATGCATGGCGTGATACTCCTTTTCTCGTCTTTTTCTGGATGCCTGGGCAGACCGCTCCTCTGCCAAGGCAAACCCGAGCGAGCAGCAAGTACATACTGTATTGAATGCAGGAACGCCCATATTGCATGGGCGTACTCAGGTTAACATCGCACCCCGCCGCAAGAAGCCGGTGCAATATGCAGAAACAGATCGGCTGGAAAAGCGCCGCTGATGGCATGATCAGCGTGACGGCGCGGCGTCAGCCAACGTCCCGTATCAGCAAGGCAAATTCAAAAGAGGGGAACAGAAGTGTCAGCAGATAACGCCCCCCATTCGCCCGATTTAGCGCAACCTCACCGTGAGCACACTATGGAACCTGGAAACGCCCAGCTGAGCATGACCGTCCTGATGACCCCGGACATGGCCAACTTTTCTGGCAACGTACATGGCGGCACCCTGCTCAAGTACCTCGACGAAGTGGCCTATGCGTGCGCCAGCCGCTATGCCGGCAGCTATGTGGTGACGCTGTCGGTCGACCAGGTAATCTTCCGTGAACCCGTACACGTGGGTGAACTGGTTACCTTCCTGGCGTCGGTCAACTACACCGGCAACACGTCGATGGAGGTCGGCATCAAAGTCGTGACCGAGAACATCCGCGAGCGCTCGGTGCGCCATTCCAACAGTTGCTTCTTTACCATGGTCGCGGTCGACGACAACCGTCGCCCGGTAGCGGTGCCGCCGCGCCAGCCACAAAGCAGTGAAGAAAAACGCCGCTTCCTGCAGGGCCAACAGCGCCGTCAGATCCGTCAGGAGCTGGAAAAGCGCTACCAGGACCTGAAGACCGACGCTATTTAAAGCGCCAGCAATTGCGCCTCGAAGCGCACCCGCGGGTGGGCGATGCGGTCCTGCGCCCGCACCAGTTGCAGTTCGTAGCTGGCGCAGGCCTGGGTTTCCAGTAGCACTTCATGCACCGCCGCCGCGGTGAACTCGAATGCCTGTACCCAGCTGTCGCCGAGCAGCACGCGGGCCAAGAACAAGCCCGAGGTCAGGTCGCCCACCCCCACCGGCTGACGTGGAAACGCCAGCAGCGGGCGGCGCAGGAGCCAGCTGTGCTCGGCAGTCACCAGCAGCATCTCGAACTGGTCCTCGGCACGCCCGGAATAAGCCAGGTGCTTGACCACCACCACCTGCGGCCCACGCTGCAGCAGGCTGCGCGCCATATTCACGCAGTCTTCCAGCGACTGCGCACGGCGCCCACAGAAGCTGCCCAGCTCCAGCTGGTTCGGGCACAGGATATCCGCGCGGGCGACCGCCTCCTCGAGCAGGAATTCGCTGACTTCCGGCGGCACGATGCAGCCCTTCTCCGGGTGCCCCATGACCGGGTCGCACACGTACAACGCTTTGGGGTTTACGGCCTTGATCCGCTCGACGCCGGCCAGTATCGCTCGCCCTTGCTCGGCACTGCCCAGGTATCCGGAAAGCACCGCATCGCAGTGACCCAGTTCGCCGATGTTGGAAATGCCTTCCACCAGCGCAGGAATTTGCGCCGGAGCAAGCACTTCGCCGGCCCACTGGCCATACTGAGTGTGATTGGAGAACTGCACGGTATTGAGCGGCCAGACATTGACTCCGATACGCTGCATGGGAAATACCGCGGCACTGTTGCCGGCGTGGCCGAACACCACATGGGACTGAATGGCGAGCAGGTGCGGGGTACGTTTCATGCGGGAGGTTTCCAAAGCTGTTTCAAGGATTATGCGCAGCGCAGTATGAACTCGATTGCCACCTGTACGACAGGCCAGGGACGCAGTTAAGCTGGATCTACCTGTTTGGAGCATATGCAAATGTTGACCCTGGAGAACCTCTTCGTCCTGATGCTGGTAGCCACGGCAGGCGCCTGGTTGTGGCACAACCATGGGTTGCGCGAAAAAGCCCTGGAACGGGTGAAACAGCATTGCGCCAAGCTTGACCTCGAATTGCTCGACGACGCCGTCGCGCTCAAGCGTATCGCCTTTGTGCGCGATGCCAACGGCCGCAAGCGCCTGGCGCGCATCTACGCCTTCGAATTCACCGTTACCGGCGAGCAGCGCCATCCCGGCACGGTGACCCAGTTCGGCGCCCACAGTGTGCAGATCGAACTCGCACCCTATCCGTTCGAAATCAAGACAGCACCGCGCACCGACAACGTCATCGAAATGCAGCAGTGGCGCCAGGAGCACAACCGCTGGCGCAACTGATCAACTGACGCGGCAATCGCTCAACCCGGCTTGCAGTGCGGGTTGCGATTGCGGCTGGTCGAAAATCAGCTCGATACGGGTATCCCTGCGCCAGTCGCTAGGCTGCCAGGCGGGCATGTTTCCCCTCAGCCCATTGAATGATTGCCAGCCATCCACGCTGTGGATAACACCCTTGGCGCGACGCCAGGGCCACGCGCGCAAGAACGCCTGTAGCCGCTGTGGATAAAACTGTTGGCCCGGGTGCCAGCGCCAGCCAATACTCCAACCTCCCACCCCCTGCTGGGCAAGACAGATAGGCTGACTTGGGTCTGTCCACAATATTGCTGGGCCACCCTCAAGATTGTCGACAATCCGGTTTTCCTCAAATGGGCTGTCGACAATCTGCTCAGGGCTGCCAGGAAGGCTTGAGAATGGTACCTTCCCCTGCACGGTCCAGAGGATTGTCTTGTCTTTAAATTTATTAGTTATCAACAACTTACACATTTCATCCACAGCTTCTGATTTGTTGAAAACCACGCTTTCAGCCACATCGAAAGCCTGCTGTTGAGCCTCTGGAAGCGGCTCGTCACGTGCCATGGACTGCGCATCTACAACCATCACGAAGGGGTTGATTGTCAGCACTTCGGCCCAAGGAGCCTGCTGCAGTTGAGCAAGCAACTGTAATGGGTGACCCAGCCCGGAAGGCTCGATAAACAGCCGATCAGGCCGGGATTTGCGCAGTAACCGACCCAAGCCCACCTGGAACGGCATGCCATTGACGCAGCACAGGCAGCCGCCTGCGACTTCCCCGATGGCGATGCCATCTTCGTCACGGCTGAGCAAGGCCGCATCCAGGCCTACCAGGCCGAACTCATTGATTAAAACAGCCCAGCGCTCATGGGCTGGGCGCTGAGCCAGCAGATGACGGATCAGGGTGGTTTTGCCGGCACCCAGCGGGCCGGCTATCACGTGGGTGGGTATGTTCTGCAGCATGGCATGGCTTCAAGCGGTGGCGATGCCTCACTATGCGCTGTCAGGCAAGCCAGTCAAGGCTGAGCAACAGACGCCCCTGCTGGCCCGAAGGTGAACGATGTACCAGCCCTGCGCCTTCGTTACCTTGCCACTTCTCACCTTTGAGTATGGCCACTTCGCCAGCGTGCAGATGCTGAATGTTATCCACAGCGACTTGAGCTGTGTGTAACTCCCCACGGGGGCTTTCCTGTTCTCGCAACCACTCGCTGCCTGGACCTACGTAAGTGGTGAGCAACCGCAACGGCACGTTATCCACATGGAAACGCGGGCACATGGGGCCTGCCAGTACCCGCAGACGCAAACCAACCCGTCGAGCGCCGACCAGGCAGGTGTAAGCCGCTACCAGCCAGGTCACATCGGCAACGAACGCCTCATAGCCGTGTAAATCTGCCGCTTCATGCATCAGATCGGGCAATACCGGTGTTTGCTGCTCATCCACATCGATTACCCGTTGATCAGCCAAGGGCTGACCAAGACTTATCAACAGGTCCGCAAAGTCTTCCAGCTGCGCCGGCAACCGTCGGCGCCAAACGGCCAGGTTCACACCATCCTGCAGTACTTCAGTCAGCACTTGCGGGGTTTCGCCGAACACCTGAAAGATATCCACAGGCCGGTGTGCCAAGTTCATGCTGCCACCTCTTCGTGCCATGGGCCGAACGGGTCGGGCAAACGCACCCAGCCCATGTGGCCCAAATCCATTTCCTGGTCCGTCAACAGGCAGGCATCAAGGTCTGTGGATAATTTTTCGAAGTCGATGTTCTGCCCGATGAACACCAATTCCTGGCGGCAATCACCGGTCTCAGCCGTCCAGTGTTTCAAGATCGCGCCAGTGTTATCCACATCCTGCGGCCATTGCTCGCGAGGCACGAAACGCCACCAGCGTCCAGCCAGACCGTGGCGCATCATTCCGCCCGCCTGCGACCAGCTACCGGCTTCCTGGTACTTGCTGGCCAGCCAGAAAAAACCTTTGGAACGCAAAAGCCGCCCATTACTCCATTGCGTGTGGATAAAGTCGAAAAAGCGCTGTGGATGAAGCGGACGTCGGGCCTGCCAGGTCATGGCCGCGATTCCATACTCTTCGGTTTCCGGCACATGCTCACCGCGCAGCTCCTGCAGCCAGCCCGGCGCCTGGGCTGCCTGGTCAAAGTCGAACAGGCCGGTGTCGAGGATACGTGCCAGCGGTACCTGACCCATGACCATGGGCACGATCTGCGCCCGTGCATTGAGGCTGCGCAGAATGGCGATGAGCTCTTCACGCTCATGCTGGCTGATCAAGTCGATCTTGCTCAGCAACAGCACATCGGCGAACTCGACCTGTTCGATCAGCAGGTCACTGATCGACCGCTCGTCTTCTTCACCCAACGTTTCGCCACGGCTGGCCAGGCTGTCTGCTGCCTGGTAGTCACTCAAGAAATTCAAGCCATCGACCACCGTAACCATGGTGTCCAGGCGCGCCATGTCGGACAGGCTACGGCCTTGCTCGTCACGAAAGGTGAATGTCTCTGCCACCGGCAGTGGCTCCGAGATGCCAGTGGACTCGATCAGCAAATAATCGAAACGCCCTTCTTCGGCCAGCCGCGCCACCTCCTCAAGCAAGTCTTCACGCAATGTGCAGCAGATGCAGCCGTTGCTCATTTCGACCAGTTTCTCTTCAGCGCGGTTGAGGCTCACATTGCGCTGCACCTCGCTGGCATCGATGTTGATTTCACTCATGTCGTTGACGATAACCGCGACCCGCAGGTTCTCGCGGTTACGCAATACATGGTTGAGCAAAGTGCTCTTGCCGGCGCCAAGAAAGCCGGACAGCACGGTGACGGGGAGACGATTGGGCATGGCGAACCTCTTCAGGCGGACGCATTCGAAACGATGCATTGCACAATGTTATAAAGTAACAATACAATTTCGCCAAGCCGTTCTCGACGGACGAATGCTTACCGGGGATAAAACATGTATCTGTCACGCGCCATGGCGTTGCTGTTGCTCGCTGTGCCCAACGTGCTGTTGGCCATGCCACAAGCCAGTACGCTGGCGCTTTGCACGCGAAGCGCCACACTGCTCGCCTGCCAGGACAGCAAAGGTAGTTACTACAGCGTGCGCACCGACGGCAGTACGTTCTACCTGCGCGGCTACGACCACGGCACCCGGCGACTATGGGCACAAACCAACAGCCGCTACGGCACGTTGACCTTTTTCACCGGCCTGGCCAGCGATGGTGAGGCCTGGGTGGGCTACAGCCGCCGCGTTGGCTGGACCACCTTGAACCGCGTATCCAGCTCCAGCGGGCAGCGCTTCAACCTGCATTGCAGCTTGATCGGCGGTTGCCGTTGATGCCTCTTTTTATCTGGAAAGCCAAATGACCCAGCTCAAGCTCCCCGACATCGCCGCACAAACCCAGAAGTACACCTTGCCATTGAGCTGGGTTGGCATGTGCGGAATTGCCCTGCCTGTGCAGTTCGAAGGGCGCACTGCAGCTGCCAAAGTCGATGCAGGGGTAAGCCTGGTGGATGGCAGTTCACGCGGCATCCATATGTCGCGGCTTTACCTTGCACTGGAGTCATTGGAACACCAACCACTCACAGCGCTGGCAATGAGGCAGCTTCTGGCAGATTTTTTATCCAGCCATGACGCCTGTCTTCCGCTGCCTACTTGCAAATCAGCTTCGAGCATCTGCTGAAAAGACCCGCCTTGGTCAGCCCCTTGGCAGGCTGGAAAAGCTATGCCGTAACCGTCAATGCACGCATTGAAAATGAAATGTTCCACGTGGAACTATCGGTTTGCGTGCCTTACTCCTCGACCTGCCCATGCTCGGCAGCACTTGCAAGGCAGCTGATTCAACAGCAGTTTCAGGCGAATTTCAGCGAGCAGCAGGTTGATCAATCTGCCGTTCTGCAATGGCTTGGCAGTGCTGACGGAATTGTGGCTACACCCCATAGCCAGCGAAGCAATGCTCAGATTCAGGTGCGCCTGCACAGCAATCAGCAGGTGCTGCCGTTTACCGAACTGATCGATCGTATAGAGGCGAGCTTGGGTACAGCGGTGCAGACAGCAGTGAAGCGCGCAGACGAACAAGCCTTCGCCTTGGCCAACGGGCAAAACTTGATGTTCTGTGAGGATGCCGCCCGACGCCTGCACAAGGCACTACGGCAAGTTGAATGGAGTACCGCTTTCAAGCTGCGTGTGGAACATGCAGAAAGCCTGCATGCCCACGACGCGGTTGCCACCAGCCAGTGGCAATGGGATATCAGCTGCGCGGTTTAACCGCGCCGCAGTCATTGCCTAACCACACCGCACGGGTGTTCATGCTGCCTTGCTGCTGCACACCTGAAGCGTTGAACGTACCACTGACCTGGGTGGTGAATTCACGGTCACTGAGGAAAGTCGCCTGGCCACTGCCCTGAGCCTTCGGGCAGCTGAACTGGAACTTCCACACATTACCGGTACGGTCGGTGATCTTCTGAGTGCAGCCGGATTTCGGGTCTTGCAGCGGGATGTCATTGGTCGCCACCTGCTCTGGCGTCAGGCACGAACGCACGCCATTCCCTCCAACGGTCACCCCCTGTTTGGCCAACACCCCTTCCATCATGGCACGCTGCTCGGGCGGCAGGTTTTTCAGCTGGCCGAGCATGAACGCCATGTCAGGTAACGGCTTGCCATCGACCTGCATGTTGCTGGTGGTCAGCTCCCACAAACCGGGTTGCAGCATCTGGGCATGCACCAGCGGGCTGCTCATACCTAGGGCCAACGCCAACAGTGGCAGACGAATCTTCATGGATGAACGCTCCTGAGAAAAGCCGGCCAAGCGGGCCGGGCTGAGCCTTAGACGCCAAATCCACCTGCGGGTTGCAAGGCGGGCCGGGAACGTGTTCTGTTACCCCTAGTGTACTCGGCAAGCAGGATGCATATGGATTACCACAGCCCCTACTTTTTTGGTTACCTACTCGGCCTTATCCACCTGTTGGGTATCGTCGCCGCGCTCCACGCACTGTTCACTGTACGCACCGCCCAAGGCGCAATCGCCTGGGCCATGCCCCTGTTCTTCATCCCTTACCTCACCTTGATCGCCTACCTGATCTTCGGCGCCCGCTCGTTCTATGCCTACATCAAGGCCCGGCGCCAGGCCAACCAGGAAATGCACGTGGCCATGGCCAACCTCAACTGGCGGCCTTGGGTGGAAGAAGCCCTCACCGCCCGCGAGTCGGAAAGCTACACAGCCTTGCGCGCCATGCCCAAACTCGGGCGCATGCCTTGCCTTGCGAATAACCAAGTGAAGCTACTGGTCAATGGCAAAGCCACATTCGATGCCATCTTCGCGGCTATTGAAAAGGCACGCGATGTGGTGCTGGTGCAGTTCTTCATCATTCATGACGACACCCTCGGCAAGGCACTGCAGCAACTGCTGTTGCGCAAGGCCGCCGAGGGTGTGCAGGTGTTCGTACTGTATGACCGCGTCGGCAGCCATGCCTTGCCGGCCAGCTACAGCCAGCAACTGCGCGACGGCGGTGTGCAGATCCATGCCTTCGCCACCCGCCGCGGCTGGTTCAACCGCTTCCAGGTGAACTTCCGTAACCATCGCAAGATTGTGGTGGTGGATGGCCTGGTCGGTTTCATCGGCGGCCACAACGTGGGGGACGAATACCTCGGTGAGCATCCTCAGCTGTCGCCCTGGCGCGACACCCATGTGCAGATCAGCGGGCCGGTGCTGGCCTGCCTGCAGGAGTCGTTCGCCGAGGATTGGTATTGGGCCACGCGCCAACTACCGCCGCTGATTCTGCCGGATGCCTACCCGGATAACGGCGTGCTGTGCCAGGCGTTGGCCAGCGGCCCCGCCGACCCACAGGAAACCTGCTCGTTGTTCTTCCTCGAGGCGATCCATTCCGCCACCCGGCGGGTATGGATCACCAGCCCTTACTTCATCCCGGACGAAGCGGTCTTTGCTGCATTGCGCCTGGCGGTGTTACGGGGCGTCGATGTGCGGGTACTTATCCCGTCACGGCCAGACCACCGCATCGTCTATGCAGCCTCCAGCCTGTTCGCCTTCGAAGCGGTGCGCGCGGGTGTGCGCATGTTCCGCTACCAACCAGGCTTCCTGCATCAGAAGGTGGTGCTGGTAGATGATGAGGTCAGCGCGATCGGCAGTGCCAACCTGGACAACCGTTCGTTCCGGCTGAACTTCGAGATCACCCTGCTGACGGTCGACCGCAGCTTCGCCGACCAGGTCGAACACATGCTGATCAATGACTTTGAACAGGCGCGGGAGATTACTGCGGAGGACAGCCGCGATACCCATCGGCTACAGCAATTAGGGATGCGGATTGCGCGGCTGATTTCACCCATTCTGTGAGAAAGGCCGCCTCCCTTGCAGAGGCGGCCATGGGGTTCAGCGATACATGTCCTCACGCGTCCATGGCAAGTCGTGGTGGCCATCCGCATAAGGCTTCACTGCCAAAATCTGGTGCAGGTTGATCCAGCCTTTCTCAAACGCATAGGCACAGCCTGCAAGGTAGAGGCGCCAGATACGCAGGGTTTTTTCCGGCACCAGCGCTGCGGCTTTGTGCAACTGGTTCTCCAGGTTTTCGCTCCAGTGGTGCAACGTCTTGGCGTAGTGCAGACGCAGGCTTTCCACGTCAACGACCTCCAGCCCCGCTTCACAGATACTGGCGCTGATCATCGACAAGTGAGGGAGCTCACCGTGAGGGAACACATAACGGTCGATGAACTCACCTGCACCACGCCCCACCGGACGGCCATCGACGTGTTTGGCGGTGATACCGTGGTTCATCACCAGCCCGCCTTCCCTGACAGCACCGAACAGCTTCTGGCAATACAGCGCCAGGTTGGCATGCCCGACATGCTCGAACATGCCCACGCTGACCACTTTGTCGAAGCGACCATCTTGGGGCAAATCGCGATAATCGAGAATCTGCAGCTCCACTCTGTCGGCCAAGCCCTCGGTTTTGACACGCTGCCGGCCGAGCTTGAGCTGCTCCTTGCTCAGGGTGATACCGAACACCTTGGCGTCATATTCGCGTGCTGCAAAACGCGCAAGCCCACCCCAACCACACCCGACGTCTAGCAGGTAGTCACCGGCATTCAGGCGCAGTTTGCGGCACAGGTGATCGAATTTATCCTGCTGCGCCTGGTCGAGGGTGTTGTCCGGTTCACGGAAGTAGGCACAGGAATAGGCCATATCCTGATCCAGCCACAACTGGTAGAAGGCGTTGGATACGTCGTAGTGGTAAGAGATGGCTTCGGCGTCAGTGTGCTTGTCATGAGACCGGCGTTGCGGCAGCTGTTCATCCTCATCCGTGAACAGCGCTTCGCTCAGCTCATCGCACACACGAATGGCTTCACCGATATCGCCTTCCAGTTCCAGCTTGCCCTCAACGAATGCTGTGCCCAGCTGTTCCATGCTTGGGTGGGTCAACTGGCCAATAAGCTGAGGCTCTTTGACCAGGATTGTGACCTGCGGGCTGGGCCCCAGATCGAACTGGTTTCCGTCCCACAGTTTCAGCCGCAGCGGCAGATGCAAGCTCTGCAGTGCCGGTGGAAGTTGCGCAAGCATGAACGACCCCCCTGTCCGTATATGGCCACGACGCCTGATATTTCGAACGCCGTCGGATCAGAGTAGTTCATTCGTAGGAGGTTTCCTCTATACGAGACCATGGTCTAGAAGCAACTGATCTTATCCACACAGAGGATTGTATACAATTCTAACGTCTCAGCTTAACCTTGTGCCCCCCTCGCGCTTCTTCATCCTGGAGTTGAACCCATGAAATTCTATGACGTGGTGATCATCGGCGGTGGCCCTGGTGGCTACAACGCAGCCATCCGCGCCGGCCAGCTGGGCCTGACCGTTGCCTGTGTGGAAGGCCGCTCGACCTTGGGCGGTACCTGCCTGAACGTGGGCTGCATGCCGTCCAAGGCGTTGCTGCACGCTTCCGAACTGTACGAGGCCGCCAGTGGCGACGAGTTCGCCCACCTCGGTATCGAAGTGAAACCCACCCTCAACCTCGCCCAGATGATGAAACAGAAGGACGAGAGCGTAACCGGACTGACCAAAGGCATTGAGTACCTGTTCCGCAAAAACAAAGTGGACTGGATCAAGGGCTGGGGCCGCCTGGATGGCGTTGGCAAGGTTGTGGTCAAGGCCGAAGACGGCAGCGAAACTGTGCTGCAGGCCAAGGACATTGTCATTGCCACCGGCTCCGAACCCACCCCGCTGCCGGGCGTGACCATCGACAACCAGCGCATCATCGACTCGACCGGTGCGCTGTCCCTGCCGCAAGTGCCCAAGCACCTGGTCGTGATCGGTGCCGGTGTGATCGGCCTTGAGCTGGGTTCGGTCTGGCGCCGCCTGGGAAGCCAGGTCACGGTCATCGAGTACCTCGACCGTATTTGCCCGGGTACCGACACGGAAACCGCCAAGACCTTGCAGAAAGCACTGGCCAAGCAAGGCATGGTGTTCAAGCTGGGCAGCAAAGTGACCCAGGCCACCGCCAGTGCCGACGGCGTGAGCCTGATGCTGGAGCCTGCCGCCGGTGGCACGGCAGAATCACTGCAGGCCGACTATGTGCTGGTGGCTATCGGCCGCCGCCCTTATACCAAAGGGCTGAACCTGGAAAGCGTAGGCCTGGAAACCGACAAGCGCGGCATGCTCGGCAACGAACACCACCGCACACCCGTGCCGGGTGTCTGGGTGATTGGCGACGTCACCTCCGGCCCGATGCTGGCACATAAAGCCGAAGACGAAGCTGTGGCCTGTATCGAGCGCATCGCCGGCAAGCCGCACGAGGTCAACTACAACCTCATCCCGGGCGTGATCTACACCCGCCCGGAGCTGGCCACCGTGGGCAAGACCGAAGAGCAGCTCAAGGCTGAAGGCCGTGCCTACAAGGTCGGCAAGTTCCCCTTCACCGCCAACAGCCGCGCCAAGATCAACCACGAGACCGAAGGCTTCGCCAAGGTTATCGCCGATGCCGAAACCGATGAGGTGCTGGGTGTGCACCTGGTAGGCCCAAGTGTCAGTGAAATGATCGGCGAAATCTGCGTGGCCATGGAGTTCTCGGCCTCGGCGGAAGATATCGCCCTCACCTGCCACCCGCACCCGACGCGCTCCGAGGCATTGCGCCAGGCGGCGATGAATGTGGACGGTATGGCAATGCAGATCTGACAGGAACAAAAAGCCCTCCGTGTGGAGGGCTCTTGAACAGCGACTGTCCGCTACTTACTCAACCGTAACCGACTTGGCCAGGTTACGCGGCTGGTCAACGTCGGTACCCTTGAGCACGGCGACATAGTAGGACAGCAGCTGCAGCGGAATGGTGTACAGGATTGGCGCCAAGGCATCGGCAATGTGCGGCACCTTGATCACATGGGTGCCTTCACCATTGGTCATGCCCGCCTGCTCGTCGGCGAACACGACCAGCTCGCCACCACGGGCACGCACTTCCTGCAGGTTGGACTTCAACTTCTCCAGCAGCTCGTTGTTCGGCGCAACGGTAACCACCGGCATGTCATTGTCCACCAGCGCCAGCGGGCCGTGCTTCAGCTCGCCTGCCGGGTAGGCTTCAGCGTGGATGTACGAGATTTCCTTGAGCTTGAGCGCACCTTCCATCGCCACCGGGTATTGCGCACCACGGCCAAGGAACAGGGTGTGGTGTTTATCAGCGAACAGCTCGGCGATCTTCTCGACAGTGGCGTCCATCGCCAGTGCTTCGCCCAGGCGGGTTGGCAGGCGACGCAGTTCTTCAACCAGCTCGGCTTCGACACCGGCTTCCAGGGTACCGCGCACCTGGCCTAGGGCCAAGGTCAGCAGCATCAGCGACACCAGCTGGGTGGTGAAGGCTTTGGTCGAGGCCACACCGATTTCCGGGCCAGCCAAGGTCAACAGGGTCAGGTCCGACTCGCGTACCAGCGAGCTGATGCCCACGTTGCAGATTGCCAGGCTGCCGAGGAAGCCCAGCTCCTTGGCGTTGCGCAGCGCAGCCAGGGTATCGGCGGTTTCGCCGGACTGCGAGATCGAGACGAACAGGGTATCCGGTTGCACCACCACCTTGCGGTAACGGAACTCGCTGGCCACTTCCACCTGGCAGGGGATACCGGCCAAGCTTTCCAGCCAGTAACGGGCGACCATGCCTGCGTGGTAACTGGTTCCGCAGGCAACGATCTGCACATTGCGCACCTTGGCGAACAGTTCGGCAGCCTTCGGGCCGAAAGCCTGGACCATCACGTTGTCCTTGCCCAGGCGGCCTTCCAGGGTGCGTTGAACGACGCTTGGCTGCTCGTGGATTTCCTTGAGCATGAAGTGGCGATAGTTGCCCTTGTCAGCAGCCTCGGCACCTTCATGGTACTGCACGGTTTCGCGCTGGACCTTGTCACCGTTCTCGTCCCAGATGGTGACCTGGTCACGGCGAATTTCAGCGATGTCGCCTTCTTCCAGATACATGAAGCGGTCAGTGACCTGGCGCAGGGCCAACTGGTCGGACGCCAGGAAGTTTTCGCCAAGGCCCAGGCCAATGACCAGAGGGCTGCCGCTGCGTGCAGCTACCAGTCGGTCGGGCTGCTTGGCGCTGACCAGTGCCAGGCCATAAGCGCCATGCAGACGCTTGACGGCGGCTTTCAGCGCATCGGCCAGGTCTGGAGTGCTCTTCAGGGTGTTGTGGATAAGGTGGACGATCACTTCGGTGTCGGTCTGCGAAGTGAAGGTGTAGCCCAGGCCTTTCAGCTCTTCACGCAGCTCTTCGTGGTTCTCGATGATACCGTTGTGCACCACCGCCACTTCATTGCCCGAGAAGTGCGGGTGAGCGTTGCCTTCGGTCGGCGCACCGTGGGTAGCCCAACGGGTATGGGCGATACCCAGCTGGCCAGCCAGTGGGTCAGCCGCTACAGCGGCTTGCAGCTCACTGACCTTGCCGATGCGGCGACGGCGCTGCAATTCACCGCCTTGGGTAAGGACGGCCAGGCCTGCGCTGTCGTACCCGCGGTACTCCAGACGCTTGAGGCCTTCGATCAGGATGGCAGTGATATTGCGCTCGGCGATGGCACCAACGATTCCACACATGTTTTATTGCTCCTGGCTGATCGCGGCGCAGATCAGGTTGATGCCGCGGGCTTGAATTTGTTCACGTGCCGCTGCGGGCAGTCGTTCGTCTGTAATAAGGGTGTGCACGCTGCTCCAGGGCAGCTCGAGGTTGGGGATCTTGCGCCCCACCTTGTCCGACTCGACCATCACGATCACTTCGCGGGCAACTTCAGCCATGACCCGGCTAAGCCCGAGCAGTTCGTTGAAGGTGGTGGTCCCCCGGCCGAGGTCAATGCCATCGGCACCGATGAACAGCTGGTCGAAATCGTAAGAGCGCAAAACCTGCTCGGCCACCTGGCCCTGGAACGACTCGGAATGCGGGTCCCAGGTACCGCCGGTCATCAGCAGCACCGGCTCGTGTTCAAGGTCGCTGATGGCACGGGCCACATTCAGCGAATTGGTCATCACCACCAGGCCGGGCTGACGCCCCAGCTCAGGGATCATGGCTGCCGTGGTGCTGCCGCTGTCGATGATGATGCGCGCATGTTCGCGGATTCGACCAACAGCGGCACGGGCGATGGCCTTCTTGTAGGAAGACACAGGCTGGGCCGGCTCACCGAGCAGTTCTTGCGGCACGGGTACCGCTCCGCCGTAGCGGCGTAGCAGCAGGCCGTTGGTTTCGAGAGCGGCGAGATCTTTGCGAATGGTGACTTCCGAAGTCTCGAAACGTTTGGCCAAAGCGTCCACGCTCACCTCGCCCTGCTCACTGAGCAACGCCAGGATGTTGTGCCGCCGCTGCGGGGTATTTCGTTTCGACATGAGTGCTTAAGTTTCGTTTCGAAAGATAATGGTTGCAATCAAAACCTAAGATGAATGATTCGTCAAGCTGTCGCTGCCCTGTGGATAGTTTTGCCGGTTCGATACCGTCCTACAGGCACCGCAAAAAGCCAATAAAAAAGCCGACTTACTCACATAAGTCGGCTTTCGATCGAAATAGCTGTGAACAAATCAGCTCTTCTTGATTTTCTCCGGGCGCTTCCAGCCCGAGATGTTGCGCTGGCGCGCACGGGCCACCGCCAGCTCACCGGCCTCGACGGCCTGAGTGATGGTCGAACCGGCTGCGGTGGTCGCGCCAGCCTGAATTTCCACAGGCGCTACCAGCGAGTTGTTCGAACCGATGAACACGTCCTCACCCATCACGGTCTTGAACTTGTTGGCGCCATCGTAGTTGCAGGTGATGGTACCGGCGCCAATATTGGTGCGCGCACCGATTTCGGCATCGCCCAGGTAGGTCAGGTGACCGGCCTTGGCGCCTTCGCCCAAGTGGGCGTTTTTCAGTTCCACGAAGTTACCCACATGGGCTTTGGCATCCAGCACGCTGCCTGGGCGCAGGCGGGCGAACGGGCCGGCATCGCTACCCTCGCCCATCACGGCGCCTTCAAGGTGGCTGTTAGCCTTGACCACCGCGCCTTTGCGCAGGGTGGTGTTCTTGATCACGCAGTTAGGGCCGATCTGCACATCGTCCTCGATGACCACCTTGCCTTCGAGAATCACGTTGATGTCGATCAGCACGTCACGGCCAACGGTCACTTCGCCCCGTACATCGAAACGTGCCGGGTCGCGCAGGGTTACACCCTGGGCCATCAGGCGGCGGCCTTCACGCAGCTGGTAGTGACGCTCCAGCTCGGACAGCTGGCGGCGGTCATTGGCGCCCTGCACTTCCATCGGGTCGTGCGGGTACTCGGTAGCCACCACCAGGCCATCGGCCACTGCCATGGCGATGACGTCGGTCAGGTAATACTCGCCCTGGGCGTTGTTGTTCGACAGACGGCCCATCCAGTCAGCCAGGCGCGCAGCTGGCAATGCCAAGATACCGGTGTTGCCTTCCTTGATCGCTTTCTGCACGTCGTTGGCGTCCTTGTGCTCAACGATGGCAGTTACCTTGCCCTGCTCGTCACGGACGATACGGCCATAACCTGTCGGGTCGTCCAGGGTAACCGTGAGCAGGCCCAGCTGCTGGTCGTTGGCCTTGGCCAACAGGCGCTGCAGGGTCTCCACTTCGATCAACGGCACGTCACCATACAACACCAGCACGGTGTCGGCAGTCAGCGCCGGCAGAGCCTGGGCAACAGCATGGCCGGTACCCAGCTGCTTATCCTGCATGACGAAGTTGAGGTCGTCAGCGGCCAGGCGCTCGCGAACCAGCTCGGCACCATGGCCAATCACAACATGAATACCTTGCGGCTGCAGTTGGCGCGCACTGTGGATAACATGGCCGAGCATGGAGTTGCCGGCTACCGGGTGCAGCACCTTGGGCAGCGCCGAGCGCATGCGGGTGCCTTGGCCGGCGGCGAGAATAACGATATCGAGTGACATTACTGGCTACCAATCCTGGGCGGTCAGTGAAATGACCGGGGGGGGGGAAAAATCAGAAAAAAAGAAAAAGGGTAGCCGAGGCTACCCTTTTACTCAATCGCAACAGAAGTTATCAGCCAAAGGCCGATTACTTGCCTTTGCGCATTTGCTGGACGGTACGCAGCTGGGCTGCGGCCTCGGCCAGACGTGCGGCGGCGGCACCGTAGTCGAAGTCCGCGCCTTTCAGATTCAGGGCGTTCTCAGCAGCCTTGAGGGCTTCCTGAGCCTGAGCTTCATCCAGGTCTGCAGCACGTTGCACGGTATCGGCAAGCACCTTGACCATGTTTGGCTGAACCTCGAGGAAGCCACCAGAGATGTAGAACACCTCATGGGCGCCACCCTGCTTGGTCAGCGTGATCGGACCAGGCTTGAGATTGGTGATCAGCGGCGCGTGGCCTGGAGCGATACCGAGATCACCCAGGTTACCGTGCGCAACTACCATCTCGACCAGGCCGGAGAAAATCTCTCCTTCCGCGCTGACGATATCGCAATGGACTGTCATAGCCATCTGCTTGCCTCAACCTGATAGCGCCCCTTGCGGGGCGCAGGAATTACAGTTTCTTGGCTTTCTCGATCGCTTCGTCGATGCTGCCGACCATGTAGAACGCTTGTTCTGGCAGGTGGTCGTAGTCACCTTTGAGGATGCCGCTGAAGCCAGCGATGGTGTCTTTCAGGGAAACGTACTTGCCTGGCGAACCGGTGAAGACTTCGGCCACGAAGAACGGCTGCGACAGGAAGCGCTGGATCTTACGAGCGCGGGCTACCAGTTGCTTGTCGGTCTCGGACAGTTCGTCCATACCCAGGATCGCGATGATGTCCTTCAGCTCTTTGTAGCGCTGCAGAACATACTGAACGCCACGAGCGGTGTCGTAGTGCTCGTTGCCGATCACGTTCGGGTCCAGCTGGCGCGAAGTCGAGTCCAGTGGGTCGACCGCTGGGTAGATGCCCAGGGAGGCGATGTCACGGGACAGAACGACGGTGGCGTCCAAGTGGGCGAAGGTGGTCGCTGGCGACGGGTCGGTCAAGTCGTCCGCAGGTACGTATACGGCCTGAACGGAGGTGATCGAACCTTCCTTGGTGGAAGTGATGCGCTCTTGCAGAACGCCCATCTCTTCAGCCAGGGTCGGCTGGTAACCTACTGCCGAAGGCATACGGCCCAGCAGTGCGGATACTTCGGTACCGGCCAGGGTGTAACGATAGATGTTGTCGACGAACAGCAGAACGTCGTTACCTTCGTCACGGAACTTCTCAGCCATGGTCAGGCCAGTCAGCGCTACGCGCAGACGGTTTCCTGGTGGCTCGTTCATCTGACCGTAGACCAGCGCTACCTTGTCGAGAACGTTGGAGTCCTTCATCTCGTGGTAGAAGTCGTTACCCTCACGAGTACGCTCACCCACACCAGCGAACACGGAGTAACCGCTGTGTTCCATGGCGATGTTACGGATCAGTTCCATCATGTTTACGGTCTTGCCGACACCGGCACCACCGAACAGACCAACTTTACCACCCTTGGCGAACGGGCAAACCAGGTCGATAACCTTGATGCCGGTTTCCAGCAGGTCGTTGCCGCCTGCCTGGTCAGCGAACGAAGGCGCTGGCTGGTGGATACCGCGACGCTCTTCTTCGCCGATCGGGCCGGCTTCGTCGATCGGGTTGCCCAGTACGTCCATGATACGGCCCAGGGTGGCCTTACCAACAGGAACGGAAATGGCAGCGCCGGAGTCAACGACTTCCAGACCGCGCTTCAGGCCTTCGGTCGAGCCCATCGCAATGGTACGAACCACGCCGTCGCCCAGCTGCTGCTGAACTTCCAGGGTGGTTTCCGCGCCTTGTACTTTCAGCGCGTTGTAAACACTCGGCACGACGTCACGTGGGAATTCCACGTCGATGACGGCGCCGATGATTTGAACGATACGTCCGCTACTCATAGCTGGATCCTCTGAATATGTGAACCGTTAAACCGCGGCAGCGCCGCCGACGATTTCCGAGATCTCCTGGGTGATCGCAGCCTGACGCGCCTTGTTGTAGATCAACTGAAGCTCTTTGATCAAATCACCGGCGTTGTCTGTGGCGTTCTTCATGGCGATCATCCGGGCCGCTTGTTCAGCAGCGTTGTTCTCGACCACCGCCTGGTACACCTGCGACTCCACGTAACGCACCATCAAGCCGTCCAGCAGCTCTTTTGCGTCGGGTTCGTACAGGTAATCCCAGTGATGCTTGAGATCCTGATCCGGGGTTGCCACCAACGGTACCAATTGCTCGACCGTTGGCTTCTGGGTCATGGTGTTGATGAACTTGTTCGAAACCACCGAGAGGCGATCGATACGGCCGTCCAGGTAGGCGTCCAGCATCACTTTGACGGAGCCGATCAGATCGTTGATCGATGGCTCTTCGCCCAAGTGGCTGATCGCGGCTACGACGTTGCCGCCAAAGATGCGGAAGAAAGTCGCACCCTTGCTGCCGATCACGCACAGGTCGATTTCCACGCCCTGTTCGCGGTTTGCGCTCATGTCCTTGACCAGGGCCTTGAACAGGTTGGTGTTCAAGCCACCGCACAGACCACGGTCACTGCTCACCACGATATAACCGGCGCGCTTTACAGGGCGCTCGATCATGAACGGGTGGCGATATTCCGGGTTGGCGTTGGCCAGATGACCGATCACCTGGCGGATACGCTCCGCGTAAGGACGGCTAGCAGCCATGCGCATTTGTGCCTTGCGCATTTTGCTGACCGCCACTTTCTCCATGGCGCTGGTAATTTTTTGCGTGCTTTTGATGCTCGCAATCTTACTGCGAATCTCTTTTGCGCCTGCCATGTATCACCTATCAGGTTAGCAAGCGGGGGCCACGGCCCCCGCTGCGGCTTACCAGGTCTGGGTGGCCTTGAACTTCTCGATACCGGCTTTCAGGCCAGCGTCGATTTCGTCGTTGAAGTCACCCTTCACGTTGATCTTCGCCATCAGTTCGGCGTGATCACGGTTGAAGAAGGCGATCAGTGCTTGCTCGAAGCTGCCGATCTTGGAGACTTCTACGTCAGTCAGGAAGCCACGCTCAGCGGCGTACAGCGACAGGGCCATGTCTGCGATGGACATTGGCGCGTACTGCTTCTGCTTCATCAGCTCGGTAACGCGCTGACCATGCTCCAGCTGCTTGCGGGTCGCTTCGTCCAGATCGGACGCGAACTGGGCGAATGCAGCCAGTTCACGGTACTGAGCCAGCGCGGTACGAATACCACCGGACAGCTTCTTGATGATCTTGGTCTGAGCGGCACCACCTACGCGGGATACCGAAACACCGGCGTTCACTGCAGGGCGGATGCCCGAGTTGAACATGGCCGATTCCAGGAAGATCTGACCGTCGGTGATGGAAATCACGTTGGTCGGAACGAACGCGGAAACGTCGCCAGCCTGGGTTTCGATGATCGGCAGAGCGGTCAGGGAACCGGTTTTGCCAGTGACTGCGCCGTTGGTGAACTTCTCGACGTACTCTTCCGAAACGCGCGAAGCACGCTCCAGCAGACGGGAGTGGAGATAGAACACGTCGCCTGGGTATGCTTCACGTCCTGGTGGACGGCGCAGCAGCAGGGAGATCTGACGGTAAGCAACGGCCTGCTTGGACAGGTCATCGTAAACGATCAGGGCGTCTTCACCGCGGTCACGGAAGAACTCGCCCATGGTGCAGCCGGCGTATGGCGCCAGGAACTGCAGTGCGGCGGATTCCGATGCACTGGCAACGACCACGATGGTGTTGGCCAGAGCGCCGGATTCTTCCAGCTTGCGAACGATGTTGGCAACGGTGGAACGCTTCTGGCCGACAGCAACATAAACACAGAAAATACCGGAGTCTTTCTGGTTGATGATGGCGTCGATGGCCATGGCGGTCTTGCCGATCTGACGGTCACCGATGATCAGCTCGCGCTGGCCACGGCCGACAGGGATCATGGCGTCGACGGACTTGTAGCCAGTCTGTACAGGCTGGTCTACCGACTTACGCCAGATCACGCCTGGAGCCACTTTCTCGACTGCGTCGGTCTGGGTGTTGCCCAGAGGACCTTTGCCGTCGATCGGGTTGCCCAGTGCGTCAACGACGCGGCCCAGCAGTTCCTTACCAACAGGAACTTCCAGGATGCGGCCGGTGCACTTGGCGCTCATGCCTTCGGCGAGGGTGTCGTATGCACCCAGGATCACTGCACCTACGGAGTCTTGCTCCAGGTTCAGGGCCATGCCGAATACGCTGCCAGGGAACTCGATCATTTCGCCGTACATGACGTCGGCCAGACCGTGGATCCGCACGATACCGTCGGATACCGAAACAACGGTACCTTCGTTACGGGCTTGGGAGCTCACATCGAGGTTGTCGATGCGGCCCTTGATGATTTCACTAATTTCGGAAGGATTGAGTTGCTGCATTGCTCTGCTGCCCCTTCAAACTCAAGATTTCAATGCTTCGGCCAGTTTCGCGATTTTGCCGCGAACAGAGCCATCGATTACCAGGTCACCAGCGCGGATGACGACGCCGCCAATCAGGCTGGCATCCTCCGACGCGTGCAGGCGCACTTCCTGGCCTAACCGTGCACTGAGAACCTTGGCGAGTTTGTCTTGCTGTTCTTGGTTCAACGCGAAGGCACTGGTGACTTCCACGTCCACGGATTTTTCTTGCTCGGCCTTGTACAGGTCGAACAGGGCGGCAATCTCCGGCAGAAGCAGGAGACGGTCGTTTTCCGCGGCAACATGAATGAAATTCTGTGCCTGTGCATTGAACTTGTCACCGCACACGTCAATGAACGTGGCGGCCTTTTCTGCGCTCGTCAGTCGCGGGGCCTTGAGCAGGCGCTGCATGGTGTCGTCTTGCGACACCGCAGCAGCCAGGCCGAGCATGGCTGACCAATTGGCCAGTTGCTGATGGGCCTGGGCATGCTCAAAGGCAGCCTTAGCGTAAGGTCGGGCCAACGTGGTCAGTTCTGCCATGATCGCCCTCGCTTAAATTTCAGCGGCCAGTTTGTTAACCAGCTCCGCATGCGCGTTTTGATCGATTGTGGCGCCAAGGATCTTTTCGGCACCGCCAACGGCCAGGGCACCCACTTGGGCACGCAGGGCGTCTTTAGCGCTGTTCAGTTCCTGTTCGATCTCGGCCAGAGCCTGAGCCTTCACACGGTCAGCTTCGACGCGGGCCTGTTCACGGGCTTCGTCGACAAGCTGAGCAGCGCGTTTCTTGCTTTGCTCAATGATTTCGGCTGCCTGTGCTTTAGCTTCACGCAGTTGCTGACCCGCTTTCTCTTGGGCCAGCTCCAGGTCGCGAGCTGCGCGGTTGGCAGCGTCCAAGCCGTCGGCAATCTTCTTTTGGCGCTCTTGCAGAGCAGTGATGACCGGAGGCCATACATACTTCATGCAGAAGAGTACAAAAATCAGAAAAGCAACGGATTGGCCAATCAGGGTTGCATTAATGTTCACGCCAACACCTCGCTCGGTCTTAATTCATACAGCCATCAACTCGTGGTGACGAGTGATTAGCCGGCGATCTGACCAACGAACGGATTCGCGAAGGTGAAGAACAGAGCGATACCAACACCGATCATGGTTACGGCGTCGAGCAGACCGGCAACGATGAACATTTTAACCTGCAGCATCGGAACCATTTCTGGTTGACGAGCAGCGCCTTCCAGGAATTTGCCGCCCAGCAGGCCGAAACCAATGGCGGTACCCAGAGCACCCAGGCCGATCAGCAGAGCAACAGCGATAGCGGTCAGACCAACTACAGTTTCCATCTTTCCTCCCGACTTTTACGTCGTATTGGTTAGGTTTTTAGTTTGAAGCGGTAAAACAAATCGTGAGTACAGCTGCCCTTGCGGACTTTTTAAGCCCTCCCCCCGAACAGGCGAGGAAGGCTATCAGACACGCCAGGCGGTCTTAATGGTTATCTTCGTGCGCCATCGACAGGTAGACGATGGTCAGCATCATGAAGATGAAAGCTTGCAGGGTGATGATCAGGATGTGGAACACAGCCCACGCCCATTGCAGCACCACACCCAGGCCGCTCAGCCACAGCAGGCCGGAGCCGAACATGACTGCGATCAGGATGAACACCAGTTCGCCGGCATACATGTTGCCGAACAGACGCAGTGCCAGCGAGATCGGCTTGGCGATCAGGGTGACGAATTCCAGCAGGAAGTTGACCGGAATCAGCAGGATCTGAACGAAGATGTTCTTGCTGCCGAACGGGTGCAGGGTCAGCTCACCGATGAAGCCGCCCAGGCCCTTGACCTTGATGCTGTAGAAGATGATCAGGGCGAACACGCAGAAGGCCATGGCCAGGGTCGCGTTCGGGTCGGTGGTCGACACGGCGCGGAACGGAATGTGCGGGTCACCGGAAATCAGGATGGCCAGCTGAGGAATCCAGTCGACCGGTACCAGGTCGACGGCGTTCATCAGGAATACCCAGACGAAAATGGTCAGCGCCAGCGGAGCGATTACCGGGCTACGGCCGTGGAAGGAGTCCTTCACGCTGCCGTTGACGAAGTCGACCATCACTTCAACGAAGTTCTGCAGACCGCCAGGTTGGCCGGAAGTCGCCTTCTTGGCCGCCATGCGGAAGATGAACAGGAAGATCAGACCCAGCGCGACGGACCAACCCAGGGTGTCCAGGTGGAACGCCCAGAAGCCCATTGCCTTGGCTTCTGCAGCCGAATGGGCGAAGCCCCAGCTGCCGTCTGGTAGTTGACCGTAGGTCAGGTTCTGCAAGTGGTGCTGGATATAGCCCGAAGCGGTTTCTGCTGCCATGGTTGCCTCAAACGCCCTAAGGTCTCGAAAGTCTTTTATTCATCAGCAGGGGCGCGAACCAGCTGACCAAAAGGGTCAGCACGAAGACGCCGAATACTGCTAACGGCGCCAATGGCTTCACTCCTGCAAAGGTCAGTGCAAAAAGCACTGCCGTCAAAATCATCTTGCCTGCCTCGCCAGCGTAAAACGACTTGACGATGGCTTGTGCCGCCCGAGCTCCGCTGAAGCGAAAAGCCTTCCAGGCGAAATACACATTGGGCAGCCAGGCAATCAAACCTCCGCAAAGGCCTGAATATCCACTGACCGCCCCTTTCCACTGCCACAACACCAAGGTTGCCAGCAGTAGTACGACGAATTGAGCCAGCAGTACCGGAAAAACCGCCCAGCGATGGAAAGGCAGGCGGTTTGGCGTGCGGATTTCCATCACAACTGCTCCTCGGAAGTCGACCAACAAGTCAGTTATGACTTGGCATAATTTGTGCCGACAAAATGCGCGCAGAGTATAGGGGTGGATTAACCCCTATTCAACTCTTCGGTAGTGATTTCCGACTGCGCGCTACAACAGGAATTGTTTCAGCGGATGTGAGCAAGCACGCCTTGCAACTCGTCAAGGGAGTTGTAACGAATAACCAACTGGCCTTTGCCCTTGTTGCCATGACGGATCTGGACAGCCGAGCCCAGGCGCTCTGCGAGCCGCTGTTCAAGGCGTGCGATATCCGGATCAGGTTTGCTCGGTTCGACCGGATCAGGCTTGTCACTGAGCCACTGACGCACCAGTGCCTCAGTTTGGCGCACGGTGAGGCCACGTGCGACAACATGACGCGCCCCCTCCTCCTGACGGTTTTCTTCCAGACCGAGCAATGCGCGGGCGTGACCCATCTCCAGGTCGCCGTGGGCGAGCATGGTCTTGATCGCCTCAGGCAGCGTGATCAGACGCAGCAGGTTGGCCACGGTCACCCGCGACTTGCCTACGGCGTCGGCTACCTGCTGCTGGGTGAGCTCGAATTCCTGCTGCAGGCGCTGAAGGGCCAGGGCCTCTTCCAGCGGGTTGAGGTCTTCGCGCTGGATGTTCTCGATCAGCGCCATGGCAATGGCCGCCTCATCGGCCACTTCGCGGACCATGGCCGGGATCGTGTCCAGGCCGGCCTGCTGCGTGGCGCGCCAGCGGCGTTCACCGGCGATGATCTCGTAGCGGTTGTCGCCGATCGGGCGCACCACGATCGGCTGCATCACACCATGGTTACGAATCGAGTGCGCAAGCTCTTCCAGCGCCTCCGGGTCCATGTCCCGGCGCGGCTGGTACTTGCCACGCTGGATCAGCTCGACCGGCAGGTGTTGCAGTTCTTTCTGGTCGATCTTCACAGCCTGCTCTTCGAGCGCGCTGACGGAAGGACCACTGAGCAGTGCATCCAACCCACGTCCGAGACCCCGTTTCTTGACGGCCATACGGATTCCTTAAGTTGTTTGTGCAGTGCGTGATTGACGGCGTTGGCGGCGTACCAGTTCCCCGGCCAGGGCCAGATAAGCCAGCGCGCCTCGCGATTGCTTGTCGTAAGCCAGTGCCGGCATGCCGAAGCTCGGGGCCTCGGCCAAGCGAATGTTGCGCGGAATGACCGTGTCGTACAGCTGCGGGCCAAAGTGCTCCTTCAGCTGCGCCGAAACATCGTTGTTCAGGCTCAGGCGCGGATCGTACATGGTCCGCAGCAGGCCTTCGATCTTCAGCTCCGGGTTCAACCGGGCGGCGATGCGCTTGATGTTATCCACAAGGTCACTGAGCCCTTCCAGTGCGTAGTACTCGCACTGCATGGGGATGATCACGCCATCGGAAGCAACCAGGGCGTTAAGCGTCAGCATCGACAGCGACGGTGGGCAGTCGATGAGGATGTAGTCGTAGTTATCGCGGATGGGCGCCAGCGCGTTGCGCAGACGGCTTTCCTTGACCTGCATTTCCAGCAGCACCACCTCGGCGGCGGTCAGGTCGCGGTTGGCCGGCAGCAACTGGAAACCGCCGTGCTCGGAGTAATGCATGGCCTGGGCCAGATCGCATTCCCCGATCAGCAGGTCGTACACCGAGTGCTCGAGCTCGTGCTTGTCCACACCGCTGCCCATGGTGGCGTTGCCCTGCGGATCGAGGTCGATCAGCAGCACACGACGCTTGGTCGCCGCCAGCGAGGCGGCGAGATTGATACAGGTGGTTGTCTTGCCCACACCACCTTTCTGGTTCGCGATTGCGAATACCTTAGCCATTGTTGCGTGTGTTCCCAGTCATGCCTTGCGGCGCAGTATCAGCAGATGGCGCTGGCCCTGGCAACCCGGAACGGTCAGGGCCTGTTCGCTTTCCACTGTGAAGTCTGCGGGCAATGCTACCAGTTCATCGGCAGGATGCAGCCCCTTCATTGCAAGCCATTGCGTCCCGGTGTCGCCCAGGTGGCGGGTCCAGTTGGTGAAGTTCTCCATGCTGCTGAAGGCACGGGAGATGATGCCGTCGAACGGCTGCGCTGGCTGGAAGGCCTCGACCCGGCTGTGGATAACCGTGAGGTTGTCCAGCTTGAGCTCCATTTTCACCTGGGTCAGGAAGCGGGTCTTCTTGCCATTGGCGTCCAGCACAGTCACCCGCTTGTCCGGATGCAAGATAGCCAAGGGAATGCCGGGCATGCCACCGCCACTGCCCACATCCAGCCAGTTGACACACTCGCTGTGGATAAACGGCATGACGCTGAGGCTGTCCAGCAGGTGGCGCGACACCATCTCGTCGGGGTCGCGCACGGCGGTGAGATTGTAGGCTTTGTTCCATTTGATCAACAGGGCCAGGTAGCCGAGCAGCTTTTCGTGATGCTCGGTGCTCAGCTCGACACCAAGCTGGCGGGCACCTGTGGACAACTCTTCTGCGTGTTGCGGGGTGACCAGGGAACTCAAGCGCTTTGCTCCAATTCGCGGCCAGCGCCGCGTTTTTTCAAGTGAATCAGCAACAGGGAAATCGCCGCCGGGGTCACGCCCGGGATGCGCGAAGCCTGGCCCAACGTTTCCGGACGGGTCTGGCCAAGCTTGCCCTGGATCTCCTTGGACAGGCCGGAAATGGTCGAGTAGTCGATATCCACAGGCAGGCGGGTATCTTCGCTGGCACGCAAGCGGGCGATTTCGTCTTGCTGGCGATCGATGTAACCGGCGTATTTGGTGCGGATTTCGACCTGCTCGGCGACCTGTGGATCGATCGCTTCGCCGCCGGTTGCCTCGATCAGCCCGGCGTAGTCGATTTCGGGGCGCGCCAACAGGTTGAGCAGGCTGTACTCATGGCTGAGCGGGGTACCGAACTTATCCACAATGGCTTGGCCTTGCTCGGTGTTCGGGCGCACCCAGGTCGACTTCAGGCGCTGCTCCTCGCGTTCGATGCCGTCGCGCTTGGTGCAGAAGGCGGCCCAGCGTTGGTCGTCGATCAGGCCGAGTTCGCGGCCCTTTTCGGTCAGGCGCAGGTCGGCGTTGTCTTCTCGCAGGATCAGTCGGTACTCGGCACGCGAAGTGAACATGCGGTACGGCTCCTGGGTACCCAGGGTAATCAGGTCGTCGACCAGTACGCCGATGTACGCCTCGTCGCGGCGCGGGCACCAGCTGTCACGGCCCTGCGCTCGCAGTGCGGCGTTGGTACCGGCCAGCAGGCCTTGGGCGCCGGCTTCTTCGTAACCGGTGGTGCCGTTGATCTGCCCGGCGAAGAACAGGCCGCCGATGACTTTGGTTTCGAGGCTGTACTTGAGGTCGCGCGGGTCGAAGTAGTCGTATTCGATGGCATAGCCCGGGCGCACGATGTGGGCGTTTTCCATGCCACGGATCGAACGCACCAGTTCCAGCTGCACGTCGAACGGCAGCGATGTGGAAATACCGTTGGGGTACAGCTCATGGGTGGTCAGGCCTTCCGGCTCAATGAACACCTGGTGGCTTTCCTTGTCGGCGAAGCGGTGGATCTTGTCTTCGATCGACGGGCAGTAGCGCGGACCGACACCTTCGATCACACCCGAGTACATCGGCGAACGGTCGAGGTTCGAGGCGATGATCTCGTGGGTGCGCGCATTGGTGTGGGTAATCCAGCAGCTCACCTGACGCGGGTGCATTTCGGCATTGCCCATGAACGACATCACCGGGATCGGCGTATCGCCTGGCTGCTCGGTCATCACCGAGAAGTCCACCGAGCGGCCATCGATGCGTGGCGGCGTACCGGTTTTCAGGCGGCCGACGCGCAGCGGCAGCTCACGCATGCGGTGGGCCAGGGCGATCGAAGGCGGATCACCGGCGCGGCCGCCGGAATGGTTTTGCAAACCAATGTGGATAAGGCCGCCGAGGAAGGTACCGGTGGTCAGTACCACCGATTCGGCGAAGAAACGCAGGCCCATCTGGGTCACCACGCCTTTGACCTGGTCCTGCTCGACGATCAGGTCGTCGCAGGACTGCTGGAATATCCACAGGTTCGGCTGGTTTTCCAGGATTTCACGCACCACTGCCTTGTAGATGGCGCGGTCGGCCTGTGCTCGGGTGGCACGTACGGCCGGGCCCTTGCGGTTGTTCAGAACGCGGAACTGGATGCCGCTCTTGTCGGTGGCCAGCGCCATGGCGCCACCGAGGGCATCGATCTCTTTGACCAGATGGCTTTTGCCGATACCGCCGATGGCGGGGTTGCAGCTCATGTGACCGAGGGTTTCCACGTTATGGGTCAACAGCAGGGTTTTCACACCCATGCGTGCAGACGCAAGCGCAGCCTCGGTACCGGCATGGCCGCCGCCGATGACGATCACTTCAAAACGGGAAGGGAAATCCACCACGCACCTCGTGCCTGTTTTTGCGAATAGAGAAGGTAAGCGGACAAGTATAGGGACTTCACCCCCTTTAAAGAAACCGTCTGAGCAAATTTTGACCAGTCTGTGGATGAGTGGCAAACAACAGAAAACAAAGAGGAGAAATTTAAAAAAGCTTTGTTTTTATGTTTATTCTTATACACAGCCTTGTCTGTGGATAAGGTTCTGTAGCCCTTTGTTCATGGTGTGTAGAGAGAAATTAAACCCTGTGGTTGGAGTGCCATGAGGGGTATGGATAACACGATTTAGCCTGTGGATTAAATGGCTCTTTACCCACAGGCCAGATTTTCCTCAGAAAAAAAGCCTGCTTATCAACGGAGCTGAAGGCGGGTTTTCCACAGGGCTCCTGAGCCCAGATTGCCTTCTGTGGATGAGTGATGTGTCAGTTTCGAGGGCCTCGTCACGGGTAAACCCGCTCCCACAGCCATCTGTTCAAGGCATGAGATGAGAAATTGCAGGCAAAATAAAGCCGCTCCCGAGGGAGCGGCTCTTGATCTCGCCTGCTGTGGATTATTTGCCGATGCAGAAGCTGGAGAAAATCCGCCCCAACAAATCATCCGAGCTGAATGCCCCGGTAATTTCGCCCAGGGCATGTTGTGCCTGGCGCAAGTCCTCAGCCAGCAGCTCTCCTGCACCCGCCAGGGTCAACTGAGCACGGCCGTGCTCAAGGTGTTCGCTGGCTTGGCGCAAGGCATCCAGATGGCGCCTACGGGCACTGAAACCACTCTCTGCAGTCTGTTCGTAACCCATGCAGGCCTTCAGATGGTCGCGCAGCAGTTTCAGCCCTGCATCGTCGCCTTTGGCGCTGAGGGTGATCGTCACATGGCCGTCATCACACTGCTCCAGCGCGACCCGTTCACCACTCAGGTCGGCCTTGTTACGGATGAGCGTGACCTTGGCTGGGTCTGGCCGCTGGTCGAGAAATTCCGGCCACAAAGCGAACGGGTCGCTGGCCTCGGGCGCGGTGGAGTCGACCACCAGCAACACACGGTCAGCCTCGCCAATGGCCTTCAGGGCGCGCTCCACGCCGATCTTTTCCACATGGTCGTCGGTATCGCGCAAACCGGCCGTATCGACGACGTGCAGTGGCATGCCGTCGATGTGGATATGTTCCCGCAGGATGTCCCGGGTGGTACCGGCAATGTCGGTGACAATCGCCGCTTCCCGGCCAGCAAGCTGGTTCAGCAGGCTCGACTTGCCCGCATTCGGCCGGCCGGCGATGACCACCGTCATGCCGTCACGCAGCAAGGCGCCTTGCCCGGCCTCGCGTTGCACAGTGGACAACTCGCTGCGTACGGCATCGAGCATCGACAGCACGTGGCCATCGGCGAGGAAGTCGATTTCTTCTTCCGGGAAGTCGATAGCCGCCTCGACGTAGATGCGCAGGGCAATCAACGCTTCGGTAAGGCTGTGCACACGTTTCGAGAACTCCCCCTGCAGCGAACGCAGGGCGTTGCGCGCCGCCTGGCTGGAACTGGCCTCGATCAGGTCGGCAATCGCTTCGGCCTGGGCGAGGTCAAGTTTGTCATTGAGGAACGCGCGCTCGCTGAATTCGCCTGGGCGGGCCAGGCGGCACCCGACTTGTACACAGCGCTGCAGCAACATATCCAGGACCACCGGTCCGCCGTGGCCCTGCAGTTCGAGCACATCCTCGCCTGTGAACGAATTCGGCCCTGGGAAGAACAGCGCGATCCCCTCATCCAGTACAAGCCCTTCATCGTCGCGGAACGGGCCGTAATGGGCATGCCGAGGGGTGAGTGTACGGCCGGTGATCAACTGGCCGGCCTTGGCAGCCAGAGGGCCGGACAACCTGACAATACCCACACCCCCGCGACCTTGGGCGGTAGCGATGGCGGCGATGGTTTCACGCACAGTGTTCATGCTCGAAAGCCTCTACGACAAAACGACAGATAGCAAAAACGCCCCACTAGGGGGCGTTTTTTATTCACAGGCTAGCGCAGTAGCCTGTCAAGCAGCAGCTTTTTTGCTGGCTGCCTCGATGCTGCGGGTGATGTACCACTGCTGAGTGATCGACAGGCAGTTGTTCACAACCCAGTACAGCACCAGACCAGCCGGGAACCACAGGAAGAAGAAGGTGAAGATGATCGGCATCATTTTCATCACCTTGGCCTGCATCGGATCCGGTGGGGTCGGGTTCAGGCGCTGCTGGATGAACATGGTGGCGCCCATGATGATCGGCAGGATGAAGAACGGATCCTTGATCGACAGGTCGGTAATCCACAGCATCCATGGGGCCTGGCGCATTTCAACGCTTTCCAGCAGTACCCAGTACAGGGCCAGGAATACCGGCATTTGTACCAGGATCGGCAGGCAGCCGCCCAGCGGGTTGATCTTCTCTTTCTTGTACAGCTCCATCATCGCCTGGGACATCTTCTGGCGATCGTCACCGAAGCGTTCCTTCAGTGCGGCGAGCTTCGGCGCAACAGCACGCATACGTGCCATCGAACGGTAGCTGGCAGCCGACAGCGGGAAGAACAGGCCTTTGATCAGCATGGTCAGTACGATGATCGACCAGCCCCAGTTACCCAGCAGGCTGTGGATATGTTGCAGCAGCCAGAAGATCGGCTGGGCGATGAACCACAGGAAGCCGTAGTCGACGGTCAGTTCCAGACCTGGGGACAACTCTTTCAGCTTGGACTGGATTTTCGGACCGGCGTACAGCATGGCGCTGGTTTCGACCTTGCCGCCAGCAGGAACGCTGAGGACTGGGCCGGTGTAGCCGATGATGTAGTTGCCCTGGCTGTCCTTGCGGGTCTGGACAACGTTGTTGTCCGTTTTTGCCGGAATCCAGGCGGTCACGAAGTAGTGCTGCAGCCAGGCAACCCAACCGCCGGACACATTTTCTTTCAAACTACCTTTGTCGATGTCCTTCATCGAGACCTTTTTGTAAGGCTCAGAAGCTGTCCACAGAGCAGCACCCAGGTAGGTTGCGGTGCCGGTTGCGGTACTCGAGGACGGATCGCCGCTGGCGTCGCGCTTGAGCTGGGCAAACATGTTGCCGCTCCAGGCCTGGCCACTCTGGTTGTCGATCAGGTAGGTGACATTCAGGTCGTACTCACCACGCTTGAAGCTGAAGCGCTTGATGTAGTTGACACCGTTGTCGCTGAACTTCAGGTCGACCACCAGTTGTTCCTGGCCGTCGGCCAGCTGGTAGCTCCTCTGCTCGGCAGCATACAACGGGCGACCGCTGGCGCGGGCATCCGGGCCATTGGCGCCGGTCAGACCGCTTTGTGCCAGGTAAACACGCTCACCACCATTGTCGAACAACTGGAATGGAATGTTCGGGTGGTCCTGACGGCGTGGGTACTTAGGCAGGTTCAACTGGACGATGTCACCACCGACCGGATCGATAGCCAGTTCCAGGACGTCGGTCTTGACTCGGATCAGGTCCTTGCTCAGTGCGACCGGTGCCAGTTCGGCAGGGCTCGATTCGGCGTTGGCGCTCGGTACATCGGCGCTGGCACCGTTGTTACCGGCCGGCACGCCATCGGGCAGGCCCGGAGCAACGGTGCTGGCAGCAGTATTCTGAGTCGGCAGGGCAGCCTGGCCGTAGTCATCGTTCCACTTCAGGACCATGACGTAGGACACGACTGCCAGCGCGGCGATCAGGATCGTGCGTTTAATATCCATGATTACTCGGCTATCGAAGAAGTTCGGGAGGAAGGAGCGGGGGGAACGGGGTCGAAACCGCCGTCATTCCACGGATGACAACGCCCCAGGCGACGAACGGCTAGCCACCCACCACGCCATAGGCCATGGTTTTCAATGGCTTCTTGAGCGTAACAGGAGCAACTGGGGAAAAAACGACAGTGATTAGCCATCAGGGGGCTGATGGCATAACGGTAAAACTGGATCGGAACGAGGGCCAGTTTACGCATCTTGGCTGTCTACCCCTGCGGAATTGGCGGTGACTGCTGGTGTTGGCCGGCTGCGCGCCAGACGTTTCCAGAGTTTGCCAAAGTGTTGGTGCAATTCCGGGTTTTCTACTTCACCCAATCCCTTGCGCGCGACGATCACGATGTCCAGCCCGGCGAGCATTTGCTGGTTCAGACGAAAGGAATCGCGCATCAAGCGCTTGAGGCGATTGCGTTGAACGGCGAGCTTGACGCTCTTCTTGCCAATCACCAGGCCGAGCCGTGGGTGATCAAGGCCGTTCTCGCGAGCAAGGATCAGCAGGTTTTTCCCTGGAACCTTGCCGGTTGGGGAGTCGAAGACCGCTTTGAAGTGTCGGGGTGTAAGCAGTCGCTTTTCCCGACTGAAGTCCTGACTCACCACCTGTGCCGAAAAATCAAATGGCCAGACGCTTACGGCCTTTGGCACGACGACGCGACAGAACAGCGCGGCCGTTCTTGGTAGCCATACGGGCACGGAAACCGTGGGTGCGGGCGCGCTTGATGGTGCTTGGTTGGAAAGTACGTTTCATGGCGTGTTACCTGGTTTGTCGACGACGGGCCGGGATGGCCCCCTTTTTAAGAGACCGGCGATTCTAGAGAAAGCAAGCCCATAGGTCAATTTCCAACCAGTCTTTCCCTATAGAGCACAGGATGGACGGTGCCTGGCGATTCATCCCAAGGGGGTGCTTGATCGGACACACGAATCAGGGACAACATGAAAAAAAGAAGAGACATATAAAAAGCTTTTCTGAAGAACTTATAAATCTTATGTGGGTAACCTTCTGTGGATAACCTACTCAAGGCCATAATTCACGCCATGTACAGCGTTTTACAACCGTGTTCTCAACCGGTGCTGCACCTGTTTTATTCGTGCGGGCAAGCTGTGGATTAAAATGCTACTTACCCACAGATAAGTTATCAACAGGACTGACCTCAGGGTTGTGCATAGCCCTCGTGGGCGGTTATCCACAGACCTTATTCACAACGCGTAAAGGTCGTTTTGGTCGATAAATGGCTGTTTTGTCATGGCTCCTAACGTGTCCACATGTGGATAACTGGGCGCCCGACCGGTACAATGGCGGTTTGTTTTTGCCTCATCCGGCTTTCAAACTCAGGGGATATCCGTGTCAGTGGAACTTTGGCAGCAGTGCGTGGAGCTTCTGCGCGATGAACTGCCTGCCCAGCAATTCAACACCTGGATCCGTCCGCTACAGGTCGAAGCCGAAGGCGACGAGTTGCGCGTCTATGCGCCCAACCGTTTCGTTCTCGATTGGGTCAATGAAAAGTACCTGGGTCGCTTGCTCGAGCTGCTAGGTGAAAACGGCAGCGGTATTGCGCCTGCCCTTTCCTTGTTGATAGGCAGCCGTCGCAGCTCGGCTCCGCGTGCCGCGCCCAACGCACCGGTCAGTGCGGCCGTGGCTGCCTCGCTGGCTCAAGGCCAGGCGCACAAGCCTGCTCCGGTGGCAGCGGTCGAACCTGTTGCAGTGCCGGTGACCGAGCCGGTATTGGTCGAGGATCTTGCCGAACCGTCCGCACGCGACAGCTTCGATGCCATGGCCGAAACGGCTGCGGCACCCGCCGTTGGTGGTCGGGCCGAACAGCGCACCGTGCAGGTTGAAGGTGCGCTCAAGCACACCAGTTACCTGAACCGTACCTTCACCTTCGAAACCTTCGTCGAAGGTAAGTCGAACCAGTTGGCGCGTGCGGCTGCCTGGCAGGTCGCGGACAACCCCAAGCATGGTTACAACCCGCTTTTCCTTTATGGCGGTGTGGGCCTGGGTAAAACCCACCTTATGCATGCTGTGGGTAACCACCTGCTGAAGAAGAACCCGAACGCCAAGGTCGTCTACCTGCATTCGGAGCGCTTCGTCGCGGACATGGTCAAGGCTCTGCAGCTGAACGCTATCAACGAGTTCAAACGTTTCTACCGCTCGGTGGATGCGTTGTTGATCGACGATATCCAGTTCTTTGCCCGTAAAGAGCGCTCGCAAGAAGAGTTTTTCCACACCTTCAACGCCCTGCTTGAGGGCGGCCAGCAGGTAATCCTGACCTCTGACCGTTACCCCAAGGAGATCGAAGGCCTGGAAGAGCGCTTGAAGTCGCGCTTTGGCTGGGGCCTGACGGTGGCCGTCGAGCCACCCGAGCTGGAAACCCGTGTGGCCATCCTGATGAAGAAGGCCGACCAGGCCAAGGTCGAGCTGCCGCATGATGCGGCCTTCTTTATTGCCCAGCGCATCCGCTCCAATGTGCGTGAGCTGGAAGGTGCCCTGAAGCGGGTGATCGCCCACTCGCACTTCATGGGCCGTGATATCACCATCGAGCTGATCCGTGAGTCGCTGAAAGACCTGCTGGCACTGCAGGACAAACTGGTCAGTGTGGACAACATTCAGCGAACCGTCGCCGAGTACTACAAGATCAAGATATCTGATCTGTTGTCCAAGCGGCGTTCACGTTCTGTCGCTCGTCCACGCCAGGTGGCCATGGCCCTGTCAAAGGAGCTGACTAACCACAGCCTGCCGGAAATCGGCGACATGTTTGGTGGTCGCGACCACACGACCGTGCTGCACGCCTGCCGCAAGATCAACGAACTGAAGGAATCCGACGCGGACATCCGCGAGGACTACAAGAACCTGCTGCGGACGCTGACGACCTGATGGCCGTCTGCGCAGCTAATTGAAGGCAAGGGACTAGACCATGCATTTCACCATTCAACGCGAAGCCCTGTTGAAACCCCTGCAACTGGTCGCCGGTGTCGTCGAGCGCCGTCAGACCTTGCCGGTCCTGTCCAACGTATTGCTGGTTGTGCAAGGCCAGCAACTGTCGTTGACCGGTACCGACCTGGAAGTCGAACTGGTAGGCCGCGTGCAACTGGAAGAGCCGGCTGAACCCGGCGAAATCACTGTCCCGGCACGCAAGCTGATGGACATCTGCAAAAGCCTGCCAAACGACGCCCTGATCGATATCAAGGTCGACGAGCAGAAACTGTTGGTCAAGGCCGGCCGTAGCCGCTTCACCCTGTCCACTCTGCCAGCCAATGACTTCCCGACGGTGGAAGAAGGCCCGGGCTCGCTGACCTGCAACCTGGAACAGAGCAAGCTGCGCCGGCTGATCGAGCGCACCAGCTTCGCCATGGCCCAGCAGGATGTGCGCTACTACCTGAACGGCATGCTGCTGGAGGTGTCCCGCAACACCCTGCGCGCAGTGTCCACCGATGGTCACCGGCTGGCGTTGTGCTCCATGACCGCGCCGATCGAGCAGGATGACCGCCATCAGGTCATCGTGCCACGCAAAGGTATCCTGGAGCTCGCGCGTTTGCTCACGGACCCGGAAGGCATGGTCAGCATCGTGCTGGGCCAGCATCACATCCGTGCCACCACCGGTGAATTCACTTTCACCTCCAAGCTGGTGGACGGCAAGTTCCCGGACTATGAGCGCGTACTGCCCAAGGGCGGCGACAAGCTGGTGGTCGGTGACCGCCAGGCCTTGCGTGAAGCCTTCAGCCGTACCGCGATTCTTTCCAACGAAAAGTACCGCGGCATTCGCCTGCAACTGGCTGCTGGCCAACTGAAAATCCAGGCCAACAACCCGGAGCAGGAAGAAGCAGAGGAAGAGATCAGCGTGGACTACGAAGGTAGCTCGCTGGAAATCGGCTTCAACGTCAGCTACCTGCTCGACGTGCTGGGCGTAATGACTACTGAGCAAGTTCGTCTGATCCTCTCGGATTCCAACAGCAGTGCCCTGCTGCAGGAAGCGGGCAATGACGATTCTTCCTATGTTGTCATGCCGATGCGCCTGTAACCCATAGCAGGCGACATGTCCCTTCGACGTATCATGGTCACCGCGGTGCGCAATTTGCACCCGGTGACTCTCTTACCCTCCCCCCGTATCAACATACTTTATGGCGCCAACGGCAGCGGCAAGACCAGCGTGCTTGAAGCCGTGCATTTGCTGGGGCTGGCGCGCTCTTTCCGTAGCACACGCCTGAACCCGGTTATCCAGTACGAACAGGCTGCCTGTACCGTGTTTGGTGAAGTGCAGTTGACCGAGGGTGGCACCAGCAACCTGGGCGTCTCCCGGGAGCGCCAGGGGGAGTTTACTATTCGCATCGATGGGCAGAATGCGCGCAGCGCGGCGCAACTGGCGGAGTTGTTACCGCTTCAGCTCATCAACCCCGACAGTTTCCGCCTTTTGGAAGGTGCCCCGAAAATTCGTCGCCAGTTTCTGGATTGGGGGGTGTTCCACGTGGAACCTCGCTTCTTGCCAGCCTGGCAGCGGCTGCAGAAGGCGCTGCGGCAGCGGAACTCATGGTTGCGTCATGGTACACTTGACCCAGCTTCGCAAGCCGCCTGGGACCGGGAACTGTGCCTGGCCAGCGCGGAAATAGATGAATACCGTCGCAACTACATCAAGGCCTTGAAGCCCGTCTTCGAGCGAACCCTGAGCGAACTGGTCGAGCTGGACGGGTTGACCCTGAGCTACTACCGAGGCTGGGACAAGGACCGGGAACTGCAAGAAGTACTCGCCTCCTCTCTCCTTCGCGATCAGCAGATGGGCCATACCCAGGCCGGTCCGCAGCGTGCTGATCTGCGTCTTCGTCTGGCTGCCAACAATGCAGCCGACATCCTGTCGCGTGGTCAGCAAAAGCTGGTGGTGTGTGCATTGCGCATTGCCCAGGGCCACCTCGTTAGTCAGGCTCGCCGCGGTCATTGTATTTATCTCGTGGATGACTTGCCGTCCGAACTGGACGACCAGCATCGCCGCGCGCTGTGCGGCTTGCTTGAAGAATTACGCTGCCAGGTGTTCATCACCTGTGTAGATCACGAATTACTGAGGGAAGGCTGGCAGACGGAAACGCCAGTTGCTTTGTTCCACGTGGAACAAGGCCGTATCACCCAGACCCACGACCATCGGGAGTGAAGGCATGAGCGAAAATCAAACGTACGACTCCTCCAGCATCAAGGTGCTGAAAGGTTTGGATGCCGTACGCAAGCGTCCCGGCATGTACATTGGCGACACCGATGATGGTAGCGGCCTGCACCACATGGTCTTCGAGGTGGTCGACAACTCCATCGACGAAGCCCTCGCCGGTCACTGCGATGACATCACTGTCATTATCCATCCGGACGAATCCATCAGTGTGCGCGACAACGGTCGCGGCATTCCGGTCGACGTGCATAAAGAAGAAGGCGTTTCCGCAGCCGAGGTCATCATGACTGTGCTGCACGCCGGCGGTAAGTTCGACGATAACTCCTACAAGGTATCCGGCGGCCTGCACGGCGTAGGGGTTTCGGTCGTGAACGCGCTGTCCGAGAAGCTGGTGCTGACCGTTCGCCGTAGCGGAAAAATCTGGGAACAGACTTACGTTCACGGTGTTCCTCAAGCGCCTATGGCGGTTGTCGGTGACAGTGAAACCACCGGTACCCACATCCACTTCAAGCCTTCAGCTGAAACCTTCAAGAACATTCACTTCAGCTGGGACATCCTGGCCAAGCGTATTCGCGAGTTGTCGTTCCTCAATTCGGGCGTTGGCATTCTGCTGAAGGATGAGCGCAGCGGTAAGGAAGAGTTCTTCAAGTATGAAGGCGGCCTGCGCGCATTCGTCGAGTACCTGAACACCAACAAGACTCCGGTCAACTCCCAGGTGTTCCACTTCAACGTCCAGCGTGACGATGGTGTGGGTGTTGAAGTTGCTCTGCAATGGAACGACAGCTTCAACGAAAACCTGCTGTGCTTCACCAACAACATTCCGCAGCGTGACGGCGGCACTCACCTGGTGGGCTTCCGTTCCTCGCTGACCCGTAGCCTGAACAGCTACATCGAGCAGGAAGGCCTGGCCAAGAAGAACAAGGTGGCAACCACTGGCGATGATGCCCGTGAAGGCCTGACCGCAATCATCTCGGTGAAGGTGCCGGACCCCAAGTTCAGCTCGCAGACCAAAGACAAGCTGGTCTCCTCGGAGGTGAAAACCGCCGTGGAACAGGAGATGAACAAGTACTTCGCCGACTTCCTGCTGGAGAACCCGAACGAGGCCAAGGCTGTCGTTGGCAAGATGATCGACGCCGCCCGTGCCCGTGAAGCAGCACGTAAAGCCCGTGAGATGACTCGCCGCAAAGGTGCGCTGGACATCGCCGGCCTGCCAGGCAAGCTGGCGGACTGCCAGGAGAAGGACCCTGCCCTTTCCGAACTGTACCTGGTGGAGGGTGACTCCGCCGGTGGCTCGGCCAAGCAAGGCCGTAACCGTCGTACCCAGGCGATCTTGCCGCTGAAGGGTAAAATCCTCAACGTTGAGAAAGCCCGCTTCGACAAGATGATCTCGTCCCAGGAAGTGGGCACGCTGATCACCGCACTGGGCTGCGGTATCGGCCGCGAGGAGTACAACATCGACAAGCTGCGTTATCACAACATCATCATCATGACCGATGCTGACGTTGACGGTTCGCACATCCGCACTCTGCTGCTGACCTTCTTCTTCCGTCAGCTGCCGGAGCTGGTCGAGCGCGGCTACATCTACATTGCCCAGCCACCACTGTACAAGGTGAAGAAAGGCAAGCAGGAGCAGTACATCAAGGACGACGAGGCCATGGAAGAGTACATGACCCAGTCGGCCCTGGAAGATGCCAGCCTGCACCTGGACGAGTCGGCGCCAGCGGTTTCCGGTGTGCAGCTGGAAAGCCTGGTGAATGAATTCCGCGGCGTGATGAAAACACTCAAGCGCCTGTCGCGCTTGTATCCGGAAGATATCACCGAGCACTTCATCTACCTGCCGGAAGTGGCTGTGGAGCAGTTGGGTGACCACGCTCTGATGCAAGCCTGGCTGGCCAAGTTCCAAGAGCGCCTGAGCAACAGCCAGAAGTCCGGCCTGGTTTACAAAGCCAGCCTGCGCGAAGACAAAGAGCGCAACGTATGGTTGCCGGAAGTGGAAGTTACCTCCCACGGCCTGGCCAGCTATGTCACCTTCAACCGGGACTTCTTCGGCAGCAATGACTACCGTACCGTAGTCAACATTGGTGCCAAGCTGTCCAGCTTGTTGGGCGAAGGTGCTTACGTTCAGCGCGGTGAGCGCCGTAAGGCAATCGTCGAGTTCAAGGAAGGCCTGGACTGGCTGATGAACGAAACCACCAAGCGCCACACCATCCAGCGCTACAAAGGGCTGGGTGAGATGAACCCTGAGCAGCTGTGGGAAACTACCATGGACCCGACCGTCCGCCGTATGCTCAAGGTCACCATCGAGGATGCGATCGCAGCTGACCAGATCTTCAACACCCTGATGGGTGATGCGGTCGAGCCGCGCCGTGACTTCATCGAAAGCAACGCGCTGTCGGTGTCGAACCTGGACTTCTGATCAGGTGTGATCCGCCAGGCACTAAAAAGCCCGCTGATGCGGGCTTTTTAGTGCCTGAAAATCAGTAACCGCTGAGAATGTTAACGATCACCCCACTGGCAATAGCCACCAGCACGTAGTCGCCATTTACATACAACCAGCGATGGTCACGCGGTGGCGCATACAAGTGGCGTGCTTTCCAGTCAGTCACCCAGTAGCGGTCGCCACGGTAGTGGGGGTCAACCACATGCCCTCGTTGCCACTGCTGGTGAGGCACCGGCATGCCTGGTTGCGGGCGGAAGTTGGGGTTGCGGTAATCGGGTGCACGGCCGTTGTCATGGCGGCCTTGCTGCTTTGGCTGGCCATGCGGCGGGTTGCCTTGGTGCGATGGGCCATCATCGTGCCGGTCGGGTGGGCCCGGTTGTGCGAAGCTGGCCAACGGTGCGCTGAGCATGAGCGCGGCGCAGATCACGCTTAGGGTTTTCTTCATTTGAGACGGTCCTCTGCCTGTTATCGCCTGGCCAGTGCTGACTGCCAGGTTCGGTTAACTGATCAGACCACGATTTTTTACGTTTAATGTCAGGGCGCAGGTAAAGGTCCGGTAAAGTCTGCCGCCCTTTCAATTCAGCCCGAGCGCCTTCAAACGGCGATAGAGCGTGCGTTCGCTCATGCCAAGATGACTGGCCAATTCGCTGCGTGAGCCTTTGAACTGCTCAAGCGCCTGCGCAAGTTCACCCAAGCCATTGCGACGGCCTTGTCCCTTGACCACCTGGGTAGGCCCGATATCTTCCGGCAAATGCTCCGGCCGAATAAGCCCGTCATCGGCAAACAAACGGGCGCGCTCCAGAATGTTACGCAACTCGCGGATGTTGCCCGGAAATGGATGTAACCCAAGCTGCTGCAAGGCATCCTTACTCAGGCTGGGCGTAGGCTTGCCAGCCATTCGCTGTAACAGGCTTTGCGCGAGCAGCGGCAGATCTTCAACCCGCTCGCGCAGCGCAGGCAGGCGAATGGGGAAACCGCTGATGCGGTAATACAGGTCTTCACGGAAGGTGCCCTGCGCGACCATTTGCTTGAGCGGTTTGTGTGTGGCAGAAACCAGGCGGAAGTCCGAGTGCACCGTGCGCAAGCTGCCCACCGGACGGAAGCTGCCGGACTCGATAAGGCGTAACAGTTTCACTTGCATCGCTAACGGTACTTCGCCGATTTCATCGAGGAACAGGGTACCGCCATGCGCGGCCTCAGCCAGGCCGATCTTGCGCTGATTGGCGCCGGTGAATGCGCCCTTCTCATAGCCGAACAACTCACTCTCGAACAACGACTCGGTCAAGCCGGTGCAATCGACCACCACCAATGGGCCGTTGGCTCTGGGGCTGCCCATGTGTAGCGCGCGCGCGAACAGCTCTTTACCGGTACCTGACTCACCCTGCAATAAAACCGGGATCTGCGCCGGCGCTGCGCGCTGCAGGCTGGACAAGGCAACTTTGAATGCGGGTGCCCGGCCGACCAGGCCTTGTTCCTGAGGCTGAGCCGATGCGAGGGCGATGGTGGTCAGGCGCTCGACAAAGGCCACCACCCTACCCTGCTCATCCAGGATCGGGCGCAGTTCGACATCGACATGCTCGGGGCCACGTGGTGTGTGATGAATGTGCAATACCCGCTCCGGCACCTTGCTGTCCCAGGCTTTGCGCATCGGGCAATGCTCGCCGGCCTGGTCGCAGGGCACGGCGTAGTGGTGCGATACCTTGTGGCATTTTTCGCCCAGCGGGGCCTGCTCGTGGTGACCGAACTGGCGGCGATAGGCGGCGTTGGCGGCCAGGATGTTGTAGTCGGTGTCCAGCACGATGGTCGGCAGGGCATCGTGCTCAAGGTAGGAAACCAGCGCTAGGATGAGGGGATGGGTTTGGGGCATGACGACACCGTATGGATTACCGGCGCAGGGTAACAAGGACTGCCAAACACTGCCATTGGCTGTCAGTCGACTGCCATATGGGTTGTCAGTATTGCTGTCAGTTATCGGTACCTGGCCGATTTCATTGGCCCATACGCAGTAAAAAGCCTGGCATGCATCTTGATAAACCTCCTTTCACTGCCTACGCCTGTACAAGGCGCGGTGGATAATCTGGAGAACGTGATGATCATCGGCAACAACCTTCACGTGGAAGCCTTCTTCGACAAGGCGACCTCAACCATTAGCTACCTGGTCATGGATGGCGAAACGCGCAAGTGTGCATTAATCGACAGTGTCCTCGACTATGATCCCAAGTCAGGGCGTACCTGTACCGTCTCGGCGGACCAGTTGATCGACCGGGTGAAGGCGCTTGGCGCTGACGTTCAGTGGGTGCTGGAAACCCATGTGCACGCCGACCATCTCTCGGCGGCTGCCTACCTGAAGGAAAAGCTGGGTGGCCACACCGCTATCGGTGCTCACATCACCCAGGTGCAGAAAGTGTTCGGTGCGCTGTTCAACGCTGAGCCTGGCTTTGCGCGGGATGGCAGCCAGTTCGATGTACTGTTGGTAGACGAGGAAGGTTTCCGTATTGGCAACCTGCATGCCCGTGCACTGCACACCCCAGGGCACACGCCGGCGTGCATGAGTTTCATGATCGAAGACGCGGGTGAAATTGCGGTGTTCGTCGGCGATACCCTGTTCATGCCCGACTACGGCACCGCCCGTTGCGACTTCCCGGGGGCTGATGCCCGCACCCTCTACCGCTCGATCCGTCGTCTGCTGGCGTTCCCCGACCAGACACGGCTGTTCATGTGCCACGACTACCTACCGGGTGGCCGCGACATGCAGTATGTCACTACCGTGGCCGAACAGCGTGCCAGCAACATCCACATTCATCAGGGCATCGACGAAGACAGTTTTGTCGCCATGCGTGAAGCGCGCGACAAGACCCTCGACATGCCGGTGCTGATCCTGCCTTCGGTGCAGGTGAATATGCGCAGCGGCCATTTCCCCGCGCCGGAGGAGAACGGCGTGAGCTACCTGAAGATTCCGCTGAACACGCTGTAACCGCCCTGCCCCATAATCAGATTTCCAGGATTTACCGCCATGCCTGCCTTGTTGTCCCCTGCCAATACCGACCATCACAAAGTGGTCATCGTCGGTGCCGGTGCCGCCGGTATCGCTACCGCTGCCAGCCTGATCAGCCGTGACCCGTCGCTGGACGTTGCCGTGATCGACCCCGCCGAAGTGCATTACTACCAACCCGGCTGGACCATGGTCGGTGCCGGTGTGTTCAAGGCACCGAGCACTGCCCGCACCATGGCCTCGACCATTCCGCGCGGGGTACGCTGGGTCAAGGCGCGGGTGCAGGCTTTCGATCCGCTGGGCCAGTTGGTCGTCCTCGAGGACGGTCGCGCCATCAGCTATGAACAGCTGGTAGTCTGTCCCGGCCTTACGCTGGACTGGGCGGCCATTGATGGGCTCAGCGAAACCCTGGGCCGCAACGGTGTCACCTCCAACTACCGCTACGACCTGGCGCCCTATACCTGGGAGCTGGTGCACAAGCTCAAGCAAGGCCGGGCCATATTCAGCCAGCCGCCCATGCCGATCAAATGTGCGGGCGCGCCGCAGAAGGCGTTGTACCTGTCTTGCGACCACTGGTTACGCCACGGCCATCTGGGGGCCGTGAAAGCCAGCTTCTTCAATGCTGGCGCTGTGTTGTTCGGTGTGGCGGACTATGTGCCTGCGCTGATGAAGTACATAGACAAATACGCCGTGGACCTCCATTTCTCCCACCGACTGGTGGCCGTGGATGGTCCGAACAAGCGCGCCACCTTCGTGTGCACCCTGCCCGACGGCAGCAGCGAAACGCACATCGAGGCTTTTGACATGCTCCATGTGGTCCCTTCCCAGGTGGCGCCGGCCTTCATTCGTGAAAGCCCGTTGGCCGATAACGCTGGCTGGGTCGATGTCGACCCGCATACCCTGCGCCACCGCAAATACATCAACATCCATGCCCTGGGTGATGTGGCCAACACCAGCAATGCCAAGACTGCTGCGGCTGCCCGTAAGCAGGCGCCGGTCGTGGCCAACAACGTGTTGGTGGCATTGGGCAGGTTGCCTACCCTCGCCCAGTACGACGGCTATGGCTCGTGCCCGCTGACTGTAGAGCGCGGCAAAATCGTCCTGGCCGAGTTCACCTATGGCGGCAAGCTGGCACCGAGCTTCCCCAGCTGGTTGCTGGATGGCCGCAAACCAACGCGCCTGGCCTGGTTGCTGAAGGCGCAAGCGCTGCCACCGTTGTACTGGCAAGGCATGCTGAAGGGCCGCGAGTGGCTGGCTCGGCCGCAGCCGTTGGGTGCCGAGGGTGGGAAGTGATCGAGCATCAATTGTTGGGGGCGGGCCTGGGCGCGATCATCGGCGCGGTCCTGGCATTGACCGGCGCAGGCGGTGGCATTCTCGCAGTGCCTTTGTTGGTGTTCGGGCTGGGGCTGTCGATGGTCGAGGCGGCTCCGGTCGGCCTGCTGGCCGTAGGCCTGGCTGCAGCGGTTGGCGCGGTGCTGGGGCTACGACAGGGGCTGGTGCGTTATCGGGCGGCGCTGTTCATTGCGATGGTGGGTGTGGTTGCCGCGCCGTTCGGGCTGATGCTTGCGCACCGCTTGCCGAACACACCCTTGCAGTTGGTGTTCGCGGGTGTGTTGGTGTATGCCTGCCTGCGTATCTGGCGCAAGGCTGCCAAGGAGCTGCGCGGTGAGGCCAATGACGCCCATCGCTACATCGAACCCTGTGTGTTGAACCCTTTGCAGGGCCGTTTGCGCTGGACCCTTCCCTGCGCGCGTGCCCTGGCATTTACCGGGGCGTTGTCCGGGTTACTGTCCGGCCTGTTGGGTGTGGGTGGTGGCTTCGTCATCATCCCTGCGTTGAACCGCTATACCAACCTGCGCATGGCCAGCATCGTTTCCACTTCGTTGGCAGTAATCGCCTTGGTATCCACCGGAAGTGTGGTCAGCGCCAGCCTGGCGGGGGTCATGCATTGGCAGGTAGGCGCCCCGTTCGCTGCCGGCGCGGTGCTTGGTTTGCTGCTGGCACGGCCATTGACGGCCAGGCTGGCCGGGCCGCGTTTGCAGCAGATGTTTGCAGCGGCTGGTTGGGTGGCGGCCTTGCTGCTGGCCGGCAAGGCACTATTGGGCTAGCAGCTCGTGCTGTTCTGCCGCGCATAGCGCCAGCAGGTAGTCCCACACCACCCGCAGGCGCACCGACTTGTGCAACTCGCGCCGGGTGCAGATCCAGTAGCTGCGCTGGATGGTTTCGCCCGGCAGCACGCGCACCAGTGTCGGGTCGTGGCGAGCCATGTAGTTGGGCAGCACGGCGATGCCCAGGCCGGCACGGGCAGCGGCCTGTTGGGCGATGACGCTGGTACTGCGAAACACCACATTCGGCGCCCGGCAGAAACTGTTCAGAAACAGCAGTTCCTGGCTGAACAGCAGGTCGTCTACGTAGCCGATCCAGCTGTGCCTGGCCAGGTCTTCGCGGTTGCGCAGGGGCGGCGCGCGGTCCAGGTAGTCCTGGCTGGCGTACAGGGCCAGGCGGTAATCGGTGAGTTTGCGGGTAATCAGTAGGTCGGCATTGGGCCGTTCCAGGTGGATGCTGATTTCTGCCTCGCGATTGAGGATGCTGACGAAACGCGGTACGGCGACCAGCTCCACTTCCAGGCCGGGGTAACGCTCGAACAGTGCGTTCATGCGCGGGGTGAAGAACATGATGCCGATGCCTTCGGTCACCCCCAGGCGAATCTTGCCCAACGGAGTGATGGCCTGGGTGATTTCTTCCTGCGCCAGCAGCGCGACATTTTCCATGGCCTCGGCGTGCTTGAGCAGGGCCTGGCCTGAAGGGGTCAGCTCATAACCTTGGGCATGTTGTACAAACAGTGCGGTACCCAGGCTTTGCTCGATACTCTCGATGTGCCGAGCCACGGTGCTGTGGGTGGTGTTGAGGCGCTTGGCGGCAGTGAGTAGGCGGCCGCTGCGCTGCAACTCGAGGAAAAACCGCAGATCGTTCCAGTCGAACATGCTTGTCCTTTTTGGCAGTTCGTTCCGGCCTCTTCGCGGGCACGCCCGCTCCCAAGGTAACGCGATCCCTGTGGGAGCGGGCGTGCCCGCGAAGAGGCCAGTACAGGCTTACCACTGTGCTAAAACGCACAGCGGCTGCGCGAAATCTCGTGTTTCCTCCACGAAATTACTCACTAAGATGGATCGGGACAAGAATAAAAAACAGGCCCGAGGTTGCACATGCCATCAGCCGATTCTGTCTTCGACTACGTGGTCGTAGGGGCCGGTCCCGCCGGTTGCCTGCTGGCCAATCGTTTGTCCGCCGACCCTTCCTGCCGCGTCTTGCTGCTGGAAGCGGGTGGCCGCGATAACTATCCCTGGATCCACATTCCCGTGGGTTATCTCTACTGCATAGGCAACCCGCGCACGGACTGGTGTTTCAAGACCGAGGCCCAGGTTGGTCTTGGCGGTCGCGCACTGGGCTACCCGCGCGGCAAGGTGCTTGGTGGCTGCTCCTCGATCAACGGCATGATCTACATGCGCGGCCAGGCGGCCGACTATGATGCTTGGGCCGAGCAAGGTAACGACGGTTGGGCCTGGAAAGATGTATTGCCGCTGTTCAAGGCCAGCGAGAACCACTTTGCCGGCGCCAGCGAGCACCACGGCGGTGATGGCGAATGGCGGGTCGAACGCCAGCGCTACAGCTGGCCGATTCTCGATGCTTTCCGCGATGCCGCCGAGCAAAGCGGCGTCGGCAAGGTCGATGACTTCAATACCGGCGACAACCAAGGCTGTGGATACTTTCAGGTCAACCAGCGCAGCGGCGTGCGCTGGAATGCTTCCAAAGCCTTCCTGCGACCGATCAAGGACCGCGCCAACCTCACCGTGCTGACCGGCGTTCAGGTTGATCAGGTACTGCTCAACAATACCCGGGCGCGGGCGGTGAAAGCATTTTGGCAAGGCGCTTGGCACGAGTTTGCGGCGCGCCGCGAGATTATCCTTTGCGCCGGCGCCGTTGGTTCACCAGGCATTCTGCAGCGCTCCGGCATCGGCCCGCGACAGCTGCTGGAAAGCCTGGGTATCGGCGTTCGCCACGACATGCCGGGCGTTGGCGGCAACCTTCAGGACCACCTGCAACTGCGCCTGATCTACCAGATCCGCAACACCCGCACCTTGAACCAGATGGCCAACAGCCTGTTGGGCAAGATGGGAATTGGCCTGCGTTATCTCTATGACCGCAGTGGCCCGCTGGCCATGGCGCCGAGTCAATTGGGTGCATTTGTGCGTTCAAGTCCGGATCAGGCCACTGCCAACCTGCAGTACCACGTGCAGCCGCTGTCACTGGAGCGCTTCGGCGAGCCGTTGCATCCGTTCCCGGCGTTCACCGCTTCGGTGTGTAACTTGCGCCCGGCCAGCCGCGGGCGTATCGATATCCGCAGCACCGACATGAACAGCACGCCGCTGATCGACCCCAATTACCTCAGTGACCCACAAGACCTGCGCGTCGCTGCCGAAGCCATTCGTCTTACCCGGCGCATCGTCCAGGCCCCTGCCCTCGCGGCGTTCGAGCCCAAGGAATACCTGCCGGGCCCGGCCCTGCAAACCGAGGAAGAACTGTTCGAGGCCGCCGGCAAAATCGGCACCACCATCTTCCACCCGGTCGGTACCTGCCGCATGGGCACCGGCGCCCTGGACGTTGTGGATAACCAGCTGCGCGTACACGGCATCCCCGGCCTGCGCGTAGCGGATGCCTCGATCATGCCGCAGATCACTTCGGGCAATACCTGCTCACCCACCCTCATGATCGCCGAAAAGGCGGCGCAACTGATTCTCAAAGGAGCTGCGACCCAAACCTATCTGAATGAAGACGCCTTACCGACGCCCTGACCGGGTGCGTGCAGTACCGGCGGCTTGCGGTCAGAGGCTGCCGACAGTGGAACAACAAGAATAATCACTGTGGCCTGCGGGCCGAGGACAGCAACGATGTCGGATTACATCCAAGAGCAGGGTGCGGCGGCCAGCAGCTCCAGCCGCCGTGAAGAACGCAAGATCATTTTCGCGTCATCCCTCGGGACAGTTTTCGAGTGGTATGACTTTTTTCTCTATGGCGCGTTGGCAGCGGTCATCAGCAAGCAGTTTTTTGCGGGTGTGAACGACACCACTGCCTTCATCTTCGCCCTTATGGCCTTCGCCGCCGGTTTTCTGGTGCGGCCCTTCGGTGCGCTGGTGTTCGGCCGCCTGGGCGATATGATCGGGCGCAAGTACACCTTTTTGGTCACCATCGTGCTGATGGGCCTGTCCACCTTCGCAGTGGGGCTGTTGCCCACCTATGCCAGCATCGGCATCGCAGCACCGATCATCCTGGTGATTTTGCGGATGTTGCAGGGGCTGGCACTGGGCGGTGAGTACGGCGGTGCTGCCACTTATGTGGCTGAACACGCACCGCCTGGCAAGCGTGGCTTCCACACCGGTTTCATCCAGTCCACCGCCACCCTTGGGCTGCTGCTGTCGCTGCTGGTGGTACTGGGCAGCCGCTATATCAGCGGCGACCAGTTCGAAACCTGGGGCTGGCGCCTGCCGTTCCTGCTGTCGATCGTGCTGCTGGCCATCTCCACCTGGATTCGTATGAGCATGCACGAATCGCCGGCGTTCGTGAAAATGAAGGCCCAGGGCAAGGTGAGCAAATCGCCGATCCGTGAGTCGTTCACCTCCTGGCCAAACCTGAAAGTGGTACTTACCGCTCTGTTCAGCATCAACGCCGGGCAAGCCGTGACCTTCTACACGGCACAGTTCTACGTGCTGTTCTTCATGACCCAGATGCTGAAGATGGACCCGGCACAGGCCAACACCCTGCTGATCATCAGTGTGGTGATTGGTGCGCCGTTCTTCGTGTTCTTCGGCTGGTTGTCCGACCGTATCGGTCGCAAGCCGATTCTGATGCTCGGCCTGCTGCTGGCCACCGTGTTGTACTTCCCGCTGTTCAAGGCGCTGAGCCACTACGCCAACCCGCAGATTGATGCCGCCAGCCGCCAGGCGCCGATCGTGGTAACCGCCGACCCGCAAGGCTGCACCTTCCAGTTCGACCCGGTGGGCAAAGCGCGTTTCGACAGCCCGTGCGACAAGGTCAAGACGTTCCTGGTCAAGCAGGGCTTGCCGTACAAATCGGTAAGCGTGGCGGGCAGTGATGTAGTGGTGAATATTGGCGACAAGGCCATCAATGGCTTCGACGAAACCGCCATGCGCGCGGCAATCGAGCAGGCGGGCTACCCAGCCAAGGCCGACCCGGCGCAGGTCAACCAGGTGATGGTGGTGGTGCTGATCGTGGCGATGATTCTGATCGCGACCATGACCTACGGCCCCTTGGCGGCGGTAATGGTCGAACTGTTCCCGACCCGTATCCGCTACACCTCGATGTCACTGCCCTACCACATTGGCAACGGCTGGTTCGGCGGCTTCCTACCGACGGTTTCGTTCGCGCTGGTGGTGTACACCGGGGATATTTTCTACGGGCTGTGGTACCCGATTCTGGTGACCGGGGTGAGCCTGGTGGTGGGTATCTTCTGCCTCAAAGAAACCAAGGATGTGGATATCGACAAGGTCTGATGCTGTCCACACGCCATAAAAAAACCGGCTGTAAAAGCCGGTTTTTTTATGCCCCGAAAAAACTTATGCACGATTTTAAGAAAAATGTCATACGTAGAAATAAACAGTTAATTCAATTACTTAGAGATCACTTGAAGCATTCGATCGAAAAACTGCTCACAAGTTATCCACAGAAAATCAAGCTGTCTGTTCCTGGGGTTTTTCCGCTGCTGGCGGCAGCGAACCCATGGCCCGCTGAGTCGTCTCGTTCCACGCTGCGGCGCGGTCGTTGAGCTCTGCAATGGCACGTGGCCCGCTGCCGTTGGCGTACATGGGTTCGCCAATGACCACCTCGATGGTGCCAGAGCGTTTGCCCCAACCCGTCTTTGGCCAGAACTTGCCCGCGTTGTGGGCAATCGGCAGCACCGGCAGCCCGGCATTTACCGCCAGAGCGGTACCGCCACGGGAAAACTTACCCACCGTGCCGAAGGGCACGCGGGTGCCTTCCGGGAAAATCAGCACCCAGGTCTTCTGCTTGAGCAGCTCGTCACCCTTGCTCGCTACCTGGCGCAGGGCTTCCTTGGGGTTGTCGCGGTTGATCGCGATCGGTCGCAGCATGGCCATGGCCCAGCCGAAGAACGGCACATACAGCAGCTCGCGCTTGAGCACTTGGCTCAACGGCGAGAAGTACTGGGACAGGAAGAAGGTTTCCCAGGTGCTCTGGTGGTTCGACAGGATCACGCAAGGCTCATTGGGCACGTTCTCGGCACCCGTGATCTTGTAGTCGATGCCGAGGATGGTGCGCACCAGGAACAGCGCGCAGCGGCACCAATATACGTTGATGAACTTGTAGCGCTTGGGGAACGACAGGAACGGCGCGACGAAAAAGCTCAGCGAGCACCACAGCAGCGAACTGGTGCCCAGCAGCAGGTAAAAAAGAAAGATTCTGATCGCCTGCAGGATCGACATAGTGGCTTGTACCATTGCGGGGCATGCCCGCCTGAGAAAAGTGCGCCAGAAGCGCACTGTTTAAATTAGTTCTCTGGCGATAGCTGCCAGATCGTCGAAAATCAGTGTAGTTTCCGGGACACCTTTTTCCAGGGTCCGCTCGCCCTTGCCGGTTTTCACCAACACGGGTTGTGCACCGACGGCCAGGGCGGCCTCCAGGTCACCTTTGCTATCGCCAACAAACCAGACGCCCTCAAGGCCGACCTGGTAATGCTCGGCGATAGCCCGCAGCATGCCAGGCTTGGGCTTGCGGCAACCGCAGCCTTCGTCCGGCCCATGCGGGCAATACACGATATGGCCCACCTCGCCGCCCTGCTCGGCCACCAGCGCGCGCAGGCGCGCGTGCATGGCCTGAAGGGTTGCCAGCGTGTAATAGCCACGGGCAATACCGGACTGGTTGGTGGCCACGGCCACCTTCCAGCCCGCCTTGCTCAACTGCGCGATCGCTTCGACCGAACCCGGGATCGGTACCCACTCTTCCAGCGTCTTGATATAGGCGTCGGAGTCATGGTTGATCACCCCGTCACGGTCGAGAATCAGCAGTTTCAAGGCTTACCCCAGCAGCGAAATGTCGGCCACGCCCAGGAACAGACCGCGCAGGCGGCTGAGCAGGGCATAACGGTTGGCGCGTACCTTGGCGTCTTCGGCGTTGACCATCACCGCCTCGAAGAAGGCGTCCACCGGGTCACGCAGGGCCGCCAGGCGGGCCAGCGATTCGCTGTACTGGCGTGCAGCAGCCATCGGTTGCACGGCCTGGTCGGCCTGCTGAATGGCCGAGTACAGGGAGAACTCGTTGGCATTGTCGAAGTACTTGGGCTCGACCTGTTCGGCGATGGCGCCTTCGGCCTTGCTCAGCAGGTTCGACACACGCTTGTTCACCGCGGCCAGGGCTTCGGCTTCCGGCAGCTTGCGGAAGGCCTGCACGGCCTGTACGCGCTGGTCGAAGTCCAGGGCAGAGCCTGGCTGCAGGGCACGCACCGACAGGTAGGTGGCCACGTCGATGCCTTCGTCTTCGTAACGTGCACGCAGGCGGTCGAAGATGAACTCCAGCACCTGCTCCGACAAGCCGGCAGCTTTGACCTTGGCACCGAACTGCTTGACCGCGAACTCGACCGCGCCGGTCAGGTTCAGGTCCAGCTGCTTCTCGATCAGGATACGCAGCACGCCCAAGGCAGCACGGCGCAGGGCGTACGGGTCTTTGCTGCCGGTTGGCAGCATGCCGATGCCGAAGATACCCACCAGGGTATCGAGCTTGTCGGCGATGGCCACGGCAGCCCCGGTAAGGGTCTGCGGCAGCTCGGCGCCAGCACCGCGCGGCATGTACTGCTCGTTCAGGGCCAGGGCCACATCTTCCGGCTCACCGTCGTTGAGCGCGTAGTAGTAACCGGCAACACCCTGCATTTCAGGGAATTCGCCAACCATCTCGGTGGCCAGGTCGCACTTGGACAGCAGGCCGGCACGGCCGGCGCGCTGGGCGTCGCCGCCGATCAGCGGGGCGATGAAGGCGGCCAGTTTGGAAACGCGCTCGGCTTTGTCGTATACAGTGCCCAGCTGGGCCTGGAACACCACGTTCTTGAGGCGCTCGTTGAAGGTTTCCAGCGGCTGTTTCTTGTCTTGCTTGAAGAAGAACTCGGCGTCGGTCAGGCGTGGGCGCACGACCTTCTCGTTGCCCTGCACGATCTGCTTCGGGTCGCGGCTTTCAACGTTGGCCACGGTGATGAAGCGCGGCAGCAGCTTGCCTTCGCTGTCCAGCAGGCAGAAGTACTTCTGGTTGTCCTGCATGGTGGTGATCAGGGCTTCCTGCGGCACTTCGAGGAAGCGCTCCTCGAACGAGCACACCAGCGGCACCGGCCACTCGACCAGGGCAGTCACTTCGTCCAGCAGCGCCGGTGGCACGATGGCAGTGCCTTCCTGCTGCATGGCCAGCTCGGCGGTACGCTTGCTGATCAGCTCGCGCCGCTCGGCGAAGTCGGCCAGCACGTAGGCTTTGCGCAGGTCTTCGACGTAGTTGGCCGGGGTGGTGATGACCACGTTCTCCGGGTGGTGGAAGCGGTGACCACGGGATTCACGGCCGGCCTTCTGCGACAGGATGGTGCAGTCGACCACCTGGTCGCCCAGCAGCATCACCAGCCATTGCGTTGGGCGCACGAACTCTTCACGGCTGGCCGCCCAGCGCATGCGCTTGGGGATTGGCAGGTCGTTGAGCGAATCTTCGACGATGGTTGGCAGCAGACCGGCAGTGGCCTTGCCCGGGATGTGCTGGGAGAAGCGCAGCTTGGGGCCGCTTTGGTCGATTTCGGCCAGTTCCACGCCACACTTCTTGGCGAAGCCCAGGGCAGCCTGGGTCGGCTCGCCGTCTTTGAAAGCAGCCTGCAGGGGCGGGCCGTCGATGTTGATGCTGCGGTCAGGCTGCTGCACATCCAGCTGGCGAATCAGCACGGCCAGGCGACGCGGTGCGGCATACACCTGCTTGCCGGTGTAGTTCAGGCCAGCAGCTTGCAGGCCCTTCTCGATACCGGCCAGGAAGGCTTCGCCGAGGCTGGCGAGGGCTTTCGGTGGCAGCTCTTCGGTGCCCAGTTCTACCAGGAAATCTTGAGCACTCATTGTGCAGCCTCCAGCTTAGCCAACACTTCGTCACGCAGTTCAGGGGTGGCCATCGGGAAGCCCAGGCGTGCGCGGGCTTGCAGATAGCTTTGCGCCACGTCCCGGGCCAGGGTACGTACACGCAGGATGTAACGCTGGCGCTCGGTAACCGAGATGGCGCGGCGGGCGTCCAGCAGGTTGAAGGTGTGCGAGGCCTTCAGGACCATTTCGTAGGTCGGCAGCGGCAGCTCCAGCTTGATCAGGCGGTTCGCTTCGCTTTCGTAGAAGTCGAACAGTTCGAACAGCTTGTCGACGTTGGCGTGTTCGAAGTTGTAGGTCGACTGCTCCACTTCGTTCTGGTGGAACACGTCGCCATAGGTGACCTTGCCGAACGGGCCGTCGGCCCACACTAGGTCGTACACCGAGTCGACGCCCTGGATATACATGGCCAGGCGCTCCAGCCCGTAGGTGATTTCACCGGTGACCGGGTAGCACTCGATGCCGCCTACCTGCTGGAAGTAGGTGAACTGGGTCACTTCCATGCCGTTCAGCCAGATTTCCCAGCCCAGGCCCCAGGCGCCGAGGGTTGGCGATTCCCAGTTGTCTTCGACGAAGCGGATGTCGTGCACCAGCGGGTCCAGGCCGATGGCTTTCAGCGAGCCGAGGTAAAGCTCCTGGAAGTTGGCCGGGTTCGGCTTGAGCACCACCTGGAACTGGTAGTAGTGCTGCAGGCGGTTGGGGTTTTCGCCATACCGCCCGTCGGCAGGGCGACGGCTAGGCTGCACATAGGCGGCGTTCCAGGTTTCTGGACCCACGGCGCGCAGGAATGTAGCGGTGTGGAAAGTGCCGGCGCCTACTTCCATATCGTAGGGCTGAAGCACCACACAACCTTGAGCTGCCCAGTAGTTTTGCAGGGCGAGGATCAGGTCTTGGAAGGTACGCACGGCTGGCGTAGGCTGGCTCACGAAATTCACCTGTATCTGGGGATGCGGATGTAAAGAGCGGGAGTATAACCTGATTCGCCTCGCCCTCTACTCATTGGAGCCTTATGCCACGCTGCTTTTGGTGTACCGACGATCCGTTGTACCAGGCCTACCATGACCAGGAATGGGGAACGCCACAGCGCGACCCGGCGTTGCTCTTCGAGATGCTTTTGCTCGAAGGGTTCCAGGCGGGGCTTTCGTGGATCACTGTTTTGCGCAAACGCGCGCGTTATCGCGAGGTGATGTACGGCTTCGACCCTGTGCAGTTGGCGGCCATGAGCGACGAACGTATCGAAGAACTGATGCAGGATGCTGGCATCATCCGCAACCGGCTCAAACTCAAGGCCGCCCGGCGCAACGCGCAGGCCTGGCTGGCTGTGGATAACCCCGCCGATTGGTTATGGTCGTTCGTTGGCGGGGAGCCGAAGGTCAACCATTTCGCGGGCCGTAGCGATGTGCCGGCGGTCACCGATGAAGCCAAGGCCATGAGCAAGGCCCTGCAGAAAGCCGGCTTCACGTTCGTCGGCCCGACCATCTGCTACGCCTTCATGCAAGCTACCGGCATGGTCATGGACCACACCACCGATTGCGATCGCTACGCCGCCTTGCTGCGCTGAGGGGTTACAATGCGCGCCTTGCTGAAATAAGGAATTCGCCTGTGGAAAAGTTCAAGGGCGCCCTGATGGTCGGGGTGCTGCGCCTGTTTGCCAAGCTGCCCTGGGGTGCTGTGCAGCGCGTCGGCGCGGGTATTGGCTGGCTGATGTGGAAGATCCCCAACAGTTCGCGCAACGTGGTGCGCATCAACCTGGCCAAGTGTTTCCCGGAGATGGACCCGGTTGCCCGTGAGCAACTGGTCGGCCAGGCGCTACGGGATATTGGTAAGTCCTTTGTCGAAAGTGCCTGTGCCTGGATCTGGCCGCCGCAGCGTTCGCTGGAGCTGGTCAAGGAAGTGCATGGACTGGAAGTGCTGGAACAGGCTTTGGCCTCGGGCAAGGGTGTGGTGGGTATCACCAGCCACCTGGGCAACTGGGAGGTGTTGAACCACTTCTACTGCAACCAGTGCAAACCGATCATCTTCTACCGCCCACCCAAGCTCAAGGCAGTGGATGACCTGCTGCGCGAGCAGCGCGTGCAGATGGGCAACCGCGTGGCGCCTTCGACCAAGGAAGGCATTCTCAGCGTGATCAAGGAAGTGCGCCGGGGTGGCCAGGTGGGTATTCCTGCCGACCCGGAGCCAGCGGAATCGGCGGGGGTGTTCGTACCGTTCCTCGGCACCCAGGCGCTGACCAGCAAGTTCGTGCCGAACATGCTGGCCGGTGGCAAGGCGGTGGGGGTGTTCCTGCATGCGCTGCGGCTGCCGGATGGCTCGGGCTTCAAAGTGTTCCTGGAAGCTGCGCCAGAAGAGATGTACAGCACCGACGTGAACGTGTCGGCCGCGGCAATGAGCAAGGTGGTCGAGCGTTATGTGCGCGAGTACCCGAGCCAGTACATGTGGAGCATGAAGCGCTTCAAGAAGCGCCCGGCGGGCGAGCCGCGCTGGTACTGAGATTTTCGGGGCGCTTCGCGCCCCATTCGCAGGCAAGCCAGCTCCCACTCGGTCCCTGTGGGAGCTGGCTTGTCGTGGCGACGAACCGCTGCGATGGGCGGCAAAGCCGCCCCGGTAATTTCAGACTTTGTTGAGCTTCTTCAGAAACACGGCCATCTCTTTCTCGGCCTGCTTGTCCCCATGGGCCAGCGCTGCCTCGATCCCCTCCTCCCAGGCCTTGCGCGCCGCCGTCAGGTCGCCCTGCAACTGATACGCCTTGCCCAGCAGCTTCCAGGCTGCGGAGTACTTCGGATCCTGCTCAACACACCGGGCTAGGTGCTCCGCCGCTTCAGCGCCGTTGCCTTCATCCAGCCAGGCCTTGCCCAGGCCAAACCTCAGCAGCGGGTTATCCACACCCTTGGCCAGCATCTTCTCCAGCGATTCGCGCATGCCTTCTTCTCCTAGAAGAAACTCAAGCCGACGTGGAACAGCTTCTCCACATCCCGAATATGCTTTTTATCCACAACGAACAGGATCACATGGTCACCCGACTCGATCATGGTGTCGTCGTGGGCAATCATTACTTCTTCGTCACGAATGATTGCGCCAATGGTGGTACCCGGTGGCAGGGCGATGTCTTCGATGGCTTTGCCCACCACCTTGCTTGACTTCGAATCCCCGTGCGCCACCGCTTCGATGGCCTCGGCCGCGCCACGGCGCAGCGAGTGCACGCTGACAATGTCGCCACGGCGCACGTGCGCCAGCAGGGTGCCGATGGTGGCCAGCTGCGGGCTGATGGCAATGTCGATATCGCCGCCCTGCACCAGGTCGACATAGGCCGGGTTGTTGATGATGGTCATCACTTTGCCCGCGCCCAGGCGCTTGGCCAGCAGCGACGACATGATGTTGGCTTCGTCGTCGTTGGTCAGCGCCAGGAAAATATCGGCGTCGGCGATGTTCTCTTCGAGCATCAGGTCCTTGTCCGAAGCGCTGCCCTGCAGCACCACAGTGCTTTCCAGGGTATCGGAGAGGTGCCGGCAACGGGCGGGGCTCATCTCGATGATCTTCACCTGGTAGCGGCTTTCGATGGCCTCGGCCAAGCGTTCGCCGATCTGCCCGCCCCCGGCGATGACAATGCGCTTGTTAGTTTCGTCGATGCGGCGCAGCTCGCCCATCACGGCGCGGATGTCCTTCTTCGCGGCAATGAAGAACACTTCGTCGTCGGCTTCGATTACCGTGTCGCCCCGTGGGGTGATCGGCCGGTCGCGGCGGAAGATGGCTGCCACGCGGGTATCGACGTTAGGCATGTGGGCACGAATCTGGCGCAGTTGCTGGCCGACCAGCGGGCCACCGTAGTAAGCCTTTACCGCCACCAGCTGGGCCTTGCCTTCGGCGAAGTCGATCACCTGCAGCGAGCCCGGGTGTTCGATCAGGCGCTTGATGTAGTTGGTCACCACCTGCTCAGGGCTGATCAGCACGTCGACCGGGATATGGTCGTTGTCGAACAGCTCTTCGCGGGTGAGGTAGGCCGACTCGCGTACACGGGCGATCTTGGTCGGGGTGTGGAACAGCGAATAGGCTACCTGACAGGCGACCATGTTGGTTTCATCGCTGTTGGTCACCGCTACCAGCATGTCGGCATCGTCAGCACCGGCCTGGCGCAGCACCGTCGGCAGCGAGCCGCGGCCTTGCACGGTGCGGATGTCCAGGCGGTCGCCCAGGTCGCGCAGGCGGTCGCCATCGGTGTCGACCACGGTGATGTCGTTGGCTTCGCTGGCCAGGTGCTCTGCCAGCGTACCGCCTACCTGGCCTGCGCCGAGGATGATGATCTTCATCCGCTACTCCCTACCTTTTGTTCTTATCCGCGCGAGGCGGCGATCTTGATCAGCTTGGCATAGTAGAAACCGTCGTGGCCGCCTTCCTGGGCCAGCAGCTGGCGACCGTGGGGCTGGCGCAGCCCGGCCTCGGTGGCCAGGCCCAGCTCACGGGCGCCCGGGGTGCGGGCCAGGAAGGCGTCGATCACTTCGGTGTTCTCGGTCGGCAGGCTGGAGCAGGTGGCGTACAGCAGCATGCCGCCTACTTCCAGGGTCGGCCACAGGGCATCCAGCAGCTCGCCTTGCAGTGAAGCCAGGGCCGGAATGTCGTCGGCCTGGCGAGTCAGCTTGATGTCCGGGTGGCGGCGGATCACGCCAGTGGCCGAGCACGGGGCGTCGAGAAGGATGCGCTGGAATGGCTTGCCGTCCCACCAGCTGGCGGTGTCACGGGCATCGCAGGCGATCAGCTCGGCGTCCAGTTGCAGGCGGTCAAGGTTCTCGCGTACGCGGGTCAGGCGCTTGGCTTCCAGGTCGATGGCCACTACGTGGGCCAGGCCGGCTTCGGCTTCGAGCAGGTGGCAGGTTTTGCCTCCCGGGGCGCAGCAGGCGTCCAGCACGCGCTGACCGGGAGCCAGTTCGAGCAGGTCGGCGGACAGCTGCGCAGCTTCGTCCTGCACGCTCACCCAGCCTTCGGCGAAGCCTGGCAGGCCGCGTACGTCGCAAGCTTCGGCCAGCACGATGCCGTCACGGCTGTACTGGCAGGCACTGGCGCTGACGCCCGCCTCGGTCAGCAATGCCAGGTAGGCATCGCGGCTGTGGTGGCGGCGGTTGACCCGCAAGATCATCGGCGGGTGGGCATTGTTGGCGGCGCAGATGGCTTCCCACTGCTCCGGCCAGAACGCTTTCAGCAACTTTTGCAGCCAGCGCGGGTGGGCGGTGCGTACCACCGGGTCGCGCTCCATGCTTGCCAACAGCTCCTCGCCTTCGCGCTGGGCGCGGCGCAGTACGGCATTGAGCAGCCCTTTGGCCCACGGCTTCTTCAGCTTGTCGGCACAGCCGACGGTTTCGCCGATGGCGGCGTGGGCGGGAATACGGGTGTAGAACAACTGATACAGGCCGACCAGCAGCAGCGCCTGCACATCGGCATCGGCGGCCTTGAACGGCTTTTGCAGCAGTTGCGCGGCCAGCAGGTCGAGGCGAGGCTGCCAGCGCGCGGTGCCGAACGCCAGGTCCTGGGTCAGGCCACGGTCGCGCTCGTCGACCTTGTCCAGCTGCGCCGGCAGCGAGCTGTTCAGCGAAGCCTTGCCGCTAAGTACAGCGGCAAGGGCACGGGCGGCGGCGAGGCGTGGGTTCATTGGCCCAGCACCTTGCCGGCGGCGAACTTCTCGCGGCGGCTGTTGAACAGGTCGCTGAAGTTCAGCGCCTTGCCGCCGGGCAGTTGCAGGCGGGTGAGGCTCAGCGCCCGGTCACCGCAGGCGACGACCAGGCCGTCCTTGCTGGCTGACAGAATTTCGCCAGGGGCGCCCTTGCCGGTGGACAGGTTGGCGGCCAGCACTTTGACGCTTTCGCCATCAAGGGTGCTGTGACACACCGGCCACGGGTTGAAGGCGCGGATCAGGCGCTCCAGTTCGACAGCCGGGCGGCTCCAGTCAATGCGGGCTTCGTCCTTGTTCAGCTTGTGCGCGTAGGTAGCCAGGGCATCGTCCTGCACTTCGCCTTGCAGCGAGCCGTCGGCCAGGCCGGCAATGGCCTGTACCACGGCAGGCGGGCCCATTTCGGCCAGGCGGTCGTGCAAGGTGCCGCCGGTGTCGTCGGCGCTGATCGGGGTCACCACCTTGAGCAGCATCGGGCCGGTGTCCAGGCCTGCTTCCATGCGCATCACGGTTACACCGCTCTCGGCGTCGCCAGCTTCCACGGCACGCTGGATCGGTGCGGCACCGCGCCAGCGTGGCAGCAGCGAGGCATGGCTATTGATGCAGCCCAGGCGCGGGATATCCAGCACCACCTGGGGCAGGATCAGGCCGTAGGCGACCACCACCATCAGGTCTGGCTTGAGCGCGGCCAGTTCAGCCTGCGCTTCGGCATTGCGCAGTGTCTGTGGCTGGAACACCGGGATGTCATGGGCCACGGCCAGCGCCTTGACCGCACTTGGCATGAGCTTCTGGCCACGGCCGGCAGGGCGGTCTGGCTGGGTGTAGACAGCCACGATTTCGTACGGGCTGTCGAGCAGGGCCTTGAGGTGTTCGGCGGCAAACTCTGGAGTGCCTGCAAAGACGATGCGCATGGAGTTCTCGCTTCAAAAAGAAAAAGGCTTGCCGGAGCAAGCCTTCTGGAAGGTGGGGATCAGGCTTGCTGGCGGTGCTGCTTTTCCAGCTTCTTCTTGATCCGGTCGCGCTTGAGCTGCGACAGGTAGTCAACGAACAGCTTGCCGTTGAGGTGATCGAATTCGTGCTGCACGCACACCGCCAGCAGGCCTTCGCATTCCAGCTCGTACGGCTTGCCGTCGCGGTCCTGGGCCTTGACCCGTACGCGCAGCGGGCGGTCGACGTTCTCGTAGAAGCCCGGTACCGACAGGCAGCCTTCCTGATACTGGCCCATGTCATGGGTCAGCTCTTCGACCGTGGGGTTGATGAAGACGCGCGGCTCGCTGCGGTCTTCGCTGAGATCCATGACCACGACCTGCAGGTGCACGTTCACCTGGGTGGCGGCCAGGCCGATGCCAGGGGCTTCGTACATGGTTTCAAACATGTCGTCGATCAGCTGACGCAGGGCGTCGTCGAACACCGTCACCGGCTTGGCGATGGTGCGCAGGCGCGGGTCCGGGAATTCGAGAATGTTCAAGATGGCCATAAGGTCAGGCAGTCACTGTGCGTTCGGTTGAAAACTGAGCACACATAATAAAGGGAAACGGGGATTTCGGCACCTGGCAAGCTCGTCTAGGGTGTTTATGGGCTTGATAGCCTTCAATCAATGGACAGCTTTTCAAAGTGTTACTCACAGAGTTATCCACAGGTTGTGCCACGTAAATGGCCCTGTTTCGATCAAGGATGATCCCTATGCCAATTCACCATTCGTCGCTCTGTTCGCCTGCCGAACTGGATGCACGATTACGCCTGCACTGCCTTACCGGGATGGGACTGCGACGTTTTCGCATATTGTTCGATGCCTTTGGCAGTGCCTGCTCTGCACTCAGTGCACCGGGTTCGGCCTGGCGTGCACTGGGCATCCCACAGATCACCATCGACGCGCGGCGCAGTGCCGAAGTGCGCGATGGCGCACTGGCCGCAATGGCCTGGCTAGAGCGACCTGGCCAGCATTTACTGATGTGGGACGGCCCCGATTACCCTGCATTGTTGGCGGAAATCGACGATGCGCCGCCGCTGCTTTTCGTGGCTGGCGAACCTGCGTTGCTCGAACGTCCACAGCTGGCCATTGTGGGCAGCAGGCGTGCCACACCACCGGCGCTCGACACCGCTGCGGCATTTTCCCGCTACCTGGCGCAGGCCGGTTTCACTATCACCAGCGGCTTGGCTGTGGGTATCGATGGTGCCGCTCATCGGGCTGCGTTGCAGGCTGGTGGGGGTACGATTGGCGTGCTTGGCACGGGGTTGCAAAAACTTTATCCACAGCGGCACCTGGAGCTTGCGCAGGCGATGATCGACCATGGCGGCGCACTGGTTTCCGAGTACCCGCTGAATGCCGGGCCATTGCCCGGCAACTTCCCGCGGCGCAATCGCATCATCAGTGGGCTGTCGTTGGGCGTACTGGTGGTCGAAGCCAGCCTTGCAAGCGGTTCGTTGATCACTGCCCGGCTGGCGGCCGAGCATGGCCGTGAGGTGTATGCCATACCGGGTTCCATTCACCACCCGGGTTCGAAGGGCTGCCACCAGTTGATCCGTGATGGCGCGCTGCTGGTGGAAAGCGTGGATCAGATCCTGGAGAGCTTGCAGGGTTGGCGAAACCTGCCGCCCGCCGTTGTGGACAAATTCGACCATCCCCTGCTTGCCCTGCTGCATGCCGCGCCGCAAACCAGCGAAAGCCTGGCGCATTGCAGCGAGCTGCCGCTGGCCGAAGTGCTGGCGCAACTGACCGAGCTGGAGCTGGAAGGCCGGGTCAGCAATGAAGCCGGGCGTTGGTTTGCCCGTGCGGGCTAAGTACACTGCACACAAGCAAGGTATTCAGGCGGAGAGACAGCAATGGTGAGCAGTTTTCGTGTGCAACAAGCCGCACGTGAGGTACGGGCGGGCGCGGTGATCGCCTACCCGACGGAAGCGGTCTGGGGCCTGGGCTGCGACCCGTGGAACGAGGACGCGGTGTATCGCCTGCTGGCGCTGAAATCGCGGCCTGTGGATAAAGGGCTGATCCTGATCGCCGACAACATCCGCCAGTTCGACTTCCTGTTCGAGGACTTCCCCGAAGACTGGATCGACCGCATGAGCAGCACCTGGCCGGGGCCGAACACCTGGCTGGTGCCGCATCAGGACCTGTTGCCTGAATGGGTGACCGGGCAGCATGACACCGTGGCGCTGCGGGTCAGCGATCACCCGGTGGTGCGTGAGCTGTGCGCGCTGGTGGGGCCGCTGATTTCCACCTCGTGCAACCCGGGCGGGCGCCCGGCGGCGAAGACCCGGTTGCGGGTGGAGCAGTATTTCCATGGCCAGCTGGACATGGTGCTGGGCGGCGCGCTGGGTGGGCGGAAGAACCCGAGTGTGATTCGGAATCTGGCTACTGGCGAAGTCGTTCGTCCAGGTTAACGCTTTCAAATATTCCTTCTGACTATGGTGTTGGCGAACGTTTCATCATAGTTAGGAGGATATTTAGTTATTTCAGATTTAAGTTTCGAGGCTCCCTATCAATTCTGTTATTCACCCGCATCTGGCTGGCGAATGCTACCCATGGTTTTGGGGAATGCTGTAACAGGCTTGTATCTGAACTTATGATGTGACGGATGGTCTGGCCGAAATGGGTTTTTAACATCAATGTTAATGGTTATATCTGAAAATTGACCTTCCGATTTAGGTCGGTCAGGATAGCTTGTAACCGGCCCCTTATAACCGGTTGAGGGTGCCTTTGTGATTTTCACCGTCTGCTCAATGACTGACTTTCCAAACAAGCCAAAAAAAGGTTTATTTGCTGAGTGACAAGTTATGTAGTGAGTTCGCTGATTGCTCAGAGGGTATCCACGCTTTTCAAGGGTTTTGAAAAATTTTTTCACTCTCATCGGGCGGTATCCGTCCCAGAAAAAACCCCTACTGCCGTGCATATTGATATTTAGAATAGTTGAACCGGGATTTTCTGGGTCGGGGCTATAAAAAACCTGAACTTTATTTATATTTTCAGCCCTTCCTTTAAAACGAAATCCGCCGGCAGGTGGGAATGAACTTGGCTGTTTGGGTACACCCGCTTCACCGGTTGGATCATATTTATTAATCGGATCGCCCGAGCAGTAACAGTAGGGGTTAATCCCTCCAATATCAAAAGGGCTGAAGATATCAGGGATGATGAAACGCATGAGTGTCGGGCTGAAACCTCTGTATCCATTTCCTAGAAGATAGCATCCCGTCAGCTTATCACGCAGCTGGCCAGTAAAGCTGAGTGTTGAGAATCCAATATCCGCCAATGAAAAATAGCCATAAACTGAATACGGTGTATTGCCCATGGGTTAGTTCTCGCTCGGCAGAGGCTTTGTGGAAAAATAATACAAGAGCCCAAGGGGGGGCTGAAACTGGCAAAAATGACAGGTCGCCTCATAGGTAAATATAATAAAAGGCGATAATCCCATTGATGAAATAGAATTAAATATCAATTTGGCCTTGGCAGCGATCTTGAGCTTGGTAAAGCATCACGCATAGGTCTGAGCTTCGCAGCATAATTGAAGCTCATCCAAAAAATAAAGGCCGCTTAAGCGGCCTAAATGGTGGGGATGTACTCGCCCGGATAACTTGAAACTCAACCGGCGCACCAGCACATCCTCAAGCAGAAAGGCTATGCTTCCGAATCGGCATGGTCAAGGTGGGACGTTTTTCTCACGCACTGTGCATGAGCCTGATGTTGGCTTTCACTGGGTCAGGGTTTTCTGATTATTGCCAAAATAGCTGTCCAGCTAGCCACTTCGGAAATATCCTACGACCCGCGTCCTCTGCCATCACCTTCTCAGTGGGAACCTCTGCCCTTAGGCTTCAACCGTCGCTGAACAACTTGGCGATCGGGTGTGGTAACCCGGGTTCAGGGTGATCTTGGCAGTCCATGGCGGCTGTTCGCAGGAGGCTTCGTGCCTGCTGGGTTTTAGATCTCCCACCCGGTTTACCACCCTGCGTACAGCTGCCACCCATTCGTGTGGTAACGACTGGGTGGGGCCATGAAGCGAGATCTAATGATGAAGAAGATTGTTCCTGATCCACCCCTACCCTGTACCTCCACCCGCCCCTTCGGCCGTTGCGATGCCGGCCATGACCCACTCTTCACCGTCAACCCGAACATTTCCGCCGAGGACGCTCTGGTCCACGTAGCCCTGTACCTGCGCAGCGCCTACGAGACCGGCTACAAAGCCCTGGACTACATGCGTGAAGAAGGCCGTGGCATGTTCTGGTCGAACCTGCATGCGATTGAAATGGCAGAAGGGGTAGTTGAGGCGATCCTGGATGGCATCGAGTCGACACCACCACCGGCAAACCGCCCCTCACAGGCATAGCGCAGCTATAGAAGCCGACACAGTACCTGTGGGAGCGGGCGTACACCGCGAAGAATCCAACGCGGTGCTTGGCACGGGCTTCGCCCGTGTTCGCGGGCATGCCCGCTCCCACAGGGTGAAGTGCCCGGCTTAGGGGATCAGTACAGTCGACCCCACCGTCCTGCGCGCCGACAGCTCCGCCTGCGCCTTGGCCGCCTCACTCAGCGGATACCGCTGCTGGATATCCACAACCAGCTTCCCACTCGCAATCATCGCAAAAAGGTCATCGGCCATGGCCTGGGTGTTCTCGGCATTGTTGGCATAGCTCGCCAAGGTTGGCCGGGTCACATACAGCGAGCCCTTCTGCGCCAGAATCCCCAGGTTCACCCCGCTCACCGCGCCCGAGGCATTGCCAAAGCTCACCATCAACCCACGTGGTTGCAGGCAATCCAGCGAGGTCAGCCAGGTATCCGCGCCCACGCCGTCGTACACCACCTGGCATTTCTTGCCATCGGTCAGCTCCAGCACGCGCTTGGCGACATCTTCACGGCTGTAGTCGATGGTTTCCCACGCCCCCAGCGCCTTGGCCCGCTCGGCCTTTTCGGCAGAACTCACGGTTCCGATCAGCTTGGCACCCAAGGCCTTGGCCCACTGGCACGCCAGCGAACCCACACCGCCAGCCGCCGCGTGGAACAGGATCACGTCACCCGCCTTCACCTCATAGGTCTGCTTCAGCAGGTACTGCACGGTCAAACCCTTGAGCATCACCGCCGCTGCCTGCTCGAAGCTGATGCTGTCGGGCAGCTTGACCAGGTTGGCCTCCGGCAGCGTATGCACCTCGCTGTACGCACCCAGCGGGCCACCGGCATGGGCCACGCGATCCCCTACCTTCAACCGAGTAACGCCTTCGCCCACGGCCTCGACCACACCTGCGGCCTCGGTGCCCAGGCCCGAAGGCAGGGTCGGCGGCGCATACAACCCGCTGCGGAAGTAGGTATCGATGAAGTTCAGGCCGATGGCATGGTTACGCACGCGCACCTGCTGCGGCCCCGGTGGGGCGGGTTCGAATTCCACAAACTGCAGCACTTCCGGGCCGCCATGCTGGCTGAACTGGATACGCTTGGCCATCTCGCACTCCTGTCGTCGGGATCGGGAAAAGGCCTTCTATCGGACGCCTTTGCTTGATCGCCGTCAACTGCGGCGCGCGCGCTGGCGGTGGTATGCTACGCGGCGAATTCTTCCCTGCCCGTTCCTGGTGACCCGATGACTAGCCGCACCGAGGCCGTGAAAGCCTACCTGCTCGACCTGCAAGACCGCATCTGCTCTGCCCTCGAAACAGAAGACGGCGGCGCCCGCTTCGTCGAGGACGCCTGGGTGCGCGAAGCCGGTGGCGGGGGCCGCACGCGGGTGATCGGCGACGGCAAGGTGATCGAGAAAGGCGGGGTCAACTTTTCCCATGTGTTCGGTGCGGGTCTGCCGCCCTCGGCGAGTGCCCACCGCCCTGAGCTGGCGGGCCGTGGCTTCGAGGCCTTGGGCGTGTCGCTGGTGATTCACCCGCACAACCCGCATGTGCCCACTTCTCACGCCAACGTGCGCTTCTTTATCGCCGAAAAGGAAGGTGAAGAAGCCGTGTGGTGGTTCGGTGGTGGCTTCGACCTGACCCCGTACTACGGCAATGAAGAAGACTGCATCCACTGGCACCGCGTGGCCGAGCAGGCCTGCGCGCCGTTCGGCGCCGACGTGTACCCGCGCTACAAGGCCTGGTGCGACCGCTACTTCCACCTCAAGCACCGGGGTGAGCCACGCGGCATTGGCGGGCTGTTCTTCGATGACTTGAACGAGTGGGATTTCGACACCTGCTTCGCCTTCATCCGCGCCATCGGCGATGCCTACGTCAACGCCTATCTGCCGATCATCCAGCGCCGCAAGGACACGCCCTACACCCCGCAGCAGCGCGAGTTTCAGGAATATCGTCGCGGTCGCTACGTGGAGTTCAACCTGGTCTACGACCGTGGCACCCTGTTCGGCCTGCAGTCTGGTGGCCGTACCGAGTCCATCCTCATGTCGCTGCCGCCGCAGGTACGTTGGGGCTACGACTGGAAGGCTGCGCCCGGCAGCGAAGAAGCTCGCCTGACCGAGTACTTCCTGCAAGACCGCGACTGGCTTGGCCAGTAAGCCTGTGGACAACCAAGGAGCCGCCATGGACCAGTACGTCGTTTTCGGTAACCCCATCGGCCACAGCAAGTCGCCGCTGATCCACCGCCTGTTCGCCGAGCAGACCGGCCAGGACCTGGAATACGCCACCCTGCTGGCGCCACTGGACGAGTTCAGCGATTGCGCGCGCGGCTTCTTCAAGCAAGGCAGTGGCGGCAACGTCACGGTGCCGTTCAAGGAAGAGGCCTACCGCCTGTGCGACAGCCTGACCCCGCGTGCCCAGCGCGCTGGCGCAGTGAACACGCTGAGCAAGCTGGCTGATGGCACCCTGCAGGGCGACAATACCGATGGCGCTGGCCTGGTGCGCGACTTGACGGTGAATGCCGGGGTCGAGCTTGCCGGTAAGCGCATTCTCATCCTGGGGGCCGGTGGCGCCGTGCGTGGCGTGCTGGAGCCGATACTGGCGCACCAGCCGCAGTCGCTGGTGATTGCCAACCGTACCGTGGAAAAAGCCGAGCAACTGGCACATGAGTTCGATGAACTGGGGCCGGTAGTGGCCAGTGGGTTTGCCTGGTTGCAGGAGCCGGTGGATGTAATCATCAATGCCACCTCGGCGAGCCTGGCCGGTGAATTGCCGCCGATTGCGGATAGCCTGGTCGAGGCGGGGCGTACGGTTTGCTACGACATGATGTATGGCAAGGAGCCGACGCCGTTTTGCCAATGGGCTACCAAGCTGGGTGCGGCCAAGGTGCTGGATGGGTTGGGGATGCTGGCGGAGCAGGCGGCTGAAGCCTTCTTTATCTGGCGTGGGGTTCGGCCGGATACGGCGCCGGTTTTGGCTGAACTGCGCCGGCAACTGGCTCGAGGCTGAGATTGTCGGGGCCGCAAAGCGGCCCCAAGATCTCAACCCAACCTCACTCTTCAAACCGTATCGGGCACAACGCCACCCCTTCCAGCTTCTGCAATTCCTCGATCACCTGCGGCCTGGCCCGGTGCAGGGTCAAACTCCCGCCCAACCGCCGCAACCGCCGCGCCTCGCGGTGCAACATATCCACACCCGAGTAATCGATAAAATTCACCTGCCGCGCATCGATCACCACATGCGGCCCTTGGCAACGCTGCAAGCGCACCTGCAGGTAATGCGCCGCACCAAAGAAGATCGACCCGCCCACCCGCAATACATCCGCATCACCTTCACGGCTCTGCTGTACCCGTGGCCGTGACGTGCGCTTCAGATAGAAGAACAGCGACGCCAGCACCCCGGCATATATCGCCGTCTGCAATTCCAGCAGCAAGGTCGCCGCCGCCGTCAGTGCCATTACCAGAAACTCCGAGCGGCTGACCCGGAACAGCGCGCGAATCCCCCGATGGTCCACCAACCCCCAACAGATCAGCAAAATGCTGCCGGCCATGGCGGGTATCGGCAGGTGTGCGATCAACCCGGCGCCGGTAACGGCGAACAACGCTACCCACAGCGCCGAAAACACCCCGGCCATGGGCGAGCGGGCACCCGCTTCATAGCTCAGGCCCGAGCGGGTGAAGGAGCCGGCAGAAAGGTAACCGGAGAAAAACGCCCCTGCGATGTTCGACAGGCCCTGCGCACGTATTTCCTGATCCGGGTCGATCAGCTGTTCTGAGCGTGCCGAGAGAGAGCGGGCAATCGACAGGCTGGTGACCAGCCCCAGCATGCCCACTGCCACGGCGCTGGGCAGCAGGCGCAGCAACAGTTCCACGTCCAGCAGGGGCAGCGGGCTAAAGGGGGGAAGTTGCCCGGTGAAGGCCGCTACTCGTGGTACATGGCCAAAGAAGCCCGGCAACAGCCACGCCAGCAGGCTGACCAGGATCAGGCTTATCAACAGGCTCGGCCAGCGTGGGCGCCAGAGTTTCAAGGTCACGCCGAGCAGCACGGTGGCCAGGCCAAGCACCAGTGAAGGCAGGTCGACTTCTCCGGCGTGGCTGGCCAGATCCTGCACGGTCTTCAGTGCAGTAGCCTGGCTGGGCAAGTCCATGCCCAGCAGGTTGGGCATCTGACCCAGGGCAATGACGATGGCAGCACCCAGCGTGAAACCGAGCACGACGGAATGGGAGACGAAATTGACCAGCGCGCCAAACCGCAAAAGCCCCAGCAGTAGCTGGAAGATGCCGCCGAGGAACGTCAGCAGCAGCACCAGGGTGATGTAATCGGCGCTGCCCGCCACGGCCAGCGGGCTGATGCTGGCGTAGAGGACGATGGAAATGGCAGCGGTCGGGCCGCAGATCAGGTGCCAGGATGAACCCCATAAGCAAGCGATCAGCACCGGCACGATGGCGGCGTACAGGCCATATTCGGCGGGCAGGCCGGCGATCAGGGCGTAGGCGATGGATTGCGGCAGGGCAAGGATGGCACCGCTCAGGCCCACCAGCAGGTCCTGGCGCAGGCTGCGGCCCGATTGGCGGGGGAGCCAAGTGAGGAAGGGCAGCAGGTGGATGATGCGATGCATGGGTTACCCAGATTCCTAGAGGTGCACTGTCCTCCCTGTGGGAGCGGGTTCACCCGCGAATGCGTCTGTGGCCCAACCATCGCATTCGCGGGTGAACCCGCTCCCACAGGGATCGGTTTACAGCTTTTTATCTACTGCTTGGCGGGCATCGGCGCCACTTTTTGTGGTCACCCCAGCCAGCCACCCATCCAGCAACTCGGGATGCGTCTTCACCCAAGCCCTGGCCGCATCATCAAAACTGATCTTCTTGTCCACAACCTCAGCCATGATGCTGTTTTCCATGTCCAGCGTGAACCTAAGGTTACCCAACAGCTTCGCCGCATTCGGGCAGGCTTGTGGATAACCCTTGCGGGTCAGCGTATACACCTCGCCTTTGCTGCCGAACCACTTCTCCCCGCCGGTCAGGTAATGCATCTTCAGCTTCACGTTCATCGGGTGCGGTGTCCAGCCGAGGAAGGTAATGAACTGCTGCTTCTTCACTGCCCGGTCGACCTGCGCCAGCATCGCCTGCTCACTGGACTCCACCAGCTTCCACTGACCAAGGTTGAATTCATTCTTATCGATGATTCCCTTCAGTGACAGATTGGCCGGTGCGCCGGAGCCGATGCCATACAGCTTTTTGTCGAACTGGTCGGCGTGCTTCTGCAGGTCGGCAAAGTCTTTCACCCCGGCATTCCACACATAGTCGGGCACCGCCAGGGTAAACTCTGTTCCCTCCAGGTTGCGTGACAGCTGCTGCACATCGCCGTTGGCGATGAACTTGTCATGGAAACCCTGCTGGGCTGGCATCCAGTTGCCAAGGAAGGCGTCGACACGGCCATCCTTCAAGCCACCGTAGATGATCGGTACGGCCAGGCTGTCGATTTTCACCTGGTAGCCCAGGCTTTCCAGTAATAGGCGGGCCACGGCATTGGTCGAAGCGATATCGCTCCAGCCGGGGTCGGCCATTTTCACGGTGCTGCATTGCGCGTCGCTGTCGGCGGCGTGGGCCGTGGCGGCGCCCAGGGCCAGGGCGAATACTGCGGTGGAGAACGTGTGCATGGCGGCCTCTCTTCTCAATCCATGGGTGCGGGCTGTGGATAACGTGCCTTGCGCTCGAGGTCGTCGAGATCGATGTGGTTGCGCATGTACTGTTGGCTGGCGTCCACCAGCGGTTGGTGGTCCCAGCTTTTCAGCTTGCCGATGGCCAGCGCTTCGGCCACCAGGCGGCGGCGGCGCTGGCTGGCCAGCACCTGCTGGCGCAGGCTGGGGATATCCCAACGCTGCTGTGCTTCATCGACCAATGCCTGCAGCAGCGCTTGGTGGTCCGGGCTGCCGGTGAGGTTCTCCCGCTCGTGCGGGTCGCGGCTCAGGTCATAGAGTAGGCATGGGTCGTCTTCGCTGTACACGAACTTGTACGGCCCACGGCGGATCATCATCAGCGGGCCGACGGTGCCTTCGGCCATGTATTCGCCGATCACTTCGTCGTGGCCGCCCTGCCCTTGCAGGTGGTTTACCAGCGAGCGGCCATCCAGGTGCAGGTGGTTATCCACAGCGCCGCCAGCGAGTTCGACCAGGGTTGGCAACAGGTCGCAGGTGGAAACCGAGGCACTGATCCGGCTTGCTGCGAAGCGCTTCGGCGCATGAACCAGCAATGGCACCCGTGCCGACATCTCGAACCAGTGCATTTTGTACCAGAGGCCCCGCTCGCCGAGCATGTCGCCGTGGTCGCCGGAGAACACGATCACGGTATCGTCTGCCAGGTTGCATTCCTCCAGGGTTTGCAGCAGCTGGCCGATGTTGTCGTCGATGTAGCTGCAGGCGCCAAAGTAGGCGCGGCGGGCATCGCGGATCTTTTCCACAGGCAGCGGTTTGTTCCACAGGTCGTAGACCTTGAGCAGGCGCTGAGAGTGCGGGTCGAGTTCCGACTGGCTGAACCCGGCGTGGGGCATGGGGATATCCACAGCCTCGTAGCGGTCCCAGTAGCGCTTGGGGATGGTGTACGGGTCGTGCGGGTGGGTCATGGACACGGTCAGGCAGAACGGCCGGCCATCGCTCTCGCGCACATGGTCGTACAGGTACTGGCGCGCCTTGAACACCACCTCTTCGTCGAAATCCAGCTGGTTGGTGCGCACGCATGGGCCAGCCTGCAGCACCGAGGACATGTTGTGGTACCAGCTGGGGCGCACATCCGGGTCGTCCCAGTTCACTGCCCAGCCGTAGTCGGCGGGGTAGATATCGCTGGTAAGGCGTTCTTCATAGCCGTGCAGCTGGTCCGGGCCGCAGAAGTGCATCTTGCCCGACAGTGCCGTGCGGTAGCCCAGCCGGCGCAGGTAATGGGCATAGGTTGGCACGTCTGCGGGGAAGTCGGCGGCGTTGTCGTAGGCGCCTATGCGGCTGGGCAACTGGCCGCTGACCAGGGTGAAGCGCGACGGCGCGCACAGCGGGCTGTTGCAGTAGGCCGAGTCGAACACCACCGCCTGCTCGGCCAGGCGGCTAAGGTGCGGCATCTGGATGGGCGAAGGGGCGTAGATCGGCAGCAAAGGTGCGGCCATCTGGTCGGCCATGATGAACAGGATATTCGGGCGCGTCATGGTGGCTTCCATCGTTGAGGGTTATGCGAACCGCTTGCCTACCAAGATGCGACTGTGGCTAACATGGGTAAAGCCCATGGCGGGCAATGACTGGGATTAGCCAAGCTTATGTTTGAGCACATCGCCGAGCTGTCACTGGATACCTTGCGCGTGTTCGAGGCGGCAGCACGTCTGCGCAGCTTTACTGCCGCCGCGCTGGAGCTGGGTACCACACAACCGGCCGTGAGCCAGCAGGTTAAGCGCCTGGAAGCGCAGTTGGGCACGCGCCTGTTCGACCGGATCTACCGGGGCATCGAGCTGACCGAAGCCGGACAGGTGCTGTTCGAGCAGGTGCATCAGGGTTTGCAGGCGATGGATGATGGCATTGCCCAAGTCAGCGGGCGTGGCCAGCGCGAAGTGCTGCAGGTGGCCACCGACTTTGCTTTTGCGGCGTTTTGGCTGATGCCCCGATTGCAGCGCTTTCACGAAGCTTATCCACAGGTGGATGTGAGCCTGGTGACCGGTGAGCGCAGCCAGGGCATGTTGCGGCCGGACATCGATGTGGCGGTGCTGTTTGGCGATGGGCGCTTTCACCAGGGCGAAAGCCGCTGGCTGTTCGATGAGGAAGTGTTCCCGGTGTGCAGCCCCCGCCTGACCCATGGAAAACCCTTTTCAGCCGTGGCTTTGCAACAGTTGCCCCTGTTGCATTTGAAGGGCGAGCAGGCCAGCCGCTGGTTCGATTGGGCGGGGGTGTTTCGCGGGTTTGGCGTGGCCAGTCCGCCACCTGCGGGGCAGTTGCGCTTTGACAACTACACCTTGCTGATCCAGGCGGCGATTGCCGGTCAGGGTGTGGCGATTGGTTGGCGGCACCTGGTGGATGGCCTGGTGGATCAAGGCTTGCTATGTCGGCCATTAGAGGGGAGCCTGACGTCGAGTCGGGGCTATTTTCTGGTTTTGCCACCGCGCAAGCGGCGCGGGGCGTTGATCGAGCGGTTCGTCAGCTGGCTGGAGCAGGAGCGCAGTGGCTGATGGCGGTGTAATCGGGAGTTATCGTGCAAAGAATCAAGGGTTACCACGCACATGTTTATTACGACGCGGCAACGATGGATCAGGCACGTGAGCTGTGTGAGGAGGCGGCGCGGCTGTTCCCTGTGACCATGGGGCGTATGCACCAGAAGCCGGTTGGGCCGCACCCGGACTGGAGTTGCCAGCTGGCGTTCGAGCCGGAATTTATCGGGGTGGTGTTGCCTTGGTTGGCGCTGTACCGCAAGGGGTTGGTGGTGTTCATGCACCCGCTCACCGGGGATGAGCTGGCGGATCACCGGGACCATGCGATCTGGATGGGGGCTGTGCGGCCTTTGGATCTGTCAATTTTTGGTGGGTAAATCTCAGTTGCCTGTGATGACCTCATCGCCGGCAAGCCCGCTCCCACAAGTCCTCCACAAAATTCAGCATCTGTGTAGTCCCTGTGGGAGCGGGCTTGTCCGCGAAGAAGGCGATGCGGTTTAGCGACGAGCGGCGCGCACGCCTTCTGCCAATGCCGAGCACAAGCTCAACACATCATTCACTGCCTGGTCGGCACTAGTGGCCTGGGCAATTTTGTCGACCAGCGCCGACCCCACCACCACACCATCCGCCAAGCGGGCGATGTTCGCGGCCTGCTCCGGCGTACGAATGCCGAAACCAACGCTGATCGGCAAATCGGTATGCCGACGCAGGCGGGCAATGGCCTCGGTCACGTGCTCGGTGGTCGCCGAGCCGGCACCGGTTACACCCGCCACCGACACGTAGTAGACGAACCCGGAGCTGCGCTCCAGCACGCGCGGCAGGCGCGCATCGTCGGTGGTCGGGGTGGTCAGGCGGATGAAGTCGATGCCGGCGGCCTGGGCCGGGGTAGCCAATTCGGCATCATGCTCTGGCGGCAGGTCGACAATGATCAGGCCATCTACCCCGGCTTGCTTGGCTTCAGCCACGAACTTTTCCACGCCAAAGCGGTGGATCGGGTTGTAGTAGCCCATCAGCACGATCGGCGTGGTGTGGTTATCCACACGGAATTCGCGAACCATCTGCAGGGTCTTGGCCAGCGTCTGGCCAGCTTCCAGGGCGCGCAGGGTGGCCAGCTGGATGGCCACGCCGTCGGCCATCGGGTCGGTGAACGGCATGCCCAGTTCGATCACGTCGGCGCCAGCGGCCGGCAGGCCCTTGAGGATCTGCAGCGAGGCGTCGTAGCCCGGGTCGCCTGCGGTGACGAAGGTGACCAGTGCCGAACGGCCTTCGGCTTTCAGTTCGGCGAAGCGTTGTTCAAGACGGCTCATGCCTGTTTCTCCTGGGCGGCCATGTGGTTCATGACGGTTTGCATGTCTTTGTCGCCGCGGCCCGACAGGCACACGACCATCAGGTGGTCCTTGGGCAGCTTCGGTGCGCGCTTGATCGCTTCGGCCAGGGCGTGGGAGCTTTCCAGGGCCGGGATGATGCCTTCCAGGCGGCAGGTGGCGTGGAACGCATCCAGCGCTTCGTCGTCGGTGATGCTGACGTACTCGACGCGCTTCACTTCGTGCAGGTAGGCGTGCTCAGGGCCGATGCCCGGGTAGTCCAGGCCTGCGGAAATCGAGTGGGCGTCGGTGATCTGGCCGTCTTCGTCCTGCAGCAGGTAGGTGCGGTTGCCGTGCAGCACGCCCGGTACACCGCCGTTCAGGCTGGCGGCGTGCTTGTCGGTGTGCACGCCGTGGCCACCGGCTTCGACGCCGATGATCTGCACGCTTGGCTCTTCGAGGAATTCATGGAACAGGCCCATGGCGTTGGAACCACCCCCCACGCAGGCAACCAGGCTGTCTGGCAGGCGGCCTTCTTTTTCTTGCAGCTGGGCGCGGGTTTCCTTGCCGATGATCGACTGGAAGTCACGGACCATGGCCGGGTACGGGTGTGGGCCGGCCACGGTACCGATCAGGTAGAAGGTGTCTTCGACGTTGGTGACCCAGTCGCGCAGGGCTTCGTTCATGGCGTCTTTCAGGGTGCCGGTGCCGGCCGTGACCGGGACGATCTCGGCGCCCAGCAATTTCATGCGGAACACGTTGGCCTGCTGGCGCTCGATGTCGGTGGCGCCCATGTAGATCACGCAAGGTAGACCGAAGCGGGCGGCGACGGTGGCGGTGGCCACGCCGTGCATGCCGGCGCCGGTTTCGGCGATCAGGCGCTTCTTGCCCATGCGCTTGGCCAGCAGCACCTGACCGATGCAGTTGTTCACCTTGTGTGCGCCGGTGTGGTTGAGCTCTTCACGCTTGAAGAAGATCTTGGCGCCGCCACAGTGTTCGGTCAGGCGCTCGGCGAAGTACAGCGGGTTCGGGCGGCCGATGTAGTCGCGCTGGAAGTAGGCCAGCTCTTCGAGGAACTTGGGGTCTGCCTTGGCCGCTTCGTATTCGCGGGCCAGGTCCAGCACCAGTGGCATCAGGGTTTCGGCCACGTAGCGGCCGCCGAACGAGCCGAACAGGCCGTTGGCGTCGGGGCCGGGGCGGTATTGGGACTGGGTCATGGGGCGCTCCAGGGCGTAATGGATGAGTGATGGGCTTTACTCTAACCACGGCAAGCCCGGCTGAAAACCGATAAGATTGCGCAAACTTGTCAGAAAAACTCACAGGTAAAATGGCCCACGACCTCCCTCCCCTCAACGCACTGCGGGCATTCGAAGCCACCGCCCGGCTGAACAGTGTCAGCCAGGCGGCCGAAGCCCTGCATGTTACCCACGGTGCCGTCAGCCGGCAGATCAAGGTGCTTGAAGAGCACTTGGGCGTGGCCCTGTTCGTCAAGGACGGGCGCGGCATCAAACTCACAGATGCCGGGGTGCGCCTGCGCGATGCCAGTGGCGAAGCCTTCGACCGGCTGCGCAGCGTGTGTGCCGAGCTCAGCCGTGATGTCAGCGAAGCGCCGTTCGTGTTGGGTTGCTCCGGTAGCCTGCTGGCGCGCTGGTTCATCCCACGGCTGGGGCGGCTACAGGCGGATTTGCCCGAGCTGCGCCTGCACCTGTCGGCGGGTGAAGGAGACCTCGACCCGCGACGACCCGGGCTGGACGCGCTGTTGGTGTATGCCGAGCCACCGTGGCCTGCGGACATGCAGGTGTATGTACTGGCCGAGGAACGTATCGGGCCAGTGGTGAGCCCCCATTACGCCGGCTTTGAACGCTTGCAGGGGGCGCCCGCCAAGGCGTTGCTGGGTGAAGCTCTGCTGCACACCACCTCGCGCCCGCAGGCCTGGCCCACCTGGGCGCTGGAACAGAGGCTGGACCCTGCAACCATTCACTATGGCCAGGCGTTCGAGCACCTGTATTACTTGCTGGAAGCCGCTGTGGCAGGTTTGGGTGTGGCGATTGCGCCACAGCCATTGGTCGCTGATGACCTGCGTGCGGGCCGCTTGAGTGCGCCGTGGGGCTTTTCCCCTACGCCTGCCGCGCTGGCGCTGTGGGTGCCCAGGCGCGCCGCAGACGGGCGCGCCGAGCAGTTGGCGCAGTGGCTACGTGCCGAATTGGCGCGGCAGAGCGCCTAGTTGCGTTTGCACATCAGGTAGGCCGCCAGCAGGCCCAGTGCGCCAATGGCCACGCCAGCGGTGGTGTACGGGTGTTCCTGGGCGTAGTCGCGGGTGGCGATGCCGGTCTGACGGGTGCGCTGTTTCACCTCTTCGTAGGCATCGCTCAGCAGGCTGCGCGAATGACGAAGGGCACTTTCAGCGTTGCTGCGGATTGCCTTCACCGACTTCTGGGACTCTTCCGACGCATCGTGCTTGAGGTTCTCCAGGCTTTTCAGAAGGCTCTCGATCTCCGCTTCCATGCTTTCCAGGGACGTTTTACGCAGCGAATTACGGTGCATGTTGACTCTCCTTTGCAGTATGGGCTGTAAGAAGTGCGACCGTTGGCTTGCGTGAAAGTGCGATCGAACTTTGTGCATGGGTGACGGTTCGCAGATAAACCAGGCCTGCGCTGCTAGGCTCAATTTCATCGTCACCCAAGGAGAGCGCTCATGACCGATCATCACACGTACAAGAAGATCGAACTGGTGGGGTCTTCGCCTACCAGCATCGAAGAGGCGATCAACAATGCCCTGGCCGAAGCGGGCAAGAGCATCAAGCACCTGGAGTGGTTCGAGGTGGTCGATACCCGTGGCCATATCCGCGATAACAAGGCCGCGCACTTCCAGGTCACGCTGAAAGTCGGTTTCCGTATCGCCAACAGCTGATGTTGCACCGGGGTAGATGATCCCGTCTTGATGGGGTATTTAGGAAGGGGGCGCCTTGGCGGGCGCCCTTTCTGATTTCATCTGCACAAGGAAAGCGATCGATGAACAAACTGATTCTGGCCCTGGGCCTGATGACCCTGGCTGGCGGTGCCATGGCGGCGGGCAAGCCGTGCGAAGAGCTGAAGGCGGAGATTGCGGCCAAGCTCGATGCCAAGGGCGTGAAGGGGTACACCCTGGAGATCGTCAACAAGGGGGACCCGGCGGGCAAGGTAATTGGTAGCTGCGAGGCCGGTACCAAGGAGATTGTGTACCGCCGCGGCTAACTGTGCTGGATTCTTCGCGGGCAAGCCCGCGAAGAAGTTCATGCGGTCTTCAAGGCCTGCGCCAACAGCTCATAAGATCTCACCCGGTCTGCATGTTCATACAGGTCACAGGTAAAGATCAGCTCATCCGCTCCGGTTTGCTCCAGCAGCACCTCCACCTTGGCCCGTACCTTCTGCGGGCTGCCGATCATCGCCAGGCCCAGGAAGCTGCCCACAGCATCCCGCTCATGGGGCAGCCACAATCCATCCATGCTTTCGACCGGCGGCTTTTGCATCAGGCTCTGCCCGCGAATCAGCGCCAGAATGCGCTGGTAAACCGAGGTAGCCAGGTACTCGGCCTTTTCATCGGTTTCGGCCACCACCATGGGGATGCCCAGCATCACATACGGCTTGTCCAGCGTGGTCGATGGTTTGAAGTGGTTGCGGTAAACGCGGATGGCCTCGTGCATGTAGCGCGGTGCGAAGTGCGAGGCGAAGGCATAGGGCATGCCGCGCATCCCGGCCAGCTGGGCGCTGAACAGGCTGGAGCCCAGCAACCACAGGGGTACGTCGGTGTCATGCCCCGGTACGGCGATCACTTTTTGATCATCGGTGCGTGGGCCGAGGTAGCGCGACAGCTCCTCGACATCGTCAGGGAAGTCGTCCGGGCCACCGGCGCGGTCGCGGCGCAAGGCGTAAGCCGTCATCTGGTCGGAACCTGGTGCACGGCCCAGTCCCAGGTCGATTCGCCCGGGGTACAGGCTGGCCAGGGTGCCGAACTGCTCGGCGATTACCAGTGGCGCGTGGTTGGGCAGCATCACTCCACCTGAGCCCACGCGAATGGTCGACGTCCCCCCGGCCAGGTAACCGATCAGCACCGAGGTGGCCGAACTGGCGATGCCGTCCATGTTGTGGTGCTCGGCCACCCAGAAGCGGTTGTAGCCAAAGCGCTCGACGTGTTGCGCCAGGTCCAGCGAATTGCGCAGCGATTGCGCCGGGCCGGCGTCGGCGCGCACGGGCACCAGGTCGAGGGTGGAAATCTTCAGGTCACGCAGCTGCGTCATTGGAGCCTCCGCAAAGGTGGTTGGCCAGCGGCCTTTTCAACTCTGTATGGGCACATTCGGGGGATTCAATGCTTGCCGTGCGATTGGTCTGAACTTGCTGCAGGCGACAGGCCTCTGAACCCATAAGCTCGTAACCGAAAGACTAGGAGGCAGCATGAAAAAGACAGCATCAGCGATCTGGCAAGGTGGCCTGAAGGACGGCACCGGCCTGCTTTCTACCGAAAGCGGCGCGCTCAAGCAGAACCCTTACGGCTTCAATACCCGTTTTGAAGGCTCGCCGGGCACCAACCCGGAAGAGTTGATTGGTGCAGCGCATGCGGGCTGTTTTTCGATGGCATTGTCGATGATGCTGGGCGAAGCCGGGCTTACTGCCGACCGGATCGACACCGCTGCCGAAGTGACGCTCGACAAGCTGCCCGATGGGTTTGCCATTACCGCCGTGCATCTGGTGCTCAGGGCGAAGGTGCCTGGTGCAAGCGAAGCGCAGTTTCTGGAGATAGCCAACAAGGCCAAGGAAGGGTGCCCCGTGTCCAAGGTGCTGAACGCGAAGATCAGCCTGGATGCCGCGCTGGTTGGCTGAAGCGGCGCAACGGTGGCGGTTTGCTGTAGTCTAACCAGCGTCGGCAGCACGCTGCCTCTTCAGGAGCCGTTCCATGATTCGCGTAGCAATCGCCGTGTTGGCTTCCCTGGTTGCCACCTCCACGTTGGCGGCAGTGAAACCGTGCGAGGAGCTGAAAGCCGAGATCGAGGCCAAGATCCAGGCGCAGGGCGTGCCTTCCTACACCTTGGAGATCGTGCCCAACAGCGAGGTCAAGGACCCGAATATGGTGGTCGGGACCTGCGATGGCGGGACGAAGAAGATCATCTACCAAAAGAATGACCAGTAGCTTTGAGACCCGGGGCTGCCTGGCAGCCCCGGCTTTCACGGAATACAGAACACTTCGCTAGGCTCGTTCACCAGCACCTTGCGGCTGGCGTCGTACAGCAGCACCTGCGGCTCCATCACCGGAGCCCGTGCCTCCAGGCGATAGCGCTCGCCGGCCTTGAAGTTGTCAAAGCGCACGGTCAGGTAGCAGGTGCGGTCCCGGGGCTGGCTCATGATGCCGCCGGAGTAGATCTCATAGTCGAAGCGCACCACCAGTTCGTGCTTGCCGGGCGTTACCTGGAAGTAACGGCCATCCTCCAGGCGTTTTCCGTCCAAGCGGTCGGCCATGATCACCCGGCCGGGGGTCATGGTGTAGAGGTCGACCCAGGCCTGCTTGGGGTCGACGGGCGGCAAGGGGCTGGCGCAAGCCCCCAGTGCACTGAGGGCGATCAGCATCATGGGCTGGCGCATGGCAAGACTCCCACTTGCGATGTACACGGTACAAGCATAGCGCCGTTTGCGGGGTTCAGGTGCGTTGGCAGCCTGCAGGCAGGCCTTGGCCGAGCAGTTTTTGCTGCTGGTCGTAAAGCTTGATCCAGGGGCGGAAGCCAATGCTGCCGGCTTGCAGCTGGTAGCGCTGCCCGGCGCTGAAGTCCTTGAAGGTCAGCTTGACCTGGCAATCGCGCCACAGCGGCTCATCGACCGGGCCGATATTGCTGGGGGTAACCGGAAACTGGTAGCGCACGGTCAGCTCGTGGCTGCCAGGTGGTACCTCAAAATAGCGGCTGTCGACCCACTCTCGTTCGTCGACCTGCACGGCGTGCAGCGACGTGTTGTCGTAGGGGGTGAGGTCGATCCAGGCCTGGTTCGGGTCCGGGTCTGGCAACGTTGAACAGGCACAAAGCAGCAACAGTGAACCGGCGACCAACAATGCACGCATGGCGAAACTCCCCCTTGGCGAGATAGTCTTGGAGTGAATCGGCCTTGAGCGAGTCAGACAGTCCCGGATGCTTCGACTTTTTCCTATGCAGCGCTCAGGCCCTGGGGCACTCGACCGCGTTTTCATTCGTTTGGTTCCCCTGCTGGCCGCGCTCCTGCTGAACGGTTGCAGCAGCGTTGCCTACTATGGGCAGTTGGCTGAGGGGCAGTGGCAATTGCTGCGTGCACGACAGCCTGTCGCGCAGGTGATAGCCGACCCGGCGACGCCCCCGCAATTACGAACGCACCTGGCGCACGCTGAACAGGCGCGGGTCTTCGCCAGCCAGCAGCTGAAGCTGCCGGATAACCGAAGCTACCGGGTGTACGCCGACATTGGCCGGCCTTATGTGGTGTGGAACGTCTTTGCCACGCCCGAGTTGTCGTTGCAGCCTGTTACGCACTGCTTCCCGATTGCGGGGTGCGTGGCGTATCGCGGCTACTACCAGCAAGGCGCGGCCCGTGGGGCGGCGGCGCTGATGCGGCAAGACGGGCTGGATGTGTACGTTGGCGGTGTGGAGGCGTACTCGACGCTGGGGTGGTTCGATGACCCGATTCTCTCTTCGATGGTGGGCTGGGGCGACGAGCGCCTGGCCACGCTGATCTTCCATGAACTGGCTCACCAGCGCTTTTATGTGCAGAACGACACCGAGCTCAACGAGTCGTTTGCCTCCTTCGTCGAGCAGGAAGGCACGCGGCAATGGCGCGTGGCGCGTGGGCTTGCCGCCATTGGCGGGGATCAGGGACAGCCGCGTGAGCAGTTCATCCGGCTGGTGCTGGCCAGCCGTGACCGGCTGCAGGCGATCTATGCAGGCCCATTGGATGAAGCGCACAAGCGGCAGGCCAAGCGGGCCGAGTTCGAGCGCTTGAGGCGCGAGTACCGGCAGGTGCGTGATGGCCAGTGGGGGGGTGACAAACGCTATGACGCCTGGGTGTATGGGCCGCTGAACAATGCCAAATTGTTGCCGTTCGGGCTTTATGACCAATGGGTGCCGGCGTTTGAGGCGCTGTTCCGCGAGGTGGGCAGGGATTGGGGGCGGTTTTATGAGCGGGTCGAGCAACTGGGGCGGTTGCCGATTGCTGACAGGAAGGCGGCGTTGCAGCGCTTGATGGTTAACCAGTGAGATTTTGGGGCCGCGATGGGCTGCAAAGCAGCCCCCAGGGCCATCAAGCCTTGAGAAATGCCTGATGCATTTCGGCCAAGGTCGCAAAGTGGTAGGCCGGTTCTTCCGCCTTCAACTCCTCTTGGCTACCAAACCCATACCCTACTGCCACGGCCTGCACGCCATTGCTGCGCGCGCCAATCAGGTCATGCTTGCGGTCGCCGATCATCAGCGTCTGTGCCGGGTCCAGCCCTTCTTCGTCCAGCAGGTGGCGAATCAGCTCGACCTTGTTGGTGCGGGTGCCGTCCAGCTCGCTGCCGTAGATCACCTTGAAGTGGTGGTCGAAGGCGAAGTGCCGGGCGATTTCACGGGCGAACTCCCAGGGTTTGGAGGTGGCGATGTACAGCGTGCGGCCTTGCCCGTTCAGGGCTTCAAGCAACTCCGGCACACCCTGGAACACCAGGTTCTCGTACAGGCCGGTGACGCGGAAGCGCTCCCGGTAGAAGTTCACCGCCTCCCAGGCCTTGGCTTCGTCGAAGCCGTAGAACTGCATGAAGGCTTGCAGCAAGGGTGGGCCAATGAAGTGCTCCAGGCGGGTCAGGTCCGGTTCATCGATACCCAGCTTGGCCAGGGCGTACTGGATCGAGCGGGTGATGCCCAGGCGTGGGTCGGTCAGGGTGCCGTCGAGGTCGAAAAGGATGTTTTGCTGGTACATGTTCGTCTCGGTAATCGGGATCATTCCGGTTGGTCGTAGCCTTCGGCCAGGTGCTGGTCCTTGAGCTTCACGTAGTTGCCGGCGCTGTAGGAGAAGAAGGCGCGCTCGTTGTCGTTCAGCAGGCGCGCCTGTTTCACCGGGCTGCCCATGTACAGGTAGCCACTGACCAGGCGTTTGCCGGGCGGCACCAGGCTGCCGGCGCCGATGATCACTTCGTCCTCGACGATGGCGCCGTCCATGATGGTGCTGCCCATGCCGACCAGGATGCGGTTGCCCAGGGTGCAGCCGTGCAGCATCACTTTGTGGCCGATGGTCACTTCGTCGCCGATGATCAGCGGGAAACCGTCCGGGTTGAAAGGGCCGGCATGGGTGATGTGCAGCACGCTGCCATCCTGCACGCTGGTGCGTGCGCCGATGCGGATGCGGTGCATGTCGCCGCGCACCACGGTCAACGGCCAGACCGAGCTGTCTTCGCCAATCTCCACATCGCCCAGCACTACCGCCGAACGGTCGATAAAGGCCCGTGATCCAACTTTCGGAGTGTGTTGCTGGAAGCTTCGGATGGCCATGATAGCGTCTCTCATCTGTGCCGATAGGCAGGCTGCCTGCTGCGGTCGGCGTCGATTGTAATTAAGATGGGGCAGTGTTTCTTCTGCCAAGGTATCCAAACCGTGACTGCGAACAACCCGCTTTTGCAATCCCACGATCTGCCGCCCTTCTCGCAAATCCGTGCCGAACACGTGTTGCCGGCGATCGAAGCGATCCTGGCCGACAACCGTAAAGCCATTGCCGAGATCCTCGAAAAACAGGGCAAGCACCCCTCCTGGGCTGGCCTGGTGCTGGCCATGGATGAACTGAACGACCGCCTGGGCGCAGCCTGGAGCCCGGTCAGCCACCTGAATGCGGTGTGCAACAGCGCTGAACTGCGCGAGGCCTATGAGTCATGCCTGCCGGCGTTGAGCGCCTACTCGACCGAACTGGGCCAGAACCGTGCGCTGTTCGAAGCCTACCAGGCCTTGATCGACAGCCCGCAAGCCGCAAGCTTCGACGTGGCGCAGAAGACTATCCTCGAGCACGCCCTGCGTGACTTCCGCCTGTCGGGTATCGACCTGCCGGCAGACAAGCAGCAGCGTTACGCCGAAGTGCAGAGCAAGCTCAGCGAGCTGGGTAGCCGCTTCTCCAACCAGCTGCTCGATGCTACCCAGGCCTGGACCAAGCATGTCACTGACGAAGCCGCGCTGGCTGGCCTGACCGACTCGGCCAAGGCGCAGATGGCCGCCGCGGCCCAGGCCAAGGGCCTCGACGGCTGGCTGATCACCCTGGAATTCCCCAGCTATTACGCAGTCATGACCTACGCCAGCGACCGCGCTTTGCGCGAAGAGCTGTACGCCGCCTACTGCACCCGCGCCTCGGACCAGGGCCCGAACGCCGGCCAGTTCGACAACGGCCCGGTGATGCAGGAAATCCTCGGCCTGCGCCAGGAGCTGGCCGAGCTGCTGGGCTACAAGAACTACGCCGAGCTGAGCCTGGCCACCAAGATGGCCGAGTCCAGCGACCAGGTGCTGAACTTCCTGCGTGACCTGGCCAAGCGTTCCAAGCCGTTTGCCGCCCAGGACCTGGAACAGCTGAAGGCCTACGCCGCCGATCAAGGCTGCCCTGAGCTGGCCAGCTGGGACGCCGGCTACTTTGGCGAGAAGCTGCGCGAGCAACGCTACAGCGTGTCGCAGGAAGCCCTGCGTGCTTACTTCCCGATCGACAAGGTGCTGAACGGCCTGTTCAGTATCGTGCAGTGCCTGTATGGCATCGAAATCGCGGAGCTCAAGGGCTTCGACAGCTGGCACCCGGATGTGCGCCTGTTCGAGATCAAGGAAAACGGCCAGCACGTCGGTCGCTTCTTCTTCGACCTGTACGCCCGCGCCAACAAGCGCGGCGGCGCCTGGATGGACGGCGCCCGTGACCGTCGTCGCACTGCCGCTGGTGAGCTGCAGAGCCCGGTGGCCAACCTGGTGTGCAACTTCACCCCGGCCGCACCCGGCAAGCCGGCACTGCTGACCCACGATGAAGTCACCACCCTGTTCCACGAGTTCGGCCATGGCCTGCACCACATGCTGACCCGCATCGAGCATGCCGGTGTCTCCGGCATCAACGGCGTGGCCTGGGACGCGGTCGAGCTGCCGAGCCAGTTCATGGAAAACTGGTGCTGGGAGCCGGAAGGCCTGGCGCTGATCTCCGCCCACTACGAAACCGGCGCCCCCCTGCCCCAGGACCTGCTGGACAAGATGCTGGCGGCGAAGAACTTCCAGTCGGGCATGATGATGGTGCGCCAGCTGGAGTTCTCGCTGTTCGACTTCGAACTGCATGCCACCCATGGCGACGGCCGCAGTGTGCTGCAGGTGCTCGAAGGGGTGCGCGACGAGGTGTCGGTGATGCGCCCACCGGCGTACAACCGCTTCCCTAACAGCTTTGCGCACATTTTCGCGGGCGGTTACGCAGCCGGCTACTACAGCTATAAGTGGGCTGAAGTGCTGTCGGCCGACGCCTTCTCGCGTTTCGAGGAAGAAGGCGTGCTGAATGCCGAAACTGGCCGCGCGTTCCGTGAGGCGATCCTGGCCCGTGGTGGTTCGCGCGAGCCAATGGAGCTGTTTGTCGACTTCCGTGGGCGTGAGCCTTCCATCGATGCGTTGCTGCGCCACAGTGGCCTCACCGAGAGCGCTGCAGCATGAGCGAGGTAGCCGTGATCAAGACCAAGAAGCGCTTCATTGCTGGGGCGGTATGCCCGGCGTGCAGCGAGCCTGACAAGCTGATGATGTGGAGCGAAGACGACACCCCGCACCGCGAGTGTGTTGCCTGTGGCTTCACCGATACCCTCAACGAGCAGGGGCTTTCGGTGCCCAAGGAGCTTGGCACCCGGGTTAATCACCTGGCGCCGAAGGCTTCGCCGGCCAAGGTACAGACGGTGCAGTTCTTCCCGAATCCGAAGCTGAAGAAACCGGCTGAGTAATGCTGTGGTGCCACCCGGGTGCAAGGCCCGGGTGGTAGATAGTCAGGCCTGCTGGCCTACGCTGGCCATGCACGCTCTCTTGCTCCTTTCCACGAGCAAAGTGACGCGCCATGGACAACCCCCTGCTGCAAGCTAGCCACATCCCCGTCGATTACCCTTCCGTCACCCTTGAAAACATGCGTGCGGCTTTCGACCATGTGCTACTGGCGCATGAGCAAGGGATCGAGCGCATGATCCGTGATCCTTCGACCACCTGGTGAATGGTTACGATGCGGGTTACTACGCCTACCTGTGGTCGGATGTGCATGCCTTTGACGTGTTCACGCGCTTCGAGGCCTGCGCTGTTATCCCCAGGCGCATCGCGCCCATTGCGCGAAGGCATCAAGGTGTTCCTTGGTCGGCAATCTGACCAGGCAGCGCACCTGAGCTGGCATGGCCTGAAGTAGCCAGACCAGAGGTGCTGGAAAGATTCTGGCGCGCATTATACTGTATATAGATACAGTATAGAGGTGAGCCATGATTCCGCCAGCACCGCTAAAGGGCCGTGGCACGGCGCACAACCCCCATAACCGCTTTGCCCCGAGCCATTCGGTGGCAGTGGATGATGGTTGGTACCAGGAAGTGCCACAGACGCAAGGCACTGAAGTGCGGGTCGAGACCGCCAAGTCGGTGATCAGTCGTAACACCTCGCCAGACCTGCCCTTCGATCGTTCCATCAACCCTTACCGTGGCTGCGAGCATGGTTGCATCTACTGCTATGCCCGCCCCTCGCACGCCTATTGGGACCTTTCCCCCGGCCTCGATTTCGAGACCAAGCTGATTGCCAAGACCAACGCCGCCGAGGTGCTTGCGCAACAATTGAGCAAACCGGGCTACGTGTGCGCGCCGATCAACCTGGGCTCCAATACCGATCCTTACCAACCGATCGAGCGGGAGCACATGCTCACCCGGCGCCTGCTTGAGGTATTGCTGCGTTTTCGCCATCCGGTGACCATTGTCACCAAGGGTTCGCTGGTGTTGCGTGACCTCGACCTGCTGGCCGAGCTGGCCCGCCAGCGCCTGGCGCGGGTAATGATCAGCCTGACCACGCTGGACGATGATCTCAAGCGGGTGCTGGAGCCACGCGCGGCCTCTCCCGGCGCCCGGTTGAGGGCCATCCGGGTATTGCGCGAAGCGGGTGTGCCGGTGGGTGTGTTGTGTTCGCCGATGATTCCGATGATCAACGACAGCGAACTGGAACGCCTGTTGGAGGCTGCCAGGGAAGCCGGCGCGCAGAGCGCGGCCTACATGATGCTGCGCCTGCCGCTGGAAGTGGCGCCACTGTTCGAGCAGTGGCTGCAGGACCATTACCCGCAACGGGCGGCGCATGTACTGAGCCTGATCCGCCAGAGCCGGGGCGGCGAGCTGTACGACAGCCGGTTTGGTACCCGCATGCGCGGTGAAGGGGTGTTTGCCGAGCTGTTGGCCCAGCGTTTTGCCAAGGCCATGAAGCGGCTGAACTTTGAGGGGCGGGAAGCGCAGGCACTGGATTGCTCGGCATTCTGCCCACCGGGGGGCCAGATGGCGTTGTTCTGATGGCTGCAACTCAGCTAATAACACCCAATAATTTTGCTAATCCATATTGGCAACTGATGCTTTTTTGCTATTATCCAGATCCCGCCTTTCTTGTCTGGAACGCCCGTTCTAGAGCCTTCGAATTAAGTTTCAGTTAAGTTTTCCCCGCTAGCGTAGTAAATCAGTCCACACCGACTGTGATCAATGGCCCGTGCGTGTCATCTAAATCCCTGCATAGCCAGAATCTTTCACCGGTAAAATGGATTTACCTACACACCGTCAAGAGGATGAATCATGCCCGTCAAGGACCCATCCAAGGTCGTCCCGCAGGTCCCCGCGGAAAGCGCCGATGCTGCCCTGAAGCACATCGTCGACGGCTTCCTGCGCTTTCACCATGACGTCTTCCCCGAGCAGCAAGAGCTGTTCAAGAAGCTCGCCACCGCGCAAACGCCACGCGCCATGTTCATCACCTGTGCCGACTCGCGCATCGTCCCCGAGCTGATCACCCAGAGCTCGCCAGGCGACCTGTTCGTGACCCGTAACGTCGGTAACGTGGTACCGCCTTATGGCCAGATGAATGGTGGTGTATCGAGTGCGATCGAGTACGCCGTACTTGCACTGAAAGTGCACCACATCATCGTGTGTGGCCACTCCGACTGCGGCGCAATGCGTGCGGTACTGAACCCGCAATCGCTGACCAAGATGCCAACCGTTTCCGCCTGGTTACGCCATGCAGAAGTGGCGCGTACCGTGGTCGAGAACAACTGCTCGTGCGGTAGCGAACACGAGACGATGCAGGTACTGACCAAGGAAAACGTCATCGCCCAATTGCATCACTTGCGTACCCACCCTTCGGTTGCCTCGCGCCTGGCAGCCGGTGAGCTGTACATCCATGGCTGGGTCTACGACATCGAGACCAGCAAGATCGAAGCTTACGATGCCGCCAGCGACAGCTTCCTGCCCCTGGCTGCTGGCGAGCCGGTCCCCTGCGCTACCCCGAGAGGCCGCTACTAAGCGACCCATCCACCGCTAGAACCTTGATAGCCGGCTGCACCCTTCAGGGTGTGGCACGGCCTTCTGCTGCCTTGAATTCCCTGACTGCCCTGCCGGCACGCTCGCTGGCGGCCCGCGCCTGCACGCTCGTCAGGGGCAAACGTGCCCACGGCCAGGGGAATGGCCGTGTGACTGAGAATGGAGAAACACGGTGAACATTACACAGTTGAAAGCGGCCCTGCCGCGTGAGTTGTTGGCGTCGGTGGTGGTCTTTCTGGTGGCCTTGCCGTTGTGTATGGGCATTGCGATCGCCTCGGGCATGCCGCCGGCCAAAGGCCTGATTACCGGCATTATCGGCGGCATTGTCGTGGGTTTCCTCGCCGGTTCGCCGCTGCAAGTCAGCGGCCCGGCTGCCGGCCTGGCAGTGCTGGTGTTCGAGCTGGTGCGCCAACATGGCATGGCCATGCTTGGGCCGATTTTGCTGTTGGCCGGGGTGCTGCAGCTGCTGGCCGGGCGCCTGCGCCTGGGGTGCTGGTTCCGCGTTACTGCGCCAGCGGTGGTGTACGGCATGCTGGCGGGGATTGGCGTGCTGATCGTGCTGTCGCAAGTGCATGTCATGTTCGACACCGCGCCCCAGCCTTCCGGTATGCAGAACCTGGTGGAGTTCCCGGCAACCGTGGTCGCAGCCCTGCCACAGGAAAGCGCCGGTACCGGCTGGATGGCCGGTGCGCTGGGCCTGGGTACCATCGCCATCATGTGGGGCTGGGAGCGCTTGCGGCCGCAGCGGCTGCGCTTCGTCCCGGGTGCCCTGCTGGGTGTTGCGGCGATGACCGGCATCAGTATGTGGCTGGCCTTGCCGGTCAACCGAGTGCAAGTACCGGCAGACCTTTCCCAGGCCATCGACTGGATCCGCCCGGATGACCTGATGCAGCTGGCCGACCCTACCCTGCTGGTCGCTGCCTTCGCCCTGGCCTTCATTGCCAGTGCGGAAACCCTGCTGTCGGCTGCGGCGGTGGACCGCATGCACAGCGGCCAGCGCTCGGACTTCGACCGTGAGTTGTCGGCCCAGGGGATCGGCAACATGCTCTGCGGTGTGTTGGGTGCTTTGCCGATGACGGGTGTGATCGTGCGCAGCTCGGCCAATGTGCAGGCGGGGGCACAGACACGGGCATCGGCGATCTTCCATGGCTTGTGGCTACTGGCGTTCGTGGTGGTGTTGAGCAGCGTGCTGCAGCAGATTCCGGTGGCGAGTCTGGCGGGTGTGCTGGTGTTCACCGGGGTCAAGCTGGTTGATTTCAAGGCGTTTCGAGGTTTGGGCCGTTATGGCCGCATGCCGATGTTTACCTACGCGGCGACAGCGCTGGCGATCATCTTTACCGACCTGCTGACCGGCGTGCTGCTGGGCTTTGCCCTGACTCTGCTGAAACTGGCGTTCAAGGCGGCGCGGCTGAAGATCAACTTGGTGGGCCTGGAGAAGGCTGGGCATATGGAGCTGCGGTTAAGTGGTGCGGCAACGTTCCTGAAGGTGCCGGCGCTGACCCAGGTGCTGGATACCGTACCGGCGGGCACTACGTTGCATGTGCCGTTGGGTAACCTGAGCTACATCGACCATTCGTGCCTTGAGCTGCTGGAGGACTGGAACCGCAGTAATGCGGCCAATGGGTCGCGGTTGCTGATAGAACAGCGACGGTTGAAGCGGCGGATCGAGGGGCGGTTGCGCACTACTGCGGGGGTTGGGGCATAGAGCCGAGGGATTAGTTGTCTGATCTGGCCCTTTCGCGAGCACGCCCGTTCCCACAGGATTGCGCTTTAGCTCAAACCAGCGCAGAACCTGTGGGAGCGGGCGTGCCCGCGAAGAGGCCGGAACAGGATAATCAGGCCGGTTGGCCGAGCTCGACACCCAGCTGCCGAGACAGGCACGGCCAGCGCTTCCACGCCTCGCCGGTCGCCGGGCTGCTTAGCTTCTCGCGATAAGCCTCCACTGACTCCACCGCAAAACTCTCGTCATTGAGCATTTCGTCAACCGAGTGATGCACCACTTCATCCAGCTGGTTGGCAAATTCCTCGCCGATCAACTGGTGGGCAATCAGGTTGGCGACGGTGGTGTCGACCGGGATCAGCGGCTGCTGGAAGTGACGGATGTACAAGTCATTCACTTCCTCCACCAGCCGGTGCGCCAGATAGGCCTCGTCCAGCAGGCAGTCCAGGCCCACATGCCCTTCCATCACACTGGGCGGCTGCAGGAAGTAGGCTTCGGCAATTTTCAGTACCGGTTTGATCTGCGACTCGATCCCGGCCTCGCGGGCAACCGCATGTGCGGCCTCCAGCAGTTCCGGTACCTGGTCGATGTAGGCGCTGACGAAGCGCGCCAAAGTACCCTGGGCGTCCTGCTCGGGCAGCTGGATCGAGGGGTGCAGGTGGGGCAGTTGCAGCTCGAGACGCTGTTTCAATTGGCCAGTCTGGCCTTCGTGTTGATGGGCTTGGCTTACCTGCTCGCGTACAGCAGCGATGTTCATGACAACTCCAGGGACATTACGTTTCAAACGGAAGACACTAAATTAGCTCGGTATACAGAATACCTAAGACCTATTTGTTATAAATTTCGCAAACGTGTGCGCTCTCAGGTATATCAAGGTGCCATTATTGCGTCATACCCTCTCAAGCGTGCGGTTTTCAGGCAATTTGGCCATTTCGTGAAGTTCATTTCACAGGCTTCATTGCGTGCCATTGGTCGCTGTCTATACTCCCGGTGAACGTGATTCGTTGATGAGGCCCGACTGCTTTTAGCAGGGGCTCGGTCGTCGAAGCCAGGCAGTCTTGACCGCCGTTCCCTCTTGCCGCAGGCCACGCCTCCGGGACAACAAGAATTAGAAGGGGAACCCGCAATGATGCGACATCCACATGTCTGGATGGGCCTCCTGTTGTGGTCGGTTTTTGGTCAGGCCAATGCGGCCTGGACCGTGAACATGCACCCGGGGGCGACGGATGTCTCCAACGCCGTCTTCGACTTGCACATGACCATCTTCTGGATCTGCGTGATCATCGGCATCGTGGTATTCGGCGCGATGTTCTGGTCGATGGTCATCCACCGCCGTTCCACCGGCCAGCAGGCCGCGCATTTCCACGAGCATACCTGGGTGGAAATCCTCTGGACCGTGGTGCCCTTCCTGATTCTGGTGGCCATGGCCATCCCGGCCACCAAGACCCTGATCGACATCTACGACGCCAGCGAGTCGGACATCGACATTCAGGTCACCGGCTACCAGTGGAAGTGGCACTACAAATACCTGGGCCAGGACGTGGAGTTCTTCAGCAACCTGGCCACCCCCGCTGACCAGATTCACAACAAGGCCCCCAAAGACGAGCACTACCTGCTCGAAGTCGACCAACCGCTGGTGCTGCCGGTAGGTGCCAAAGTGCGCTTCCTGGTAACAGCCGCCGACGTTATCCACTCCTGGTGGGTGCCGGCTTTTGCGGTCAAGCGCGATGCCATCCCCGGCTTCGTCAACGAAGCCTGGACCCGTATCGAAAAGCCCGGCATCTACCGTGGCCAGTGCACCGAGCTGTGCGGTAAGGATCACGGTTTCATGCCGGTGGTGGTCGAGGTGAAATCCAAGGCCGACTACGACACCTGGCTGGGTGAGCGCAAAGCCGAAGCCGCCAAGCTCAAGGAGCTGACCAGCAAGGAATGGACCCTGGAAGAACTGGTAGAGCGTGGCGACAAGGTCTACCACACCACTTGCGTGGCCTGTCACCAGGCCGAAGGCCAGGGTCTGCCGCCGATGTTCCCGGCGCTAAAGGGCTCGAAGATCGCAACCGGGCCGAAGGAAGGCCACTTGAGCATCGTCTTCCACGGCAAGCCAGGCACCGCCATGGCGGCGTTCGGCAAGCAGCTCTCGGAAGTGGACATTGCCGCCGTGGTGACCTACGAGCGCAACGCCTGGGGCAACAACAAGGGCGACATGGTCACGCCGAAGGACGTGCTGGCGCTGAAGCAGGCAGAAGCCAAGTGAACCGGGTTACTCGCGGCAATCAATGGGTTGCAGGAGACAGGACATGAGCACAGTGATCGACGACCACGCCCACGGCCATGACCATGCGCACGGCCCGGCCAAGGGCCTGATGCGCTGGGTGCTGACCACCAACCACAAAGACATCGGCACGATGTACCTGTGGTTTGCCTTCCTCATGTTCCTGCTTGGCGGCTCGTTCGCCATGGTGATCCGCGCCGAGCTGTTCCAGCCCGGGCTGCAAATCGTGGAGCCGGCGTTCTTCAACCAGATGACCACCATGCATGGCCTGATCATGGTGTTCGGTGCGGTGATGCCGGCCTTCGTCGGCCTGGCTAACTGGATGATCCCGTTGATGATCGGCGCGCCCGACATGGCCCTGCCACGCATGAACAACTTCAGCTTCTGGTTGTTGCCGGCGGCGTTTCTGTTGCTGGTGTCGACCCTGTTCAGCCCTGGCGGCGGGCCGAATTTTGGCTGGACCTTCTACGCCCCGCTGTCCACCACCTATGCACCGGCCAGCGTCACCTTCTTCATCTTTGCCATCCACCTGATGGGCATCAGCTCGATCATGGGCGCGATCAACGTGATCGCCACCATCCTCAACCTGCGTGCCCCCGGCATGACCCTGATGAAGATGCCACTGTTCGTCTGGACCTGGCTGATTACCGCGTTCCTGCTGATTGCGGTGATGCCGGTGCTGGCGGGTGTGGTGACCATGATGCTGATGGACATCCATTTCGGCACCAGCTTCTTCAGTGCCGCTGGCGGCGGTGACCCGGTGCTGTTCCAGCATGTGTTCTGGTTCTTCGGCCACCCCGAGGTGTACATCATGATCCTGCCGGCCTTCGGTGCGGTCAGCTCGATCATCCCGGCGTTCTCGCGCAAGCCGCTGTTCGGCTACACCTCGATGGTGTACGCCACCGGCGCGATTGCCTTCCTGTCGTTCATCGTCTGGGCCCACCACATGTTCGTGGTCGGCATCCCGGTGGTGGGCGAACTGTTCTTCATGTACGCCACCATGCTGATCGCCGTGCCCACCGGGGTGAAGGTGTTCAACTGGGTCAGCACCATGTGGGAAGGCTCGCTCACCTTCGAGACGCCGATGCTGTTTGCCATCGCCTTCGTCATCCTGTTCACCATCGGCGGCTTCTCCGGCTTGATGCTGGCCATCGCCCCGGCAGACTTCCAGTACCACGACACCTACTTTGTGGTCGCACACTTCCACTACGTGCTGGTGCCCGGGGCGATCTTTGGCATCTTTGCCTCGGCCTACTACTGGCTGCCGAAATGGACCGGCCACATGTACGACGAAACCCTCGGCAAGCTGCACTTCTGGCTATCGTTCATCGGCATGAACATGGCCTTCTTCCCGATGCACTTCGTGGGGCTGGCCGGCATGCCACGGCGCATTCCGGACTACAACCTGCAGTTCGCCGACTTCAACATGGTGTCGTCGATCGGGGCCTTCATGTTCGGCGCCACGCAGATCTTCTTCCTGTTCATCGTCATCAAGTGCATCCGTGGCGGCGCGCCGGCACCGGCCAAGCCTTGGGATGGTGCCGAGGGCCTGGAGTGGTCGATCCCCTCGCCTGCGCCCTACCACACCTTCCAGACGCCACCGGAAGTGAAATAGGAAGCCCGCCATGAACGGCCTGTCGCTCAAACGCCTGGTAACGCGCCTGCTGATGCTGACGGTGGTGATGTTCGCCTTCGGCTTCGCCCTGGTGCCGATCTACGACGTGATGTGCAAGGCGTTTGGCATCAACGGCAAGACTGGCGGGCAATACGAAGGCAGCCAGGTCAGCGACCCGTCGCGTTCGGTGCGGGTGCAGTTCATGTCGACCAATGCCAGCGACATGGTCTGGGACTTCTACTCAACGGCTGACCAGTTGGAGGTCAACCCGGGTGCGGTAAACCAGATGATTTTCATTGCCCACAACCCGACCGACCGGCCGATGAGTGCGCAGGCGATACCCAGCATTACCCCGGCCGAGGCCGCGGCGTATTTCCACAAGACCGAGTGCTTCTGCTTTACCCAGCAGGTGCTGCAGCCCGGCGAACGCATCGAGATGCCGGTGCGCTTCATCGTCGACCGCGACCTGCCGGCCAGCGTGAAGCACCTGACACTGGCCTACACCTTGTTCGACATCACCGCTCGCCACCCGCCGGTCGCGCATGTTGCGGCCCAGGACGTCCAGGGCGCCCGTTAAGGGAAGGAGAACAGCAATGGCAAGTCATGAGCACTACTACGTCCCGGCGCAGAGCAAGTGGCCGATCATCGCCACCATCGGCATGTTCATCACGGTGTTCGGCCTGGGCACCTGGTTCAATGACATGAAGGCCGGCCACCCGGAATCGCACGGGCCGCTGATTTTCTTCGTGGGTGCATTGTTCCTGGCCTACATGCTGTTCGGCTGGTTCGGCGCTGTGGTTAAGGAGAGCCGCGCGGGGTTGTACAGCCCGCAGCTGGACCGCTCGTTCCGCTGGGGCATGAGCTGGTTCATCTTCTCCGAGGTGATGTTCTTCCTGGCCTTTTTCGGTGCGCTGTTCTACGTGCGAGTGCTGGCCGGGCCTTGGCTGGGGGGCGAAGGGGCCAAAGGGGTTGCGCACATGCTGTGGCCGACCTTCGAATTCACCTGGCCGCTGCTGCACACGCCCGACCCGAAACTGTTCCCGCCGCCCAAGGAAGTGATCGACCCGTGGCACCTGCCGCTGATCAACACCATCCTGCTGGTCAGTTCCAGTGTGACCATCACCATCGCGCACCATGCGCTGCGCCGTGATCACCGAGGACCGCTGAAATTCTGGATGACGCTGACCATTCTTCTGGGTATCAGCTTCATTACGTTGCAGGCCTACGAGTACCACGAGGCCTATACCAAGCTGGGGCTGACGCTGGGTTCGGGGATCTACGGGGCGACGTTCTTCATGCTGACCGGCTTCCACGGCGCCCACGTGACGTTGGGCACGATCATCCTGATCGTGATGTTCGTGCGCATTTTGCGTGGGCATTTCAACCCGGATAAACACTTCGGCTTCGAGGCGGCCAGTTGGTACTGGCACTTCGTCGATGTGGTGTGGGTGGGGTTGTTCATCTTTGTATATGTGCTTTGAAGGCGAATAGAGAACCCTGTGGGAGCGTCAGCTTTTAGGTTTGTGCAAGACAGTGGCTCCCACAGGGTTAGATGTGAATGTCAGAAGGGAGCATGTGAAACCAGCTGACCACTGATAAAGCCCCAGGCCACTAGGCCGATGGTCAGGGCCGCCAGGGTCACCCGCACGGTCAGCGCTTTCAGCAAACGGGTCGAGTTTTCATCGTCCTTGACCAGAAACACCAGGCCACTGAACAGGCTGGCAATCGTGGCCAACAGCATCAGGACAATCGCGGCCTTGAGCATGGCGCTACTCCGGGGGGATGCGGTGATGTGGATAAGTATAGCGAGGCGCCCGTGAGGCCGTTTCGCCCAGGTTGGGTACCGACCCTGGTGGTGCTTGCGCTGCTGCCGGGCCTGATTGCGCTTGGCTGCTGGCAACTGGGCCGCGCCGAGGAAAAGCGCGTGCTGCTGGCCACCTATGCCGAGCGGCGGGTCGACGCGCCAATCGCCACGGCTCAGCTGGCATCGAACGAAGACAACGCCTTCCGCCGCGTGCACCTCTTTGGCCGCTTCGACGCCGAACACAGCCTGCTGCTGGACAACCGCATGCGCGACGGCCAGGCCGGTGTCGAACTGCTGCAACCCTTCCATGACCAGCCCAGCGGCCTGTGGCTGTTGGTCAATCGCGGCTGGCTGCCATGGCCAGACCGTCGCGTGCCGGTGCATTTCGATACCCCCTCCAACGCCTTGGCACTGGACGCTTCAGTCTACGTATCACCCGGCAGCACGTTTCAGCTGCATCCCGACCCTGAAGGTGGCCAATGGCCCCATCTGCTTACTGCCGTTGATGCCGCGCAGCTATGGCCACAGCTAGGCCGCGAAGGCTATGCCCATGAGTTGCGCCTGGAGCCCGGCCCGGCAACCTACCGGCTGGAATGGCCGGTGGTTGCCATGGGCCCGGAAAAACACCTGGGGTACGCCGTGCAGTGGTTTGCCCTGGCGACTGCGCTGGTTCTGCTTTACCTCTACTTCGGCTGGCACCACAACAAGGAGAAACGCCATGGCCACCGCCACTCCACTGGACGTGCCTGAACGTGGCAAACCCAGAGCCCGCGGGCGTTTGCAGCTATTGCTGATTTTGCTGGTGGTGCTCGGGCCGATGATTCTGGCCACCAGCATGTACAAGCTCAAGTTCTGGGTACCGGAAGGCCGCAGCTACCACGGCGCCATGATCGGCAATGGTGAAAGCCGTGCCGATATCGGCGTGGCAGGTGAAGACGAGCGCTGGCAGCTGCTGGTCAGCGCGCCCGAGGCCTGCGCCGAAGACTGCCAGCGCCTGGTGTACCTGGCCCGGCAGATCCAGGTCGGCCTGGGCCGCGATGCCAGCCGCGCCAGCCATGCGTTGGCCGCCGCCCAGCCGCTGAGCGCCGACTACCAGGCGCTGCTTGGCCGTGAGTACCCGCAACTGCAACGTTACCCGCTGGATGTCCGGCACTACTCGCAGAAGGTTGGCGAGCCTGGCCCGCAGCTGTGGATCGTCGACCCGCACGGCAACCTGGTGCTGCGCTACGACGGCAAGGTCAACGGCAAGCATGTGCTGGACGACCTGCGCCACCTGCTCAAGCTGTCCAACATCGGCTAGGAGCCTGCCATGGCCAGACCTGGACTCCGCTTGGCTGTATTCGCCACCCTTCTGGCACTGCTGGTCGTCCTGCTCGGCGCCTATACCCGCCTGACCCACGCTGGCCTGGGCTGCCCGGACTGGCCGGGTTGCTACGGCTTCATCAGCGTGCCCAAGAGCGAGGCCCAGTTGGCCCATGCCGAGTTGCACTTCCCTGATCACCCCGTGGAAGAGGCCAAGGGCTGGGCCGAGATGGTCCACCGCTACTTCGCCGGCACGCTGGCCGTGGTGATTGCCCTGCTCGCCTTCCAGGCGGTGCGCCGGCATGCCCGCGATGGCCAGCCCTATCGCTTGCCTGTGTTGCTATTGGGTGTGGTGCTTGCCCAGGCGGCTTTCGGCATGTGGACGGTTACCCTGAAGCTGTGGCCACAGGTGGTCACCGCGCACTTGCTCGGCGGGTTCACCACGTTGAGCCTGCTTTTCCTGCTATCCCTGCGTCTATCCCGGGCTTTTGCGCCATTGCCCAAGTTGCCGTTGAGCTTGCGCCGGATCGCTGCATTGGCCCTGCTGGTAGTGATCGGCCAGATCGCCTTGGGCGGTTGGGTCAGTGCCAACTACGCAGCGGTCGCCTGCATTGACCTGCCCACTTGTCATGGCCAGTGGTGGCCGGCGGCGGACTTCAGCAACGGCTTTCACCTGACCCAGCATGTGGGCCCCAACTACCTGGGCGGGCAACTGGACAGTGATGCACGCACGGCCATCCACATCAGCCACCGGCTGGGGGCATTGTTGGTGACTTGCGTGCTTTTGATGCTGAGCTGGAAGCTGTACCGCTGTGGCCTTCCCGGCCTGGCGCGGCTGGTGCTGCTGGCGCTGGCCTTGCAAGTGGGCCTGGGCATCAGCAACGTGTTGTTCCACCTGCCGCTGGCGGTGGCCGTGGCACACAACGTGGGTGGGGCGCTCTTGCTGTTGAGCATGGTGCTGGTGAATTACCGCATTCGCGTGGTCGACAAGGTGCGCGTGGGTGTCGGCCACGGCTGGCGCCTGCGGCCGGTGGCCGGCGTGGGCACTTCCCATCACATGAGGAATGATTCGTGGCGACGCTTCTGAGCGCACGGCGGGCCAGCTGGCGCGATTACCTGGAGCTGACCAAGCCCAAGGTGGTGGTGCTGATGCTGATTACCTCGCTGGCTGGCATGTTCCTAGCCACCCGCGCGGGCGTGAGCTGGAGCGTGCTGCTGTTCGGCAACCTGGGCATCGGCTTGTGTGCAGGTGGTGCAGCGGTGGTCAACCATGTGGTGGATCGGCGCATCGATGCGCTGATGGCCCGCACCCACAAGCGGCCGCTGGCCCAGGGCCGGGTCGAGCCACTGCCCGCACTGTCGTTCGCCTTGGCGCTGGCACTGCTGGGCATGGCGCTGCTGCTGGTGTTCACCAACGCCCTGACCGCCTGGCTTACCCTGGCGTCCTTGCTCGGCTATGCGGTGCTCTATACCGGCTTTCTCAAGCGTGCCACGCCACAGAACATCGTTATCGGTGGCTTGGCCGGCGCCGCCCCGCCGCTGCTCGGCTGGGTGGCCGTGAGCGGCCATGTCAGCGCCGAACCCTTGCTGCTGGTGCTGATCATCTTCGCCTGGACGCCACCGCACTTTTGGGCCTTGGCCATCCACCGCAAGGAAGAATACGCCAAAGCCGATATCCCGATGCTGCCGGTGACCCACGGCGAGCGCTACACCAAGTTGCATATCCTGCTGTATACCCTGGTATTGCTGGCGGTCAGCCTGTTGCCGTATGCCATCCACATGAGCGGCCCGCTGTACCTGGCCTGTGCCCTGGCACTGGGCCTGCGCTTCCTGCAATGGGCCTGGGTGTTGTACCGTGGCAGCCGGCCGCACGCGGCGATCGGCACCTTCAAGTACTCTATCGGCTACCTGTTCGTGCTGTTCATCGCGTTGCTCCTCGACCACTACCTGTTGCTGAACCTATGACCCGAACCCAGAAAACCGTCTTCATCCTCGTTGCCCTGGTCGCGCTGATCATGGGCCTGACCGTCAACAAGGTGCTCAATGGCCGCGACCAGCCCAACCCTACCGAGCTGATCGACGCCGGCATCATCCTGCTGCCGCAGAGCCGTACCGTGGCGGATGTGACCATGACCAACCAGGATGGCCAGCCAGTGCAACTGGATGACCTGAAGGGCAAATGGTCGCTGCTGTTCTTCGGCTACACCTACTGCCCGGACATCTGCCCGACTACCTTGGCCCAGTTGCGCCAGGTGAAGAGCGAGCTGCCCAAGGAAGCCGTTGACCGGCTGCAGGTGGTATTGGTGAGTGTGGACCCGAACCGCGACACGCCGAACCAGCTGAAGCAGTACCTGGGCTATTTCGACAAGGATTTTGTCGGCGTGGCCGGGTCGATCGAGGATACCCAGAAGTTGGCCAATGCCTTGAGCATTCCATTCATTCCGGCGGATACCAGCAAGCCGGGGTATACCGTGGATCACAGCGGTAACCTGGCGGTTGTGGGGCCGGATGGGCGTCAGCGCGGGTTCATTCGTGCGCCGTTCAACAACCAGAAGCTGGTGGCGCAGTTGCCCGGGCTTGTGAAGCGGGATTGAGTGGGCCCCAAAAGCTTCGCGGGTAAACCCGCTCCTACAACGATTTGTGTAGGAGCGGGTTTACCCGCGAAGAATCCAGCGCGATGTTCGGCTTAGAACGCCGGAACCACAGCGCCCTTGTACTTCTCGACGATGAACTGCTTCACCTCAGGCGAGTGCAGCGCAGCTGCCAGCTTCTTCATGTCTTCCGAGTCCTTGTTGTCCGGGCGGGCAACCAGGATATTCACGTAAGGCGAGTCGCTGCCTTCGATGGCCAGCGCGTCCTTCTCCGGGTTCAGCTTGGCTTCCAGCGCGTAGTTGGTGTTGATCAGGGCGGCATCGACCTGGGTCAGCACGCGCGGGATGGTGGCCGCTTCCAGCTCACGGAACTTGATGCTTTTCGGGTTCTCGGCCACATCCTTCACGGTGGACAGGATGTTCTTGTTGTCCTTCAGCTTGATCACACCGGCCTTGTCCAGCAGCAACAGGGCGCGGCCGCCGTTGGTGGCGTCATTGGGGATGACCACGGTGGCGCCGGAAGACAGCTCGTCCAGCTTCTTGATCTTGGTCGAGTACACGCCCAGCGGCTCGATGTGCACGCCGGCTACGCTCACCAGTTGGGTACCCTTGGCCTTGTTGAACTCATCCAGGTACGGCTGGTGCTGGAAGAAGTTGGCGTCCAGGCGCTTTTCGGCCACCTGCACGTTCGGCTGGATGTAGTCGGTGAACTCCTTCACCTTCAGCTCCACGCCCTCTTTCGCCAGCTGTGGTTTGACGAAGTTGAGGATCTCGGCGTGCGGCACCGGTGTGGCGGCAACGGTCAGGGTATCGGCGTGGGCCGAGAAGGCCGCGACAGCGGCAGCAACAGCAAGCAGCTTCTTCATCAATCACTCCTTGTGAGGGCCGCGACGGCCCCCGAACGGGTCGGCCGGGCCGACCCCATTGGGGTTACTTACGGGAAAAATGCACGACCAGTTTGTCGCCCACGCTCTGCAGTACTTGAACCAGTACCAGCAGCAGTACCACGGTCACCACCATTACATCGGTCTGGAAGCGCTGGTAACCGAAGCGGATGGCCAGGTCGCCCAGGCCACCGGCACCGACCACACCGGCCATGGCGGTGTACGACACCAGGGTGATGGCGGTGACGGTGATGGCCGCGAAGATGCCCGGGCGGGCCTCGGGCAGCAGCGCGCTGGTGATGATCTGGCGGGTAGTGGCGCCCATCGACTGGGTAGCCTCGATGATGCCGCGGTCCACTTCACGCAGGGCGGTTTCCACCAGGCGCGCGAAGAACGGCGTGGCACCTACCACCAGCGGCGGAATGGCGCCGGCAACGCCCAGCGAGGTGCCGGTGATCAGCACGGTGAACGGGATCATCACGATCAGCAGGATGATGAACGGCAGCGAACGCAGGATGTTCACCACCAGCGACAGCAATGCATACACGCCCTTTTGCTCGAACATCTGCTTAGGCCCGCAGAGGAACAGCAGCACGCCCAGCGGGAGGCCCAGCAGCACGGTGAAGAACAGCGAGCCGAACAGCATGATCATGGTATCGACGGTGGCCAGCCAGATTTCGGCCCAGTCGACGTTGGCAAAGAAATTCAGGGCGTCCATCAACGCAGTACCTCCATATGTACGTCAGCTGCCTTGAAGCGGGCGAATGCCGCTTCCATGTCACCGCCGATCAGGGCGAGGGTGAGCTGGCCATAGGGGACATCCTTGATGCGGTCGATACGCCCGGCGAGGATGCTGTAGTCCACACCGGTTTCGCGGGCTACGGTGCCCAGCAGCGGCGCGTAGGTGGCGTCGCCCTGGAAGGTCAGGCGCACGATGCGGCCCGGTACGTGAGCGAAGTCGTCGCGCTGCTCGCCTTCGTCGACTTGCTCGTCTTCCTGGACAAAGCGCTTGGTGGTGGGGTGCTGCGGGTGCAGGAACACATCGGCCACCGAGCCTTGCTCGACGATCTGGCCGGCGTCCATCACTGCCACGCGGTCGCAGACACGGCGGATCACGTCCATTTCATGGGTGATCAGCACGATGGTCAGCTTCAGCTCACGGTTGATCTCGGCCAGCAATTGCAGGACCGAGGCCGTGGTTTGCGGGTCGAGGGCACTGGTGGCCTCGTCGCACAGCAGGATCTTCGGGTTGGTGGACAGGGCGCGGGCGATGCCGACACGCTGCTTCTGGCCGCCAGACAACTGCGCCGGGTACTTTTTGGCGTGGTCTTGCAGGCCGACACGGGCCAGCAGCTCGGTCACGCGTTTGTCGATTGCGCTGCGCGACAGCTCGCCGGCCAGGGTCAGTGGCAGGGCGACGTTGTCGGCGACCGTCTTGGAGGCCAGCAGGTTGAAGTGCTGGAAAATCATCCCGACCTGCTGGCGGAAGCCGCGCAGCTGGCTGGCGTTGAACGCGGTGACGTCTTCGCCGTCGACGATGATCTTGCCGCCGGAAGGTTCTTCCAGGCGGTTGATCAGGCGCAGCATGGTGCTTTTGCCAGCGCCGGAATGGCCGATCAGGCCGAACACCTGGCCATCTTCGATGGTCAGGCTGGTCGGATTCAGTGCGGGGATTTCCCTACCGGCAACGCGGTAGGTTTTATGTACCTGTTGGAACTCGATCACGTAGCGAACCTTGTGGGGCGCATGAAATTTGGGTCAGCGGTTAGCTGGGGTCGCGCATTTTAGCCTTTTCCCATAGCTGTTCTTAGCATTTATTTCGTAATGCACCAATCCATCGGGCATATCGCGACAACCGGTAATCCTGATTGAACGCTCGGCAAAGCCTGCCAGTCACTAGTTGAACACGCCCGCAACGGGCACGCCTGAAGACTGATGAGGAGAGCCGACCATGCCCAGCAAGAAAACGGACGCGCCCAAGCAGAGTGAAGCCGCTGGCACCCAGACCCCGGACCGGGCCAATACCAATGCCAAGTTGCAGAGCCTGGAAACCTTCCGCAGCGACGCTACCGGCCAGGCCCTGCGCACCAATCAGGGGGTGAAGATTGCCGACAACCAGAACAGCCTCAAGGCTGGCGCACGCGGGCCTTCGCTGCTCGAAGACTTCATCATGCGCGAGAAGATCACCCACTTCGACCATGAGCGCATTCCGGAGCGCATCGTGCATGCCCGTGGTACCGGGGCGCACGGCTACTTCCAGAGTTATGGCAAGCATGCGGATCTGACCAAAGCCGGTTTCCTGCAAGACCCCGACAAGATCACACCCGTGTTTGTACGCTTTTCCACCGTGCAGGGGCCCCGTGGTTCGGGGGATACCGTGCGTGATGTGCGCGGCTTCGCGGTCAAGTTCTATACCGACGAGGGCAATTTCGACCTGGTCGGCAACAACATGCCGGTGTTCTTCATCCAGGATGCCATCAAGTTCCCCGATTTTGTGCATGCGGTCAAACCCGAACCGCATAACGAGATTCCTACCGGTGGCTCGGCCCACGATACGTTCTGGGATTTCGTTTCACTGGTGCCGGAATCGGCCCACATGGTGATGTGGGCCATGTCAGACCGGGCTATCCCGCGCAGCTTGCGCATGATGGAAGGCTTTGGGGTGCATACCTTCCGGCTGATCAACGCCGAGGGCGTGGCCAGTTTCGTCAAGTTCCACTGGAAGCCGCGCCAGGGCGTGCATTCGCTGCTGTGGGACGAGGCGCAGAAACTGGCGGGCAAGGACACTGACTTCCAGCGCCGTGACTTGTGGGAGGCGATCGAGACCGGCGATTATCCGGAATGGGAACTCGGCGTGCAGATCGTGCCGGAGGCCGACGAGCACAAGTTTGACTTCGACTTGTTGGACCCTACCAAGATCATCCCGGAAGAGCTGGTGCCCGTAACGCCCTTGGGCAAGATGGTGCTGAACCGTAACCCGGACAATTTCTTTGCCGAGGTCGAACAGGTGGCGTTCTGCCCAGGCCATATCGTGCCGGGAATCGACTTTACCAATGACCCATTGCTACAGGGCCGGCTGTTCTCGTACACCGATACCCAGATCAGCCGCCTGGGCGGGCCGAACTTCCATCAGATCCCGATCAACCGCCCGGTAGCGCCTAACCACAACAACCAGCGTGATGCCCTGCACCAGCATGTCGTGCACAAGGGGCGGGCGTCCTACGAGCCAAACTCGATCGACGGTGGTTGGCCAAAGGAAACCCCGGCAGCGGCGCAGGACGGGGGTTTCGAGAGCTACCAGGAGCGTATCGATGCGCACAAGATCCGTCAGCGCAGCGAGTCGTTCGGTGATCACTTCTCGCAAGCCCGGTTGTTCTTCCAGAGCATGAGCCCGACCGAGCAGCAGCACATCATCAAGGCTTACAGCTTCGAGTTGGGCAAAGTGGAGCGCGAACATATCCGCGCCCGGGAAGTGAATGAAATTCTCGCCAATATCGATTTGAAGCTGGCGGCGGCGGTTGCAGCGAACCTGGGCCTGCCTGCGCCGAAAGCGGGTACGGTGCAGGTGAAGGGCAGCCAGCTGGCGCAATCACCGGCCTTGAGCCAGATGAACCACCCAGGTTCAGTGGGTATCAAGGGGCGCAAGATTGCCGTGCTGGTGGCTAATGGCGTGGACGCTGCAAGCGTGGACAAATTGGTCAAAGCCCTGGAGGCGCGCAGTGCCCGGCCGATGCTGTTGGGGCCGACCTCGGCGCCGGTAACGGCGACGGATGGCAAGCAACTGCCGGTGGATGCATCGATGGAGGGGATGCCATCGATCATGTTCGACGGGATTGTCGTGCCATCAGGTAAGGCTTCGACGGATGCCTTGGCAGCTAGCGGGCTTGCCAAGCACTTCTTGCTGGAAGGCTACAAGCACCTGAAGGCGCTGGTGTTGACCAAAGAGCTGGCGACTGGTCTGGGGCTCAAGGAGGACAAGGGGTTGCTGCTGGGGGATGACCAGAAAGCCGTGGATGCCTTTGTCAAAGCCGTTGAGGGGCATCGGGTCTGGGAGCGGGAGGCAGCTGCGGAATCTATTCCTGCCTGATAGGGTCCTTTCGCGGGTAAACCCGCTCCTACAGGGATAACGCTAACCCTGTAGGAGCGGGTTTACCCGCGAAGTTTTTTACTGCTGGTGCGGTACCAATACCACTTGGGCCGGCAGCGAACGCTGGATTTCATGTTTCTGCTTCAGCTCGTACTCGCTGTCGATCTTGCGCACGCGCTTCTCCAGCAAGGTCTTCAGCCACGGCGCGTCGCCGGTGCGCGGTACCTGGAACACCACCTCGCAGTCATAGCTCACAACATCGGCCGCAATGTCATCGAGTTGGCGGCGCATGGCCCGGCTATCGGTGGTCTTCAAGGCCACCACCGTGCTTGGCGCTGTCGGGTCGATGATGCGTGCCTTGGGCCTGGCTTCGGCGGCTTTCAAGGCAGCCTCTGCCTTCTCCAGTTCGGCCTTGCGTGCCTGGGACAGTGGGTCGCCACCGGTTACTGCCGGGGCTTGTGGCATCAATGCGCGGGCGCGAGCCAGGGCGGTAGCTGCTGCGTTCACATCGCCCTTTTGCAGGACGATTTGGCTGCGTTGCAGATAGGCTTCGGCCAGCTGACGCTGGTATTGCTCCAGGCGCGCGTCATCAGGCGACTGGGCCTGCAGGGCTGCCAGCTGGTCTTCGGCGGTGGCCAGCTCATTGCTGGCGATGTTTTGTTGCAACTGCTGCCATGCATCGGCTTGGGCAGGTACCGCGGCCTGTTCGACCGGCGCGCTGGAGCAGGCAGCCAGGAACAGGGAAAACGCGGCAACAAGCAGATAACGGGAGGCGAACGGCTTCATTCCTGCGACTCTCTATTTGCGCAAAAAGCGAGCAAGTCTACACCCAGGTGCGCACGCTCGAAAACAGGTCTTACAAACCCTTTACCCGGCAAAAGGTTGCAAGGCGTGCCATCACACGCCCTGTCTTTCAGCGTTTTGGCAGGGCCAGGCTCAGCAAGAATAGCACCGCCGCGCAGACCACGATCGACGGGCCGGCGGGGGTATCCTTGAACCAGGACATGGCCAGGCCACCGCAGACGGCGGTGACGCCCAGTAGGCTGGCGCCCAGGGCCATCTGCTCGGGGGAGCGGGCGTGACGTTGCGCCGCAGCGGCGGGGATGATCAGCAGCGAAGTGATCAGCAACACGCCGACGATCTTCATGGCCACGGCAATGACCACTGCGATCAGCAGCATCAATGCCATGCGCAGGCCGGCAACGGGCAGGCCTTCGACCATGGCCAGTTCCTCGTGCACGGTGACCGCCAGCAGCGGCCGCCACAGCACGGCGAGCAGTAGCAGGACCAGCGCACTGCCGCCGAGAATCCAGGCCAGGTCTGTGCTGCTGATGGCCAGCAAGTCGCCGAACAGGTAGGCCATCAGGTCGATGCGCACATCGTGCATGAAGCTCAGTACCACCAGGCCCAGCGACAGGGTGCTGGGGGCGAGGATGCCGAGCAGGGTGTCGGAGGCCAGCGGTTGGCGTTGCTGCAGGGTCACCAGCAGGATCGCCAGCAGCAGGCAGCCGACGGTTACCGCCAAGGCTGGGCTCACGTCCAGCACGAAACCCATTGCCACGCCCAGCAACGCGGCGTGGGACAGGGTATCGCCAAAATACGCCATGCGCCGCCACACCACGAAAGAACCGAGTGGGCCCGCAACTACTGCCAGGGACAATCCCGCAAGCAAGGCGTAAAGAAGAAAATCAGCCATGCTTGCAGTGCTCTCCGTGAACATGGGTGCCGGGGGCGACGACCGAGCCGTGCAGGTCGTGGCTGTGGTCGTGATGGTGGTGGTAAACGGCCAGGCTCGGGGCGTTCTGGCCGAACAGTTCGACGAAGGCCGGGTCGTTGCTGACTTGCTCAGGGTGGCCCGAGCAGCACACATGGCGGTTCAGGCACACCACCTGGTCGGTGGCGCTCATCACCAGGTGCAGGTCGTGGGACACCATCAGCACGCCGCAGCCGTGGCGGTCGCGCAGGCGGGTGATGAGGTTGTACAGCTCGGTCTGGCCGACCACGTCCACGCCCTGCACCGGCTCGTCGAGTACCAGTAATTGAGGTTCGCGCAGCAAAGCACGGGCCAGCAGCACGCGCTGCATCTCGCCACCGGAAATGGTCTGGATCGGGCTGTCGATGACCTGCTCCGCGCCCACTTCCTGCAACGCCGACAAGGCTGCCGCGCGGTCTACGCCGGGCACCAGGCGCAGGAAGCGCAGCACCGACAGCGGTAGCGTGGCGTCGACCTGGATCTTCTGCGGCATGTAGCCAATGCGCAGTTTCGGCTTGCGCCATACCTTGCCGCGGTGCGGCTTGAGCAACCCTAGCACGGCGCGCACCAGGGTGGTTTTGCCCGCCCCGTTGGGACCGATCAGGGTGACGATCTGGCCCGGTGCGACCGACAGGTCGATGCTGTCGAGCACTGCCTCGCCGCCAAAGGTAACGCCCACCTGTTCCAGGCGGATCAGCGCATCGCTCATGCCGCGCTCCGGCAATTGCCGCACAGGCCGACCACTTCCACGGTCTGGGTCTCGACCGTGAAGCCCACGCCCTTGGCGCTGTTGATGATGGCTTCGCTGATGCTGCTTTGCTCCAGCTCGATGGCCACATGGCAGGCCCGGCAGATCAGGAACTGGCCCTGGTGCACGTGCTCGGGGTGGCTGCAGCCGATGAAGGCGTTGAGCGAGGCGATGCGGTGCACCAGGCCGTTTTCCAGCAGGAAGTCCAGCGCGCGGTATACCGTAGGCGGGGCGGCGCGGCGGCCGTCCTGCTCGCTGAGCACGGCGAGGATGTCGTAGGCGCCCAGCGGCTTGTGGCTTTGCCACACTAGCTCCAGCACACGGCGGCGCAGCGCGGTCAGGCGCAGGCCCTGGCGGGTGCACAAGGCGTCGGCTTCAGCCAGTGCGCTGTGTACGCAATGGGAGTGATCGTGAGGACGGTTGGCCAGCGGCGTGATGGACATGGGCAGCGACGGTTCTGGATGGAGACGTTATTATGTTACCTGTTTCTGACGACTCGAGTATCCACCGTGTCCCGATTCCTAGCTCTGTTTGTCGCTTTCATCGCATTTTCCGCTCAGGCCGATGTGCGTGTGCTCACCAGTATCAAGCCCCTGCAGCAGATTGCCGCCGCTGTGCAGGATGGCGTTGGCAGCCCTGATGTGCTGTTGCCGCCAGGCGCTTCACCCCACCACTACGCGCTGCGCCCTTCCGATGTGCGGCGGGTAGGCGATGCCGACCTGCTGTACTGGGTCGGCCCGGACATGGAGAACTTCCTGCCGCGGGTGCTGGGCAGCCGCAGCAAGCCCACGGTGGCGGTGCAGTCGCTGACGGGCATGAAGTTGCGTCATTTTGGCGAGGACAGCCACTCCCATGAGGAAGAGGATCACGACGATCATGACCACGATCACCGCCCAGGTAGTCTCGATGCACATTTGTGGCTGTCGTCGGTCAATGCGCGGGTAATCGCGGCGAAAATGGCTGCGGACCTGGCTCAGGTAGACCCGGCCAACGCTGCCCGCTATCAGAGTAACCTCAAGGCGTTCGATGAGCGCCTGGATGCGCTGGATGGTCGTATCAAGGCCCGTGTGGCGGGTATCACCGACAAACCGTACTTCGTTTTCCACGAAGCGTTCGACTACTTCGAGGCCGAGTACGGCCTGAAACACACGGGCGTGTTCAGCGTGGCCTCCGAGGTACAGCCGGGCGCGCAACATGTTGCTGCTATGCGTAAGCGCTTGCAGGAAGTGGGTAAAACTTGTGTGTTCAGCGAACCGCCGCTGCGGCCGCGGCTGGCCGAGACCCTGACCGCCGGGTTGCCGGTACGCCTGGCCGAGCTGGATGCGCTGGGCGGGACAGACCCGGTGGATGGCAAGGGCTATGAGCGCTTGCTGGAGAAGCTGGGTGGTGACCTGGCTGGGTGTCTGGAGCAGTTGTAAGCCTGTTCCGGCCCTTCGCGAGCAAGCTCGCGAAGAAGCAGACGCGGTCTAGAGAGCGAACGGCAGGTGCAAAGCCACCTGCTGGCGCTGCGCCAGACGCACCTCGAACTCGCTCGGGTCATGGATCATCACATCCATCCCGGCAAACGATTCCGCCGCAATCAAGCGCGACAGCCAGAAGCGCACACACCCTACCCGCAACATCTCCGGCCACAGCTCGGCCTCGGCCGCCGTGAACGGCCGCAGCGCCGCATAGGCCGCCAGCAGCGCCTGTGCGCGTGGCACATCGATCGCGCCGTGTTCATCCAGGCACCAGTCGTTCACGGTAATGGCGATGTCATACAGCATCGGGCCGGAGCAGGCGTTGTAGAAGTCGATCACACCGGTCAGGTGGGTGCCTTCGAACATCACGTTGTCGCGGAACAGGTCGGCATGCAGGTTGGCCCGTGGCAAGGCCAGGATCTGCGCCTTGTGCGCGGTTATCTCATCCAGTGCCGGCTGCAGCAGTGCGGCTTGTTGGGCAGTCAGGCGTGGCAGCAGCTCGGCACCCGAGGCCAGCATCCAGTCCAGGCCCCGGTCGGTGCGGCGCTCGATGATGTGCTCGCGGGTGGCCAGGTGAATATGCGCCAGCAGTTCGCCTACCTGGGCGCAGTGCTGGTTGTTCGGCGCCTTGATGTGCTTGCCCGACAACCGTGGCTGCAACAGCGCAGGCTTGCCACACAGTTCGCGCAGGCCGTTGCCGTCGCGGTCACGAAGGGCATAGGGCACCGGCATGTCGGCCGCGTGCAGGGTGTCGAGCAGCTCGATGAAGAACGGCATGTCTTCGCTCGGCCCACGCTCGATCAGCGTCAGGACGAACTCCCCCTGTTCGAGGCTGACGAAGAAATTGCTGTTCTCGGTGCCGGCGGCAATGCCCTGGAAGTCGAGCAGACGGCCCAGCTCGTACGGCGCCAGAAAGGTTTCCAGCTCAGGCCGGGTCACGGGGGTGAAGACTGACATGATGAAAAATTGCCCATACGGGCACTTCCGCCGGGAAGTGCCGGGTTGATGTGAACGGTGCGCGTCAGATTACCACTCGAAGATCTTCCAGGACGGAATCAGCATGTCCGGCTGGTCGGAACGAATGAAATTGCCATCAGAGCCATCGGCGCGTACCAGGAAATAAGGCTTGCCGTTTTTCGGCGTGATCTTGATCGCATACAGGAAGCCGTTCTGCCGGTATTCCTGGATGGTTTTGTCGCCTTCCGTGCGAATGGTCACCTCGGGATCGGCCGAGGGGGCGTCGTCCGCCGCCAGGGTAACGACAGGCATGGTTGCCAATAGGCCGAGTAGTAACAGGCGATTGAGTGTACGCATGATAACCTAGTCCCTTTGTCGTCAATGATTCTGGCTATTCTAGCGCCGGACCCGTCGAAAAGGTTGATTCTGCTCATGAGCCAAGCGCCCCTCGTCCTGGTGGACGGTTCCTCCTACCTGTACCGCGCCTTCCACGCGCTGCCGCCGCTGACCACGTCCAAGGGCATGCCGACCGGTGCGGTGAAGGGTGTGCTGAACATGCTCAAGAGCCTGCGCAGGCAATACCCCGACAGCCTGTTCGCGGTGGTGTTCGACGCCAAAGGCGGCACTTTCCGCGATGCCATGTTCGCCGAGTACAAGGCCAACCGCCCCAGCATGCCGGACGACCTTCGGGTGCAGGTCGAGCCGCTGCATGCCAGCGTGAAGGCGCTGGGCTACCCGTTGCTGTGCGTCGAGGGTGTCGAGGCTGACGACGTCATCGGCACCCTGGCCCGCAGCAGCGCCGCACAAGGGCGCCCGGTGATCATCTCGACCGGTGACAAGGACATGGCACAGCTGGTGGACGGGCACATTACCTTGGTCAACACCATGACCGGAAGTGTGCTGGACGTGGCTGGCGTGCACGAGAAATTTGGCGTCGGCCCGGAACATATCATCGACTTCCTGGCCCTGATGGGCGACAAGGTCGACAACATTCCCGGCGTGCCGGGCGTGGGCGAAAAGACCGCCGTGGGCCTGCTGACCGGCATCGGTGGTGGCCTCAGCGACTTGTACGCCAACCTGGACAAGGTGCCGGCGCTGGCCATTCGGGGCGCCAAGACCTTGCCGACCAAGCTGGAAGAGCACCGCGATGCGGCGTTTCTGTCCTATGAGCTGGCCACCATCAAGGTCGACGTGCCGCTGGATGTCGAAGTGGATGCACTGGTGTGTGGCGAGCCGGACCGTGAAGCGCTTCTGGCGCTGTACACCGAGATGGAGTTCAAGAGCTGGGTCGCCGAGGTGCAGCGTGACGCGGCCAAGGCCGGTGATGACGTGGCACCGGTCGAGGTGCCAGCCGCCAAGGCCGAACCCAAGTACGAAACCATCCTCGACCAGGCCCGTTTCGATGCCTGGCTGGAAAAGCTGCGCCAGGCGCCGCTGTTTGCCTTCGACACCGAGACCACCGGCCTGGACGCCCAGCAGGCGCAGCTGGTTGGCCTGTCGTTCGCCGTCGAGCCACATGAAGCAGCCTATGTGCCCTTGACCCACGATTACGAAGGCGCGCCGGCCCAGCTGGACCGCGAGGCCGTGCTGCTGGCCCTGAAGCCGTTGCTGGAAGACCCGGCCAAGGCCAAGGTCGGGCAGAACGCCAAGTACGACATCAACATTCTGGCTAACGGCTCGCCTGCCATCGAGATGCGCGGCGTGGCCTACGACACCATGCTCGAGTCGTATGTGCTGAACTCCACGGCTACCCGCCACGACATGGACAGCCTGGCGCAGAAGTACCTCGATCACACCACCATCGCCTTCGAGGACATCGCCGGCAAAGGTGCCAAGCAGCTCACCTTCAACCAGATCCACCTGGACAAGGCCGGCCCCTATGCCGCCGAAGATGCCGACATCACCCTGCGCCTGCATCACGCACTGCAAGCGCGTCTGGCGCAGACGCCGAGTGTGCAGCCGGTGCTGATGGACATCGAAATGCCGCTGGTGCCGGTGCTGGCCAAGATCGAGCGCCAGGGGGCGTTGGTCGATGCCGCACTGCTGCAGGTACAAAGTGGTGAGCTGGGTGTGAAGATGGCCGAACTTGAACAGCGCGCCTATGAGCTGGCCGGTGAGGAATTCAACCTCGGCTCGCCCAAGCAGCTGGGCTCGATCCTTTACGACAAGCTGGGCATGCCGGTACTGAGCAAGACGGCCAAAGGCCAGCCATCCACCGCCGAAGCTGTACTCGACGAGTTGGCCGAGCAAGGCTACCCGCTGCCTGAGGTGCTGATGCAGTACCGCAGCCTGAGCAAGCTCAAGAGCACCTACACCGACAAGCTGCCGGGCCAGATCAACCCGCGCACCGGGCGTATCCACACCTCCTACCAGCAGGCAGTGGCAGCCACTGGCCGGCTGTCGTCGAGCGACCCGAACCTGCAGAACATCCCGATCCGCACCGCCGAAGGCCGCCGCATCCGCCAGGCGTTCATTGCCAGCCCGGGCTACAAGCTGCTGGCGGCGGACTACTCGCAGATCGAGCTGCGCATCATGGCCCACCTGGCCAAGGACGAAGGCTTGTTGCATGCCTTCCGCAATGACCTGGACGTACACCGCGCCACGGCGGCGGAAGTGTTCGGTGTGGCCCTGGAAGACGTCACAACCGACCAACGCCGCAAGGCCAAGGCCATCAACTTCGGCCTGATCTATGGCATGAGCGCCTTTGGTCTGGCCAAGCAGATTGGTGTCGACCGCAAGCAATCGCAGGACTACATCGACCGTTACTTCGCCCGCTACCCGGGCGTACTGGCCTACATGGAGCGCACCCGCGCCCAGGCTGCCGAGCAAGGCTTTGTCGAAACCCTGTTCGGCCGCAGGCTGTACCTGCCGGACATCAACGCCAAGAACCCGGCCCTGCGCAAAGGCGCCGAGCGCACGGCGATCAACGCACCGATGCAGGGTACCGCAGCCGACATCATCAAGCGGGCCATGGTCAATGTGGACAACTGGCTGAGCGAGAGCGGGCTGGATGCCCGGGTGATCCTGCAGGTACACGACGAACTGGTACTTGAGGTGCGTGAGGACCTGGTTCAGCAGGTGAAAGATGAAATTCGCCAGCACATGAGCAAGGCGGCGGAACTGGATGTGCCGCTGCTGGTGGAAGCAGGAATTGGCGCGAATTGGGACGAAGCTCACTGATTGAGCGGGGAAAGCTGTGTAGGATCTGCGGCGGAGTGACGCGGATCCTGGCACTGCTCAGTGCCATTGGTGCTGAAGTTTCATGAAACTATCGCAAATAGTTTTCAGGGATTTGGAACTAAACCGGTGAACCGGAACTCAGAGTAACTGAATGGCTGGTGAAGCCCTTCGATGCTCCTATGTTGTGTTAAGTGTTGGCAGATATCTGGACCCCGCCCTAGCGGTCCGGACTTGGACCCCGAACTTCCCCCTCCCCATACGAAGTCCGGGGTTTTTTTTGCCCGGAATTTGACCTAGGCCTGGTGAAGAACCCTGTGGGAGCGGGCGTGCCCGCGAACCTGGGCGAAGCCCAGGCCATGCTCCGCGCTGGATTCTTCGCGGGCACGCCCGCTCCCACAGGGTGGTCGCCCTCGCCTTCAGGCTACCGGCTTGTCTTCCAGCTCCATCCAATCCGCCAGCACCCGGTAGGCGTCTTCCACGCCCAGGCGCTTGGGCGCCGAGAACAGCTGGATGGTCACGCCATCACCCCAGCCCTTGCGGATTTCCGACTGCACTTTCAGCAGGGTGTTCTTGCCCGCGCCGTGGGTCAGCTTGTCGGCCTTGGTCAGCAGGATGTGCATCGGCATGCTGCTGGCCTTGGCCCAGTCGAGCATCATTTTGTCGAAGTCGGTCATTGGGTGGCGCACGTCCATCATCAGGATCACGCCACGCAGGCACTCACGGCTGCCCAGGTAGGCTTCCAGGTGTTTCTGCCAGTGCTGCTTGAGCGGGATCGGCACTTTTGCATAACCGTAGCCCGGCAGGTCGACCAAACGCCGTTCATCGTCCAGACTGAAGAAATTCAACAGCTGGGTGCGCCCGGGGGTTTTCGAGGTACGCGCCAGGCTGGCATGAGTCAGGGTGTTGAGGGCGCTGGATTTGCCGGCGTTGGAGCGGCCGGCGAAAGCCACCTCGTAACCCTGGTCGTCCGGGCATTGTTCGACCTTGGCTGCGCTGAGGGCGAATTTGGCTTTCTGGCAGAGGCCGAGGATGGGGTTCTTGACTTGCATGGGATATCCGATGTGGGTGTTGCCTGACTCTGAAGGCCCGAGCCTGGCAAGCGGTGTCGTTTCCGTTTGGATGGCGGAAGTATATAATGCCCCAGTTTTTGTGTGCTCATTCTCCCAGCGAAGGGGAAGGAGCATGGGGTGTCGAACAATAGCTCGCGCAACAGAACGCAGCGCGGCCCCCAACCCTGAAGGTCGTTCCGCATGGCGAAATGGCTGCTTGCTGTCGGTATGTTCCTGCCGGTTTTCAGCGCACAGGCTACACAGGATCCCGAGGTGTTGTACAACCGCACGTGTGCGGCCTGTCACACCGGGCAGTTGCCACAGGCACCCAGACGGGGTGACCGGGCAGCATGGGAGCCAAGGCTGGCGCAAGGCATGGAGGTACTGGTGAAGCACGTGACCCAGGGTTTCAAGGCTATGCCGCCGCGTGGATTGTGCATGGACTGCAGTGCCGAGGACTACCGTTTGGTCATCCTTTGGATGAGCGGCAGTCCCGATACATAACATTTCACCCTTAGCCGTGTTGGATTAGCTGATGAACAAACTAGTCGTGAGTCTGCTGTTGACCCTGGGTGTCGCAGGTGCGGCCACTGCTGCGCAACCTATCAAAGGCGATGCCGCCGCCGGCCAGGCCAAGACCGCCGTTTGTGGCGCCTGCCACAACCCCGACGGCAACAGCCTGGCACCGAACTTCCCCAAATTGGCCGGCCAGGGCCAGCGTTACCTGGAAAAACAACTGCACGACATCAAGTCGGGCAAGCGCACCGTGCTGGAAATGACCGGCATGCTGGCCGCGTTCAGCGACCAGGACCTGGCTGACATTGCCGCCTACTTCGCCAGCCAGAAAGGCAGCGTGGGGGCCGCCGATCCCAAGCTGGTCGAGCGTGGCCGTGCGCTGTTCAACGGCGGCGACCTGGAAAAAGGAATGCCGGCCTGCACAGGCTGTCACTCGCCGAATGGCGCGGGCATCGCCCTGGCTGGCTTCCCGCACCTGGGCGGGCAGCATTCGCAGTACGTGACCAAGCAGCTCACGGACTTCCGCGAAGGCAACCGCACCAACGATGGCGATGCGATGACCATGCGCACCATCGCCGGCAAGCTGAGCAACCACGACATCGAAGCGTTGGCCAGCTACATCCAGGGCCTGCATTAACTTTCAGTTAATGTTGTAGGCCAATGATGAAAGGGCGGCCGGGCCGCCCTTTTTTCAGTCCGCAGCCGTTACACTACAGAACTCGAGCCCTTCCCGGCCTGTCCTAGTGCAGGTCGCGTCGTGGCGACCCATGACTGCTCAGGAGTAAAGCATGCGTAAACTGATTCTCAGCGCTGCGCTGGTCGCCGCCAGCGTGTTCGGTATGACTGCCGTCCAGGCCGCCGAGCCTGTCGCCGGCAAGGAATACATCGAGCTGAGCAACCCTGTTCCGGTTTCCGTGCCTGGCAAAGTCGAAGTGGTCGAGCTGTTCTGGTACGGCTGCCCACATTGCTACCACTTCGAGCCGGTCATCAATCCATGGGTCGAAAAACTGCCCAAGGACGTCAACTTCAAGCGCGTACCGGCCATGTTCGGCGGCCCATGGGACGCACACGGCCAGATGTTCCTCACCCTCGAAGCCATGGGCGTCGAGCACAATGTTCACGCGGCAGTGTTCGATGCCATCCAGAACCAGCGCAAGCGCCTGACCGACCCTAACGACATGGCCGACTTCCTCGCCACCCAAGGCGTGGACAAGGACAAGTTCCTCGCCACCTTCAACTCGTTCGCCATCAAGGGCCAGGTCAACCAGGCCAAAGAACTGGCGAAAAAGTACGAAATCACCGGCGTACCGAGCATGGTGGTCAACGGCAAGTACCGCTTCGACCTGGGCACCGCTGGCGGGCCGGAAGGCGTGCTGAACGTTGCCGACCAACTGATCGCCAAGGAGCGCGCCGCTAAGTAAGCGGCGTAACCCATGCCCCGCTTCCGAGCCACGCGTGGCATTGGCCTGCACCAGCCGCAGGTCAACGAGCATCACTTGCAGGCTTCTGGCCTGCCCGAGGATGGTCGGCTGCGGCTGCTCAGTTTCAATATTCAGGTCGGCATCAGCACCGAGCGCTACCGGCATTACCTGACCCGCAGCTGGCAGCACTTGCTGCCGCACAATGGTCGGGCCGGCAACCTGCAGAAAATCGGCGAACTGCTGGGCGACTTCGACCTGGTGGCCTTGCAGGAAGCCGACGGTGGCAGCCTGCGCTCGGGTTACATCAACCAGGTCGAGCACCTGGCGCAATTGGGGGCCTTTCCCTACTGGTACCAGCAGCTCAACCGCAACCTCGGGCGTCTCGCCCAGCACAGCAATGGCGTCCTCAGCCGCCTGAAGCCGCAGGTGCTCGAAGACCACCCGTTGCCTGGCCCGGCCGGTCGCGGGGCGATTCTTGTGCGCTTTGGCGAAGGCGAAGATGCGCTGGTCGTGGTGATGATGCACCTGGCGCTCGGCGCCAAGACGCGAGCCCTGCAACTGGGTTATATCCGCGAGCTGATTGGTGGTTATCGTCATCAGGTGCTGATGGGCGACATGAACACCCATGCCACCGACCTGCTGGAACACTCGCCGCTGCGCGACCTGGGCCTGATTGCCCCGCAAGTCGAGGCCACCTTCCCCAGCTGGCGACCACAGCGTTGCCTGGACCATATCCTGCTCAGCCCAAGCCTCACGCTGGAGCGTGTCGAGGTGCTGGCACGGCCAATTTCCGACCACCTTCCCGTTGCAGTCGAGATTCGATTGCCTGATGCATTGACTGTGGATACGCTGCCGGTCTTGAGCTAATTGCCATCACCGTTTGCGGACCCGGGCATGACTGAAGACGCTGAGCGCTGGAAAGAAAAATACCTTAAAAGCATCGAGCAGCAAGAAAAGCTCGAACGCCGGTGGGACGCCCGTCTCGACCTGCTTCGTCGTGGCCTGGTGCGCAGCAGCCTGGCTGCAGAAGGCAGTGACAAGGTGGTGGACGCGTGCATGAAGGAAATGCGCGAAGTCATCCGCAGTGACAACATGGACGCCGGCCTCGCCGGTTTGATCCCGCGCCTTGAAAAGGCGGTGCTGGACTCCGAACAGCGCCGTGAAACCCGCATGAACCAGGTCAGTGATGCGCTCGCCGCGCTGGTTGGCCAATTGCAAGGCCTGTCGTTGCCCAGCGATATCTCGCGTGCGCTGAAAAAACTGGCGAAGAAGCTCGAGGGTGGCGTTGCCCAGTCCCGCGATCTGCCGCCGCTGCTGGGCGAGTTGAGTGGCTTGCAGGGCCGCGCCCTGTCGGCGCTTGGTAAGCCGGAGGATGAGGCCCGGCCCGGTTTCTTGCAGCGCTTGTTCGGTAGCCGCGAGGATGACCCGCAAGGCGAGCCAATACCTGAGCCGGTGCCAGTGCCTGCTGCCGAAGCGCCGCCTCAGGTTGCGCAGCCCCCTCTCGAAGCCCCGCAGCCCGACGATATGGATGCGCTGCAACCGTTGCCGGCCCTTGTCCCTGAAGCGAGCGCAGCGGTCGAACCCGAGCCGGAGCTACAGGGCCCAGCGCTGATCGAAACGGCTGAAACACCCGCCGCCCAGCAACCGCTGCAGGAAAACGTGTCGGAGCCCGACGCGACCGCCAGCGAACCCGTGGCAGCAGCACAATCGACACCCACGCTCGAAGAGACGTTCGGCGAAGACGGCCCTTATGCCCTGCCCTATGCCGTCGAACCCCCCTACAGCCAGGTTGCCTCCCACATCGAGCAGACCCTGATCGGGCTGCTTGATGACCTCAGCCTGCCCGAGCGGCACAAGGCCCAGGCGCTGGAAATGCGCGAGCGGGTTGCCCGTGGCCTGAACTGGTACGAGCTGATCCCGGTGCTGGATGACCTGGCTGTGCTGATGCTGGCAATAACCGACAGCGGCCAGCACGAATTCGAAACCTACCTGCAACAGCTCAACGAACGCCTGGAAGGCTTCCAGAGCCACCTGCAGGAGGCCAGCGCCGGCCATGCCGACAACAGCAGTGCTGCCCGTGAACTGGATACCCAGCTGCGCGAGCACGTCGACGGCTTGCAAAGCAGTGTGCAAGGCGCCGCCGATGTGGACAGCCTCAAGCACATCCTGGAAAACCGGCTGGAAGGCCTGTTGGTCACCATGGACGAGCACAAGCTTGAGCGTGATCGCCGCGAGCAGGAGCTGGCAGGCCGCCTGCAAGGCTTGTCGGAGCGGGTGGCGAACATGGAGCATGAAGCGCTCGGTTACCGTGAACACCTGGAAGAGCAACGGCAGAAAGCCCTGCTCGACCCGCTCACCGGCTTGCCCAATCGTGCGGCCTGGAGCGAGCGGGTAGAACGCGAAATACTTGAATGGCAAGAGGCCGGCGGCCATCTGGCCATGGCGATTCTCGACCTGGACCACTTCAAGCGCATAAACGATAGCTATGGGCACCTGGCCGGGGACAAGGTACTCAAGATTGTCGCTGACCAGCTGAGCAAACGCCTGCGTGGTCGTGACTTCATTGCCCGTTTCGGGGGCGAGGAGTTTGTCCTGTTGCTGCCGCAGACGTCACCCGCGGCAGCGGCCCAAATGGCGGAAGTACTGCGCGCCACCGTGGAGGCCTGCCCGTTCCACTTCAAGGGTGAGCGGGTGGTGATCACCACTTCGATCGGCCTGGGGGCGTTTCGCTCTGGCGAGCGTGGCGACCAGGTGCTCAAACGCGCCGATGCGGCGCTGTACCGGGCCAAGGCGCTGGGACGTAACCGCGTCGAGCAGAGCTAGCGTTTGCTGACACTGACTCACGATAAGCGCGGCCATGGGGAGCACGTTATACTGTAGCGCTCATTAACTGAGGCCATTGACGTGCTTTCCACGCTTAAAATAACGCTGATTTCCTTTTTGCTGTTGTCTGTTGCCGGATGTTCGACGGGGTTGCGCATCGACCGCAGCCACCCCTCGGCCAACCAGGATAACCGCATCCAGTTCGTTGTACTGCATTACACCAATGCATCCCTGGAGCGCTCCCTGGCGTTGCTTACCCAGGGTGAGGTGAGCAGCCATTACCTGATCGGCGACGGCCCGGCCACGGTGTATCAACTGGTGGATGAAAACCGTCGTGCCTGGCATGCCGGCGACAGCCAGTGGCAGGGGCGCACCTGGCTGAACTCGTCGTCCATCGGGATCGAGATCGTCAACCCGGGCTTCACCGACACGCCGAATGGCCGGGTCTGGCACCCTTACAGCGAAGCGCAGGTCCAGTCGCTGATCGCGCTGCTCAAGGACATCGTCAAACGTAACAACATCGAGCCTCGGCACATCATTGGCCACAGTGATATCGCACCATCACGCAAGCTGGACCCGGGCCCGCTGTTCCCGTGGAAGCGCCTGGCCGATGCCGGGTTGGGTATCTGGCCTGATGCCAATGCCGTGGCACGCCAACAGGCCTACTTCAGCGTCAACCCGCCAAGCGTTGGCTGGTACCAGCAGGAACTGGCGCGGTTTGGCTATCAAGTCGAGCAGACCGGGGTGCTGGATGTCGCCACCCGCCACGTGATTGCTGCGTTCCAGATGCGCTTCCGTCCGCAGCGTTTCGACGGCATGCCCGATGCGCAGACGGCGGCGATGTTGCAGGTGCTCAACCGGATGCGTTGAGCCTGCAGCGAGGCGCTAAACGGCGAGGATGATTTTTGATCCAGTTGCTATACCTTGGTAATCAACTGGATGCCTTCGATGTCAGCTCTCATTTCTACGCTGCGCCAATTTTTTTACCGTCCCTGGATGCTGGCCACGTTGGCAGCATTGGCCAGCGCAGCACTTTTGCTCACTGCCAGCATCGGCATTGCCCTGCAGCAGATGAAGCAAAGCGAGAGCGAACAGATGAACGCCCAGGGCGAGCGTTTTCTCGACCGCCTCGAGCAGGTTTTCGGCCAGCTGCGCGAAGGGGTCGACCTGCTGCAGGCTCAGCCCTTGCGTGGCTGCAGCCCGGCGATGTTGGCGGCGTTGCAGCAGGTTGGCCTGAGTTCGCGGTTCATTTATGAAGCGGCCTATGTGGATGGTGACGTCGCCTGCTCCAACCGTGGCGATGAGCGGGCATTCGAGCCTTTGCGGGCACCCGACATCCAGGGGCCGACCTACAGCTACTGGTTGAACACCACGACCGAGCCGAACGAGAACCTGGCTGCGTTGATGCTGGGCCGGGGCAAATTCGTGGTCTCCACCTCGCGTGGGCACCTGACCGACGTGGTCGACCTGCCACCGGGCGGCAGCCTGGTGGTGGTGCTGGACAACGGTGCCCGGGCCATACCCGTGCTCGGCCCGCCACAGGTGTGGCCGCCGCCCTCGGCCTGGTCGACCAGCCACAAGTCATTGCTCCAACTCAGTGACCGGCTAATCTACCGCATGCCCACCAAGTCGCCGGATTACCAACTGGTGCTGATTGCCCCACGGGCCAGCCTTCCGCTGAGAATGAATGGCATGCTCTGGCTGCTGTTCCCTGGCAGCGTGTTGGCTGCCTGCTGCATCGGCTGGCTGGTGCTGCAGTTGATCCTGCAACGGCGGTCGATGAGCTCGGAGTTGCAGAATGCCTTGCGCCGTGGAGAGCTGCAGGTGCTCTACCAGCCGATCTTCGAGCTCGACACACGGCGCTGTGTAGGCGCCGAGGCCCTGGTGCGCTGGCGCCGCCCGGATGGCACGCTGACCAGCCCGGACCTGTTTATCCCGTTGGCGGAAAATACCGGGCAGATACGCCAGATCACTGACTTTGTTCTGCAGCGCGTCCTTGAACAGCTGGGGCAGCTTCTGCGCTCGCACCCCAAACTGTACATATCGGTGAACCTCGCCGCCTGCGATGTGATGGTGCCGCGTATTGGCCGGGTGGCGGCACGCCTGCTGGCCCTGCACCGGGTGGCCGCTAGCCAGATTGCGTTCGAGGTGACCGAGCGCGGTTTGATCGACGTGGTGGTGGCTCGTGACAACCTGCAGGCGCTGCGCGCCGTGGGGCATCAGGTGCTGATCGACGACTTCGGTACCGGCTATTGCAGCCTGGCCTATCTGCAAACCCTGCCGGTGGACTGCCTGAAGATCGACAAGGCCTTCATCGATGCGCTGGGCCATGATGCCGCTAGCAGCGGCGTTGCCCCGCACATCATCCGCATGGCGCATGACCTGCACCTGCGGGTGATTGCCGAAGGCATCGAATGCGAGGACCAGGCGGTGTTGCTGAACAGTGAAGGGGTCAATTACGGCCAGGGCTGGCTGTTTGCCCGACCGCTAAACGCCCGGCAGTTTGCCGAGCTGGTAACCCGGGGGCAGCTGCCCCGGCGGGTGGAGCACTGAGTGATCCTGCCCCGGCCACATCGCCGGCGATGAGGCCTGTACAGGCGATACTCAAACTGGCAGCGCCATGTAGAACTGTGTCCCCTGCCCCGGCCGGGAAAACACCCCCATGCGCCCACCATGCAGTTGCACGATTTCCTTGCACAGCGCCAATCCTAGCCCTGCACCGCCCTTCTTGCGCCCTACCTGCACAAACGGTTCGAAAATGCGACCCTGCTGCCCATAGGCAATCCCTTCGCCTGTGTCTTCGACGCTGATGATCACCCGCTCCGCATGCCGCCGCGCATGCAGGCGGATACGCCCGCCGTTGGCGGTATGGCGGATGGCGTTGTGCAGCAGGTTGTCCAGCACCCGATCAAGTTGCGCAACGTCGGCCTGAATACGTGGGAGCGGTGGTTCGAGTGCCTTAATCAGTTCAACCTGCTTGTTTGCTGCCTGTTCGGCAAAACGCAGTTGTGCGCGCTCCAGCAATTCGTCGATGGCACAGGGGGCCAGGTCGAGTTTCTGCAGCCCGCTCTGGTAACGAGAGAAGTTGAGCAGGTCGTTGATCAGCTGGGTAAGCCGCTGCATTTCTTCGCCGATGGTGTCCAGCAAGTCATTCTCGCGTGCCTCAGGCGGAAACTTGACCCGCTCGCGCAACAGCCCGAAGGCCATGTGCATGCCGGTTACCGGGGTGCGCAGTTCGTGGGACGCGCGTAGCACGAACTCACTGCGCACGCGTTCGAAGGCCCGTTGCTCGGTCACATCGTGCAGCACCATCACCGCGCCAAGGATCGGCCCTTGCGGATGGCTCACCGGGGTCAGGCTGTAAGTCAGCAGGCGCGTTTCTTCATCCACCTCCATGGTCAGGTCTTCCGGCGGGCGGTCCAAACTGCCACCGCGCAGCACCTGACGCAGCTGCTGCTCCAGCTCCGGCCGCCGCAGGGCTTCGGCCAGGCTGCTGCCCACGCGGCTATCATTCCAGCCGAGCTGGCGCTGCGCTACCGGGTTGAGGTGTTCCAGGCGACCTTGGCGGTCGATGATCAGCAGGCCATCGTCGATGCTGTCGAGCACGGCCTGCAGGCGCTGCTGCCCGGCCAGCAATTCGTCGACGTTGGTGGCCTGGTGCTTGCGCAAGGCATCGGCCATGAGGCCAAAGCGGCGGGTCAGCTGGTTCAGCTCGGTGGCCTGGGTGACTGGCAGGGTGACGTCAAAGTTGCCCTTGCCCAGCTGGTCGGCTGCTTTGGCCAAGGCTTCGATCGGTTGGCCAAAACGTCGGGCGATGTTGTGTGCAGTAATGAAGCCCAGCACCAGCACCACCAGGCCCGTCAGGCCAAGCACGCCGCTGACCAGCAGGGCGCGGTCACGGCTGTATTCCTCGCTGCGGGTGATGAGGTCCAGCGTCTGCTTGTGGGAATCGATCAGGTCGGTACGCACCTGGTTGAAGGCGGCCCCCAAGGGTTGGTCGACACCCATGCTACGCGCGGGCGCGGGGCTGTCACGGTAGGCTTGCAGGAACGCCTGGTAGTTACTGCCCGCCTTGCTGAAGCCAGTGCGCTCTCCGCCTTGTTCCAGGCCCTGGTTCAGCAAGGCCTGGAAATTTTCTTGCAGCAGCCGCAGGTTTTCCGGGGCCGTGTCTTCATCAAGGATCAGGGTCAACTGTTCGCCAAGGTTCTGCCGCAACTTCAGCCCCACTTCTAGGGCGTGGGTGGTGTCACGCACCAGCTGCTGTTGCACGGTTGCCATCTGCAGCACGCTGACCAGGCCCAGCAGCAGCCCGAGCAAGGCCACCGTGACCAGTGCCGAGATACTCAAGAAAAGCCGCGTGCGCAGCTTCATGGGCGGCCCCTTCATAGGTTGTACTGCTTGCGCTTGCGGTACAGGGTGGAGGCGTCGATGCCCAAGGTTTTGGCGGCCTGGTCGAGGGTGTCGCTGGCAGCCAGCACCGCGCCGATGTGGGCGCGCTCCAGCTCGTCCAGGCTTAGCGCGGCACCCACGCGCGGGGCGTTGCCAGCCGGCTGTTCGCCCATCCCGAGGTGGCTGATTTCCACGCGCTCCTGCGGGCAGATGATACTGGCCCGCTCTACTACGTTACGCAGTTCACGAATGTTGCCGGGCCAGCGGTAGTTGAGCAGGGCGGTGCGCGCTTCGTCGCTGAAGCCCCGGGCGGGGCGGGAGTATTCCTTGACGAAGCGGGCAAGGAAACGGTCGGCCAGGGTCAGGATGTCTTCACTGCGCTCGCGCAGGGGCGGCAGGTGCAGAGTGATGACGTTCAGGCGGTATAGCAGGTCTTCGCGGAAGCGGCTTTCGCGCACCATTTCTTCGAGGTTTAGGTTGGTGGCGGCCAGGATGCGCACATCTGCACGCCGTGTCACGGGGTCGCCCACGCGCTCGTATTCCTTGTCCTGAATGAACCGCAGCAACTTGGGTTGCAGGGTCAGCGGGAAGTCGCCGATCTCGTCGAGGAACAACGTACCCCCATCAGCCTGGCTGACCCGCCCCAACGTGCTTTCGCTGGCACCGGTAAAGGCGCCGCGGGTGTGGCCGAACAGTTCGCTTTCCATCAGCTCGGCGTTCAGCGACGGGCAGTTGATGGTCACGCAGGCTTTGCGGGCACGTTTGCTCCAGCCATGGATGGCCCGGGCCAACTCGCCTTTACCCGTACCGGACTCGCCAAGAATGAGGATGTTGGCATCGGTGGTGGCGACCTGGCGGGCAGTTTCCAGCACCGCCATCATGGCCGGGCTGTGCGAGTCCAGGCCGTCCTTGGGTTTGCGCATTTCGCCTTCCAGGGCCTCCAGGCGTGCTGAAAGCTGGCGCACTTCCAGCTGCTTGGCGGTGGCCAGGCGCAACTGATCGGGGCTGCATGGCTTGACCAGGTAGTCGGCGGCGCCGGCCTGGATGGCATCCACCGCTGTATCGATTGCCGAATGCGCGGTCACGATCACCACGCGCATCCAGGGTGCCTGAATGCGCATCTGCGCCAGTACGTCCAGGCCGTTGTCCTCGCCCAGGCGCAAATCCAGGAAGCAAAGGTCGAACACCTGGCGCTGCAACAGCGTTTCGGCCTGGGCGGCGCTGTTGGCTGTGGCCACGCTGTAGCCTTCGTCTTCCAGGCAGTAGCGGAAGGTGCGCAGGATCGCGGACTCGTCATCCACCAGCAGAATGCGGCCTTGGTTGTCCTGGGCTGATTCCATTTCCTACGCTCCTTAGGGATAGATCTTCATTTAGTGTGGGAAAAATCGGGCAAGTTGCATGGTCGATTCTGAAGGATTCTGTCCTCTGCATGCTAGCCAATGGCCAATTGACGCCTGGAAGCTGCGTTAACCCGATGATTTGCTTAGAGGCACGGGATGGCACATTGGTTGCGGAGGTTTTTTGTTTTTGCCTACAAAAAACGGCCTCTCGCTTTGTTCCGCCCGTGATGCTGACTTCCAGGGCCGATCGTGCAATTCGCACGACCATACAGGCGGCATCGTGCAGGATACGTCCCTGTCGAACGGTTATGTAACTACTAACTTATTGATTTTAAAGGTATTTTTTAAAATCAAAAGGCTGGCATGCAGGCTGCAATTACCTGTTCAGGTTTGAACAACAATTACAGCAGGAGGAGCCGGCATGAACCGCCAATCCGTCAACCGCTCGCAGAACGTCGCCCTGCCCCTGCGCCAGATGTTGTCTGTCGGCATGGCGCTGCTGCTGACCTTGGCCGCTGGCCTCTTCTATTACAGCTGGCAGACCGCGCGCTTGGCTGAGCAAGTGGCCGCGCAGACTGCGCTGTTGACGCAGATTCAGGCAACCCGTGCCAATACCCTGGTCAAGGCAGCTGACCCATTGCCGGCCGGCCAGGCCTCTGCCTCACCGGCCACCCTGGAAAATGTCGTACCCCAGGACCGTTGGGTCTTCTGACCTGCCGGCCGCACCGATTCTGAAAAAGAAAGGAGAACCACCATGCTGAGCTGGGCTATCACTTTCCTCATCATCGCCATTGTCGCTGCCGTACTGGGCTTCGGTGGTATCGCGGGCGCTGCAACGGGTATCGCGAAGATCCTGTTCATTGTCTTCCTAGTGTTGTTCGTAGCCTCCTTCTTCTTTGGACGTGGACGAGGTTGAAGATGGGCAGGAAGCTTTGTACAGCCCTGGCTGCCGCCCTATTGTTGGGCGGCAGTGCGGCGGCGATGGCGGCCAATGACGGCCAGGTCCGGGTCGACCAGTTGCTCGGCTCGGACCCGGAGTACCGGGAAACCTGGCAGGACACGATCAAAGGCGAGGAACGCCTGCCCGATTGGGTGGTTAATCTCACCGGCAGTGCCCAGCACCAGATGTCCGCCACTACCGAAGATGGAGACAAGTACCTGGTCGGCCCGTTGTGCGAGGCGCAGGACAACTGCACGTACAAGCGGCTGATCGTTGCGTTCAGCTGGGACAAGGAGGATGCCTACGGGATGCTCGTGGAGGTACCCGAAGGCTTGCCGAGCGACAAGTCGCCTACACGCCATGCGCAATATCGCTGGCTGGGCGACCCTGACGACGGCATGAAGGCAATGCTGCAGGAGCAGCTAAAGCGTGACCCGAACTGGTACTGAGCATTTATTGCCGGTAAGGATGAAAGGTCATCGACTGTCACGTAATAGAAGCTGAACCTTTCTATATTTCAGCCTTCTATGATGCGCCGCCCCGAGGAGGGGCAGCACATGACCAAGGGGCCGGGCTGTTCTGATTGTTGCAGGATCGGAGTGGCCTAGGGGTACAGGGAGTGCCTCCAGCGATGGGCCGGGTCAGGAAAGGCGGAATCGGAAGTATCAGGTCGGCGGTGTCACAGGGATACCTTTCCAGACCTGACTTCCGAGGAGCCATGTAGGAATCGCCCTCTTCCTTGCGCGATTTCATCCCTGAGACACATTTTGTCTCGACCGTACATCAAATTTTTTTCGGCCTTGCGGGTCCTTCTTCAAGTGGCATTTCGGCCATTCGGATTGTCGAACAAGCCATCTTTCATGCCCTTTGTGTACCGTCAAATCTGCCGAAATATGGCGGTTTGGTCTTGTTCGGGATTCCGAACGTTATAAATCAAGCACTTGCGAACCCTCTGTTTTGGCATGAAATATTATGCATAATCGGTATGGGGCATGCGCTTCCGGCATTAGATTTCCCCCTTTCCCATCGCAATAGTTGCCGCCTTTTTCGCTGGTCAGAGCGCCCTGTCGCTCGCCTGCGGTGTCCTTACATGAAGTCGCCAGACGAGTGCGCTTGAAGCCAGAGGCCTTGCCAATGGCTCTGTTACGCGTGTTTTCGTCGGGTGCCATGACCACTAGAACAAAGGGTAAAGACATGAAGAAGGCAAAACTTAGCCTCGCCTGGCAGATCGTCATCGGTCTGGTCCTGGGCGTTGCAATCGGCGCGCTACTGAATCATTTCAGTGCAGAAAAGGCATGGTGGATCAGCAACGTCCTCCAGCCCGCCGGTGACATCTTCATTCGCCTGATCAAGATGATCGTCGTCCCGATCGTGATTTCGTCGTTGATCGTGGGTATCGCCGGGGTTGGCGATGCGAAGAAACTCGGCAGCATCGGCCTTAAGACCATCATCTACTTCGAAGTGGTGACCACCATCGCCATCGTCGTGGGCCTGGTGTTGGCCAACCTGTTCCACCCGGGCGCCGGCATCGACATGAGCACCCTGGGTACCGTGGACATCTCCAAGTACCAGGCCACTGCGGCCGAGGTGCAGCATGAGCACGCGTTCATCGAGACCCTGCTGAACCTCATTCCGTCGAACATCTTCGCAGCGCTGATGCGTGGCGAAATGCTGCCGATCATCTTCTTCTCGGTCATGTTCGGCCTGGGGCTGTCGAGCCTGCAGGCCGAGCTGCGCGACCCACTGGTACGCACCTTCCAGGCCGTATCGGAAACCATGTTCAAGGTCACCCACATGATCATGAACTACGCCCCGATCGGCGTGTTCGCCCTGATCGCCGTGACCGTGGCCAACTTCGGCTTCAGCTCGCTGCTGCCACTGGCCAAGCTGGTACTGCTGGTGTACTTCGCCATCGCCTTCTTCGCCTTCATGGTGCTGGGCCTGGTTGCCCGCGTGTTCGGCTTCTCGGTGATCAAGATCATGCGCATCATGAAAGATGAGCTGATTCTGGCCTACTCCACCTCCAGCTCCGAAACCGTGCTGCCGCGCGTGATCGAGAAGATGGAGAAGTATGGTGCGCCGAAGTCGATCTGCTCGTTCGTGGTACCGACCGGCTACTCCTTCAACCTCGACGGTTCGACCCTGTACCAGAGCATCGCGGCCATCTTCATCGCCCAGCTCTACGGTATCGATCTGTCGTGGAGCCAGCAGCTGCTGCTGGTGCTGACCCTGATGGTCACCTCCAAAGGCATCGCTGGTGTGCCGGGCGTATCGTTCGTGGTGCTGCTGGCCACCCTGGGCAGCGTGGGTATCCCGCTGGAAGGCCTGGCCTTCATCGCCGGTGTCGACCGCATCATGGACATGGCCCGTACCGCGCTGAACGTTGTAGGCAACGCCCTGGCAGCACTGGTCATCGCGCGTTGGGAAGGCATGTACGACGCCGCCAAGGGCGAGAAGTACTACGCCTCGCTGATGGCCAACAAGCAGGAAGCCGCAGTGGTTGGCGAAGCCGCCAAGCGCTAAGCCTGATAGCTGTATGACGAAGAGCCCCGACTTGTCGGGGCTTTTTGCTGTCTGTAAGGATCGCGGGCACCTGCACCGGCCTCATCGCCGGCAATGAGGCCGGTCCAGGCAACTTCCGCTATCATTCGGGCATTTTTCAGGGGGAATACGCGGATGCTCAACGGCCTTTGGCTTGGCTTTTTCCTGGTGGCGGCAGTGTCCGCCCTGGCCCAATGGCTGGTGGGTGGTAATGCCGGGATCTTCGCGGCAATGGTCGAAAGCATCTTCGCCATGGCCAAGCTGTCGGTCGAGGTGATGGTGCTGCTGTTCGGCACACTGACCCTGTGGCTGGGCTTTCTCAAGATCGCCGAAAAGGCCGGTATCGTCGAATGGCTGGCCAAAATGCTAGGCCCGCTGTTCGCCCGCCTGATGCCGGAAGTGCCGCCCGGCCACCCTGCCCTGGGCCTGATCACCATGAACTTCGCGGCCAACGGCCTGGGGCTGGACAATGCCGCTACGCCGATTGGCCTGAAGGCCATGCGCGCGCTGCAGGAGCTCAACCCCAGTAGCACCACAGCCAGCAACGCGCAGATCCTGTTTCTGGTGCTCAACGCCTCGTCGCTGACGCTGCTGCCGGTGACCATCTTCATGTACCGGGCCCAGCAAGGCGCGCCAGACCCGACCATGGTGTTCCTGCCCATCCTGCTGGCCACCAGTGTCTCGACCCTGGTCGGCCTGCTGTCGGTGGCGGTGATGCAGCGCCTGCGCCTGTGGGACCCGGTGGTGCTCGCCTACTTCATTCCCGGCGCGTTGCTGCTGGGAGGCTTCATGGCGTTTCTCGGCACCCTGTCGGCCGCCGCGCTGGCCAGCCTGTCGTCGGTCCTGGGCAACCTCACACTGTTTGGCGTGATCATGCTGTTCCTGGTGATTGGCGCACTGAAGCGGGTGAAGGTGTATGAAGCCTTTGTCGAAGGGGCCAAGGAAGGCTTCGATGTGGCCAAGAACCTGCTGCCCTACCTGGTGGCGATGCTGGTGGCGGTGGGTGTACTGCGTGCTTCAGGCGCCCTGGAGCTGGCCCTGGACGGTATCCGCCATGCGGTGAACTGGCTGGGCCTGGACACCCGCTTCGTCGAGGGCCTGCCCACAGCACTGGTCAAGCCGTTCTCTGGCAGCGCAGCGCGGGCCATGCTGATCGAGACCATGCAGACGCAGGGTGTAGACAGCTTCCCGGCCCTGGTGGCGGCGACCATCCAGGGCAGTACTGAAACGACCTTCTACGTGCTGGCCGTGTACTTTGGCGCGGTGGGTATCCAGCGCGTGCGCCACGCGGTCGGTTGCGCACTGCTGGCCGAGTTCTCAGGCGTGGTCGCTGCGATCTTCGTCTGCTACTGGTTCTTCGCCTGAACCTTGCGTTGTGCCTGGCTGGCCTGGTCGACGGTCCAGGTCACAATCTGCCCCACCAGCTGGTCGCTGGCCTGGCCGAAACCGGCGACCACCGCTGACACCTGTTTGTCGGCCAGCGGCTGGCGGATCTCGAAACGCTTGCTGGCGAGGATACGCTGGTTGCGGCCCTGAACCAGCCGAGCGTCATAGCGAATCACCACCTCCACCGCGCCGCCCGGGCGGTACTCACTCTGGAATGCCTGCAGCTCGCCAGCCAGCTCGTAGTCGGCCTGCAGGTTGCTGTCGTCGGCGCTCAGGCGCTGTACCTGGCCATCACGCTGGAAACCATCGAGCAAGCGGTTGCGCAGCAGCACCGGGGCCGCATCGCTCCAGCGCGCACCTTTGTAGCTGCTGACCACATCGCCCTGTGGAATCACGGCAATGCGCGGGCCGGCCAGCACCTCACTGGCCAGCGGCTTGTTCAGCCGCAATGACCAGTCCAGCGGCGCTGCCGTGCGGCTGGGCTGGTTAACCGGCAAGCGATAGAGGTCGACGGGTTCGCTCTTGGGCAGGATCGAGCAGGCACTGGCCAGGCTCAGCGCGGCCGCCAGGGCCAGCAGGCGCAGCGACGGTTTCATGGCTGGAACTCCTTGTTGTTGTCGCGGCCGAGCAGGTAGCCGCTGGGGTCGGCCTCCAGTTGCCGGGAAATACCTTTGAGTGCGTTAAGGGTTTCGCGCAGTTCGCGAATGGCAGGGGTGAGCTGGTTCAGGCCCTGGGCGCCGTCGCCGATAGCCTCGCTGTTGTTTTTCAGCAGATTGTTGATGGTGGCAGTGCTTTCGGCCAGCGACTGCATGGCCTGCTCGGCGCTGCCGATCGCCTGTTTGCCTTCGCTGCCCAGCAGGCCGTTGGCATTGCGCATCAGCGCCTGCGTTTCGGCCAGGGTGGCGCTAGCCTGCTTGCCCACCTGCACCAGTTGCTCGATGGCCTCGGCGATGCTGCCGTGCTGGCCGGCGAAGGCACCGGTGGTCTTGTCGAGGTTGGCCAAGGTGCTGCTGAGGTGGCCGATATTGTCTTCGGAGAACATCTGGTTGGCGTTGTGCAACAGCATGTTGATGTTGGTGACCAGGTCGCTGCTGTCATTGAGCAGGCGCGAGATGGGCGACGGCGAGGCGATGATGACCGGCAGCTTGCCGTCCTTGCCCTTCAGCTCGGGGCTCTGTGGCGTACCGCCGCTGAGCTGGATGAACGCGTTGCCGGTCACGCCGGCCAGGGTCAGCTTGGCCTGGGTGTCTTCCTTCACCGGGGTATCCCCGCTCAGGCGAACGCGGGCCAGTACCCGGCGCGGGTCTTTCGGGTCCAGGCGCAAGGTGGACACATCGCCCACCTTGATGCCGTTGTACTGCACCGGGCTGCCACGGGACAGGCCGGAAACGGCCTCGTTGAACACCACTTCGTAGTCCTTGAACGCGTCGTCGACACTGGACTTGGTCAGCCACAGGCCAAACAACATGGCGCCGGCTACCACCAGGACGGTGACCAGGCCGATTAGTACGTGATGGGCTCGGGTTTCCATTGCTCAGCGCTCCTGCCCGGCACGGGTGGCGGCCTGCTCGGCTGCACGCCCGCGGGGGCCATGAAAGTATTCTTGAATCCAGGCGTCGTTGGTCTGCTCGACTTCAGCCAGCGGGCCGGCCACCAAAACCTTCTTTTGTGACAGCACCGCGATGCGGTCGGTGATGGTGTACAGGGTGTCGAGGTCGTGCGTGATGAGGAACACCGACAGGCCAAGGGCATCGCGCAGGGTAAGGATCAGCTGGTCGAACGCGGCAGCGCCGATCGGGTCCAGGCCTGCGGTGGGTTCATCGAGGAACAGGATGTCAGGGTCCAGTGCCAGGGCTCGGGCCAGCGCGGCACGTTTGATCATGCCCCCCGATAACGAAGACGGGTACTTGTCGGCGGCGGATATCGGCAGCCCGGCCAGGGCCAGCTTCACGCCGGCCAGGTGTTCGGCGTCGGCGCGGGACAGCCCGGCGTGCTCGATCAGCGGCAAGGCCACGTTCTCGGTAACGGTCAGCGAAGAGAACAGCGCGCCCTTCTGGAACAACACGCCAAAGCGCCGCTCGACCAGAGAGCGTTCCTCTTCACGCAGGCCGGCGAGGTCCTGGCCAAACACCTTGATCTGCCCTTCATTGGGCCGGCGCAGGCCAATGATGCTGCGCAGCAGCACCGACTTGCCACTGCCCGAACCGCCTACCACGGCGAGGATTTCGCCGCGGTACAGGTCCAGGTCGAGGTTTTCATGCACCCCCTGGCGGCCGAAGCGGTTGCAGATGCCGCGCGCCTCGATAACGGTTTCCTGGCCACTCACCAGCCCATCTCCATGAAGAACAGGGCAGCCACCGCGTCCAGCACGATGACCACGAAAATCGACTGCACCACTGCCGATGTTGTATGCGCGCCTACCGACTCGGCGCTGCCACTGACCTTGAAGCCTTCCAGGCAGCCGATGGCCGCAATAAGGAAGGCGAAGAACGGCGCCTTGGCCAGGCCCACCAGGAAGTGCTGCACGCCGATGTCGCTTTGCAGCAGTGACAGGAACATGGCCGGTGAGATATCCAGCGTCAGGGCGCATACCACTGCGCCACCGACAATGCCGCAAATCATCGCGACGAAGGTGAGCAGTGGCAGTGAGATCAGCAGTGCAAGTACCCTTGGAACCACCAGCAGTTCCATCGGGTTCAGGCCCAGGGTGCGGATGGCGTCGACTTCCTCGTTGGCCTTCATCGAGCCGATCTGCGCGGTGAACGCGCTGGCGGTGCGGCCGGCCATGAGGATGGCGGTGAGCAGCACGGCGAACTCGCGCAGGAACGAGAATGCCACCAGGTCGACCGTGAAGACCGTTGCACCGAAGTCGGCCAGCACCGTGGCGCCGAGAAAGGCCACCACCGCCCCCACCAGGAAGGTCAGCAAGGCGACGATAGGAGCCGCGTCCAGGCCGGTCTGCTCGATGTGGGCCACAACCGGGGTAATGCGCCAGCGGTGTGGTTGCAGGGCACGACGCAGCAAGGTTTCGAGGATTACGCCGACAAAGCCCAGCAATTGCATGCTGTCCTGCCACAACGTGCCGACGGCGCAGCCGATGCGTTCCAGCAGCAACATCAGCACATTGCGCTCGGGTTCCTTGACCGGGATGCAGTAGTCCTGCACCGAGCAGTAAACGTTCTTGAGCAGCGCACGGCTGGCTTCGGGCAGGTCTTGGGTGCAGTGGGACAGGCGCTCGGAACCCAGCAGTTCGGCCAGCAACGAGGCGCCCGCAGTGTCCAGGCGGCCCAGCTGGCTGAGGTCGGCGACGGTGTCGGCAGGGTATTGCGCGCGCAGTTGCTCGCTCTCGCGCCTGAGGCTGGCGTAGTGCGCCAGGGTCCAGTCACCGGTTATGCGCAGGCAGGGCGGTTGGCTGCTGGCGTCCAGGGTGGCGCTGGGGGGGGTCATAGGCTCCATGCAATTGACTCGGCGCTAAGGCTTAGGGGCTGATCATAGCGCAGCAGGCATGGGCTGTTTGGTGATTATGTGCTGTCTGTTGGGTTTGGAGGCCGCAAAGCGGCCCCCTTTCAATCACTGTGCCGGTGCGTCATCGACCACCTTGAAGCGCAGCACGCCAATCACCTGGCCATCCTCGGTCAGCACCCGCACCTGCCATTTGCCCACCGGGTTTGGCGGGAAGTTCTGCTTGTGGGTCCAGGCTCGGTAGCCTTCCTTGCGTCCGCCGTGGATGTCCAGGGCAATGCGGTCGACCTCTTTGCCATCTTTTTGCCACACGTGGTAAATCCGCTCGTTCAGGCCGCGTGGTGCGTTGATGGCGGTGTAGGCGTACAGGCCGCTGTTGCGAATGCGGCTGGCAGCAATTTCGTCCAGCGAGTCGCCCGGTTGGCGATTCAGCACTTCGGTGCTCACCGCCACTTCGGTCATCCACAGGGTGGCCGGCGGTACCCAGGAACGCAGCAGCCAGCCCCCGGCACCCACGGACAGGGTAACCAGCACCAGGGCGATGCCACGCCGCCAGGTGTTGATCGGGAAGCTGCTGGCCAGGCTGGGGAACGACAGGGCCATGGCGGCGATCAGCGCCAGCTTGAAGCTTTGCGCGGTGGTCAGGTGCAGGATGATCGGCAGCGCGGTCAGCAGGGCGGCAAACAATGTCAGGGTATGCAGCGCCAGGAACAGCCAGCGCCGAGGCGCCAGCCACTTGTAGTACAGCGGGTCGGTGATCGAAATCAGGCCTGCGGCGCCGAGCAAACCGGTAAACACCAGCTGGCCGCTGTTCCAGGTGGTGGTGATGAAGAAGAACGGCAGCACGAAGAACAGCGTTTCCTGGTGGATCATCTGCGTCGCGTAGCGCAGCAGCGGCTGCGGGATTTCGCGATTGAAGGTGCGGGCGAAGAGGCCGGTCAGGGTGTTCTCCAGCATCAGCCAGACCCAGCTGACCAGCATGAGCACAGCTACCCAGCTGGCCAGGCCGGCCTGGCGGTCGACCAGGATGAAACTGCCGATACCAGAGAGGAAACCACAGAGCGCGATGATGCCGGGGTAGCGTTTGAGCAGTTCGATGATGCGTTGGACGATATGGGGGATTTGGGGCATTGGGTCTGCAACAGGAGAGGATTAGGTGGCTGTGCCGGCCTCTTCGCGGGTAAACCCGCTCCCACAGAGTCTCCACAGGTTTTGAGGTTGTGGTGATCCTGTGGGAGCGGGTTTACCCGCCAAAGGGCCGGTACTGGCAAAAGGATACCGCCGATTCACCGCTGTCGTGTAGCACCACTGGGCCGTTCAGGGCCATGCCGTCGCCAACGCAGCAGACCCGCCGCCAGGACCAGGCCCATCAGCAAGGCGGCCAGCCCGTACAGCTCGTCATAGCCGAGCAATGGCTTCTCGATACGCAAGTAACCCTCTTCCTTCAGCAACGCCTTCAGCGCCTCATTGGCCTGCTCCAGGCTAACCTGCCGCAACTTGCGCACCGGGTTGGCAAAGCGCCCGTCGGTGTAGTCGTTCAGTGCCCCCCAGTAGTAGTCGGCCAAGGCGCTGTTGCCCTGGGTGCTCCAGCTTTCCTTGGCAACGCTGGCGTCCTTGACGCGGGCGAAGGTGTCCGGGTCGAGGCCTTCCTTGCGCAGGTGCTCGAACAATGCCTGCATCACCTTCACCGCCTTGTCGATGTCATCGCGTTCCAGGTCGGCATTGAGGCTGAGCAGGCCGGTATCGCCAAAGCTTTCACGCTGCACCGATGGCCCGTAGGACAGCCCGTTGCGCAGGCGTAGCTGGTCGTACAGCGCCCAGTCCATGTAACGTGACAGCAGGTCGAGCGTGGCCTGGTGGTCGTTGTCCAGCACCGGCTCGATGAACAGCCAATGCAGCTTGACGCTATCGCCCAACCAGCCCCGGGTCAGGTCGCGGCGCTGCTCGGCCTGATGGGTGATGCTTTCCAGGTTGCGGCGTTCCTCCGGCTCGGTGGCTGGCAGTTCGCCAAAGGTGCGTTCCAGGTAGGCTGGCAGCAAGCGATCGAGGCCGCCGACCATGATCAGGGTCATGTTGTTGGCGGCGTACCAGCGGTCACGCAAGGCTTGTACCTGCTCCAGGGTCATGTCGTCGATATTGGAGCGCTCGGGGCATTTCAGGCCCAGCTCGGTCGCCAGCTGGTCACTGGCAGGGTGGCCGATATCCTGGCGGTCGAGCCAGCGCTGCAGGTGCCCATAGTGGCCGCCATCCTCGCGCTCGATGATGCGCTTGGCGGTGGCCAGGGCTTTGGCATCGATACGGGTGTCGCGGATTACCGCCAGCAGCAGGTCGAGCACTTTGCGCTGGTTGCGTGCGGGGGCTTCGATGACAAACGTGGTGTCGGCGCTGCTGGTGTAGGCATTCCACTCGCCGCCGAGCGATTGCAGGCGCTCTTCCAGGCCGCCCTCGCCGGTTTCGTCGATGCCGCTGAACAGCAGGTGCTCAAGCAGATGCGGCAGCTCTTTCTGTTCGCAATTGAAGTCGTCCAGGCCCACCCCGACCACCAGGCGAATCGCCACATGGTCGCGTTCGTAGCCGTTTTTCAGAATGACCTGCAGGCCGTTGGGCAGCAGGTAGCCCTCAACCCGCGAGCGGTCGAGGGCCAATGAGGGCAGGCTGCAGATCAGCAGGCAAACGAACATCAGGCAACGCATGGGCGAGCTTCGGTCCTCAGGTAGGCATTCACGGCAGACGGGCTTCGTCCGGCACGCTGTCGAGCATCAGCCCGCCGGTGTCGGAGCCGCCCAGTACCACATAGGCACTGCTGCAGAACAAAGAGTTCAACCGCTTCATGTCGGCGATCAGCTCCAAGTGTAGCGAACTGGTTTCGATGCTTTGCACCACCTTACGCTGCAAGCGGCTGACGTGGGCATGCGCCAGGCGCCGTTCCTGGGCGCGAAAACGGCGTTTTTCCTTGAGTAGCAAACGGGCGCTTTCCGGGTCGGCGCTAAGGAATACCGACAGGCCAAGGCGCAGGTTGGCTAACAATTGCTCTTGCAGCCCGGTCAGTTCTTCCAGCCCCACCTGGGAAAACTCCCGGCGCTGGCTGGTTTTCTGCTGCTGGACCTTGCGCAACATGCGCTCGATGAGGTCGCAGGCGAGCTTGAGGTTGATGGCCAGCTCGATGATCTCGGCCCAGCGACGGTTGTCCTGCTCGCTGAGGTCTTCGCGCGACATCTGCGCAAGGTAGAGCTTGATGGCGCTATAAAGGGCCTCGGCATCTTCACCCAGGGCGCGAACCTGCTGTGGCAAGGCGGTCTGGGTGCCGCGCAGGGCACCCAGCATGGCTTCAAGCAGGCTGTCGACGATATCGCCTAGGCGCAGGGTTTCGCGGGCAGCGTTGGCAAGCGCCAGGCTGGGTGTTTCCAGCGCCGAGGCGTCGAGGTGGCGCGGGCGGATCTGGCCGTTGCCGTTTTCCCGCTCGGGCAGCAGGCTGTTGCACAGCCGGCCCATCAGTTTGACCGTGGGCAGCATGAGCAGGCAGCGCAGGGTGTTGTAGAGCAGATGGAAGCCGATGACCAGCTCTTGCGGGCTGAAGCTGAGCGAGTCCATCCACTCCACCAAGGGGTGCAGCACAGGGATGATCAGCAGCAGGCCGATCAGCTTGTAGAGCAAGCTGCCCAACGCCACGCGGCGCCCGGCAGCGTTCTGCATGCTGGTGCTGATAAAGGCCAGCAACCCGCTACCGATGTTGGCACCGACCACCAGGCCGATGGCCACTGGCAGGCTGATGACCTCGGCACCGGCCAATGTTGCGGTAAGCAGCACGGCGGCGAGGCTGGAATAGGAAATCATGGCGAACATGGCGCCGACCAGGGCGTCGAGCATGATGTCGCCGGTCAGCGAAGCAAACAGCACTTTAACGCCTTGGGCGTGAGTGATTGGCGCAGCTGCCTGCACGATCAGCTCCAGTGCCAGGATGATCAGGCCAAGCCCAATACCGACACGGCCCAGCTGGCCAGCCCGTGTCTGCTTGCGCGAGAGGAAGAAGATCACACCCAGGAATATCAGCAAGGGTGATAGCCAGGACAGGTCGAAAGTGAGTACCCGGGCCATCAGCGCGGTACCCACATCGGCACCCAGCATGATCGCCAGGGCCGGGGTCATGGCCATCAGGCCCTGGCCGACGAAGGACGTGACCAACATGGCCGTGGCGTTACTGCTCTGCACCATGGCCGTGACCAGTATGCCGGCAATGAACGCCAGCGGGCGCTTGTCCATGTTCTGGCTGATGATGCGCCGCAGGTTTGAGCCGAACACGCGCAGAATGCCGGTACGTACGATGTGGGTGCCCCAGACCAGAAGCGTCACGGCCGAGAGTAGGTTGAGCAGGGTCAGCATGGCGAAAGCCCCCTGTTGCACTGGCCCAGTAGGCCAAGAAAAGAAACGTGAGCGTTTGAAGAATTTTCGGTGCTCACTCAAAGCTTTAGTTGTTTTGCGCAGCTGTCGCCAGCTTCGCATGGCTGTCATGTGTTTGAAACCGATCAGACATGAAAAAGGGCCCTGCGAAGGGCCCTTTGTGTTTTGCGCTTCCTGGTCTTATTGACCCGGAATGTCCTTGCGCAGTTTCACCGGGTCATGCTCTTTGCCTTCCTTGCGGGCCAGGGCGGTGCGCATGCGGATGTTGATGGCCTCCACCGCCAGCGAGAAGGCCATGGCGAAGTAGACGTAGCCCTTTGGCACATGCACGTCGAATGCTTCGGCGATCAGCACGGTACCGACCACGATCAGGAATGACAGCGCGAGCATCTTCAGCGACGGGTGCTTGTCGATGAAATCGCTGATGGCGCCGGCGCACAACATCATCACCAGCACGGCAACGACGATGGCGGCAATCATCACCGGTACGTGGGAAACCATACCCACCGCAGTAATGACCGAGTCCAGCGAGAACACGATGTCGATGATGGCGATCTGGATGATGGTGTAGAAGAATTTGCCGCCCGCACCTTTCGGCTCCTCGGCGTTTTCGTCCTCGCCTTCCAGGCCGTGGTAGATCTCTTGCGAGCTTTTCCACAGCAGGAACAGGCCACCGAAGAACAGAATCAGGTCACGTCCGGAGATGCCTTGGCCGAATACCACGAACAGGTCGGCGGTAAGGCGCATGACCCAGGTAATCGATAGCAGCAGCATGATACGGGTGACCATGGCCAGGGCCAGGCCGAAGATCCGGGTGCGCGGCTGCATGTGCTTGGGCATGCGGCTGACCAGAATCGAGATCATGATGATGTTGTCGATACCGAGGACGATCTCAAGCGCGGTAAGGGTGAAAAAGGCAACCCAGATTTCCGGGCTGGTCAGCCATTCCATGTGTTTTCCTTCGAACGATAAAGGCGACGCGCCCCTGTCGAGGCGCGTCGCGTCAGACTAATACGTGTTTATTAAAGACTACTGAACAGCGGGAAAATGCCCATCAGCAGCGCGGCGAACATTATGCACAGGCATACCAGCACTGCCCACTTGAGCGTGAAGCGCTGATGATCGCCAAACTCGATGCCGGCCAGGGCCACCAGCAGGTAGGTCGACGGCACCAAGGGGCTAAGCAGGTGTACCGGTTGCCCGACGATCGATGCACGGGCCATTTCCACCGGGGTGATGCCGTAGTGGCTGGCGGCTTCGGCCAGTACCGGCAGCACGCCATAGTAGAACGCGTCGTTGGACATGAAGAAGGTGAACGGCATGCTCACGATCGCGGTGATCACCGCCAGGTAAGGGCCCAGTGCTTCCGGGATGACGGCCAGCAGGCTCTTGGACATGGCATCCACCATGCCGGTACCCGACAGGATGCCAGTAAAGATACCGGCGGCGAAGATCAGCCCGGTCACGGCCAGCACGCTGCCAGCGTGGGCGGCGATGCGATCCTTTTGCTGCTGCAGGCACGGGTAGTTGACGATCATCGCGATGCTGAAGGCAATCATGAACAGCACGGGCAGCGGCAGCACACCGGCAATCAGTGCGACCATCAGGGCAGCAGTCAGGGCACCGTTGAAGTACAGCAGCTTGGGCCGGCGCGCGTCAGGGTACTGCGAAACGGTGATTTCGCTGTGGTCGATGTCGTCAGTTGGCAGGTGCAGTTCACCCAGGCGGGCACGTTCACGTTTACCGTACATGTAGGCGATGGCCAGAATTGCCAGCACGCCGAACAGCATGGCCGGGATCATCGGTACGAAAATGTCCGACGGGTCTACGTGCAGGGCACTGGCGGCGCGGGCGGTCGGGCCACCCCACGGGGTCATGTTCATCACCCCACCGGCCAGGATGATCAGGCCGGCCATGATCCGCGGGCTCATACCCAGGCGGCTGTACATCGGCAGCATGGCGGCGCAGCAGATCATGTAGGTGGTGGCGCCATCACCGTCGAGCGAGACCACCAGGGCCAGCACGGCGGTACCGACAGAAACTTTGAGCGGGTCGCCCTTGACCAGTTTGAGGATCTTGCGTACGGCCGGGTCGAACAGGCCGGAGTCGATCATCAAGGCGAAATAGAGGATGGCGAACATCAGCATCACACCGGTTGGCGCGAGCTTGCTGATGCCTTCGAGCATCATGGGGCCGATCTTGGCGGAGAAACCGCCGAACACGGCGAACAGGATCGGTACCAGAATCAGCGCGATCAAGGCCGACAGGCGCTTGGTCATGATCAGGTACATGAAGGTGATGACCATGGCAAAGCCGAGGAAGGTCAGCATGGCAATACTCCAGGCGTGGCGCGGCGAAAGGAATGTCGATTCGGGCGGATCAGCGCGTCGGGCGCTGCGCAGGGAGCATGCGGAGGGGAGCTACAGAAAGGCGGGCACAGGAATACATCAGAATCACCATTGTTGTTGTTGATTGGGCCGGGCTCGGCAATTACCGGGTGCCCTGGCTGACCGGTCTTGTGCCGGTAGTGGGGGCTATCCTATGAGCGCAAGCTTTCAGCCAGCTTTCGCCGAAGCAAAGGCGACGAGAGGTAGGTGATGCAGTATGTAAGCGAAGGGGGCTGCCATTGTGGCGCCTTGCGTTACCGGCTGGTGGGTGACCTGACAGACATCGCCCACTGCCATTGTTCGATTTGCCGGCGGGTAAGCGGAGGGTTGGTAGTGACCTGGCTCACCCTGCCCCGCTCCGGGTTTCAGTGGTTGGCGGGTGAGCCGAGCTGCTATGTGGCGCCGGCCAGTTGCAGCCGGTACTTCTGTGGGCAGTGCGGGGCGCATGTGGCGCTGATGACTACCCATAGCCCGGAAACGGTCGATGTGACGGTGGCGACGCTGGATCACCCGGAGCGGGTCAGGGCCAACCGGCATATCTGGGTGGGTAGCCGGTTGCCTTGGTTGCATCTGGATGAGGATTTGCCTTCGGAGGCAGAGGAAAATCTCTAGGCCTTGTGTAGCCTGTGCGGGCCTCTTCGCGGGCTTGCCCGCGAAGAGGCCCGTAGAGACAACACTTACAACTGCAGGCCACCCGCAGCCTTGTGCAGTGCCCGCAAATGTTCGCCAATCTGCTTCACGTTGGCCTCGACAGCCGCAATTTCCTTGGCTCGCGACGGCTCCAGCAGCGCCCTCACCTCTTTGTCCAGGCTGGTGCTCAAACGCAACAACTGTGCCTGGCGTTCGCTGCTCACCTGCTCAAGGTGCTTGCGCTCCTCGGGCTGCGGCAGCCCGTAGCCCTTGGCATCGAGCAGTTCTGCCGGGCGGCTGAGAAAGCCGCTGTTGGCGAGCATCTGCTTGAGGGTCGCATCGGCCTTGCTGACGCTGCCATCTTTCAAGGCAGCGGCATTCAGGTAGCGCTGCTTGACCTCGTCCTGGGCCAGCAGCAGTTGCCGGCGCAAGCTGGCCTGTTCGAGCAGCAGTAACGCGGCGCTGGTGCGCAGGTCGGCTTTGGCAAACCATGGGCGGCGCTGCTCGGCATCCAGTGCCAGCCAGTCTTCGACCAGGGCCTGCTTGATCGGCAGCTGTTTGCGCAGCACCTCGAACATGGCCTGGTAGCGGTCGCGATAGGAATCGAACCGGTAGCCCAGGCGCAGCGCCTCACGCGGGTCATCCAGCACGCTGGTGTCTGCCAGTCCCCTGCCCTTGAGCACCGCCAGCAAGCCGTTGGGCATGATGCTGTCGAGGTCGTTGAGGCGTGGGTTGGCGGTACCGCTGCGCAGCAATTTCAAAGACTCCACGGCACAGTTGTTGGACAGGAACCAGTAGTTGCCGTCATAGCTCCAGTGCATTTCGGCGGCCTGGCGTACCAGCTCCTCGATTTCGTTGCGGCTGAGCTTCAACGGTACTGAGGCAAGGCTGCGCAACTCGGTCTTGGTGTATTCGTCGATTACCTGGCCCAGCGGCAACACGAATAGCCGCGAGGGGTAGTTGCCGACCAGGCCGTCCCAGCTGGACAGCTGTACATCGTTGACGAAGGCGCGGTACGACAGCACCAGGCTCTGGTCGAGGTCCAGGCGGCAGTCCGGCCCGCGCGGGCGGCCCGGCTTGCAGATCACCAGGCGCAGCATGCTGTGGCCCCAGCGGCTGACCAGGTTCTGGTTGGCTTCAGCCAGCAGGTAGTCCACTTCATAGACCCGCTCAGGGTCGATTTCACCCAGCGGCTGGCGGGCAAAGTCGCTGCCGGCATTGATGAACGGCAGGCCCTTGGCGCAGGTGTCCTGTTGCGGTGCCCAGCCGAAGTGCTCGCGCAGGTACTGGTTCAGCGCCGGGCGGCGGCAACCGTAGCTCGGGTCGAGGAGGAAGTACTCCATGTTGACCGCGATAAACTCCTTGGGGCTGCTCAGCTCATAACTGTCTGGGCTGCGCACGAACTGACCATTGTGCTGCTCGCGCTCGCCACGACGGCCTACGTACTGTTGCCAACCCGCCAGGTCGAGCAAGCGCGGGTCGTCGCTAAGGGTGAAGCGGCGCTCGGCCTGGCCCCGGCACGCTTCGGGCAGGCCGATTTTGCCCAGCGTGCCTTGCTGGCGCTTGCAGCGGGCAATCAGCGAATGCTCGGCAGTGGGCCACAGGCGGGCACGGTCGTAGATATGGGTAAGCTCGTGCAGCACGGTGGCCAGCAATTCTTCGCGCGCTGTGCCATGGGGGCGGTGGGTGCGTTCGGTAGCAGCACTGCCGTCGGTGAGTCCGGGCAGCAGGCGTCGATTGAGCTCAAGGGTGGACACCAGCGATGCCTGGCCGTAGGCATCCGCCGGCATGCTGTCGCTCCAGCTGACCCGCACGCGGCGGTCCAGCTGCTGCTTGAATCGGGGAGGCAGCTTGCCCAAGGCCTCATCGAGCAGGGCCTGGGTGGCTTGGGTTTGCTGCGGGTCCAGGCCGGTTGCCTGCAGCTGAAGCTGCAGGTCGGCCAATACGGGCGTGCCGGGCAGCGTCAGGGCGCAGCCGAGCAGCCAGGCACGCACGCGTTTCACAGTGCGAGGATGGCTTCGGCCAGTACCTGGTCGCTGGCGCCACGCGCTTCTGGCACGCGCTCGCGCAAGGTGTTGAAGGCCGCCTCAAGCTGGGCGCCGCGAATGTCACCGTTGCTGGCGACGAAGCTGGCAGCGTCGTCATGGGCTTCGCGCACCACTTTGGAGTCGCGAATCGAGGTGGTGGTGTCCGAGGTGAAGTCGATCGAGCGGCCAAAGGCACGCACGATGATATTGCTGGTGGCCACCAGGGTCTGTGCCTGGGCCAGGTCGGCCAGCAGCAGCATGCCGAGGGTAGCGGCAATCAGCGGTTTACGCATGGAGCATCTCCGAAAAATACAGGGAGTCAGATGTAGTTATTGGACGAGAATTGCCTGCGCCAGTTCCAGATCGCCGACGGCGTGCCGTGCACAATTGTGGCGTAATGATTCCAGCGCAGCTTCCAGCCGCACACCGCGGATCTGGCCGTCGCTGGCCACGAAGGCCGCTGCATCGTCGCGCGCCTGGCGGACCAGTTTGCGATCGAAGGGTGCAGTGGTGACCTGGCTGGTGACATAGCCGGTAATGACCAGGCTTTGCGTGGTGGTATCCATGGCATGGGCGCTGGCCATGCCTGCAACGGAAAACAGCAGCGGCAACAGATAACGCATGGGCTCTACAACAGCTGGAAAGATGGGGCGCAAAGGCTGGATGACTGTGCTGGTAGTGACCAGCACAGCCAGAGGGCTCAGCTGGCGTCAGAGAGCCAGGATGGCCTGGGCCAGTTGGGCATCGCTGGCCTGCAACGCGGGTGCTTGCGAGCGGATGTGCAAGAAGGCGCTTTCCAGTTTGGCACCGCGGATGTCGCCATGGCTGCCAACAAAGGCAGCGGCATCGTCGCGGGCGGCCTTGACGATCTTGTCGTCTTTGAACGAGGAGGAAATATCGGAAGTTGCATCGGTGGACGCGGCTACCGCGCCAACGACGGCGTCGGTGGTGACAACGAAGCTGGTGGCGTTTGCGGTGCCGGCCAGGCTCAGCATCAGGGCGGCGCCAATCAGGTATTTACGGGACATGATCGTGGACTCCTGGACTAGGGTCGGGTGGTTCTGCTTATCGGACGCTCGCACAGCTCGTCACGGTACTTTAACAGTGGGTTCTACCAGACTGTGAAGCCAAGCGTATCACGCGCCGGTGTTTCCGGATGTTAATGAAAAGCGCGCCAACAAACTGTACCTATATGTTTTTTGGATTATCAAAACTGTACCTGTTCGTTTGAGAGAAGCTCTAGCATGCGGCCTGGATGCAAAAAACCCGTTGCAGTTACCTGCAACGGGTTTTGGGAATTCGCGGTGCCGGCCGAAGCCGGCAAGCCGGTGCTTAGCGCCAGAAAGGCTTGCTCAGCTCTTCGTAACGTTGCGACTCGCTGATACCAGCGTCGGCCAGCAGACGGGCGTCCAGGCGAGCCAGTTGACGGCGGCTAGCCATACGGCGCTGCCACAGCAGCAGGGTAGACAGTGCGCGCAGCGGCAGCGAGGCGTTGGATTGCTGGGCGTTGCTTTCAAAAACCAGACCGGAACTGAGGGTACGTTCCATGATGCTTCATCCTTCCGCTTATGGCGGGATTAGGTAGTGATTTAACTGATGCCAATGATCCTCCTCTGTCGTCCATAACAGTAGATACAGTTCAGTTGAAAGACGATGGCTCAGTTAACTGTGTAACCCTACTGTTGCACCCGAAACAAGCGCAACTGTACTGGTCTGCACGGTATTGGTGCATTTTTGGCTGACAGGATGATTTCACGAGGAAGGGACTGGCAGAAATACCAGTACAGTAGAACAGTTTTTAATGATGATTGTGAGAGTGTTGCGGCAGCGGGCTTGCCCGCGAATCAGGCGACAAGCAGGATGGCACCGGCTGTGCCGGTATTCGCGGCTAGAGCCGCTCCTACAGGGAGCGTGACCGGAACAGCACACGCTGTTCCGGATCACGAATTGATCAGCTCGCCAGCATGCGCCCGGTTTCTTCCAGGTTTTCGTGCCAGCTCAGCGCTTCACGCAAAATGTGCGGGGTATGGCCGCCACGCTGGCAGGCACGATCGAAGTAATCGTTCAGCGCAGCGCGGTAGTCTGGGTGCACACAGTTGTCGATGATCGCCCGTGCCCGCTCACGTGGTGCCAAGCCACGCAGGTCGGCCAGGCCCTGCTCGGTGACCAGGATGTCCACGTCGTGCTCGGTGTGGTCGACATGGCTGACCATCGGCACCACGCTGGAAATCGCGCCGCCTTTGGCAATCGACTTGGTGACGAACACAGCCAGGTGGGCGTTACGGGCGAAGTCACCCGAGCCACCAATCCCGTTCATCATTTTGGTGCCGCACACGTGGGTGGAGTTGACGTTGCCGTAGATATCGAACTCCAGTGCGGTGTTGATACCGATGATGCCCAAGCGACGCACCACTTCCGGGTGGTTGGAGATTTCTTGCGGGCGCAGCACCAGCTTGTCCTTGTAGCGCTCCAAGTTGCCGAATACGTCGGCATTACGGCGAGTGGACAAGGTGATCGAGCTGCCCGAAGCGAAGCTCAGTTTGCCGGCATCGATCAGGTCGAAGGTGGAGTCCTGCAGTACTTCGGAGTACATGGTCAGGTCTTCGAACGGCGATTCGATCAGGCCGCACATTACGGCGTTGGCAATGCTGCCGATACCGGCCTGCAGCGGGCCGAGCTTGTTGGTCATGCGGCCAGCTTCAACTTCTTTTTTGAGGAAGTTGATCAGGTGGTCGGCAATGCCCTGGGTTTCGTCATCCGGCGGCAGCACGGTGGATGGGGAGTCCGGCTGGTCGCTGATGACGATGCCGACGATCTTGGCCGGGTCGATCGGGATGGCGGTGCTGCCGATACGGTCGTCGACCTTGACCAGCGGGATTGGCGTGCGGGTCGGGCGGTAGGTCGGGATATAGATGTCGTGCAGGCCTTCCAGGTTGGGGTTGTGCGAGAGGTTGATCTCGACAATCACCTGCTTGGCGAAGATCGCGAAGCTGGCCGAGTTGCCTACCGATGTGGTTGGCACGATGTGGCCTTGCTCGGTAATGGCCACGGCTTCGATGACGGCGATGTCCGGCAGTTTCAGCTGCTGGTTGCGCAGTTGCTCGACGGTTTCCGACAGGTGCTGGTCGATGAACATCACCTGGCCGTCGTTGATGGCCTTGCGCAGGGTGCTGTCGACCTGGAATGGCATGCGGCGAGCCAGCACGCCGGCCTCGGTCAGTTGCTTGTCCAGGTCGTTGCCCAGGCTGGCGCCGGTCATCAGGCTGATTTTCAGTGGCGACTGCTTGGCACGTTCGGCCAGTGCATGCGGTACGGCTTTGGCTTCGCCGGCGCGGGTGAAACCGCTCATGCCGACGGTCATGCCGTCCTCGATCAGACCAGCGGCATCAGCCGCACTCATTACCTTGCTGTGCAGGGAGGACAAGCGGATACGATCACGGTACATGGATTGTTATCTCGGGCTACTGAAACTACTGCAGCGCAGTCTAGAGATTTCGCCCATTGCCGTCCCACGACCATGGTCGTATGAGAAGGCTTGAAGTAGAGCCGTTGATCCGGATCAATAAAAGAAAAGCCCCGGCAGATTCTGACCGGGGCTTCCTTTATATCAGCTGGTTTTCAGCCGTGGGTATCAGTCCACCGCCTTGACCATGTCTTCGATCACTTTCTTGGCGTCACCGAACACCATCATGGTCTTGTCCAGGTAGAACAGTTCGTTGTCCAGGCCGGCGTAGCCGCTGGCCATGGAGCGTTTGTTGACGATGATGGTCTTGGCCTTGAAGGCTTCGAGGATCGGCATGCCGGCAATGGGCGATTTCGGATCGTTCTTCGCCGCCGGGTTGACCACGTCGTTGGCACCCAGCACCAACACCACGTCGGCCTGACCGAACTCGGCGTTGATGTCTTCCATTTCGAACACTTGGTCGTAAGGTACTTCGGCCTCGGCCAGCAGTACGTTCATGTGCCCGGGCATGCGGCCTGCCACTGGGTGGATCGCGTACTTCACGGTTACGCCGTTGTGGGTCAGCTTTTCGGTCAGCTCCTTCAGCGCGTGCTGGGCACGGGCCACCGCCAGGCCGTAACCCGGCACGATGATCACGCTGTCGGCGTTGCTGAGCAGGAAAGTGGCGTCGTCGGCCGAGCCGGACTTCACCGGGCGCTGCTCTTTGGAGCCTTGCGCCGCACCCGTATCGGTGTCCCCGCCGAAGCCGCCAAGGATGACGTTGAAGAACGAACGGTTCATCGCCTTGCACATGATGTACGAAAGGATGGCACCGGACGAACCGACCAGCGAACCTGCAATGATCAGCATCGAGTTGTTCAGCGAGAAACCGATGCCGGCCGCAGCCCAGCCCGAGTAGCTGTTGAGCATCGACACCACCACCGGCATGTCGGCGCCACCGATCGGAATAATGATCAGCACACCCATGATGAAGGCCAGAACCAGCATCAGGGTGAAGGCACTGTAGTGGCCGGTGAAGGTGAACAGCAGGCCCAGGGCAATGGTGGTCAGGCCGAGGATCAGGTTCAGCTTATGCTGGCCGGCGAACTGTACCGGTGCGCCCTGGAACAGGCGGAACTTGTACTTGCCCGACAGTTTGCCAAAGGCGATTACCGAACCGGAGAAGGTAATGGCACCGATTGCAGCACCCAGGAACAGCTCCAGGCGGTTGCCGGTAGGGATAGGGTCGCTGATGGCGGCAACGATGCCCATCGACTGCGGCTCCAACACGGCGGCGATGGCAATGAACACCGCAGCCAGGCCGATCATGCTGTGCATGAAGGCGACCAGCTCCGGCATCTTGGTCATTTCGACGCGCTTGGCCATGATCGAACCGGCGGTACCACCAACCAGCAGGCCGACGATTACGTAGCCGATGCCGGCAGTAGCAAGCTCTGCCCCCAGCTTATAGATAAGGCCGACGGTTGTGAGGATGGCGATCCCCATGCCGATCATGCCGAACAGGTTGCCGCGCCGCGAAGTGGTCGGGTGCGACAGGCCCTTGAGCGCCTGGATGAAGCAGATCGACGCAACCAGGTACAGAAGTGTTACCAGATTCATGCTCATGCTTACTTCTGCCCCTCGTTCTTGGCTTTCTTCTTGAACATCTCAAGCATGCGGCGGGTGACCAGGAAGCCACCGAACACGTTGACCGCAGCCAGGGCCACGGCCAGGGTGCCCATCAGCTTGCCTGCCGGGGTAACGGTCAGGGCCGCGGCCAGCATGGCGCCGACGATAACGATTGCCGAGATGGCGTTGGTGACCGCCATTAATGGGGTGTGCAGTGCCGGGGTGACGTTCCAGACCACGTGGTAGCCCACATAGATGGCCAGCACGAAGATGATCAGGTTGTAGATGCCGTGGGAAATCAGCATATCTTCCATTGTCGTGCTCCTTAGCCGTTCTTGCGGACGACCTGGCCATCGCGGCACATGAGGCAGGCCGCGACGATGTCGTCTTCGAGGTTGATGACCAGTGCGCCGTCCTTGTCGAACAGCAGCTTCATGAAGTCCAGCAGGTTGCGTGCATACAGCGCCGAGGCATCGGCACCCACCTGGGCTGGCAGGTTGGTCGGGCCGACAATGGTCACGCCGTTTTCCTGCACCACTTGGTCAGCAACCGTCAGCGGACAGTTGCCGCCCTGGGCAGCAGCGAGGTCGATGACCACCGAGCCGGGCTTCATCTGCGCGACGGTTTCGGCGCTGAGCAAGGTCGGCGCCTTGCGGCCGGGGATTAGTGCGGTGGTGATGACGATATCCGCCTGCTTCGCGCGCTCATGCACGGCCTGGGCCTGGCGTTGCATCCAGCTGGCCGGCATCGGGCGGGCGTAACCACCCACCCCTTCGGCGCATTCGCGCTCCTCATCGGTCTCGTAGGGCACGTCGATGAACTTGGCGCCCAGCGACTCGATCTGCTCTTTCACCGCCGGGCGTACGTCGGACGCTTCGATCACTGCGCCCAGGCGCTTGGCCGTGGCAATGGCCTGCAGGCCGGCAACGCCCGCACCCAGAATCAACACGCGCGCGGCCTTAACGGTACCGGCAGCGGTCATCAGCATGGGCATGAAGCGCGGGTAGTGATGGGCCGCCAGTAACACAGCCTTGTAACCGGCGATGTTGGCTTGCGACGACAGCACGTCCAGGCTTTGCGCCCGCGATGTACGCGGTGCGGCTTCCAGGGCGAAGGCGGTAATGCCGCGTTCGGCCATTTTGCCGATGAGTTCGCTGTTGAAGGGGTTGAGCATGCCCACCAGAAGGCTGCCACTGTTGATCAGGGCCAGTTCCTGGTCGTTGGGGGCGACCACTTTGAGTACCAATTGGGCGCCGTAGGCGTCGGCGGCATTCCCCATGGAAGCACCCACGGCCTCATAGGCACTGTCCGGAATGGCGGCGTTAAGCCCTGCCCCCCGTTGGACGGTGACCTGATGGCCCTGGCCAATCAGTTTCTTGATGGTTTCCGGGGTCGCAGCGACCCTTGTCTCACCGGTCTGCGTCTCGAGAGGAACACCTATGTGCACGACTTTTCTCCTGCGGTGACCTTTTGTCTTTGTAAAAGCCAGCACACTTCGGATGGTGCGCTGGGGCGGCTGTGGAGCGCCGATCCGCCAGTTCCCGGGCGGGCGAAGCATTTTGCAGACGAACCAAGGGGCCTTCAACCGGTTCTGGAGCGAAACGAAGTTAAAACTACAAGTCACCCTGTGACCGCTTGTCGCAGTAATAAGGCTGTAGCCCGTCAAACATGGGCTATTGGCAGATTAGGAGAAAAAAACAAAAATTTTTCGGTCATTTCGCTTACGGCACGGTAAGTGTCGCAAAATAACCCGCAAGCCCGCGTGCTTAGCAGGGTTAAAGGGTATTTTCTGGCTTGCATAACAGTTTACGCATATGCGACAAATACATACATCTGTAGGTGTTTAAAATAATTGACTACAGGGTCAACTTGTCGCATTGCTCATTTTCTTGCGGTGTAGGCGTGGGCCTGGCTTACCAGCCAGTCCCGGAAGGCGCGTAGTGATGCCGACTCCACCTTGCGCTCAGGAATCATCAGATAGTAGGCCTTGTCGCTATCGAGGGCATGCCTGTTAGCGACCACCAGCCTACCCTCCTCCAGTTCGCGCTGGATCAGGAACGGCGGAATCAGCGCGATCCCCATTTCATGGATGGCCGCCTGGGCGAGCATCGAGAATAGTTCATAACGCGGGCCTGTCATGTCGCGCTCCACATTCATCCCCAAGCTGCCGAACCATTGCCGCCAGGCATAGGGGCGCGTGCTTTGCTGCAACAGGGGTAGTTGGGCGACGCGCTGTGCTTCAAGCATGCCCTGCCCGGCCAGCAATGCCGGGCTGCAGACGGGGACCGGGTTTTCCCCCATCAGCCGGTGAGACTGGGTGCCGGACCAGTCGGCATCACCGAAATAGATCGCGGCATCGAACGAAGTGTCGGCGAACAGGAATGGCCGGGTTCGGTTGGTGAGGTTGACCGTGACCTCCGGTTGGCGTTGCTGGAAGTCCTTGAGGCGCGGAAGCAGCCATTGAGTGCCGAATGTAGGCACCACCGCCAGTTCGATTACGCTGGCCCCCTGCTGGCCCATCACAGACAAGGTATCGCGCTCCACGGCGTCCAGTTGGGCGGCAACCTGACGGCTGTAGGAAAGGCCGGCTTCGGTCAGCTTCACGCCGCGGCGCGAGCGGCGGAACAGTTCCACATTGAGAAAGGCCTCCAGGCCGCCAACTTGGCGACAAACGGCGCCCTGGGTCAGGGCCAGTTCCTGGGCGGCCTTGGTAAAGCTCTCGTTGCGTGCTGCCGCCTCGAAGCAAACCAGGGCAGCGGTACTGGGGATCTTGCGGCGCATGTACGTCAACCTCACTTGTAAGGCTGTCAATATGGCGTTTTGCCGATTTACGAAGTGACAAACTATCACTAATTGGTGCGCAATCCTCGTTTGTCCCGGCGGCCGATCAGGCCTAGGCTCAAAGGCACAAGAAACTGCCCCCTATTTCGAGGATTTCGCTCATGGCCGGTAAAGCAAGCTTCAACTGGATCGACCCGCTGCTGCTGGATCAGCAGCTCACTGAAGAAGAGCGCATGGTGCGTGACAGCGCTTATCAGTTCGCCCAGGACAAGCTGGCCCCTCGTGTACTTGAAGCGTTCCGCCACGAGCAGACTGACCCGGCGATCTTCCGCGAGATGGGTGAAGTCGGCCTGCTGGGGGCCACCATCCCGGAGCAGTATGGTGGCAGCGGCCTGAACTACGTGTGCTATGGCCTGATTGCGCGTGAAGTGGAGCGTATCGACTCGGGCTACCGCTCGATGATGAGTGTGCAGTCGTCGCTGGTCATGGTCCCGATCAATGAGTTCGGTACCGAAGCACAAAAGCAGAAATACCTGCCCAAGCTGGCCAGTGGTGAGTGGATCGGTTGTTTCGGCCTGACTGAGCCTAACCACGGCTCTGACCCAGGGTCGATGATTACCCGCGCCAGGAAGGTCGATGGCGGCTATCGGCTGACCGGCAGCAAGATGTGGATCACCAACAGCCCGATCGCTGATGTGTTTGTGGTCTGGGCCAAGGACGATGCCGGTGATATCCGCGGCTTTGTGCTGGAAAAGGGCTGGGAAGGCCTGAGTGCGCCGGCTATCCATGGCAAGGTTGGCCTGCGCGCCTCGATCACCGGTGAAATCGTCATGGACAATGTGTTCGTGCCCGAAGAGAACATCTTCCCGGATGTGCGCGGCCTTAAAGGTCCGTTCACCTGCCTGAACTCAGCCCGTTATGGCATCTCCTGGGGGGCGCTGGGTGCTGCGGAAGCCTGCTGGCACACTGCGCGTCAGTACACGCTGGATCGCCAGCAATTCGGTCGCCCGCTGGCTGCCAATCAGCTGATCCAGAAGAAGCTGGCCGACATGCAGACCGAAATCACCCTGGCACTGCAGGGCTGCCTGCGCTTGGGGCGCATGAAGGACGAAGGGACGGCTGCGGTGGAGATCACTTCGATCATGAAGCGCAACTCCTGCGGCAAGGCGCTGGATATTGCCCGCATGGCGCGTGACATGCTGGGTGGTAATGGCATCTCCGACGAGTTCGGCGTGGCCCGTCATTTGGTCAACCTGGAGGTGGTCAACACCTACGAAGGCACGCACGATGTGCATGCATTGATCCTGGGGCGTGCGCAAACCGGTATCCAGGCCTTCTATTAATAAGGAGCCAGCCCATGGGCGCGCTATCACATCTGCGGGTGCTGGACCTTTCGCGCGTGTTGGCCGGCCCTTGGTCTGGCCAGATTCTCGCTGACCTGGGCGCTGACGTGATCAAGGTCGAGCGTCCAGGCAGTGGTGACGATACGCGCGCGTGGGGCCCGCCCTTCCTGAGGGATGCTGCGGGTGACAATACCAGCGAGGCGGCTTATTACCTGTCGGCTAACCGCAACAAGCGCTCGGTGACCATCGACTTCACCCAGCCTGAGGGGCAGCGCCTGGTGCGTGAGCTGGCAGCCAAGTCCGATATCGTCATCGAGAACTTCAAGGTGGGCGGTCTGGCTGCTTATGGTTTGGACTACCAGAGCCTGAAGGCGGTTAATCCACAGCTTATCTATTGCTCCATCACGGGGTTTGGCCAGACCGGGCCCTACGCCAAGCGTGCGGGTTACGATTTCATGATCCAGGGGCTGGGCGGGCTGATGAGCCTGACCGGCCGCCCGGAGGGCGAGGAAGGTGCAGGGCCGGTCAAGGTGGGTGTGGCGCTTACCGACATCCTTACCGGGCTGTATTCCACGGTGGCGATGCTCGCTGCCCTCGCCCACCGGGATCAGGCCGGGGTGGGGCAGCATGTCGACATGGCGCTGCTCGATGTACAGGTGGCCTGCCTGGCGAACCAGGCCATGAATTACCTGACGACGGGTAACCCGCCTCGCCGCTTGGGCAATGCGCATCCTAATATCGTGCCTTACCAGGATTTCCCAACGGCGGATGGCGACTTCATTCTTACCGTGGGCAACGATGGCCAGTTTCGCAAGTTTGCAGAGGTGGCTGGGCAGCCGCAATGGGCGGACGATCCACGCTTCGTGACCAACAAGCAGCGGGTGGCCAACCGGGCTGAGCTGATTCCACTGATCCGCCAGGCCACGGTATTCAAGACAACAGCCGAATGGGTTAGCCAGTTGGAGGCTGCCGGCGTGCCGTGCGGGCCTATCAATGATCTGGCGCAGATGTTCCAGGATCCCCAGGTGCTGGCGCGGGGGCTTGCGGTGAGCATTGCGCATCCGCTGGCGGGTAGCGTGCCGCAGGTGGCCAGCCCTATAAGGTTGTCGGAGACGCCAGTGGAGTATCGACGGGCTCCTCCCCTGCTGGGTGAGCACACTGAGGTGGTGCTTGAGGAGGTATTGGGGCTGGAAGCGGGTGAGGTGCAACGTTTGCGCGATGCAGGCGTGCTCTAGAGGCGCGTGATGCTATTGAAAAGCGGGGTGGCCGCCAGGCCGCCCCGCTTTGCTTTTCAGCGATGTTAAGGTTTCTTGAAATTAAGGGTTGACGCGCTTTCGAATCCCCTTATAATGCGCCCCACTTCCAGCGACATCGGAACGAAAAACTCCTTGAAATTCAA